>SCSN01000013.1 GCA_004322205.1 Patescibacteria group bacterium
CCGTGTAAAATTTAACTGACGAACGATGCAGCAGATATTATTAGAAGCGAAGCATAACTATCAAAGTAGTTTCTCGAAGGAATGTGAAATTTCTATCGGGGCCTGCCTCTAAACGGGATGGATCACTCAAAATTACTCGACGAGCTATTAGAGACTGTAGCCAAGGAGGGCGGGTCTGACCTCCATCTCTCCGAGGGGCGACATCCAGTAATTCGCGTCGCTGGCTTTCTCATTCCCTTGATCAAGTGGCAGCCGCTCACCCGCTCTGATATGGAGGGCGTTCTTTCTGTGTTGCTTTCAGCGGCAAACAAGAAAGAGTTTCTTGAGAACAAGGAAGTCGATTTCGGCTACAATTACCGCGACGTTGCTCGATTCCGTGGCAATGCTTTTTATCGCCTAGGCAAAATGGCGGTGGCGCTGCGCCTCATTCCACGGCAAATTCGCACTCTTGAGGAACTCAATCTTCCTGACATTCTCGGTAGTTTCGCCAAACGTCAGCAGGGATTCTTTCTCTGTGTCGGTCCGGTCGGCCACGGCAAAAGCACAACTCTTGCCACCCTCATTGAGATGATTAACCAAGCTCGCTTGGAGCATGTGGTTACTATTGAGGATCCAATCGAATACATCTTTGAGCCGAAAAAATCAATCATTGACCAGCGAGAAGTAAAAATTGACACTATGGATTTTCACCGCGCCCTCAAGAGTGTCTTTCGTGAGGACGTTGATGTGCTGATGGTGGGGGAAATGCGTGATCCGGAGACCATTGCCACAGCGGTGACTGCCGCTGAAACCGGACATCTGGTGTTCTCGACGCTCCATACCAACACCGCCGCTCAAACCATTGACCGCATTGTTGATTCATTTCCCGCCGACCAGCAGGCGCAGATTAGAATCCAACTGGCCGGTGCTTTGGCTGGAGTTTTCTCCCAGCGTCTCATCCCCCGCATCTCCGGGGGACTCATTCCGGCATATGAGCTTCTAATCAACAACACCGCTGTTGCGAATTTGATACGCGAGCGCCGAACGCATGAAATCAATACTGTTATTGAGACGAGTTCTGGCGAGGGTATGGTTGAACTCAACCGTTCGCTTGCTTCTCTTGTTCAGCGCGGAGAGATTACTGTTGAGAGTGCTTACATGTTTTCCACTAACCCGAAGATTCTGGAGAAGATGTTGTAGAAAAATAAGGAGTTCCGCGACTATATTTTTCACAACCCCCCACTAACTTTTCAGGACAATGATTTACAAAAAGGTTAGTTTAGATTACGTGCGAGAATTGAAAATGATTTTTTGTCTGCAAGACACAAAATCGCTTCTTTCGACCGGAAAAGTAAGTGCTGGATGGCGATTTTAATATTTGCTTCACTCGTTAAAGATCAGCTATGTTATTCACCTACAAAGCGCTTGACACGAAAGGAGAGGAGAAAGAGGGCAGCGTCGAGGCAGTCAATATTGACGTTGCCATTAGCTCGGTTCAGAAACGCGGGCTAATTCTCTCTTCAATTGCTCCGGCCGAAGCGGAGTCTAAACTTCGAATTTTCCGGCGGCGGGCCTCGATGAGAGACATTGTTATTCTCTCCCGCCAGCTCTCCACTCTCTTTGACGCTCAAGTTTCTGCTTTGCGGATTTTTAAGCTCATGGCAGCAGAGACAGAAAATCAGACTCTGCGCCGAAGCCTGACCGAGGTTGCCGATGATCTTCAGGGGGGGAGTTCGATCTCTAACGCTCTCTCAAAGCACCCGGCTATTTTTTCGGAGTTTTACGTCAATATGGTCAAGGCGGGAGAAGAAACCGGGAAACTCAACGACACTTTCGGTTTCCTGGCCGACTACTTGGACAGGAATTATGAAGTTGTCTCCAAGGCGCGCAATGCTCTCATTTATCCGGCCTTTGTCATTACCGTCTTTATCGGCGTGATGGTGCTCATGTTCACCACCATCGTTCCCAAAATTGCAGCTATCCTAAAAGACTCCGGGCAGGAACTCCCAATATACACCAAGATTGTCATTGGCATAAGTGATTTCTTTGTTAATTACGGAATTTTTCTGGCGGCGGCAGTGGTTATCGGCGCAGTACTGTTCATTCGTTATGCGCGGACGCCGCAGGGTAAATTTTCTCTCGACAGCTTCAAACTCAATCTCCCTTATATCGGCGATCTTTACCGCAAGCTTTATCTTTCCATGATTGCTGACAACATGCACACTATGGTGGTCTCGGGCATTCCCATGCTGCGCGCCATTGAGATTACCGGCGCGGTGGTGGGAAGCGAGGTTTACCGTCAGGTCCTGAACGAAACTCTCGTCGCAGTTAAAGGCGGGAGTCCTCTCTCCACTTCTCTTTCGCAGTATGCCGAGATACCCGGCATCATGGTGCAGATGGTTAAGGTAGGAGAGGAGACGGGGGAATTAGGGAATATCTTAAAAACACTCGCCAAGTTCTACCAACGGGAGGTGATGAATGCCGTTGACACCCTTGTTTCCCTCATTGAACCGGTGATGATTGTGCTTTTAGGCTTGGGAGTGGGGCTTCTTCTTGCTTCTGTTCTTCTGCCTATCTATAACATTGCCTCCACCGCGGCGTAGTTTCCACCAACCTAAAGTTATGGGGAAATACAAGAGTACCCTGGAAAAGCAGACAACTAAGAGCATCCGCCTATAGCGAACTGGTGTGAGGGTTGTCCACAGGGTTGTGTCCCTTCCCTTCATTTTGAACTATAATATAAGTATTCGTTGAAAAACGGCCGTCTCTGGAGTCATGGGGCGGGATTAGAAATTACAAATAAGATTATGAGTAGATTACAAAAAGGTTTCACCTTAATTGAGCTTCTGGTGGTCATTGCCATCATCGGAATTCTCTCGTCGGTTGTGCTGGCGAGCCTGAATACTGCTCGAGGCAAAGGAGGGAACGCAGCGGTGAAGTCAAACCTGCAAGCCATCCGCTCGCAGGCGGAGATTGTCTATGATGACCTGGGTGGTAGCTACGGCGCCCAAGCTTTTACAACAGCTTGTCATTCCGTCACGGTTGCGACTCCAGCGACACAAGTCTTCAATGACAGTACTGTTCAGAAAGCGGTAAATGCAGCGCGAGCTGCAGCTGGCAATCCGGCGGCCACCTACTGCTGGGCGACAGCGGCTAATTGGTCTGCAACTGTTGGCTTGAAGGTTGCTGAAGGTTCGAATAACTTTTGGTGTGTTGACTCAAGCGGCCAATCCAAGGGCGAACCCAATTTTCCCACCTCTGGAGCTATCTGTCCGTAAATTGCATTGCAATCAAATAACCCCCCAGATGCATCTGGGGGGTTATTTGATCTAGACCTGTTGATTAACTGCTTTTGCTTGCAGGAAGAATATGTATAATGAGGGGAGCGGTAATTCCGTTATAATATAAAGGTCATAATTTAACAAAATGAAAATAAGAAAAGGTTTCACCTTAATTGAGCTTCTGGTGGTCATTGCCATCATCGGAATTCTCTCGTCGGTGGTTTTGGCAAGCTTGAACACGGCCCGAGCAAAGGGCGCTGACGCCGCTATTAAGGCGGACTTGGGGCAAGTCAGGCCGCAGGCGGAGATTTACTACGATAGTAATTCAGACTACGCCGCTGACGCCAGCAGCTGTACTGACGCAGGCAGCCTCTTTGTTGTCGATCAGACTGTTGCCAACGCCGTTGCTGACGCAGCAACGAAAAGCGGTTCAACAGCCACCTGCTATTCTGATGACGGTGTGTTGGGTGCTGGCAGTGCCGCTTCCAGCTGGGCGGTCTCTGTGCCACTGAAGAGCACCCCCACAGTATCTTGGTGTGTTGATTACACAGGAATAGCAACTACTGGCGCAGCAACCTTGACTTCAAACGTTGCCGCCTGCCAGTAATTTTGTCGGAGCAGGTAGGGAGACAGATGCAACCCCCCACATGTATGTGGGGGGTTTGTGTATAATGAAGAAGCATGGTTTCTGACAAAACTCTTTTCTTTCTCATTGCTTTTTTTGTTTTTCTTTTGGGTTCTGCGGTTGGAAGCTTTCTTAATGTTGTCGCTTTTCGCTACGGCAGCGGGCGGTCAATCCTCGGCCGCTCATTCTGTCCTTCCTGCGGCAAGGGGCTCTCTTTCTGGGAACTTGTTCCCGTTCTAGGGTTTTTCTTAGTCGGCGGCAGATGCTCGGAATGCAAATCAAAAATCTCTCGGCAGTATCTCCTGGCAGAGACAGCAACTGGGCTTCTTTTTCTTTTCACCTTTCTTGCCACCCGAAGTCAGTTTCCGCCGCCAGCTCTCTTTTCCTTATCCCTTGCCTATGTTTGGTTCGTTATGTCTCTTCTTGTTCTCATTACTCTCTATGATATCCGCCACAAAATCATTCCTCCTCTCTTCTCCTCTCTCCTCATCGTCGCCACTCTTGTCTGGAACATCTTCTTTTTAATTTTTCCTCACCACCCCATTCGTCCGTCACTATCTGATCTTCTTGGAGGAGTGGTCCTCTTTACTTTCTTTTTTCTTCTCTGGTTCATCTCACGGGGTCGCTGGATGGGATTGGGTGATGCCTTTTTAGCTCTCGGCATTGGTTTTTTTCTCGGTTGGCAAAAATCACTCTCTGCTTTTCTTCTCTCTTTCTGGATTGGGGCGGCGGTGAGTCTCGCTTTGCTTTTGACTGACAAATTTTTGCCGCGGCGGGGGAAAAGTCAATTGAGACTGACAGGAAAACCCGTTACAATGAAAAGCGAGGTTCCTTTCGCTCCCTTCCTCGTCGCCGGCACCTTGCTCTCGTATTTTTATTCGCCCCTTTCATGGTTTTCCCCCCTCTCATAATTAAGCAGTATGGCGGAAAATCCCCTCGGTTTGGCGGCTTTTCCCTTGTCGAAGTCCTTGTTTCGCTTGCTATTATCGGCCTTATTCTGGCTGTGGTTCTCTACAACCAAAGTGATTTCAGCGACAAAATCGCTTTGACAAACACCGCCAACGAAATTGCCCTCGATATCCGTGAGGCTCAAGTTTCGGGAGTGAGCGTTAAGGAGTATCAGCCCAGCAGCAATGAATTTACCTTCGCCTATGGAGTGGTTTTCAATTTAAATAGTGCTGCTGGCACACTTGGACCAAAGTCATATATTTATTTTATTGATAGAGGCAACGTAAATGGTTCCTACAACACGTCAGCTTGGTCAACTTGTGCAGTTGGAGGTGCTACCGAGTGCCTTAAAATAAACATGCTTACCCGCAGCAACATTATTAGTAAAATTTGCGCGATTGACAGCACCAATACTAACCAATGTACGCCGACCGTTGGGAGATTTGACGTTACTTTTTTACGTCCTGACCCGTCAGCTAGATTTGTCTTTAGGAATTCTTCCGGTAACGTCATTTCGTTTCCTAACCACAAAGGAGCAAGAGTATATGTTCAGTCGCCTAAAGGCAATCAGAAAAGCATTTTCATCTACACCAGTGGTCAAATTTCAGTCCAGTAACTATGAAAGAGGAAGTTGCTAGAAAAAAAGTTTCGAGACATAAACAAGGATTTACTCTAGTTGAGCTTCTGGTGGCTGTTTCTCTTTTCTTAGTCATTATGACAATCAGTCTCGGGGCAGTGATAAGCGTTCTCAATGCCGGCAGGAAATCTCGGGCAATCAAGGACGTGATGACAAACCTTAATTTTGCGCTCGAAGTGATGGCGCGGGAAATAAAATTCGGGAAAAATTACGGCTGTTCAATTGCTCTCTGTTCCAATGGAGACAGCCAAATTTCCCTTACCTCGAGCGCCGGAGCGTCAATTATCTATCGGCTGAACAACAATAAGATTGAGAAATCAACAAATGGCGGGTCTACGTATTTGGCAGTAACCGCTCCGGAGATTACTGTTCAGAACCTCAAATTTTATATCCTTGGCTATCAAGTCTCCGACGGCGCCCAGCCGAGGGTACTCATTATGATTCGTGGTTATGGGGGAAATAAACCTTCCGCTCAATCAAGTTTTATTCTTCAGACTACTGTTTCGCAGCGTGAGCTCGATTCATGAGTATGAACTTAACACAAAACGAAAAACGAGATATGAAAAGCGCTGGAGGCTTCACCATTTTGGAGAGTTTAATCGCTATCGTTATTTTAATTCTTTCTGTTACCGCCGCCTTCACGGCAGTCCAGAGCGCTCTCTCCAATGCAATTTTTTCAAAGCAACAAGTGGCAGCGTTCTTTTTGGCGCAGGAGACGATTGAATACCTTCGCAACGTCAGAGACACAAATATCATAAACGGCACCAACTGGCTCAATGGTTTTGCCGCACTCTCAACTGACCCCTGTTATTTCACAAAAACTTGTACCGTTGATACTACACTCGCTTCACCGGCGGCCTTCACTACCTGTAGCGGGTCATGCCCCAATGTCACGCAAGATCTGTCCGGTACTTATCTCTATGGCCAGAATAGTCTTTGGGCGGCTACTCCCTACCGCCGCACTGTTTCGATCCAAAGTATCAGCGCCAACGAGATTGCGCTGACGGTTTCTGTCAGCTGGTCGAAGGGCCCGCTTTCCAAAACTTTGACCCTTCGGGAGTCAATATTTAATTGGCAATGAGAAAACAAAATCCAAAATTCCCTGCCTGCTCGGCAGGCGTGGAAATCCGAAATTCGAAACGCATACAGCGGGGAGTGACGCTCTATCTGGCACTGGCGGTGACAGGAGCGGTTCTCTTGGTGAGCTTTGCAGTTGTGACAATTACTCTCAAGCAGCTGTCTCTCTCTGTTTCCGCCCGGGATTCTCAAACCGCCTTTTTTGCCTCCGACTCGGGAACAGAATGCGCTCTCTACTGGGATCTCAAGAACCCGACCAATCTCGGTAAGAGCGCTTTTGCCACCAACACTAGTCAGGCGAACATTTCCTGCAATAGTGCGACGATCAGTCTCTCTAAAACAGTGAATCCTAACCCGCCGCGAAACGGCACCACCACGTTTCAAGTGACTTCACCTATCTGCCTGACAGTTTCCGTCGGCAAGAGCTATAAGGGTTCAGTTCCCCAGACGCGGATTGAATCGCGCGGCTATAATACCTGCACCATAGGCAGCACCAAGAGAGTGGAACGGGCAATTCTTGTTACCTACTGACAAACTTCGCAGGTCGGTGTTCTTTATGTATGATGCTTGCATATGAAACCCACTCGAGAGGAAAAACAGCGGATAAAAAAACTCCGCCAGCTTATCGAGTACCATTGTAAGCGCTACCACGAAGAAGACGCCCCCGAAATCTCCGATCAGGCCTACGATTCTCTGGTTGCAGAACTCTCTGCGCTTGAGGAAGCTTATCCGGAATTCAAGGTCTACGGTTCGCCAAGCGAGCGCGTCGGCGGCAAACCACTCGAAAGTTTTGAAAAGGTCCGCCACCGCTCCTCCCAGTGGTCTTTTGACAACGTCTTTGATGGAGTAGAGCTTGCAAGTTGGGGAGAGAGACTTACGCGCATTCTTGAGAAGTCCGACATTGACCGCCGGGCCGAGCTTGACTACTGCGCCGAACACAAAATTGACGGTCTCAAAGTAGTTCTTACTTATGAGAAGGGAGTTTTTATTTTGGGAGCGACTCGCGGTGATGGGGTGACGGGGGAAAATATCACCCAAAATCTTAGAACTATTGAGGACATTCCTTTGCGCCTCGCCCAGTCTATCGACATTACAGTGGTCGGTGAGGCTTGGTTGCCGCGCCGCGAGCTCGAGCGTATCAACCGAGAGCGCCGAAAGAAGGGCGAGCCCTCTTTTGCCAACACCAGAAACGCCGCCGCCGGTTCGCTTCGGCAGCTAGATCCGAGAGTTGTAGCGGAGCGCCGACTTCGCTCTTTTGTCTACGATATTGACCTCATTGGACTAGGGGATACGGGAATCGCTTATCCTGAAACTCAAATAGAGGAGCTCAAGCTCCTTTCGAAGCTGGGTTTTCACGTTAATCCAACCTACCGTCACTGCCGTAATCTCTCGGAAGTTATTGCCTACTACCGCGACTGGGAGAAGAAGCGCAAGAGCGAGGAATATGAGGCGGACGGCATCGCCATCAAGGTTAATTCCAGAGCACTGCAAGAGATTCTCGGCTATACAGCCAAAGCGCCGCGCTTTGCAGTGGCATTTAAGTTTCCGGCGGAGCAGGCGACGACGGTGGTTGAGAATATCATTCTTCAAGTCGGGCGTACCGGGGTTATTACCCCCGTTGCCAAATTGCGTCCCGTTCGCGTTGCTGGCTCCACTGTCTCGCGGGCGACTCTCCACAATGAAGATGAAATCAAGCGCCTCGACGTTCGGGCGGGTGACACAGTTATTATTCAGAAAGCCGGTGACGTCATTCCCGACATTGTCTCGGTACTAAAGGAGCTGCGCAGTGGAAAGGAAAAACCGTTTGTCTTTCCCGAGAAAGTTGCCGGCTGTGGGGGAGACGGCAGGATCGAGCGCATTCCCGGGCAGGCCGCTCATCGTTGTGTAACTCTGGGTTCTCAACTGCAACAGCAGAGAAAACTCGAATACTTTGCCGGGAAGAAAGCACTTAATATTGAAGGGTTAGGTGAGAAAATTGTCGAACTTCTCACGGAGCACAATCTCATTTCAACATTTGATGATATCTTTACTCTGACTAAAGGTGATCTCTTGAATCTGCCAGGTTTTGCTCAAAAGAAGGCAGAGAATCTTCTCGCTTCTATCAATAAGTCTCGGAAAACGAGCTTGTCGCGCCTTCTTGTGGGATTGTCTATCCCACAAGTTGGAGAAGAAACGGCAGAAGATCTGGCGGAGCATTTCCGTTCCATCGAAACACTGCGCAAGGCTTCTGGTGAGGAACTTGAGGCGGTTGCGGGCATTGGCTCGATTACCGCGGAGTCAGTTTATCGCTGGTTTCGAGACGAAGAGAACAGGAAAATACTTGACCGACTTCTACGGCAGCTCAAAATTGCCGCCGCCAGCCGTCTGGCGGCAGGGAAATTTGCCGGCAAGACCTTTGTGCTGACCGGCACTCTCTCTCTAATGGCTCGCGGCCAGGCAGAGGAGAAAATCAAAGCTCTCGGCGGCTCAATCTCCGACTCTGTTTCCACTAGAACTAATTATGTTGTGGCAGGGCAAGAGCCGGGCGGGAAGTATGCCAGAGCTCGAGAGCTTGGGGTCACGACTCTTTCGGAGAAAGAATTTTTGAAAATGCTTTGAAGTTCGGAGTCAAAGCTAGAAGAGAGCGATGAAGAGTGCTAGACTGGCTTTATGATTAAACGCGAGGATATTGATAAACTTGCCGCCCTGGCGCGGCTGCGCTTGTCAGAGGAGGAAAAAGAAACATTTTTTCAGGAAATTGACTCAATTCTCTCTTACGTCGCGCAAGTCCAGAAAGTTTCCCTTGAGACTAAAGAGGAACTCGCGCCACATCTCTCAAATGTTCTGCGGAAAGACGTCGAATCTCATCCGCCCGCTTTCTTTACCGAGAGTTTACTCGCCCAAGCCCCGGAGCTAAGAAATAATTTCATTAAGGTTAAGCGTATTCTTGGAAGTCTGGAACCATGACTGATCTTTCTTTGTACACTATCCGTGGGGCTCACCAAGCAATGAAGGCGGGCGATTTTACGCCCCTCGAGCTTGCTGAGGACGTTCTTCGGCGCGCGCAAGAGGCCAACGGCCACTTAAACATCTTTCTTGAGATCTTCCCCGACGTGCTCGATCAAGCGAGGGTGGCGGTGGAGAAGTTTCGCCGTGGCGAGGCGACGACTCTCTCGGGTATTCCGATCGCGGTCAAGGATAATATTTTAATTGAGGGCAGGCGAGCCTCTGCCGGCTCAAGAATTTTGGACGGTTTCATTTCTCCTTATGATGCGACGGTTATTGGAAAGTTGAAGCGGGAGGGAGCGGTGTTTGTCGGCAGAGCCAATATGGACGAGTTTGCCATGGGAAGCTCGACTGAACATTCTGCCTTCGGTCCGGTGCGCAATCCCCTTGATCCCGACCGGGTGCCGGGAGGCTCATCGGGCGGCTCGGCGGCAGCGGTTGCGGCGCGCGCTGCTCTGGGAGCACTCGGCTCCGACACCGGCGGCTCTGTTCGACAGCCGGCTAGCTTTTGCGGCTGCGTCGGACTCAAGCCGACCTACGGAGCGGTCTCTCGCTACGGTCTTATTGCTCTGGCTTCGTCGCTTGATCAGATTGGTCCTCTGGGAAAAACCGTTGATGATGTGGAAATTCTTTTTGAAAGCATGCGAGGAGTAGATTCCCTCGACAGCACCTCCTTCTCTCCGACTGCAAAGAAAGTGAGCGAACCGAAAGTCCTCGGCATTCCGAGTGAGGTGCGAACAATGAAAGGAGTTCATCCTGACGTGCTGCATTCATTTGATGCGGCGGCCAAGCGGCTCAGCTCGCTTGGATATTCGATTCGCGAAATTGAGATGCCGTCCCTCCCATATTCGCTTGCTGTCTACTACATCATCATGCCGGCGGAAGCTTCATCGAACCTTGCGCGCTACGACGGCGTGAAGTACGGTTTTAAGAAAGAAGGAAAAATTCTTCTGGATGATTATCTCGAGACTCGCGGCAGAGGCTTCGGTCAGGAAGCTCGCCGCCGCATAATGCTCGGCACCTATGTTCTCTCCGCCGGCTACTACGAAGCCTTTTACGGTAGAGCCCAGAGCGTTCAGAGAGTCATTGCGGCAGAGTTTGAAAGAGCCTTCGGCGAGGTTGATGCACTGTTGAGCCCGACCGCTCCCACCCCGCCGTTTGCTCTTGGTGAAAAAACTGCCGACCCGCTCGCTATGTACGCTGCCGACATGTTTACTGTTCCGGCAAACATTGCCGGCGTTCCGGCACTCTCGGTTCCCTCTGGCGTCTCTCTCTCACCCGAAAGCGGCGCTAAACTTCCACTCGGTCTCCAGATAATGGCGCCCCATCACCGAGAGGACATTCTCTTTTCAATCGGAAAGAAATTTCTCGGAGAGCAGCTCTAGTATGGCAGAACAAAAGAAAACAGAATCTCCCCCCGATCTTTCCGAATCACTGATTTTTCTCGTTCTGGTTCTCTTGTTGGGCAGCGCTCTCTTAGTGAGAATCATTTTCTTTGTCAAAGCTCAAGCGCAGATAGAAACCTCTCCAATTTCTGTCATTCTCTCGTTTTTTACTGACTGGCTGGTGCCTAGGATAAAATTTTTCTCTCTTGTCATTTCAGCCGCGTCCGTCGTTGGCATTGTCTGGAGTCTCCGGTGCCTCACCTTCCTCAACCGCGAACTCAATGTTTTCTACGGAACGGTGCCGTCAACCGAACTTCCGCTTGGGTTGGGGCAAGAGCGAAATATAAAGTGGGAGCGGGTCCTTGCTCACCTAGCTTCAGCCAATCAGAGCGACTGGAGGCTGGCCATTCTGGAGGCAGACATTATGCTCGAGGAGCTCCTTGAGACCGCCCGGTTTCCGGGCGAAACACTCTCTGACAAACTTAAGAATGTCGAGCCGAGTGATTTTCAGTCGATTGAAGCAGCCTGGGAGGCGCATAAAGTTCGCAACACCATTGCACATGAGGGCGGGGATTATGTTTTGACGCGCGAAGAAGCGGAGCGGATCGTAAATCTTTACCGCGTGGTGTTTGAAGAGTTCAGTTATATTTAGTCCGCAGATCGAGAACAGAGAATTTGGACCGGTTGAGTGTTTTACACAACTTTTGCACTTGCTTTTCTTTCTTTGAGGAGTATAGTGTTTTTCCATCGGCAATACCATGTCGGAGCGGGGTGGAGGAGTAGTACCTCGTCAGGCTCATAACCTGGAGACTCCGGTGCAAATCCGGACCCCGCAACAAGAGAACACGAAAACAATCCCGTTTAAGCGGGATTGTTTTCGTGTAGTTTGCATATTATAGTAGTTTGCGATGTCGGCGTAGCTCAGTTGGTTAGAGCGGGGGACTCATAAGCCCCAGGTCGGAGGTTCGATTCCTCCCGCCGACACACGACATTTTTCGTATTTTGATAAAATGTCGTGTGGCATTGCGGGTGTAGCTTAGCTGGCCTAAAGCGCGTCCCTGTCACGGACGAGACCGTGGGTTCAAATCCCATCACCCGCGCATAGCCAAAATCCATCCTGATTTTATTAGGATGGATTTTGTGCTATCGCGAGATGAAGAGACTGAACTGCTTCAGTCTCGTAGGGATTTGAAAAGCGGAGCCATGTCGCCCTGCGACAGGCGAGCTAGGATCGTGAAAAATTTTCGCAGAAAATTTATTCCTGACCAAATCCCATCACCCGCGCAACGATACAACTTTCTTGGATTTTTCCGATTTTTTCGCGTTAAATTGAAGCGCTTGGCCAGAGGGAAACATTTTTCTTGGTATTTCGACAAGCGGCAATTCAGCAAACATCATTAAGGCGCTCGAGACTGCTCGCTCGCGCGGGCTGACAACTGTTGCTCTCTTAGTTAGACAGGGATGGTGGCAAGGCAAAAAATCTAGCGGACGTTTCTATCGTGGTGCCCTCTAGCATAACTTCCCATATTCAGGAGGTTCATATCACACTTCTTCGCGTATTTTGCGAAGCACTGGAGTAAGAGTCTTTTGCAAAAGCTGTCGAAGTTCTCTATCATAGAGCCGTTCTCCGGTGTAGGTATGCCGATGTAGCTCAGGTAGCAGAGCGCTCCCATGGTAAGGGAAAGGTCGCCAGTGCAAATCTGGCCATCGGCTCTGTGATAGGCCAGCGTAGCTCAGTGGTAGAGCAATCGCTTCGTAAGCGATGGGTCGTCGGTTCAAATCCGACCGCTGGCTCCAATAACAAACAGGTATCAGTTTTAGAATTTTTTTGATGGGCTTCCTCAACGGAAGCCCATTGTTTTTGTGGAACGCCGCGCGCTTCGCGCGCGCGGAGTGTCAGGTTCAATCCGAAAATTTTTTGAGCGAACGATTTTTTGAGGGGTAAAGGGGTCGTTTCGTCCATTTCGTTCAGCATTTGCGCGTCTTTTATCCAATCGCGCAGAGGTTCAATCCAAGCGATAGCCCCTTGCTCCAACTTACGCGTTTTCTCCTCCAGCGACTTCTTGCGCAGGAGAAGGTTTGCCCTCTCGGAGCGGTATGCTTCCCGCTCAATATCTTGGTCAAGATATGCCGTAAGAAGGCGTTGGAGTTTTTGAGAAATGGCCTGTATCTCAATTCGCGCCTCTTGAACAAGGGCGGTCGTGGATTGGGTGGCTTCCTTTTCGTCCCTCTCTGACATCTTTAGAAGCTCCGCCGCCCAATCTGCGGGCATAGCATACTTTTTGAGAAGGGATGATAACTGCCGGTTAAGCACTTCCTCGCGGATAGGCGGCTCGGAGCACCGGATTGTTTTGGACTTTCTGGTGCACCTGTAATAGACATACTCGTGGATATTGCCGTTTTTTTGGTGCTTGAACTTATGCTCGGCGGTTATCATCATGCCGCACGAGCCGCACCGGAGCGCGCCGCAAAGAGCTTGCGGGCTATTCTTCGGGTTTCTTGACGGCTTGCTCCGCGCTTTCAGGGCGGCTTGTGTCTTGTCAAAAAGTTGCTTGGAAATAATCGGCTCGTGGTTTCCTTCGTGGAGTTCTCCGGCGTAACGAAAGAGGCCGATGTAAAAAGGATTGGACAGCATATAGGAAACTTGGTCGCGTTTTATGGGTATGCCGCCTTTGGTTTTGATTCCGTGCTCGGCAAGGAAGTTGGTCGCGTCCTCCAACCGCCAGTTGCCCTCGGCGTAGAGTTCAAACGCGCGCTTCACGATTTTGGATTTCTTTTTATCTACGGCTACGAGCTTAATGCGGGAATCGTTGATGTAGCCGATAGGCGCAAGACCCGGATAGTCGCCGCGCTTGGCTTTGGCGTGAAGTCCGCGCTTGGTGTTGGTTTTCAAATCAAGAATAAACTGATTCGCCATCCCGAACTCTACGCTCGTCATTAAAACATTGTCGGTCGGGTAGAAACTTCGGTCATTGGTTTTAATGTGTTGAATAACGCCTTGTTGGAGTAGCCAACTGATACGGCCGCTATCCACCGGATTGCGGGCCAAGCGGTCAAGTTTCCAAGAGACAATACCCTGCGCCTCGCCTTTTTCAATGCGATTAAGCATTTCGTTAAACACGGGACGGCCCGGCTTCTTAGCCGATTGTCGCTCAATGAACTCTTGGGCGATGTTTAACTTTTCGTCTTTCGCCAACTCGCGCAAGACAGCAAGCTGGTCATCAATAGACCGGACTTGCTTGTCCTCAACATCGGTGCTTTTGCGGGCGTAAAGAAAGTAGGTAGTCATATAGATATATTATTCTATATAGAACAATCTTACAACATCTGATACAATAGAGGCAAGCGATAACGCGAAATCAATGACTGATATATCGGCTAAATTTGGAAAACGAGCAAGAGAGATACGCCTTAAAAAAGGCATGTCGCAGGGCGACCTTGCGAAGATTTTAGGCGTCCACCCGACCTACATTAGCGGTATTGAGCGCGGGGTGCGTAATATGGCGTTGAAAAATATTGAACGCCTCGCAAAAGCACTCGGCGTGCCGATTGAGGATTTAATTAAATAAAATCATGGAACAGAATCTCGTAAATTTCATCAAATATTGTCTCGGCTATGTAAAGCTCACAAGAGCGCGCACTGTTGCCGCGCAACAAAGGTATTCTGTCAACTTACCAAAAGAGTTTTTTGGCTTGAGCGGACTTTTGAACGGTGATACAGATGGCAATCTTGGCGAGTTAATCAATCTTGACACTTTTTATTTATACGACCCGAAAGAAGTGCCCAAAACAAAAAAGGAACAATATGAAAAGGAGAAAGAATTAGCCAATAAGATTGAGGATATTTATAACAAATACAGAAATGACCAGTTCACGAAGCAAATCGTTTTTAACTTTGGATATTTTGAAATTGAATTACCGATTGAGAGCAATGGCGAAGAAATGGAGTTTGATAATGGCGAGATAGAGGAAACTGAAGCAATAAAAACCAAGATTGACCGCTACCCGCTTTTTGCGTTGCCGATAAGAATTGAAAAAGAGATTAGCAAAGGCGGGGTTGGTAAATATTTTATTTTTTCGGTTGACCCGGAAGTCCAAGTTAATATTGGCATGCTAGAGCCAATTCTCGGTGAAGATTTATATTTTCAACTCTTGGAAGAAATGGGTAAGTATGAGATTGACGGGAAGTTCACTTTACCAATCACCGACTTAGAAGTTTTCAAAGAAGTTTGGCATCAAATTAAAGCTCAATTGCGACTAAAAGAGGCAAATTTTGATGAAGATTCGTTCACGCTTGAAGAAATAAAGATTGCGTTGAGCCCGCGAGCCAATTATTTCCTCGCTGAAGATTTAGCAAAACTTGCCCAGTTGCCAGAGGAGGAACTAAGTAAAACAGCCTTAACCAGTTGGACGCTGGATGACGAGTTAAACATTGAAAACGATGTTCCTCACGAGAAGGATTTGTATTTCCCTTTTCTCTACGACAAATATCAACTATCTACTTTATCAATCACCGGAAACAAGGCCGCCATTGTTCAGGGGCCGCCCGGAACTGGAAAATCGGAAACAATCTCTAATTTGCTATGCCATCTTGCCGCCACAGGAAAGCGGGTGCTTTTTGTCAGTCAAAAAGCGCAAGCTCTAAAGGTGGTAAAGGACAAACTAAAAAAACTCAATGTAAAATATCTATACGGTTACCTCCCAAATCCTCACTCGGCTCAAATCGGCGAAGAGGACGAAGCTGATGGTATTGCTCCACAGCTTAGCGCGTTAGGCGCATACATTGAAAAGTTGGGATATAAAATTTACCCTCGCAAACGATTGGTAGAGTATAGTGAATCGGCGATGGCCAATCCTAACATTGAAAAAATTGTTGAACAAAAGGAGAACTATCAACAAAATTTTAACTCGGCGTTAGCCGCGCAGAGAAAATACTACCAGCTTCATCAAGAGTTAACCCAACTTAAAGATTACGATATTGAAATTTCTGATTTTGATAATTTCACGAAGGGTTTTTCGTCAGAAGAATGGAAAGAAATAAAGAACGCTAAAGCAGAGATAGAATCGCTGGGTAAAATTATTAAAAAATACGAGCGCAGTAATGAGAGAAAGGAGTTTGACCGTCTGTTTTCAAGGCTGGATTTGAACGGCAAAAAGTTCTCGCAAGAAATCAATAAAATTAAAGAAGACGTGGCGAGGACTGGCTATGATAGACACTCTGACTTTTTCCGCAAGTTTAATAATCTGCGTAGAAATTTTCGCATCGTTAGCGTGCGCGATAGTTTACCGCGAGAGATTGTAGATTATATAGACAAAGTTTTATCCAGTAATGTATCTCGCAACGAAGCAACGCAACATCTTGAAACTCTCTACAATCATTGTTACTACTACGAAAATATACAACGCCTTGAAAACGCCGAGAGTGCCCTTCAAACAAGATTAAGCACCTGCGGTGTTTCTGATGATGAGTTCGCCATAATAGACAAGCTCATTGACGATGCTCAATTGGACGAACTTGGCGAAGTAAAAAGTAACATATTGCGCGTTCAGGAAATTAAATCCGAGCTTCAAAAACTCCAAGAGGTAGAGAGCGCGAATAAAATATCTGCCGTCTTAAAGCGTTCCGAAGATGAGCGCAAGAAGCGCATTGCTCAATATATTCAAAATATCGTTAATAAAAATATTGTAGAGAAGTGGAAGCAGGGCGTAACAGTTAGACAAATCATTCAAAAACTTGCGAGAGCGTTCGGGAAATCAAAAAAGGCCTTCAAAACATTTGATAATCTCCGAAAAGACGCGGACAACTTCAACGCCATACTTGACCTTATTCCGATATGGATAATGGAACTTGATGACGCGAGCCGTATCATTCCATTAGAGGCGGGCATCTTTGATTATGTAATTTTGGATGAAGCGTCCCAGTGTAATGTTGCTTACACCTTGCCTGTTATGTATCGTTCCAGCCGAGCTTTATTCGTTGGCGACAGCGAGCAGATGAGGGATAGCACCATAATCTTCAAATCAAATCGTGTTTTTGACGAGTTAGCGCATCGTTATCAGATACCGGATGAGCGACAGATTAAAGCAACGGGTTCTTCTGTTCAGTCGGTTTTGGATATTGCTAAAAATAGAGGGTTTATGTATAGAACTCTCCATTACCATTACCGTTCACCAATGGAACTTATTAGCTTTAGCAATAAGTATTTCTACAAACCAAACGGAAAAGAGTTGATTCCCCTCAATAGCCATTACTTAACCTACAAAGATACTAACCGCGTATTGGTAACTCACGAGGTAAAATCCGACTGGAAAGAGGAATTTTCCGACAATGTTAATGTTGCCGAAGCGAAGGCCATCCTCTCACTTTTCAAGGAACTCCGTGAGGATGAGAGATACAGGGATAAATCAATAGGGATTTTATCTTTCTTCAACGCACAAGCTACTTTTATCCGCGACCTTTTTGAGAAAGAGGAATACAAAGAAGAAAAGGATAACTACAAGGTTGGCATTATTGAAGGTATCCAAGGCGATGAAAAAGATATTGTAATTTATTCATTTGTT
This sequence comes from Patescibacteria group bacterium, assembly GCA_004322205.1. Lineage (GTDB taxonomy): Bacteria > Patescibacteriota > Minisyncoccia > Phycocordibacterales > Zambryskibacteraceae > SCSN01. The sequence continues at coordinate 17,479 of SCSN01000013.1, forward strand.
ATAAGAACACCTGAACAGAAAAATAAATATGTCCCGCTCACGGGTGAAGGTGGCGACATCCGTGCTGATATAAACAAGGGAAGGGTTAATGTTGCGTTCTCCCGTGCACGATTACAGGTTCATTGTTTTACCAGCTTATCTCTCCAAGAAATGCCGGAGAGAATCTGGCTAAAGAAGTATCTCACATACATTCAAGAAAACGGGGAAGTATCTTTCTACTCAACCGACCTGAAGCCGTTTGATTCATATTTTGAAGAAGATTTCTATAACTTTTTACGAGCCAATCTGAAACGCGGGTATAGAATACAAAATCAAGTAGAAAGCTGTGGTTTTAAGATTGATTTCGTAATCAGCAACACTAACAATGCCGAGCGTATCGCTATTGAATGTGATGGACCTACTCATTTCAAAGATGAAATTGATGAGGCGTATGGTATTCACATTGAGAGCGATGAGGAACGCCAGCGCGTCCTTGAGGCGGCCGGGTGGCGATTTGCGAGGGTAAAATATTCAGATTGGATTGATGAAAGATTTGATAAGAATATAGTAGCTAAAGAAATTATTAAACTTCTTTCTTAATAAGATTATGAGTTAGGGAGTTGCCGATCTATCAAATCGGCAAAAATACATAATGCGCGCACGGGAAGGGTGGGGCAAGCATTATACTTTTAGTAACGACCCCCTTACCCCTCAAAAAATCGTTCGTCAAAAAAATCTTCGGATTGAACCTGACACTCCACGCGCGCGAAGCGCCCGGCGTTGCGGAAATTCAATGGGCTTCCGTTGAGGAAGCCCATCAAAAAAATTCTAAAACTGATACCTGTTTGTTATTGGAGTGTGTTTACAACACCGCTTGGACTTACTTTAGCAGAAAATCTTGATTTTGAACAGAGCTTTACCCCTTCGCGCACCCCTTCGTTCTGACCATCGCTTAATGAAGGGGTAGCGATGGCGATTTACGCTCATCATTACGGCAATTTCCTCACTTTACCCCCTGCCGTTTTTTACCCCGACTATACTCCTCCTCGCCCTGCTCGTCGGCTCACGCGCCGATGAACATGAGGTAGCCCCTCCGCCCCTCCCTTCGGTCGTGGCTTCGGGGCTTTCCTCTCTCACGCGGGTCTGGATGCGCAATTCCCCTTCGGTCTCCGCCAGCTACGCGAAAAATCCCAATCCGAAATGAAAAAGTGGTGGGGGTGGGCGTGAGGAAAATTTATTTTCCGAACCAAGTATTTATTTTTTCCTCAATCGTGTCGCGCGGGACGGTATAGCGTTCCCGCGACACGCGCAAAATTATTTCTCTGTCCGATTCGTTGCCGTTTTTGGGCAAGGGAGGGAGGGTGATAGCGGAGAACGCTCGCGACATTTTCCCGTCCACCATCAATCGTAAAGATATTTGATGGTTTTCAAGGTGCTCCAAATCCTCGCTCGTAAATACGGGCTTCAATTCCTCCGCTAGCTCTTTGGCGTCATAGCTCCCGACGCGAAAGGAGATAACAGTCCCGACATTGCCGAAAACGGCGTGTTTTATGGTCTCCGGCAGCTGATAGAGGTATTGGTGGGCAATGTTCAAATTAAGCCGGTATTTACGGGCTTCCGAGAGGATTGACGGGAAAATGTCCGTGCTAAAATTCTGAAATTCGTCTATGTATAAATAAAAGTCGCGGCGGTGTTCTTCGGGGATGTTCTGCCGTTCCAAAGCGGCCAGATACATCTTCGTTACGATAGCCGAGCCGAGCAGGTTTGATTTATCCTCGCCAATCTTGCCTTTGGAAAGATTGGCCAAAAGAATCCGCTTTTGGTCCATGATAAAACCAAAATCAACCGAGCTTTTGGTCTGCCCGACAATGTTGCGGAGCGGCGCGGAAGTAAGGAGTTGCCCAACTTTGTTTTGAACCGGAGCGATTATTTCTTTTCTGAAACGCGGGTCGTAGTTTTCGTAATCCTCAATCCAAAACATTTTTACAACGGGGTCTTTGATGTTGGCAACGATAACTTTTCTAAAAGCATCATCAACGAGCATACGATACACGCCGAGCAAGGTTTGTCCGGGCGTGTCCATCAAAGCCAAAACGCAGTTGTATAAAATGTGTTCAAGCCGCGGACCCCAAAAATCTTTCCAAAGATGACGGAAAACGGAAATGAGCGACGAGGCGACAAGATGTTTTTCGTCCTCACCTCTCGCTTCCAAGATATTTATGCCGACTGGATTTTCTTTGTCCGCCGGATTGAAATAGACGACTTCGTTTGTTCTGTTCTTCGGTATGAAGTTCAACAAGTCCTCAACCAAATCTCCGTGCGGGTCAATCAAGGCAACGCCGTGATTGTAGCGTAAATCCTGTATGACCATATTTTTCAAGAGCGTGGACTTACCCGTGCCGGTTTTGCCGATTATATAAACATGATGGCGGCGGTCTTTCGGTCTTATGCCGAACGCGCGGCGTTCTTCCCGGAAGGTCGTTTCGCCGAGCCCTTCTATTTCCTCTAAATGATGTTCGTCCAAGAAGTAAAAACTTGTTTCCCGTAGTTCTTATAAAGACAAAAGGGCGATTGCTCGCCCTTTTGTCGTGTGCCCTAACTTATTAAATCGTTGTCCATTCCGTCCTCAACCAATCGGGGAATGATTGCCTGAAGGTCGGGACTGGCTCAAACTCTCCCCAAGCCGTCCCGCCCGCGACACTCTCTTTTCAGAGGAAGCGGGGGTAATGAAACTCGTTAAGTTTATACAACAAGTGCCCTAAAGAAGTCAAATTAAAAACTATTCAAGTTTTTTTGAAATCTTTCCCCACACCTGCCGTAACCATATGACAACTTTCCGCCATCCCCAAGCAACATATACGCCAAGGCCGATGAGTAATAGCGGCCAAACCACACTCCAACTCCACGCAACAATTCCTGCGTTCTTTAGAAAAAATAATACCCCGATAATGATGAAGATATAGGCAAGTATCATACTTTTGTAATTTAATTATTGACCTTTTGTTTATTTTCTTCGGCGTGGCTCGTAATTTCTATATTACAGCTTTTGTGCTCTTTACACCACGCCTCGCATTTTTCGGCTGTCGTTTTATCTTGATAATGAAAACCGCACTCCTCGCATTGATATAGCTCTTTATTGTTTTCTTGAGTAATTTCTACCATAACATTTTATAATTTCTCCCATCCGATAACGGGATGGATTTCCCACCAATTATGCGGCTCATCAAATCTGGTAATTCCCCATATTTTGATATGGTCTCCTTCTTTCGGAAGCGGCAAATCTTTAATCTCTGGTATGGCTTCGGTAACAAGAACTGGCAACGGGAGATATTGCGGGCGGATGATAATATGATAGTCGCCGTCTGGTTCGTGAGTAATTTTATCTACAACACCCTCAACAGCAACTTTTGTTTTGGTGCTTCCGTTAGCGATAAAATCAATGAGACCGACATCGTGATATAGTAAGTCGTCCTCTTCCTTTTCTGCTTGTTTTACAAAGAAAGTTAAAATCCGCTCAAACACATTGGGGATGGTGGCTTGAGGGTTAATGGTTTGACTGCGGATATAGAAACCGAGCCAAATACCGCCGCCAAAGACGAGAATAAAAGCCAATGTTAAAAGCAGTTTCTTTTTCATAGAAGTTTGCCGATTTCTTTCAGCTTCCATTTTTCAGCGAAATAAACAACCAGATAGCCAACCGCAACGCCTACAATCGCACCACCTAAAATATCAGACGGGTAATGAACTCCAGCCACAACACGACTTATATTCATTAAAATTGCGGCGATGAAAAACCAAGTGCCCCACTTTTTATTGTAGAGGTAAATAGCAGTTGCCATCGCAAAGAAAAAAGCCGAGTGCCCCGATGGGAATGACCACTCTGTATCAGAATAAAACCACTGGCTATCGGACAAAAGTTTATTGACTTGAAGTGTGAGAAAGGGACGAGGGCGATGATAAAAGAAGCGGATGATTTCAGTAATACCGAGACGAGCGATTATGATTGAGATGGTCGTTATCCAAAATATGCGGAGTTTTTCTCGTTTTGAGTATACCGAAAAATACAAAAGTAGAAGAAAAGCGGTAACGATAAAATACTGCGAATATGCGGCAAGAAAAATTATGAGAGTATCAAAAATCTGTGATTTTCCCGCGAAGTCATTAAAAAGATAGAGTAATTTTACATCTAACGCCATAGTATATTGTAATTTTATCAAAATTTATCATACTTCGCCACTCGGTTGAGTGAGAGGTTATTATTTCAGTTTCTCAACCTTCCGCAGGTTCAGCGAAAGTTTCCGGTTCTTCCACTTCCAGCAACTTTTTCCTCCGGGCTTCACACTCGGCCTCTATGGTTTTCCTTTCCCGCAGGTAGTCCTTGCCGATTTCGCACTCCGCGACTTCTCGCGCAAATTCGTCCTCGTCCGTTTCCGCGAGTTCGTAGGGCGGCGGCTGGTCCATCGTCTGTATGGCGATTACCCCGCCGTCAATCTTGTTTTTAACGAAACAAACGCGCGGGTGTAGCTCTTGGAGGATTTTTATGTATTCTTCCCAACCCGGCGGGGTGGCGTGAATTGATGCGAGCGATTCTTTTGCCAAAATGTTTGAATCGTCCCGCGATACCCTGAAATATGCCTGAAGCCCGCAGTTGGAAAGTATAGCGGCGCGCAAGGGCGCGGGCAGTTGCGCGAGGTTTTGGTGGGCGAGGATAAGCGCGAGTTTGTATTTACCCGCTTCGGCCAGCATGGTGCTGAACGATTCGGTCGCAAAGTTTTGAAACTCGTCAATGTATAAATAAAACTGCTGCCGTTTGGATTCCGGCAAGTCGGTGCGGGAAAATGCCGCCGCCTGTATCTTGGCGAGGAGAAGCGAACCAAGCAGGTCGGCGTTGCTTTTGAACCGGCCCTTGTCCAGTTTGACGAGGATGATTTTACCCTCGTCCATAATCTCCCGCAGGTTGAAAGAGCTTTTGGGAGAGGAAAGCATTTGACGCAGATTGTCGTCAAACAAAAAAGCGTCCACTTTGTTCAAGGTGGATTCCATCCACTCGTCTTGCGTGTTCACGCGCAAAGAATTAAAACGCTCAAAATATTCTCGGCATCCGGTATGCTTTACTTTTTCCAAAACTTTGCGGCGCACCAGCGAATCTGTAAGGAAGGGGTGGAGTTCGGCGATGGTTAGGTTGTTTTCCACGAGCGCAATTAAAGTATTTTTCAAAAGATGTTCCATTCGCGCCCCCCAAGCGTCGTGCCAGATTTTCTTGAAGGCCTCGGTGAGTTCGCTCGCCACCCGCGCTGGGGATTCTCCGGCGGTTCGTTCAAGCGGGTTGAAGGCGACCGTGCGGGTTTTGTCGGTGGGGTCAATCAAGACAACACGCTCTTGGAGTAGTTCCGGCGAGTTCTTTTCCAGAACATATAAGTATCCTTTTACATCTTCCGTAAGGTCGCCGTGCGGGTCAATCACTCCGAAGCCCGCGCCGTTTTTAATGTCCTGCTCAATGAGCGATTCCAAAAATTTTGTTTTGCCGGTTCTGGTCGCTCCGACAATATAAAAATGCGAATCGCGGTGCGATTGCTTTACGCCTTTTAGTTGGGTAACTTCGCCGTTGGTTTTTTCGTCTATGCCATCCGCCCAGCCCAAAGCCAATTCGTCAGAATCGGGGGTGCGCGCGTGGATAGCCGGTTCACCTTTTTTGTTTTCCCAAAGAGGCAAAACTTTCGGCTTGCCGGGGAAAACAAGCCGCAGAATTTTTTTGAAACCGCTTTCCATAGCTACGAAAGATTAAGGAAGCCCTGCGAGTGCTTGTCCACTTTGGAGAAATCCAATTTGAGGTCGTTCATCATTTCTTCCAGCGCGGCCAAGACGACATTGTGGGCGACCGTAATGTAAGTGCCGAGTTCTTCCTTGTCGTCCATCGTCATATCTTCCGGCCGGACGCGAATCGGCACGGGCTTGCCGGCTACCTTTTCGTTCAGCTTTTGGGCCAGCATTTTGCCGAGCGTCTTGGAAAGCATTTGCGGCGCTCTCATCGCGCGAGGCATCGCGTCTCTGTCCGCTTTGTTTATGGCCCGCAGTTTGCCCATAATCTTGCCCGGCAAGGCGACGGTAAGATACCACGACACCTTGAGCTGTCCCGCGCGGTCAATCGCGCCGATAAACATCTCGTAGTCGGGATAGCGTTGGTGGCGCATAGTAACAAACTTGTATCTCTTGTCGCCCAAGGTATAGTTTGACTGACCCAAAGACGCCTCTTTGCGGGCAAAGACCACATCCGGCAAGTTTTGGGCCTGAAGTTTGGCGGCGACTGACTTCAAAAGCTCCTCACCTTTGCCGCCCATACCGAGTATGATTTGCGACCACTCCTCCACGATGTTGTTTTCGTTAATGACCGATGCGCCCTTACCCATTCCGGCATACTTGAAACTGAAAAGAGGCGGAATCTTCTTTTTCCGCCGCAGGTAGATATAGCCCACGAAGGCGATAACGACAATCCAAAAAATTAAAGTTCCCATAATATAAGATTTTATTAAACAACGACTTAATTACTAACGACCGTTACGACCTTACGGCCATTATATTCTATTAAGAATATCTACAAAAATTTTACCATAAGAACCACGAGAAACATCGGAATCATTCAGCATAGCTTTCTTGACGGCTTCCCAAGTGGCGGCTTCAAAACGATTCTTTCCAAAAAATTCTTTTAGGTCTTGCGCGAAAAACTCCGCGAACTTTTCAAAGGTTGTAAGGCCGCTACCGCGTTGAGCTATGTCCCACGGATTCGCGTTGATATTGGATATTCCATACTCAATTTTCGGGTAGAGTGTCATTTCTCGGAATTTTTGATAATCGTTTTTGAAATGGGTGTATATAACTTGGTCAATCAGAATAGTGCCCGCAAGTGAGCAAAAGAAAAGCATCCGTTCTTCTTGCGGAATATGGTTTAAGTTTTCGGCATTTAATTCCTGAATAGGAATGTATGTTCCTTCGTTTGGGTGTTCGTGAGCTTTTGATTTTTGAATAAAATCAGCGAACTGCTGACGAAAGTTTGTATAGTAATAATCTTTTGGATTCATAATATTACGCGGTTATATTCTCATAAAATGGATTGGCTTGTATGGGTAAGGTAGGAGCATAGGTATGTGTAGCTCACCATCCCTGACTCAATATCCAAAAATCAACGCCAAAAATAAGTAATAGAATAAAAGTATTTTTGGCGATAGATAAAATGACTTTCCGCTTCATAAAACTTAATCTTTATCTATTTTACCTTATTCCAATAAAATTGTCCCTCGTTCGGCGGCTACGGATTAAACCGCCCGTAAAACTTTTGGAATTTTCTGCTCGTTAAGGCCGGATTGATTTTAGATATGTCCTTCGGCAAGCTTCCCGCGAGGTCGTGCGTGCCGAATAGCTCGCTGTCATACCAGAACTGGTAGCCGTTTCTTAATCGCTCGCTGTGGACATATTCAGGAACATAACCGCCATCGTTTATCAAATTAAATCTCAACAGAGCTTTGGTAAATTCCTCGTCCTTGTGCCGGACTAAAATCAGAAACAAGCTGGCGAGCGCGTTTAGGGTGTTTACCAAGTTCGCTTTGGTGTAGTGCTCAATGCGGTTATGTTTCAAACTGCTATACACTTTCCACCAGCCGTCCGCCGCGCGGTAGCCGTCATACGGAGAAACAATCTTTAGAGGATAGACATACACGGCAACGCGGGAATCAATAATATGCTCTTTGGTAAGCAGATGTTTTTCAAAATCGTCTATGTTCAACTCGTGGGTTTTCTTCGCCACGCTCTTGCCGACAATGTGCCGAGCCACCGAATCAACCAAACTGGACACATCTAAAAACAAACCTACCAGTTCCGGCGACCACGCTTGCTCGTTTTCCGGCGTAAGCGGAAGCACGCGCAAAAACTCCTCAAACTTTTTCTCAAAAATTTGATAGCTTCTGAATATAAACTCCACATCTTCGGGTTTCCAATTAGTGCCCATAACTTTTATTTTATCAACCTTACTCAAAAAGGGAACGCTTGCTGTCGTCTTTGGCCGACAACCATATTGGCGACAATATCGTTGCCGGATTTTTCAGCGAATACTCTTTTTCGCAGGCAAAGAGAAACAAGCCGCTTCCGCTACGCCTCGCGTCCGCGCTCTTGGTCGTCGCCCGCAGATTGGCCGCCCTTCCTTCGGTGTCGGCGATGGTCAAGACGCGGAAGTTTTCAATTTTCAGATGGTCGTTGTAGGTTTTCTCGGCAAACCAAGTCCAGTAAGCGCGCATTTTGGAAAGGAAGCGG
>SCSN01000001.1 GCA_004322205.1 Patescibacteria group bacterium
TCCGGTTCCCGCCTATCGGTCGGGCAGGCAAGGCGAGGCGGGCGGAAGGAGGGTGTGGGGGGAATTCCGCCCGCCGAGCCCAGCCAGTTCCGTTCGGATATTTTCAAACAGACACCGCCAGTTGGGAAATGAAGTCATTGGCTCGCCCGCTACGCGGGCTCGCCAGCCGTTTTTCGGGGAAATTTCAAGCCGTTTTGAATTCAGTAAGGCCAAAAGCGGGCTTTTCTAAATCTTTATGAAATACTTTATCTACACCAGAAAATCTACGGATAGCGAAGAAAGACAAGTGATGTCTCTTGAATCCCAACTTTCTGAATTGAAAGAATTTGCCGCCAAAGAAAAACTTGAAATCGTCGCCTCGCTAAGCGAGGCGCAAACTGCCAAAGAACCTGGGCGAAAAGTTTTCGCAGAAATGCTGGATCGGATTTGCGCCGGAGAAGCCGGCGGAATTTTGGCTTGGCACCCCGACCGATTAGCTCGCAATTCCATAGACGGCGGAAAGATTATCTATCTGCTGGACACAGGAAAAATCCTTGATTTGAAATTCCCGACATTTTGGTTTGATTCTACGCCACAAGGGAAATTTATGCTGAACATTGCCTTTGGCCAGAGCAAATACTATGTGGACAATTTGAGCGAGAATATCAAACGAGGCCACCGCCAAAAACTGCGAAAAGGAATATGGCCGGGGTTTGCGCCGCTTGGCTATCTCAACAATTCTCGGACAAAGAACATAGACCTTGATAAAGAAAAATCCGTATTGGTGAGAAAATGTTTTGAACTCTACGCCACCGGCGACAACACCCTCAAAAATATCAAGCAGTTTTTGGCGGATTCCAAACTCGACAGCTACAAAGGCAATGTTCTTGCGGTTTCCTGTGTCCAGAGGATATTGAGTAAATCGTTTTACTACGGACTATTTGAGTTCAAGGGCGAGACGTATCAAGGTACGCACGAGCCAATCGTCACAAAGAAACTTTTTGACGTGTGCAAAGAAGTGATGAAATCTCGCGGGCATATCAAAACACGCAAGGCAGAGAAAGCTTTTCCATTTCGCGGACTATTCATCTGTGGAGAATGTAGCTGTGCGATAACCGCCGAATTGCAAAAAGGACACAATTACTATCGTTGTACCAAGAAGCGCGAAATGTGTTCACAAAAATATGTCCGCGAGGAATTGCTAACTGAACAAGTAAAAAGTTTTCTTCAAAAAGTTTCTTTGCCGAGCCAAGACACCGAAAAAGTTTTGCGCGAATTGGACAAGGACGAGCAGAAAGCAAAAAGCGATAATCACGTTGTTCTGCAAAATCTCAAAAACGAGATAACCGATATTGGCACAAAATTGGACAAATTGCTTTCTGCGTATCTCGATGAAATAGTTTCTGCCGAGGAATACGCCGCACAAAAAGAAAAACTACTCTCACGCAAGGTCGAGTGTTCCGAAGAAATCAGCGAAATTGGGAACGGAAGTGGCTCTTGGCTCGAACCGGCTCGTGCGTTCGTAAAATCCCTTAATCACGCGGCAGAATTGGTGCAGAGTGGGGATAAGTCAGAAATGACAACATTTCTAAAACAAATCGGCTCGAACCATATTTTGTTTGATAAAAACATTTCTTTTTCGCCAAAAAGCCCATACAAATTAGCCGCCGAGCGAAGCGAGGCGGACAGTGTTCGCTTGCGAAATCCTTTCTGGCGGAGAGGGTGGGATTCGAACCCACGAGAGACTTGCGTCTCTAACACCTTAGCAAGGTGCCGCTTTCGGCCACTCAGCCACCTCTCCAAGCACACAAACTTTAGCATATTTTCTCTGATTTTTCTATTTTCTAATTCGCGCGAATTAGAAAATAGATGTATAGTAGAAAGCAAGAACGGGGGAATGAAAAATTGAGAGAAGCAAAAAAGAGAAAGATAAAGAAATAAAAAACATGAAAGAGTCCAACATAAAAAGTGTAGAACGGCTGCTTAAAGCATTAGCAAATTACCGAAGACTGGCAATAGTCAAGTTATTAAGAAGAAGAAAAGAGATTACAGTCGGCGATATAGCAGATGAAATAAAACTGTCATTCACCGCAACTTCAAAACATTTAGGTGTCCTTTACAACGCAGACATAGTGGAGAAAGAACAGATAAGTCTGCAGATGTGGTACAGATTTTCGAGGTCAGCTAGTCACATCGCAAAATATATCTCTAATTCGCTCGAATAGGAAAATAGATTTAGGTTGGAATAGGAAATGGTGAGGTGGGATTAGAATAAGAAATGGTGAGATGGGAAGTGATTCGAGTTCTGTCCAAAACTGTTTTATTTCGACGAGTGAGGATGGCGTAAGTCCCCGGCTTGCAGACATCCGACCTGCCCGCCAAAGCCTCGTCAAATTTAGTAGTTTAACCATTTCAGAATAAAGATTGTTCATCTGGCTTTACTTTCAACAAAATCGGCTTTGGACGATGGCAGGCGGGGTGAAGTCGAAACAAAGGTAGAATACCGCGCGGCTTGCCGCGCGAATGTGCGACCCGCCGGCTGGCGGGGGGCACGATAATACCTCGGGCTTGCCTCGAGGAACTTTTATTTAATGCGCAATGGTGAAAGCAATAACCTTCCTCGCGCCGGATTCCTTGAGGACCCGACGAGCTTCCTTTAATGTGCTGCCAGTTGTTGCCACGTCGTCGATGAGAATGACCGTTGCTCCACTTAACTCATCTTGGTTTTCTGTTGCAAAACACTTGGAAAGATTTTTCAGCCGCGCACTGCGCTTAAGTGAGGTTTGGGGCGCGGTGTCTCTTACTTTCTTTAACGTGTTTTTCTCGTATCGGAGAAAATTTTCCGTGTCGCAGGCTTTTATACTCCCACAGAGCAATTCTGCCTGATTGAAACCCCGCTCCCGCCGCCGCTCGCTTGAGATTGGAACGGGCACGAGTAATACGGCGCCGCTTTCAAAGAGCGATTGGTCACCAAGTTCTTCAACCATTGCTTCGTAGAGAAGTGTGGCCGCCGCACACGTCAATGTTCTGTTTCCTCTGTATTTGATTGCCCAAACCAGATTCCGGACAAGCCGGTCGCGGTAATCAAAGAGGGGAGTAATAAAAGACGAAGGTGAACCAATCGCAAGAGGAAGCTTAAAAAGCTCCCCCCGCTCAGAGAACTGCTCTAGACGAAGGACGTCTTTTGATTTTGGGAACAGAAAGTCGAGGAGAATCTCATACAACTGTCGAAGCGCCTCCATGTAGTTTATTGTATCGCAGGCGGGGGCTTTGCTGTGCTGTACCTCATGAGATATTTACACATCAGCCACCACGTTTTGTTGCGGTCATCTAAGCAGTGAAGTACATAATATTGCGTTTTCTTATTTTATCTCACGAGGTATACTGTTTTCACCAACTTCTTCCATGTCACTCTTCGGCAATCTCTTTGGAAAACGGAGCGGGAGTTTCTTGGGCATTGATATTGGAACTTCAGCCGTAAAGGTTGTTCAGCTCCGAAAGAAAGGCAGCAAGGCAGTGCTTGAGACTTACGGCGAACTTGCTCTCGGCCCGTACGGCGGCGAAGATATCGGTCAAGCTACCAGTCTGCCGACGGAAAAAATTATCGAGGCCCTGACCGATCTGATGCGGGAGAAAGAGGTTAATCTCTCAACCAATCTCTGCGGCGTGGCTATTCCATTTGCCTCAAGTCTGATGTCCGTTATTGAGATGCCGATGCTCTCCTATAAGCAACTCTCTACTATGATTCCGCTCGAAGCCCGGAAATATATTCCGGTGCCCATAAGCGAAGTTACTCTTGACTGGTCAATGGTTCCGAGGGACGAGATAGAACCTCTCTCCTCCGAAGGAGAGGGAGGGAAAGAACATCCGAGTCGCATCAAAATGACAGACATCCTCCTAGTGGCAATTCACAATGAGACCTTGGGCCGCTATCAGGAAATTATTCAGAAAACCGGACTTCAGTCGAAATTTTTCGAAATTGAGATTTTCAGTTCTTTGCGCGCCGTTCTCGATAATCACAAAGAGCCAATCATGATTCTCGATATGGGCGCCGCAACGACCAAACTTTATATTGTCGAGCGGGGCATCGTTCGCTTCTCTCATACAGTCAATCGCGGTTCGCAGGATATTACCTCAACAATTTCTAAATCACTCGGCATGTCTCTCTCGCAGGCCGAGGTTCTCAAGCGCACCCAAGGAGCGCAGACTCTCGGCGGAGCCAATGTCCGAGACATCATTGCCGTAAGCTTGGGATACATTTTCGCTGAAACAAACCAAGTTCTCCTGAATTATGAAAAGAAGCACCAAGAGGCAGTGGCGCAAGTGATTTTGGTCGGCGGCGGCTCGGCGCTCCGCGGCATAACAGACCTTGCCAAAGAAGCGCTGCAAACGCTGGTAGTGCCGGGTAATCCCTTCGGGAAAGTTGAAACGCCGGCATTTCTTGCTCAAATTCTTCGCGATACGGGCCCCGAGTTTGCAGTAGCGGTTGGGCTTGCCCTCCGCGGATTGGCAGAGGAATAATTGTGGATTGTCATCATCGCCGCGCAGATAGCGTGGTATAATAACACGAGCATCTTTGTACCCATCACTTCTTTTCAATAATAATGGATCTTAAAGCACAACCTTCGTTCATTCCCAAAAAGCCCGGCGGGGAGGCGATGATGGCTGCCGAGCATCACTTGTCGGGTGGTTTTCTGGCCGCTTTCGGCAACATTCTCTTCATTCTCTCCCTGCTCTTAGCGGGAGTGGTCTTTGGCTACGAAAAACTTCTCCAAGGAAAAATCGCCCGAATGCAGACCTCGCTTGAGGCAGCGCGGCAGGAGCTCAATCCTGATCTCATCAAATCACTCTCCCGCACCCACGCCCGTATTGTCTCGGGCGGAGAGATTCTATCAAGACACGTGACGGTATCCTCATTCTTCAAACTCCTCGAGTCGCTCACCTTGCAGTCCTTGCGTTTCACGACCTTCAAATACTCGGCGCTCGGGGAGAGCGGCATCACTGTCCAAATGAAAGGCGAAGCCAGGGACTATAAGACAGTGGCACTGCAATCCGACATTTTTTCGAAGAATGCTTTTATTAAAGATCCTATTTTTTCCGATCTGGACTTAAGTGAGGGGGGGAGTGTAGTCTTCACTTTCAAATCGCGTATTGACCCGACCCTGCTTCTCTATGAGCGAGGTTTCGAAGGAATTCCAGCTGAAACCCAATCTCAAGCTCCGGCTCCTGCCGCCCCCTCCCCAGCGCCAGAGTCTCCGTCCGGTGTCTTTGATTCAGAAGACCTGGGACCGCCACAACTATGAGAACACTTCTGCCATATCTCATGATTGCCACTGCCCTTGCTCTTTTTTTCCTCTTTGTCAGTCCGCGCTGGGGAAGTGTGAAGGAGTTTCGCTCTCAAATGGGGCAGTACAATGAAGCTCTCAATAAAGCCGCAGAGCTTCGGGGGCTCCGAGACGAGCTCTTGGTCCAATTCAATGCCTTGCCGAAGGATGATATTACCAGACTCGAGCGGCTGGTGCCCGATTCGGTCAACACTGTCAAACTTGTCACTGACATTGATGCGGTTGCCGGCAAATACGGGATCACGGTGAGTAACGTTAGGGTGACCGAGGAGACAGTTGATATCTCTCAAGAAGTGCCGAGTCCGGAGACCGCTAAGCCCTATTTGACTACCACCATCACTTTTAAGTTTACCGCCACCTATCAGAACCTCGTCGCTTTTCTCAAAGATCTGGAAAAGAGCCTACAGCTTGTTGATGTCAAATCAGTTTCCTTTGACTCCGGGAAATCGAAGAACAATCTATACGAATACGAGGTTGCAATCCAAACCTACTGGCTCAAATAACATGGCAATTCAGGGAAAAAACAAAAACCTTCTTGTTCTCCTCGCACTCCTAATCATTCTGGCGACGGCGGTATACTTTCTCTTGTTCCGTAAGCAGGAAGAGGAGCCTCTTACTGATGAACTCGGCAACCCCATTCAGGCTCAAGTTGTGGGACAGGATCTCATCGGGCTTCTCTCGGAGCTCGAGGCAGTGAAATTTGACACCTCGCTCTTCCGCTCACCGGCGTTTCTTAATCTCGCCGACTTTGGGGTCTCTCTCGTTTCGCAGGCTCAAGGCCGAATCAATCCATTTGATGTTATTGGCCGCGGCTCTCAAACAAGTTCCGCCGGCAAGTAAGCTGACGCAAGCGGGCGGGGGCCTAGAGGTATTGCTCATACCATGAGTCCTGTAGTAGAAAATAGTAGAAAATGGCATAAGAGCAGATTTATTATGCCACTTGGATAAAATGTCGAGATTACAAAACAAGTTCAATAAAAGTGGCAGACAGGCTCTCAAAGCAATGTCATTTTTCATTACGGGATGAGTATTCTTGAAGTCTTAGCGCAGAAGAAAATCATCCGCCGTGAGGACATTGCCGCTATCCTCAATGACGCGGAGGAAGCGGGAGTAGGAGTAGAACAAATTCTTCTCCAGCGCGGCGTCGAACCTGAAGAAATCTTGAAGAGCAAGAGCGAGTTTTTGGACATACCTGTCCATCCGCTCAAAAATAAAGAAATCCCTGCCAAAATTCTCGAATACATTCCGGAAGAGTCAGCCACCCACTACCGCTTTCTGCCGCTCGCGGTCAAGGAGGGGGTGCTTGAGGTGGGGGTGGTTGATCCAGACAATCTCGAGGCGCGCGATGCTCTTAATTTCATTGCCTCGAAGATCGGAATGCCTTTCAAGCTCTATCTCATTTCAGAGCAGGAGTTCGAGTCAGCTCTAGCTGGCTACAAAGGACTTTCGGGTGAGGTTACCAAGGCGCTCTCCGAACTTGAAACGGAGCTCGGCGGAAAAAAAGAGAAAGAGGCTGAAGCTGGCGAGGAAACCAGTCCGGAAGAAGAGGAAACATCGGTAGAAGCCAGCGCCATTGATACCTCCAAAGAACTCAAGGGAGGTAAAGAAGAGGTAAAAATTGTTGAAGACGCGCCAGTCACCAAAATCGTTGCCACTATTTTGCGCTATGCCATCGACGGCAACGCCTCCGACATTCACATTGAACGCATGCGGGAGAATCTCCGTGTGCGCTTTCGCGTTGACGGCGTAATGAATACTTCACTCGTCCTGCCGACTAAAATTCACTCGGCGGTAGTGGCGCGTATCAAAATTCTCTCCAATATGCGTCTCGACGAAAAGCGCAAGCCCCAAGACGGCCGCTTTAGCGCCAAAATCGGGGATCGTCGCGTTGACTTCCGCGTCTCCACTTTCCCCGCCTACTTCGGGGAGAAAGTAGTGATGAGAATTCTCGACCAAGCCAAAGGTGTCAAGACACTCGAGGACCTGCTCCTGACTGATCGCAACCTTGCCCTTATCCGAAAGGCAATTAAGCGGCCCTACGGTTTGATTCTTATTTCTGGCCCGACCGGTTCCGGTAAATCAACCACTCTCTACTCCATGCTCAATGAAATTGACCGCGAGCACAAGAATGTTCTTTCGCTCGAGGATCCGGTGGAGTATACCATCGAGGGTATGAGCCAGTCCCAAATCCGGCCCGAAATTGGTTACAGCTTCGCCACCGGGCTGCGTACCACCCTGCGTCAGGACCCCGACATCATCATGGTCGGTGAGATTCGCGACAAGGAAACCGCCCAGCTTGCTATTCAGGCGGCGCTCACAGGGCACCTTGTGCTCTCGACCATTCACACCAATGATGCCATTGGAGTCATTCCGCGGCTCATTGATATGGAAGTTGATCCCTACCTCATTGCCCCGACTTTAATTCTGACTATGGCTCAGCGTCTGGCGCGAGTACTCTGCCCGGGGGCAGGCAAGCCCTTACCGGTTGAAGGTAGCATCAAAATGATGATTGAGCGGCAATTTGCTGACTTGCCGGAGAAATTCAAAAAGGAAATCAAGTTTGGCAAGGAAGTCTATGAGATTTCTCCCACCAATGATTGTCCCAACGGCACACGCGGCCGGTGCGCGGTGATGGAGATGATTGAGATGGATAAAGATATCGAGCAGATTATCCTGCGAGGCGGCAGTGAACTTGAGCTCAAGAAGACCGCCCGCGAGAAGGGAATGCTCACCATGAAAGAGGACGCCATTCTCAAGGCATTCCAGCGCATTATTCCCTTTGAGGAGGTCGGGACGCTCTAAAGGCTGCTGTTATGGCGTGTTATAATTAAGTGTAATGAATCCCGTTAGAAGCCGCGGTCGCGCTGCCATCAAAGAGCTTACAGGAACAACATGAGATTAGGTCAAATTATTTACCAAGGTAAACTTTTGCAGCGCGGGTTGACCGCGACCTGCCCCGTGTAAAATTTAACTGACGAACGATGCAGCAGATATTATTAGAAGCGAAGCATAACTATCAAAGTAGTTTCTCGAAGGAATGTGAAATTTCTATCGGGGCCTG
>SCSN01000014.1 GCA_004322205.1 Patescibacteria group bacterium
CAGTCCGGCGACTACGCCGGGCAGGAATACGTCATGAGTATGGGGGAGGCCTATGCGATAAGCAGGGACACCATCTATGCTCCCTCCTTCTTCCGGCGCATCATGAGACCGAATGGCTGGAACTATCTGCGCGATACCTGGGCCTCATATCCCATTCCGGTCGCCGTTGACCTGGCGCGCTCAAATCTGCCTGTTACTCCCGCCGACATAGATTCCCTGAATCGGATCGTCATCGGCATCACCAACCGGGAGACGGGAAGAAACCTCTTCCGTCTGGCAAACTTCTCCGAGATGGGCTATGACAGCAGTTCTACGGGAGAGCACTGGAACGGAGTTCTCATTCGCGCCAATGCGGGCGGGCCCGTCAACGGAGGCGGTTACAGTGACGGCAAGGGGAACTTGGTTCGTGGGCTTGTGAATTTTGCCACTCTGACCAGGTTCAGTGACTCGCTCAGCGGAAGACACGAGCTCGTTCACACCCTGAATATCGGCCATACCAACGAGTGGGTAGGGCTCATGAACCCGGCAGCAGACGCACGTAATCCAGCCTCCTTCAAGCTTGGCATCCGCGGGGTCTGTTACCTTGACCTCTACCTCCGCACCGGCGAGATGGAGAAGCAGACGGGGGTGAGAAACTCCCTCGTCAACGCCCATCAGGGTGAGCGGCGAGAGCGCGGCCTGGTTCAGGAGTCAGTCATCCGCTTGCCGTAGTTGGTTCCGCAGTTGGTTGCAAAATGTGAAGTCCCTAGTGCGAGTATGCCTAGGGACTTTTCTTTTCCAAAAATTTTACCACTAAACGACTCCCGCCAGCCGTTCGGCCGGGCCCGGTGCGTCGCATTGTTTGCGACCCCGGGCCTTTTTGTTGCTTGATATTTTTGATCTTTCATTGTACAATAGTCATTAGAAGAAACCATTGTGGGTTTCTTGAAAACCAGTACCTTCTAAGCAAAAGAAAGGAAGTGGAAACGTGAAGAGCATCTTCTTGCCGCTAGTTACGGCTCAGTCAATAGTCTCGGGTCGCAAGACCACCCTTCACACAGCTGATGAGAAGATGGTCGTGGAAGTGCCCGGCAAACTCTTTTTCTCTTGACAAAAAGAGTTTGGCGAGTATGATAAGCATATCAGTAGTTCGCCTCTCGGCGAACTGTTTTTTTAGAGAAAAATAACGAACGTAGTGAGTATATTTTTCCTAACCCAGCACTTATTGCAGTTATGTCTAAGGCTCTTGTTATTGAAGGCTCACCGGAATAATCCTATTCAGTAGCAACTTCAATAATAAGTGCTGGGTGAAGATTTTTATATTCGCTTCGCTCATTAAAAATCATTCATGTTCGATCTTAAAGTCATAAATTCAGTGCTTGAACAACTGCAGGACGAGCGCGGGATTCCAAAAGAGAAAGTTATTGAGGCCATCGAGATGGCGCTGGCTACCGCCTACAAGAAAGAGTACGGCAAAAAGGGGCAATTCATCCGCGCCAAGTTTGATTTGAATACGGGCAAAACGGAATTCTTCCAAGTCAAAGTGGTGGTTGACGACTCGCGAGTAATCTTTGAGCGCGAAGAAGAAGAAAAAGAGCTGTCCGCCACACCGGCGCAGAGAGGGCAGGCGACAGAGGGAGAAAATGAGAAAAAAGTGCCGGCGCCAGCAGGAGCAGAGGAAAAACCTGAAGACAGCCGAGTCATTTTCAACCCAGAGCACCATATTCTCATTGAAGATGCGCGCAAAATAAAAAAAGACGCGCAACTTGATGAAGAAATCACTTTTCCTCTTGAACCAAAAAGTGAATTTGGGCGCATCGCTTCGCAAACCGCCAAACAAGTCATCATGCAGAAAATCCGCGAGGCGGAAAAAGTTTCCGTCCTCTCCGAATTCGGCAGCCGCGAGGGAGAAATTGTCTCCGGCATTGTCCAGCGTGTTGAGCGGGGGAATATTTTTGTTGACATGGGGCGCGCCACGGGAATTCTTCCCTACGAAGAGCAGATTCCGGGGGAGCGCTACAGCCCCGGCGAGAGAGCGCGCGCCTATCTCTACCGAGTGGAAGAGTCGCCGCGCGGCATCTTTCTGCGCCTTTCCCGCTCTCATCCAAAGTTTCTTGAAGAGCTCTTCAAGCAGGAAACGCCCGAAATTGCAAACGGGGTGGTGGAAATCAAAGCCATCGCCCGTGAAGCGGGCTTTCGCAGCAAAGTCGCCGCCTATTCCAAAGACGAACACGTTGATCCGGTGGGCTCCATGGTCGGGCAACGCGGAGTCCGAGTCTCAACGGTCATGAGCGAACTCGGCGGCGAGAAGATTGATGTCATCGAGTGGTCCAACGACCCCAAGAGATTCATTGAAGATGCTCTCTCCCCCGCCCGCGTCCTTAACGTTGAGATTGACGAAGAAAAGCGAGAGGCCAGAGTTGAAGTGACCGAAGACCAGCAGTCGCTTGCCATCGGCAAAGGCGGGCAAAATGTTCGCCTGGCGGCAAAACTGACCGGCTGGAAAATTGACATTCAATCCGCTCGCGGCGAAAATCTGGCCGAAACGGACACCGAGAGCGTGACAATACACACCGACAGAGAACCGGCGACTAACGACAAATCAACCACGGAAAAGACAGAAGCAGGGGAATTGAAAACCGACAACACACAACCGACGACTGACAACCAAGAAGGGACCGAAGACCAGAAACAAGAAACCACAAACGCTCCCGAGGCCACGGAAAATGAACCACCAATAAAGAACGGCAAGCGGGGCACAGAAGGAAAAATAAGACGGAAAAGTTAAGTGCGTAGTTATAGACAGCGGTCCCGCGGATTTGTGCTATAATAATGTAAGAAAGCAAGAAATCTGACGTCTGCTTTTATATCGTTTAATTTATTAACTTGTAAATAAGGGAGAGTATGAAAAAAGACATATTGCGTTTGTGCGCCGTCGCGGTCATCGTCGGGTTTCTGGTAAGTCCTGTGGCGCCAGTCTTTGCTGAGGAAAGAGCAAGCGGGACAGCAACGGGCACAACCGGAGGAACGGGACAGACGCCGAGCGCCGCAGAGCGACGCGCGCAAGAACTCCGCGAGCAGGAGTTGCGCGCTAAGCGCGAGGCGGGAGTTATATGCACGACGGACGTCAAGCTCTGCCATGACGGTTCGTATGTTGGGCGTGTGTCTCCAAGATGTGAATTTGCTGCCTGCCCAGCAGAAAAGAAACGTGAGGAAAATCGTCAAGCCACCGGGACAAAGCGAGAAGAGGTCAGGACAAAAACAGAGGAACTCAAACAAAAGAGAGAAGAGAAGCAAAAAGAGCAGCGCGAAAACCGC
Source organism: Patescibacteria group bacterium (assembly GCA_004322205.1). Taxonomy (GTDB): domain Bacteria; phylum Patescibacteriota; class Minisyncoccia; order Phycocordibacterales; family Zambryskibacteraceae; genus SCSN01. The sequence continues at coordinate 3,298 of SCSN01000014.1, forward strand.
ATCAAGCGAATCAGAAACGAAGTTGACCGCATGATTCGCCGTTTCAACGCCGCAATTGAGCGGCTGGAGAAACTTGCCGGCCGCATTGAATCGCGTATTGCCAAGTTGAAGAGCGAGGGAATTAACACCAGCGAAGCAGAGAAACATCTCTCCGACGCCAGAGCAAAAATTGCCACCGCCAAAGATAACATCTCCAAACTTCCAGGGTTGGTAGAGGAAGCTCTGAAGGCTGAAAACATTAAGAGCGCCTTTGAGAATGCCCGACAACTTATCAACGGCACCAAAGAGAGCATCAGGGCGGCGCACGCTTCTCTGGTCAAGGCAATCAATAATCTCAAGCCGGGCTTCAACAAACCCCGAGCAACTTCCACTCCGACAACCACACCCCAGTGACAACAACGCGAGTTTAAACTAAAATAAAAACAACGCATATGGACAGAGAACAAAATCAAAATCCCAACATGGAAGGAATGGGCGAACCGGCGACGGGGGGGCAGCGGCCGATTGGACCCGCCATTGGAGTGGTTGTCATCCTTCTCGTCATTGTCCTCGGCGGACTTTACTTCTGGGGTCAGCGAGTTGAGCGCGGGAAAATCCAAGAGAGAGCTTCGGAGCAAGGAGCACAGACTGACATCCAGGCGCTCCAAACCCAAGGGACTTCCGACGACGTGACATCTATTGAATCAGACCTGACCGCCACCAGCCTAGAAGGAGTCGGCAGTGAACTTAACGCTATCGAAAGCGAATTCCAGGGTCTCGGTCAGTAATAGTCGCTAGAAAGTATTCATACCTCCGCAACCCCTCACATGCGAGCATGTGAGGGGTTGCTCGCTTTTGCCCGCTTCCGTAGACTAATACCCTATGCCAAAACACTACGACAGTATCGAGGTCAAAAAACTCCCCCGCTCTGAAGTTGAGATCAGGGGCACAATCGCAGCCGAGACCGTGCTCGCCTTTAAGAGCTCTGTGCTCGAAGAGCTTCAAGCACAAACAGAGATTCCGGGTTTTAGAGCGGGCCACGCCCCGGACAATCTTCTTGTCGCGCGGTTCGGAGAGCTTGCCATCTTCGAAAAAGCGGCTCGGCTGGCGCTATCGAGAGCTTGGCAGGAGATTGTTGAGAGAGAGCGGCTCGAGACTCTAGGAGTTCCTGCTATCACCATCACGGCGCTTGCCCCGGGCAATCCTCTTGGCTTCACCATCCGTGCGGCGGTTATTCCCTCCGTGACACTGCCCGATTACCGCACCCTGGCAGAAGAAAGACGGCGAGAGCCGCGGGAGACGCCCGAGGTCTCGGAAAAAGAAATTGATGAAGTCATTTGGAAGATTCGAGAAGAGAAAGCACATACCAAACTCCACAAAAATAACCCGACCGCTCAACACCATCCCCCAATCGCGGAGAGTAACCTGCCGCCGCTTACCGACGGGGGCGCGAAAGATCTTGGAAACTTCTCAAGTCTTGCCGACCTGCGAGCCCAGATCAAGGATAATCTCATCAGAGAAAAAGAAAAAAGGGAGAAGGAGAGGCGGCGCATCGCTCTGCTCGAAGAAATTTTGGCTCAGACCGAAACCGAAGTCCCCGAAGTCCTTGTTGAAAGCGAGCTTTCTCTCATGTTAGAGCAACTCAAAGAAGATCTGGCGCGAGCAGGGCTCACTCTAGCTCTCTACCTCAAGCACATTGCAAAAAACGAGGATGATCTCCGCCGAGAATGGAGAGAGTCGGCGGAGAAACGAGCGAAGCTTGAACTCGTCCTCTCGGAGATTGCGCGAAAAGAAAAAATTCAGCCGCCGAGTGAGACCATTCAAAAGGAAACGGAGAAACTCTTAGTCCTCCACCCCCAGGCTGACCCGCTGCGCGTTCGCGCTTACGTCGCGGTCACGCTCACCCACAGCAAAGTTATCGAATTTCTGGAGAGTGCGTCTTAAAGAAGCAAGAGTGAGGCGGCGGCCAGGGCCGCTGTTTCACTTCGCAGAGTCGCAGCTCCGAGCGAGTGGACAGGAACTTTATGTTTCTTGAAGAGAAAGAGCTCGCGCTCCGTCCAGCCGCCCTCCGGACCGATGAAAACGACAATCAGCGAAGCGGCGCGGGCTCGCTCTACCACAAACCTCTCCCCCTTCGCATCAAAAGCCAGCGCCGGGAGCTCGCGCAAGAGAGCCTCTTCAAGTGAGGAGGTGTTTTCGACAGTAGGGATAAGCGCTCTGCCGGATTGCTCGACAGCTTCTTTTACAATTTTATCCAGTCGCTCGCGATTCAGGTCTTTTTTCTCGCTGCGGCTGGCGAGAATCGGCAGAAAGCGTGCGACTCCAAGCTCGGTTCCTTTCTCGAAAACCCACTCGAGTTTGTCTTTTTTGAGAAGAGCGACAGCCAGATGGAGCTCGCGGGAAGGAATAGTTCTACTCATCCGCCGTGAGGCGATTTCAAATGAAACATCGCCGCGGGCAAACGACGAAATCAGCGCCAGGCATTCTTGTCCGCTGCCGTCGAAGAGAATAACCTGTCCACCGATAGTGAAACGCAGAACATTTTTGAGCTGATTCCAGAGTTCGCTGTCGTGGATTGTCAACTCTTCCTTGTCCTCCAAACTTTTAGAAACAAAAAACCTGTGAAGTCTCATCTCCCTATCTTACTCACTCCGCGCCAAACGACAACTTTGCGTCTTTTTAAATTCTGCGCTAGTATAGGCGAGTAAAATTTAAACCATGACACTCATTCCAACGGTAATCGAAAAATCATCATTCGGCGAGCGCGCCTACGACATTTACTCGCGCCTGCTCCGGGAGCGGATCATTTTCCTCGGCGGACCAATTGACGATTTTGTCGCCAATATTGTCATCGCTCAACTCCTCTTCCTTGAGTCAGAGGACTCCAAAAAGGATATTAACCTATACATCAACTCACCCGGCGGCCAGGTGACAGCAGGCTTGGCAGTCGTCGACACCATAAACCACATTAAGCCGGCGGTCTCGACTGTCTGTGTCGGTACTGCCGCCTCGATGGCGGCGGTGATTCTCTCTGCTGGAGAGAGGGGTAAACGCTTTGCCCTGCCCAACTCCGAAATCATGATCCACCAGCCGCATGGCGGAGTGGAGGGGCAAGCCACCGACATCGAAATCAGCGCCAAGCGCATCATCAAAAACCGCGAAACCATAAACAAAATCCTCGCCAAAAACACCGGTCAGCCGCTCTCAAAAATCGAGAAAGACGTTGACCGCGATTTCTTTATGGGCGCCGAAGAGGCGGTCAAATATGGCATTATCGACAAGGTCCACAAAACCAAAAACGGCTTCTAAAGAAACCTCTTACTCTCGCTTTACAAACCGCAAAAATTTTATAGAATAACGGTGTTATCATTTAAATCCAACTTCACCACTCTTTCCTGAAATTCAGTCTTATCCGCAAGGACCTAATAAATATCATCCTATGCATCTTCACCTAGACTATCACGTTGGTCTCTTAGGTTCGTAAGAAAGAGAGGCGAAGTTACTTCGCATAATGTCTTTAAAAATCGCGTTGCTCCTGGTAACGCTCGCAGCCTCCGCCGGCATTGCTTTTGGCTACTTCCTCCGCTGGATCATTTCGCTGGGCAAAAAAGGTTCGATGGAACTCGACATCAAGCAGATGATGCTTGAAGCCAAAGAGGAAGCAAAGAAAATCACCACCGAAGCCGAGACGAAAGCCGGCACATTACTCCACGAAGCGCGGACGGAAATCAAGGAGCGGGAAGAAAAAATAGAGAAGTCGGAAGAACGCTCAATCAAGAAGGAAGACTTTCTCGACAAGCGCCAACTTGACATTGATAAGGAATCCGAGCAACTCAAGGCGAAAATTGCTGAAGTGAAAACTATTCGCGAGCGGGCGGAAGCATTGGCGCAAGAGCGCGAAGAGCGGCTCGAGACCGCCGCCGGACTCGGCAAGGACGAAGCGAGAGAGGAGTTGATGCGGCTCGTCGAGAAGGAGGCCGAGGGCGATCTCTTGGTGCGCCTCCAAAAACTTGAACTGGCGGGGGCAGAGAAAATTGAGGAGCGGGGCAAAGAACTCCTTGCCGCCGCCATCCAGCGCCTGGCCACCGCTGTGCCATCGGAGATTATGACCACCGCTGTCACTCTTCCCGGCGACGAGGTCAAGGGCAAGGTCATCGGCAAAGAAGGACGCAATATCAAAGCTTTCGAGCGAGCCACGGGAGTGGAGGTGATTATTGACGACACTCCCGGCTCCATCACTCTCTCCTCTTTCGATCCGGTGCGCCGGCAAATCGCCCGCGTCGCTCTTGAAAATCTCATCGCTGACGGCAGAATCCAGCCGGCAAAAATCGAAGAGGCGGTAGAGAAAGCTCGACAGGACGTCAACACCATCATCAAGGAGCAGGGCGAACAGGCGGTCTACGAATGCGGCGTTTTCAATCTCGACCCGCGCATTGTCGCTATCCTCGGGCGGCTCTACTTTCGCACAAGCTACGGCCAGAACGTCCTCCAGCACTCCATCGAAATGTCCCACATCGCCAGAATGATTGCTGAAGAACTCGGCGCAAATGCGACCATTGCCAAAACCGCCGCCCTCCTCCACGACATCGGCAAGGCGGTTGACCACGAAGTAGCGGGCACTCACGTTGAGATCGGACGCCGCATTCTCCAAAAGTTTGGAGCAGACGAGGAAATCGTCAAGGCTATGCAAGCCCACCACGGCGAATATCCCTTCGAGACCATTGAATCAATCATTGTCCAGGTGGCGGATGCTATTTCGGGAGGGCGACCGGGGGCGCGGCGCGATACCGTCGAAAATTACCTCAAGCGCCTCAAGGAGCTGGAGGCTATTGCCAACGCTTTCCCGGGCGTCGAGAAATCTTATGCTATCCAAGCCGGGCGGGAGATTCGGGTCTTCGTCACCCCCGCCGAAATCTCTGATTTTGAGGCTAAAAAACTTGCTCGAGAGGTGGCAACAAAGATTGAAAACGAGCTCAAGTACCCGGGTGAAATCAAGGTTAGTGTCATCCGAGAAACCAGAGCGATAGAATTTGCAAGGTAAAAGCACTTTTTTGACTTGCCAAAAGATCTTCATTTTTAGGCGTTTTTATACCTCTGCGCTCTATGTCCACCATTCCATGCCCTATATACTACATTTTCTGGGTTGCGCAAAAATTGGCCTGGTATATAATGGCTCGACAGCCGTATGAACGAGAAACCCCAGGTTTCCTTGCGTTCAGGAATGCGGTCGAAGAATTTATTAATTAACCTTCGCACATCAAGAACGCCATATTATGAATAAAGTAGGAATTGTTGATGCTGTGCACGCCAAAATTGGTGGCACCAAGGTTCAGGCCGAGCAAGCGGTGGAAACAGTCATCGAGACCATCGTTGGCACGCTTAAGAATGGAGGTGAGTGTTCGATCGCAGGTTTGGGCATTTTCTCAACCAAGACCCGAGCCGCTCGCCAGGCGCGAAACCCGAGAACCGGAGCAACTATTCAGGTTGCGGCAATGCGAGTACCGAAGTTCCGAGCGGCCAAAGCTCTCAAGGACGCGGTAAGATAACAAGCTTTCAGCTGCATTCATAAACAACCCGCCCCCAGCGTGGGGGCGGGTTGTTTAATGTTATGCACTTTTATAGACGACGTTAGAACCTGTTTTGGGGCCTCCGTGAAGTATTTTATCCTCGCGTTTTAAGTCTTGGAATGCTTTGAATTAAAAGTTGGGCTTGTTCCCTTTTGTTTGTATCAATTACACCGTCTTTTTCCGAGAGCAGTTCTTGAATGGTCTGTCTAATCTGCATATATCGGTCAAAATTTTCCGGTTTTACCAAATCAAAGTTTCTACAAAGCAACACCTGTTCTAAGCGTTGAGTGGGATTTCTTTTGATATATTCAATAATAAGCTCCCAGTCTTTTTCAGAATTACCATCCATCAGGTCTTTAATTTGTCGATCTTCTAGTTCAGCGCCGGTTTCTACCATACGTCTTACAAACGAATCCTGCTCGTGATAATCTTTTGTTTCCATAAAATTATGGTATCAGATTCTAATTCTTATTTATAGTCGTCACAAAATAACAATTTTCTGCCTTGCGCGCCTTGGTAAAATCCTTTGAAAAGCGCGCTGACATGGGTTTTTATCGGCGAGATCCCTTTTTTGTTAGAACCTCAACCCGACCACTCAAAAACCGTTTCTTTCTCAGAAGATTCGCTTTTTGTTGCCGAAAAAATTCCATTTCCCCATACGGGCAATAAGACGATGTTAGAACCCGCAAGATTTCTGAAATTCAAATAACGATTGATGCGCCGAGGCGCGAAAAGTCCAATGAAGTCCAATATTGTGTCTTTATTGTACCAAGTTAGAACCTATTTTAGCAAAAATTCGTAGTTAAATCTAATGTCGCACGCGCGGAGCGCGTGGTGGTGTGAAATGAAGTGGTACGCTCCACGACGAATTCCGTCGCGCCGTAGCGTCCACCCCATCGCACACAAGATTGTGTGCGATTCCGTTCGTTCCCGCTCCGTCGTGTCCGCCCTCGCCTCGCCACCGTATTCATTCTAGGTTTTTTGGCGCGACTTCCTTTTTGATTTGGTATGTCGGTGGCGGTCTCGGGCGGGTTTCTCCTTTGAAGGGAGAAACTGACGGAATTCAATATCTGGTAATTTAACGCTCTGTGGCAGACAGGGCGAAACAATTTTCTAGGGACAAGGATTCGCCTTACCCAATTCTGATTATAGCGTTTTGAATTTGGATTTTCCGTGTATAATAGGTTGGAAAAATTCTCTCATTTTACTCGCACAATACAGTTCTCTATCTTCATTTGTGCCCATTTACCAGGAAGAGATGTTTCGACGGAGGATTTTTTGGGAAAGTTAAAACCGTGTTTATTAAAGAGTTTCTCATATTCTTTTAATGGTCTGGAATAATTTTTAATTGGTCGTTCGGACATCTTAAAAGTAATTCTTTTTTTTGAATGAACAATACCTAGTATAATTAGACCACTTTTCTTTATAATCCTAGCCATTTCTCTTACTACAGGTTCGTGCTGATCAAAACTGCAACAAGTGAGGAGACAATCACAAATTATAATATCAAAATAATTACCTAAAAATGGTGTTTTTTGTGCAGGAGTCAAAATGGGCAAACAATTTACATTGTGCTTTATTATTTCAATAAGTGCGTTTGGGAGTGCATCTAAAACCACTAAGTTAATATATAAACTATTGTTAAAACTTTTTAAAAAATTCATCGTATCTCCTGGATTGGCCCAGTGAGAACAACCCATGATTAAACAGTTTATTTTCTTTCGTTTCATTAGATATTTTGAAATTGTTTTTATATTAATTTCAATTTTGGTAATATCTTTCAAAAAACCTGCCAAAGCTCGATCTCTGTGAGTTTTATAAAAACCGAAGAACTTTTTCTTTTCTCGCCCAGTCATTCTATCTGGTCCGTAGCTTTTATTATTCATCTTGTTATCTATATGATTATATTAGTTCATTCTACATTAATTTTATAGACTCATCTAACACTAGAGTGGATCTGTGCGTTGTCCATTAATCATGGTACTATACTTTACTATGAACAAAATGGTCGTTACTACCACCAAGCTAGACCAAAAGACTTTGGATAAACTGATCTCCGGAAAGATTTTAGTAATTCGTGTACCAAATTTTGTTTCCGATAAATTATGTGCTCGTCTCTCGACACATTTCCTTAAACATCATGAGATAAGGAATTATGGTCATGAGATATATGTAAATGGAAAGAAAAAAGTTTTATTTTACGGTGTTAAAAGAATTGGATACCCATTTAATCTAACATATGGAAAATCATCAAATGACCCTATTAAAAAGGAATACTATGTAAGAGCTTTAGATGGAATCCGGGAACTTCGTAAAGTTTCCGCTCCTTTTCCTTCACCCATAGATAAGCTTCGCTTAGAATTGGATGAGTTATGGAAAGATGGGGCAAATATCGCGAGATTTGAAAATAAAATGATGCTTGTGGGTATGGGTAGAGTAATTAATCACGAAGACATTCAAGATGATGAATCCCCTCATGTTGATTCTCTTCCTCCAAAAATTGATCTAGACGGTAGATTTAGTGGTATTATTTATTTAAAAGTTCCACCAGTTGGAGGAGAGTTGGAGGTCTGGAATCAGTTTCCAAATCTTTCAAAAAAAGAAAAAGAGAATTATAAATTTAACTGGCGAGAAAAGCTTGTTAGCCCTACTGTTATTAGACCCAAGGCCGGAGAGTTAGTGCTCATAAACACTCTGTTACCTCACGCTGTCAAATCTTTTCCTAACGGAAATAGGGTTGCAGTGCAATCTTTTATTGGTTATAAGAAAAATAAACCGTTACAATTGTGGTCATGATACCGGTGAAAGTGTGTTAGATATCTTTTTATATTCATGCTACTTTAAAAATACCCAACTTCTCATTATTCTTTCAGCTTCGTACTTAAATCTTATCGGGTCTAAGTTATATTTTTTTGCGATTTTTTCAAGTTTCTCAATTTTCATAGGATTTCTAACCTCTGATATTTTTAAATTGTTATCAAACTTTTTTCCCAGAACTCTGTAAAACTTCCACCTCAATGTATATTTTGGAAACATATAAAATAACCCAATATAAAAGTATTGCTTTTTGAGCGGAAATTCAATATCTTCATGTCCCGACCACTGTGCACGTGTACAGGTATAAACTACATCTGATAATTCACTCCATCTATTTATTAACCCCCTGGCTTCTTTGAATTCTGCTAACTCATCAAGTACATCTTGTTTATGCCACTCTAAGTCACGTTTTGGCGTATCAAGAATTGTGTGCCATTGTTTAATTAGTTTATTCATATAAATAAAGTTTATCATAAATGATCGGGTTCGAACAAGATACTTCGTTAATAAAAAACAACCCCACTCCTGTTCGATTCTTTACTTAACTCATACAAATGAAAAACAATCGGGTGTAGGCCCGATTGTTTTTCATTTGTGCGGCTAGCGAGAATCGAACTCGCGTCCCGTCCTTGGCAAGGACGTATTCTGCCACTAAACCATAGCCGCATCAACTAGCTCTTTCAGCTTACGACCTTAAGAAAACACAAAAACACCCGAGTTATCGTAGCAAAAAAGAAAATCTGAAACAACGAACCGTTACTCTGCTTTAAGAGCCGGCAGTCGCGCCTTGAGGGCACTTATGATTGAAGTGTAGGTGGTATCGTTGATCGAGTTTGTCAACTGATATGGGTCAAGATTGAGGTTGTAAAATTCCTTCTCGCCGGTTGCGTACTCAATATAGATATGACCTTGATTGTCACGAACAGCATTAAAATCAGGTATGACTTGAGAGGTATGTTTGTACTCTACTAAAAAGTCGCTGCGCCACAAAGCGTTGGGGTCATTAATAATATTAAGCAAACTGACTCCGTTTATTAGAGGGGGGGGAGTAATTCCAGTATATGCTGCTATGGTTGGGGCGATATCAATATTTAATGCCAGAGCATTTTCTGTTCTACCAACTTGACCGGGCAAGCGCACCCATAAAATAGCTCTGATGCACTCTTCGTATGGACAGCGTTTTATATTATAGAAACGATGTTCACCCCAAAGAAGTCCGTTGTCACTAATAAAGATAATCATTGTATTGTTTAGTCTTCCTGCAGATTGAAGGGCGTTAACAATATTGCCGATAGAGCGATCAAAAGATTGCAAGGATTCAAGTTGACTTTGTCGCAAAGCATCGCTCTTCGCTATTTCAGTAGAAGTTAATTTGGCGCGATTTCTCACCCACGCTGGTTTATCACTCACATTAGCTTCATTAAAGGAAAGAGGTCTCCACGGAGATATTCCGGTAAAAGAGCCGATGTCCTGGAGGGCTGGCGTGGCTGGAGAATGAGGAGTAAACGGCGCGTAGTACAAAAATAGCGACTGGTTTTGTGGTGTAGAATTAATAAAACTAACTGCTTTATTTTCTAATACTGTTGTTGAATAATCGCTAGACGCGCCACCATAACTATTAGTTACCCCATTTTCAACGAGTTGATAATTATAATAACCGGCGTCCAAAAAAGTATGCCATTCGTCCCACCCTAGTGGCGTGGATGGGGCCAAAAGGTTATAACCATTCATATATTTGCCATATAGTCCAGTACGATAACCGGCTTGTTTAAGCCAAGTTGCTATAGTTGAAGAGTCATTAAACTTATCTGCTCCGCCAATTGGTCCGGAGTTTTCCCATACGCCATGATTATGGGTGTATTGACCGGTTAAAATACTGGAACGGCTCGGACAGCAAAGCGGTGTTGTGTCAAAGGCGTTACCGAACTTAACACTTTCTGGTCCAAGTACAGAATTAAGAACGGGCATGTAAGAATAAGAAACAGTGTCCCAACGCTGATCGTCGCTTACAATCAAAACAACGTTCGGAAGATTGGCCTGCGGCTGATTAGTCACCGTAACATTTACGGCGGTTGAGGTGGTGGTGTTGTTAGAGGTATCTCTTGCTACCGCCGTCAAGAGATGGCTCCCGTTTAATACAGTGAAAGTGTTAAAACTAACTTCATAAGGAGAAGTGGTGTCCTCTAAACCAAGCTCAGCTGCATCAACATAGAACTGGACCCCCGCCACAGCGACGTTATCGCTGGCAGAAGCATCTACCGTAATAACACCTGACACAGTAGCACCATCTGTAGGTGAAGTGATATTTACTGTTGGCGGCGTGATGTCGGGCGAAGGAAGAGTGTAGGTTACTTCAAGATACGGATCTTGGGTTGTGCCCGTTTGTTCAGACATGGCTGCGGCAAAACCGTTGAACTGGTCGGGAGCGTAGCTTGGCCAGGCTTTCAAGAGATCGTGGCCCTCACGCAAGGCAAATTTGCTGACACCGGTGAGAGAAACAAAACCCAGGCCCGTGCCGTTGAGAGACCAGGTATTATATTGGTTGAGCGCCAAGGCCGTGAGGTCGAGGCGGTCCGATAATTCGGTGGCGGCGGTAACTTGATTGCCGGCCTTATTGTAGTCGCTGTTTGAAAGCGAATTTGTTGACGCCTGACGTCCTTGGACAACAACGGCGAAATCGTTGCCATCATCAACGTCGTTCGCTTTGCTCGGAACAAAAACATTAATGGTGGCGGCTGTTATGATTGCATTATCAGGCAAGGGCGATGTATCAAAAGCTAAAAATCCGCGGGTGATGCGGACAGCTAACCCACCGGTGCAGCCGCTGCTTATCAAGCCGGGCCGGGTTGCCGAAGTAAAATCTACACTGTTACCAGAAGCGGCGCCCTGCACCGTATTAAATTGGGTGCTATTACAACCGCTTCCCGATAAAGCTAAATACTGCACCCGGCCGTCGCCGGCAGTCGGGTAGAAAATTGTCGTGTTGGCTCCTTGTGTCAGGTGAGGCGCCGCTCCCCCGCCCAGAAGAATTGCGCTAATGAGAACAACCGCAAAAAACAAAATGTAATGGTGCGGCTTTGGTCTTCTGTCTGTATCAGGGTGCATTATTTTTCAAAAATTAGTTGACATTTAAATCCAGAAACGTGCCAAATTAACATTAGCTTCGTGGTCACCGTTAAAGAGAAAACTACCATGAGAAAAAGAAAATACAAGGAACATAAATTTTCTTTCTCTTGGGGCGAGGAGAGTTGCCTGGTCGGGTGTGGGAGAATCGAACTCCCGCCAGTTGATTGGCAACCAAATGTTCTGCCACTAAACCATACCCGCAACGTTCGTTATCCTAGCAAAAAAGAAAATCTGAAACAATGAAATCAAATTTCGGGGTACCCGGAATCGAACCGGGACTACAAGCACCCCATGCTCGCGGGCTACCACTACCCCATACCCCGGATGAAAACTTGAGCAGGCAAGTGAACGCGTACTGCCGTTATACTACAC
>SCSN01000015.1 GCA_004322205.1 Patescibacteria group bacterium
AAGAGGCGCATATGACTGACGTTAAAAAATTGAAAATCAAGCTGTTCGCGGACGGCGCCGACCTCGCTGGGATCAGAGAAATGGCGGCTAATCCTGCGATCGCGGGGTTTACCACCAACCCGACTCTCATGCGCAAAGCGGGCGTGGCGGATTACAAAGTGTTCGCATTAGAGGCGCTCGGCGTTGTGGGTAATCGGCCGATTTCGTTCGAGGTGTTTGCCGATGACTTTGCCGAGATGGAAAGACAAGCCCGCGAGATCGCCTCGTGGGGCAGTAATATCTACGTCAAGGTCCCAGTCACGAACACCAAGGGACAGTTCAGTGGGTCCCTCATCGAACGTCTGTCGCACGCTGGGGTTCAACTCAACGTCACTGCGGTACTGACGCTTGATCAAGTCGAGCGAATCACGGACAAACTCGCGCCGGAAATACCGGCAATCGTCTCGGTCTTTGCTGGTCGTATTGCCGACACCGGGCGCGACCCCATACCGCTTATGGCCAAGGCAGTGGAGATACTTGAATCCAAGCCTAAGACGGAACTAATCTGGGCCAGTCCGCGCGAGTTGCTCAACGTTTTTCAGGCAGAGTCGGTTGGTTGCCACATCATTACTGCAAGCAACGATATCCTGAAAAAGCTCTCGCTTGTCGGTAAGGACCTTAGCGCCTACTCGCTCGAGACTGTCCGGCAGTTTTACGATGATGCTAAGGCAGCCGGCTACAGCGTCAGTACGTGAGCGCAAAGCGATCCTCCACCAAGGCCACCCCGCAGTTTGTGGTGGCCTTTTACTTATATGAAAAGCAAATAGTATACTATGGTCATGGACACGAAACGTAAAGTTGTTACAAAAGACGAGCTGGCAGGTATTGTGGCTGATTTAAAAAAACAAGGTAAAAAAATTGTTACGACAAACGGCGCTTTTGATATTTTGCATATTGGACACAAGAGGATGTTAGAGGTAAGCAAGGCACTCGGCGATATCCTTATTGTGGGCGTGAATTCGGACTCTTCTGTCAAACAATATAAATCTGATTTACGCCCGGTTATACCGGAGGCGGATCGCGCTGAGATGCTGGCGGGGCTTGCGTGCGTGGATTATGTGACCATTTTCGCCGAACCAGACCCAAAGAACTTTCTCGAATTGGTAAAACCAAACGTGCACACGAAGTCCGGGGATTATACGGCAGAAGGATTAAAGGAAACACCGACAGTACGAAAAAATGGAGGGGAGGTTGTAATCATTCCGTATGTTGAAAGTAAATCAACTACAAATATTATTAATAAAATCAAGACTTTGATTCCTCAAAAAACTCACAAAAGAAGTGAATGAGTGTTATGTGGACTTCTTGGATGTGGGAAGTAACATCAGATGGTACAACAACTGGGATATCACACATTGTTCTTGCTTTTCCGCCGCCTTTACCTAGAAGACAGATGGAAATCATACCGAGAGCGTTCGCCGTCTTGAGTGCCTCTATAATATTTGGGGAATTTCCTCCTGCTGAGATAGCGACGAAGATATCTCCCTTTTGTCCAAGGCCCTCAAGCTGTCTAGAGAAGACAACATCAAAGCTCGCATCGTTTGACCAAGCGGTGAGCATTGAGGAGTCAGTAGTTAACGCCACAGCTGGAAAGGCCTTTCTCATTGATTTGTATTTGCCCAAGAGTTCAGCAGAAAAGTGTTGAGAGTCTGCCGCGCTACCGCCGTTTCCTGCGATATAAATGCGTTTGCCCGCTGTGAGCGAGTCATAAATTTGCCGGCCCGCCTTCTCTGCATTTTCAAGGAAGTCTTGATCGGCTAGGGCAACATTTTTCACCGTAATTGATTTTTCCAGATACTCCTTTATCACTTTGGTACCACCCATACTACATCGCGCTTTTGGGTTAAGCAACTTTCTCCAGCAAATCTCCTCTGACGTCGCCCCGGTTTATTTCTGCACGAATGAAATCTCTAGACAGTTCATCACTTTGAAGCGCACCTTTCACAAGGTTAAAAAAGAATTGTTCAATTTTTTTGTCCGGGTGGGGTTGGTAGTGAGTTGGGTACTTGCCAAGGAGTTTGTGAATTGGTTCGCGAGGAATTATGCCGAGTAGTTTTGGCAGAGGATTTATGGTGAAATCAATTGGCAGTCCTGTGCGCCACGGCTGGGTTAAGCGGTTTGTGGTATGGAGCATTTTAGTCTCGGGGGTCAGGGTATCAAGACTGTTCCAGACTCTTGGAATTTCTAGCACATCATTTCGATTGCGCAGGCTCATGAGGTCACTGTAGTCAAGTTCTTTTCTCTCGAGCTTGCCAAGGAGATTTTTAATGTTCCAGTCTTGTAATTTAGCGCAGTCCATAAGCATTACTGACGTATCCCAGGCATCTTTTTTGCGGCAGACGGCAACGGAGTTTCCCTTAAGGTCTATGTCAAAAATTGGACTTACGTCTTGGGTGGCGAAGATGTCAGGGTCAATGACTACCGACCGCCCGCTGTAGTTCGTAAGCTCCGGCGGCATAAAACGGGAAAGGGTAAATGACTGAAGGTCATTTGGATTGTATTTAACAAGACGACCAGCGCGCAGATATGCTTTTCCGGCGAATTCCCTGAAGGCAGAGATATTGTCAACGTTTAAAATTTCTATTTTGGTATCGGAGTTTGCCGGCAAGTTTCTCTCAATGGCGTATTTGGCGAGAATGGCACCCAACTTCTGCTTGTTGTTCGTATGAATAAAAACTTTTTGCATATTGAGACCGTTCAGTATATCATAGCAAGCCATGAGGAATGAAGCTTTGGAAAGAGCTAAATTTACGCTCAAACAAGAACTAAGAGCCTTGAAGGGACTTGAAAGTCTTGTACGTAGGAGTTTACCCCGAGCGGTCTCTCTTATAAAATCAAGAAGAGGTAAAATTATTCTAACTGGCGTTGGCAAATCCGGCTACATTGCTATGAAGACAGCCGGGACTTTTGTCAGTCTCGGCCACCCCGCTGTGTTTCTCCACCCGGTTGAAGCGCTTCACGGGGACTCCGGAGTGGTTTCTGACGGCGATGTTGTAATTGCAATCTCTTTCTCCGGACGTTCGCCGGAAATAATAAAAATAGTCAAATATCTCCGAAAGGCGTTCTTAATCAAGGTGATTTCGATAGTTGGAAGCGCCAAAGCCGAACTTGCGAGGCTCTCTGATGCTGTTCTTGTCATTTCCATTGAAGAAGAAGGTTGTCCGATCGGCTTGGCTCCTATGGCCAGCACCACCGCCACTCTGGTTGTTGGTGACCTCCTGGCCTCGGCAGTTACTTCCCCGAGAAATTTCCGTAAATCGCATTTCGCTAAATTTCATCCGGGCGGCTCGCTGGGGTTGACGCTCGGAAAAGTCAAAGACCATATGACCTCCGGGCGCGACCTGCCTCTGGTTTCCCAAACAGCAACCTTTGATAAAACATTGCGAGAGATGAACGATAAGCGTCTAGGCATTGTGGGAGTTGTTGATTCCCGATGGAGACTTGTCGGTATTGTCACTGACGGAGACGTCAGGAGGTTTCTCGTTAAGAAAGGAAATATCTCAAGAGCGCGAGCCAAGGATGTTATGACAATTTCTCCAAAGTACGTCCGGGAATTCCACTCTCTTGAAGGAGCACTTGCCATGATGGAAGAATATCGGATTACAAGCCTGTTTGTTGTCGGGAACGGGCGGCGGCCAGTTGGTATTATTCACATTCACGACATCATGGAAGACGCGGTTATCCGGCGGTAGTAATTGCAATGGGTGCACCAGATTATCGTTACGCTCTCGATTTCTTGAATCGCTTTAATCGTTCCGAATATAACGGAAATTTTCTCTCTGATCAGTTTTTCTTAGGGAGATATAATATTTGGTACTTTTTTCAAACCTCTCTCTTCGTAGAAATCCTGCGCTTTAGCGGCTCTCGAGAGACACCAAAGCAGTTGCGGTTGTCACCGAGCGGTTTTTTCATTTCGCTTTTTCTTTTCTGTGCCTCCTTTCTCTCTCTTCTGTGGTTTTCCATCTTTCGTAAAAAGGTCTTGATTTTTTCAGTTGACTCTCTCACTTCCCGCTACAAAAGCGACTTTCGGATTCAAGGCCTCTACGCTTTTTTAGCAGGGGAGTCAGTTTCTTTTGCGGAGATATTCCACACTGTTCCCGGAAGAGAGTCTCTAAAACGTTTTTGGGGCCGACTACGGCCCGCTCTGTATCTTGAAGCCATTGATTTTCTATTTTTCCTCGCTTGCTGGTTGTTTCCTCGACGGAAAGACATCGCGGTCGGAAAGCTCTCCGGCGACTTTGGGAAAGATGAGGCTGAATTCGCAGGATATTTGGCTGAAAAATACAAACAAGTTGTTCCTCTTTCTCTCTTCCGCATCAGAGCGTTGTCGCGAATTCTCCGCTGGCTCAAGCCCCGTGCTGTTTTTACCATTGATGATACTAGGCATTACAACGAGCTTTTGGTGGCGGCTCAATTGAATCAAATCCCGTCAATCGCTCTTCAGCACGGCCACTTTTCGAAATACCACGTAGGATGGCTTCGGCGAGGTTTCCCCGGCGAGCCCGCGACGCCGAATGCGCTCTGCGTCTGGAGTGAATACTGGAAAAACGAACTTGACCGTCTCGGCTCTGTTTTTCCTGAAGACACCATTTTTGTTGCTGGAATGCCCACCGGCGTTGCGAATCAAGGCTCCGACCATCGACAGAGAAAGAGAGGGCAGAAAATAACAGTCATGATACCTTTTGAAACCAACGCCACCGTGTTTGAGGTACGCTCCTTTCTGGATGCATTCCGGGCATGTCGGGGAGTAGAGATAATTTTTAAGATTCGCCCGGATCGCGATGAGAAGGATCAGCTTGCGGCATATGGTTTGACGAGCGCTACAGCTCAAGTGGTTCGCGACGTCTCTGAAATTATTGAAGACGTTGATGTGGTTGGCGGTGTCTATTCTACCTTTCTCTATGACATGGTGGCTCTTGGTAAGCCGGTTTTTATAATGAAAACCAGCATGGATTACGGGGAAGGGATGCTTGTGAACAAATTAGCCGATCCCCTCTCGTTGTCGCGTCCTTGCGAACAGCTAGAGAAGATAGCTCGAACCAGTCCTGCTGTAATTACCCGTCGGCGTGAACGTCTAGTCGGTGAGCATCCGCCGGATTTTTTGAAATCGTTAAGAGATCTCGCGCTAAAATATGGCATTATTTAAGTCGCTGAAATCGGGGCTCTATCAAGTTAAACTCTGGTTTGTCCAGATTTTTAGATATCCGTCCTTTTCCCTCCCTGACACTGACTATGACAAATACTGGCAGGACAAGAGGGTAAGAGATGTTGATACTCTTTCGGACTGGCAGAAGATTCGAGCAGATTTTATCCTCCGGACAATCCCGCAAAGCGAGAGGGCGGTCTTTGTGGATATCGGGTGTGGTTATGAGTCAGTTCTGCGCTATCTTTCGGATCACACTGTTGTTTTAAGAGGTATTGGAATTGATGTGTCTTCATTTGCTCTTGAGCACGCAAAAAAATTCGGATTTGAAACAGTCAAAGCTGATGTTACTGATCCGGGCTTTGTTGATCATATCCCTGCCTGCGACTACGCAGTGCTTTTTGAAGTACTTGAACATATTCCCCATTCAGAGAAACTTCTATTGGCGGTGCACAGGAAAGCGCGGAAGGGAGTCTTTTTTTCATTTCCCAATACAGGGTTTTTTGTCCATCGTCTTCGTCTTCTCTTCGGTCGTTTTCCTCTGCAATGGAAACTTTTTCCCGGCGAACATCTTCGCTTTTGGACAAAAAAAGATCTCCTCTGGTGGCTCAAATCTCTGGGTTTCAAGAACTACAAACTTTTGTGCTATAAGGGCATGCCGCCTCTCAATAAAATCTGGCCATCTCTTTTTGCCGCTGGTTTTGTTGTTTATTTAAAGAAGTGAATAAGAATGAGATTTTTCGAAGAACTTGACCTTACTGACTTGAAAGATTCAATAGTCCTTCTTGATCTTGATGGGACGTTGGTTCCCGATGGCCAGAGCGATATTTCAGAAAGAGCTATGCGGAAAGTAGAAGAGCTTAAGCGTGCCAACGAAGTTTATTTATGTTCCAACAGCAGAAACGTTGAGCGCAGGATGAAAGTTGGCCGGCAGACCGGTCTTGCTTTCACCGTAGAGGGTATTCAAAAACCAAGCGAGAAAGTTGTCAGTTTTCTTGGGAATATTTCAAAACCAATTGTTGTTATCGGTGATAAGGCTATTATAGACGGAAGGCTCTCGCGCAATCTTGGTGCCAAATTTATAAAAGTGCGACGCAAGAGAAGCGAGAAAGACTCTCTTTTTACGCGTCTTGTTTACTGGCTTGATGATTTTTACTACAATATTTTCTCTCACATATGAACTACCTAGCTTTAGCCAGACCACAGCAATGGATTAAGAATCTTCTCATTTTTGCTTCCGCCTTTTTTTCTGGGATGCTTTTTTCTCCCTCCCTGTTTCTGGAATTGTTTGCTGTTTTTGGTCTGTTTTCCCTCACAGCATCTGCGGGCTACGCTCTCAACGATGCTCTTGATTACGAGTTCGATCGAACCCACAAAAGTAAAGGAAAGAGACCGGTTGCTTCTGGTGAGATATCAAAAAGAAATGCGGTTTATTTTTCTCTCATTATTTTTGCTGTCTCAATAACTCTGGTCTTAAGGTTTTTTCCTGACCTCTCCCTTCTTTTTCTTATTTATTTTGTCTTGAATATTTTATATTCGGCGCTTCTTAAAAAAATTGTCGTCGTTGACCTCTTAGTATTTCCCGTCTTTTTTCTCATCAGAATTCTTATCGGTGCCGAGGTTGTCGGAGTGGGTATAACAAGCTGGCTTATTCTCTGCACGATTTTCCTCTCGCTTTTTCTGGTTATCGCCAAACGTGTCAGCGAACGCCGCAGCGCGGCGGGACGGGAAGTATTAAATTTTTACTCCGAGCAGTTCCTGTCAGCGCTTCTCATTACCAGTGCTACTCTTAGCATCGTGGCATTTGCGCTGTACACCGTGCTTGCTTATCCAAAGCCGGCGCTTGTTTATTCAAACATTTTTGTTGTCGGAGGAATTTTCCGATATTTTTTTCTTGTTTTCTCGACTAACAAAGCCGAAGAACCGGAAGCGGCACTGGTCCACGATCGCTGGCTCTTTGCCATCGTCTTAGGGTGGGTAATCTATTTGTTTTTTGTTTTTTATTAATTTACTTATGCGCAAAGTTTTGGTGACCGGTGGAGCGGGCTTTTTGGGGATAAATCTAATCAGATTTCTGCTTGCCAGAGGTTACGGTGTTGTTTCGCTGGATATTATCCCGTTTGATTACCGAGAGAAAAGCAAGATTGAGATAATCAAGGGGGATGTCAGAGACAAAAAAGTTCTTGAGACAGCGATGAAAGACGTGGAGATAGTTGTGCACTGTGCTGCGGCTCTGCCTCTTTACTCAAAGGAAGATATTTTTTCCACGGAGGTAGATGGTACCAGAAACGTTCTGGAGAACACATTACGAGTTGGTGTTGGTAGGGTTGTCTATATATCTTCGACAGCCGTGTATGGTATTCCAGATCACTGTCCTCTCTGCGAAGAAGACTCTCTTTCTGGCGTCGGCCCTTACGGTGAAGCCAAGATTCTGGCAGAGAAAGTGTGTGAAGAATACAGAAAAAAAGGTCTTTGTGTCTCCATACTCCGTCCCCAACCAATTGTCGGCCCGGAGCGTTTGGGAGTCTTTGCTCTTCTTTTTGACTGGGCGAAGGACGGCAAAAACTTTCCTGTACTTGGATCAGGTAATAACCGCCATCAGCTCCTCGATGTTTACGATTTTTGCCAGGTAATTTTTCTTGCCGCCACTCTGCCTTGTGGGCGAGTCAATACGGTTTTCAATGTCGGGGCGGAAGAATTTGGGACAATGCGCGAGGACTACCAGGCAGTTCTTGATCACGCGGGTTTTGGAAAGAGGATAGTCAGCTTTCCTGTGACAATGGCTATTTTTATTCTTCGGATTTTGGAGTTTTTCAAACTCTCGCCTCTTTATAAGTGGGTCTACGAAGTCGCCTCTAAGGACAGTTTCGTTTCAATTGATCGTGCAAAGAAACTTTTGGGCTGGCGGCCGAAGTATTCAAATAAAGAAGCTCTTATCGGGAACTATGAATGGTACTTGGCTCACCACCGTGAATTTGAGGGGGATATCGGTATTTCTCACCGCTCTCCTTGGAAACAAGGGTTACTTGCCGTAGTCAAGCTCTTTTTTTAATTGTTCACAGTCCTCACTTTCTTTTTTATTACATACCGCAAAAACCTCATATTTTACATTTCCCTCCAGACTCTCCACTCGCATGTCAGCGCGCTTTAGGATTTCGAGAAACTCTTCTTCGTAAGAACTTTCTGAAACAGCTAACTGAACCCGTTTTTGGATAAGCTTAGAAAGCATTTTCTGGTATCTCTCATCTTTTTTGTTTATAGAATAATCTTCAAAAATATCTTTGACCATGCTATACGGCAAGCGGTTGTAAACATACATATTTTTTGAGGCGTAGAAAAGTTGAGCCGTACTAAAATCAGTGAGGATGCCAACTGAAGAGGGAATTTTATCCCTTAGCGCGAACAAGAAATCTGCCTCCCGTTTCTCTTTTTTGTATGTCAGAAATGTATTGTAGGTTGAGTTCGTGCCTACCAAGTGGCCGTTTATAAAAAATGGAATACAAAGTATAAGAAAAAGCGTTATTAGATATGAGACTTTTTCAGTAGCGAAATTTATTCCAACTTCCCCCGTTTTTTCATTTGACCCCCTGGCTCCAATTGCAAATAGTACAGAGAGGATAATACTCCAAGCAAACAGTTCGTACCTGCCATAGATCATTTCCGAAAGCGGTTTGTCCGAGGAGAGTACGAATATCAACACAAGAGGCATCAGGATGACAGCGAACGATATCTGTGGAGTGTAGTGGAGCCATAAGGATTTGAGTTGCCGCCGGTACTTGACAATAACGCCCAGGAGCGCCATTGCTGCAATAATTATTGCGAAGACCAGTTCGTCTCCGAGGAAAAGAAAATAATTTCCCAAGATTCCGAGTTTATTTGAGGATAGTTGGGTAGTGTCGATGGCATATCCTGTCCACATAAAGTAAGTTGCCATGACAACAAGCCACAAAAGATAGTTTTTCAAAAACACTGTCGCTTGACGGCCGCCAACCTTCAATAATTTATGTCTCAAGTATACGAAAACAATTATCGCACCAGCTATGATAAGGGCTTCTTCGCGAATCAGAAATAATAAATTGAAAAAAATAATTTGCTCCCAACGGCTCCGCTCAAAGATTATGGATAGTATCAGTAGAATTAAGACAGGAGTCAGCAGTATGAGGGGTCGGAGGTCTGCGGTGGCGGTATGAATTGTGGCCGGGTATAGCGCATAAGCGGTGATGCCCCAGAGAAGAAGCTGATTGCGTGATTTTCTGTAAAGAAAAAACGCATAGAGGACGGGAGAAAAGAAGCCAATTGAATAGAAAATGAAAATAAGGACTGGGGAGTTAGTCACGGCATAGAGAGTTGCCGTAAAGTACTTAACCGGCTCAAAGTGAATACTCTGATGGATAGTGTCTACGCTTTCAATTCCTTTCATGAGAAAAGTGTTTCGCCCGAAGCTATTCATAGAGTATCCAGTTTCTGCGTCAAAATTTGCGATTCTGGCGGCGAACTGCGCATAGAGTGTGTAATCAACAGGCTCGTAAGCAAGCGCACGGTATTTGTAATAGGCAAAAATACTGGAGGCCAAAACCATCAAGGTAAATAAGCCAATAAAATAGAATCGTCTGTTTTTGATGAAATTAATTATTTTTTTCATTTCTCTGTAAAGTGACCAGATAATGCGCGCCCCAAGCAGTCAGGGGTGTCTGCTCCAACCAGCTCTCAATCACGGCTAGAGGGCGGAGGATAATTTGGGGAGTGAAATCTGGGATGAAGGTGAAATACCGTATGTCAATAAGCTTTGCGGATTTGGTATTTGAGAAGAAAGAGTCCCTGATGAAAATCTCTTTGCCAGTGTCGAGATGTATTCTTTTTCGAAATATGTGTTTCAAGTAAAAAGAGAAGAGGGGATTTCTGATGCTCATCTCATGAACAAAGATTATCCCGCCTGGCTTGGCAAGCCCGATCATGTTTTCCAAGGCCTTCTCTTGGTCTGCAACTGACGCAAGGTGGTGAAGCATGGTAATCGTGAATACCACGTCAAATTTGTCCGGAAAAGGCGGCGCGAGAATATCACCTTGCAATATCTGATTTGCAATGGAGGGATTTTTGGCTCTAGCAGAGCGAACAAGGTTTCCCGACAAATCCAAACCGTAAACATTCTGAAAGCCATATCCCGAAAGCGCCTTTAGATGCTCTCCCGTCCCGCAACCGACGTCAAGTATACGCGCCGTCTTGTTGTAGAAGCCGAGGTCTTTAAGGCGTTCAAGCATAAGCCCCACCTTCTTTTCCGCGTAATACAAACGCATATGGAGAGGTATTTCCTTGTCGTAGTCTATCGTGTCGAAGTGGGTTTGAGAATCTTTCATAACTTATTGAAATCTAAAGCTCTCGAGTATTCTTTTAAAGTCTTTTCTGATTTGGTCGTTTTTGCTTTTGTAGGTCACTTGGGTGGCTATGATTTTGCCTCTGTGTATTGTGACAACCGCGTCTGTCTCGTAAAGCCCGGACCAAGAATAGGAAAGAGCCGGTACCCCGACAGCTGTCGGTTTAATATTTTTCACGTTTGCTCTGAAGTTTGGCCGTTTTTCGTCGCGTACCCAAGCTTCCAGGGAATTTATCCCAGCTCTTGGCTCGTGTATTTCGATTGTTATGGAAAAAGGCTTCTCACCTAACTTAGTTTCTTTTCCTTGGCTCTCCCGCGCCAGCTTGCGGTTTTCTGTGGCGTCTTCTTTGAGAACAATGACTCTAAGAATACTGTCTGCAGCCACTTTTTTTTCTTCAAGGGAGTAGTTGGTTGGGTAGCGGAAGGAAAATTTGAATTCCGGAGACTCAAAAGTCTTCTCAAGGGGATAGGAGATATTTTTCTTTTCTCCATCTATGATTTGCAGCATAAACCAAATGAGAACGGTGGCGATAAGAATGAAAACGGTTGCTTTTTTTGCGCTTACCATCTTGTTGGTTACCAAAATTGCCGTGGTATTATATTGCGAGGAGTAAACATTTTCATTTCAAGTGGTGTCTCTTTCTTCGGTTTCGTTTTCGAGTTAAGGCGCCTACTCTCTGGATGGCGAGGAAGATTTTCTCTCTGATTATTAGGTACCTGTAACCTGCGTACCCTCTCCGTGCCGGTTAACGAGAAATATCGAGATGGTTGCCATACATAACTTGGTAATTATTTGGGCGCTGATGATACCGACGATGCCGAAAGGGACAACCAGAGCCGCCATCAAGGCTATTCTAACTATATTGGAAATGCCGACCATAATATATTTTTCCTTTATTGCCATATATGCCTCCAGGTATGAGGTGTAGAAGATGCTGGCGCTTATGGGCAGAATTAGAGAGTAGAAGCGAGAAAATCCGACTGACTCTAAATATTGAGGAAAGAAGAGCTGATACAGAAACTTGGCAGCAAGCCAGTAAGCCACAGTTGTCAATGCGAGCACAAAGAGAAGCCGCAGTGATTTGTTGTGGATTTCCTTTTTGACAGACGGTATGTCTCTTTGAGCGAATTTGGGTATGGTCAGGAGCCCAATGTTGCGAAACAGAGCAATGACTTGATTCGGCACCGCCGTGGCAAAGGCATATACTGCCAGAGGCGCTCCTCCAAGAAAGTGGAAGAGCAGAACACTGTCAACTTTGTCTCCGATTATCCCGAGAATATTTATAAGACTTAAGTGTTTCCCGTAGCTTATGCTTTTTTGCTCAAAATTATCATTCGGTCTGTGGACCTTAAGAGTTCGCCAGTACAAGAAAAGTGTGATTGCGGTGTGAGATGCGAAATACGCCAGCACTATGGGAAGAACCCTGTCTGTTAGAATCAAAATTGCAAATATCAAAACTGAAGTGAAACCTGCCTTGAGCGCACCGTAGAGAGATATTCTTCTGAAATCTCTCTTGCCGTTAAGAAATGAAAGGTAAAGCGAAGCGCTGTTAAGAATAGGGGTAAGCAGGCCAACTGCTACAAGCGACAATCCAAGCACCGGGTTTCCATTGGCTAAGTAGTAGAAGGCGCCGACCAACGAAATGGCGGTTGCCGGCAGACTCCAGCGCAGACTCATCCAAAAACTCTTGCGCAGGATGCCCTCGAAGTTTCTGGCGACAGACTGCATTACGGCGTTGCCCAGCCCCGTAAGAGAGAATGCCCCGATAATTGATGCTAAAGAGAGAATGTATTTGTAATTTCCGAAATTTTCCTTTGAGACGAGATTGGCAAAGGCAATAGCCAGCAAGAAAGCGAACAACGAATAGAAAAACTGGTTTAATGTCAGCCAAAAACCGCCCTTGGTGGCGTAGACCATGTCGGTTTTGGTGAACTGTTCGCTCCAGCGAAGGAGGTTGTATGTTTTTTTCCTGAAAAATTGCATTGACGTCAATCCTTCGACTTTGCTCAAGATTGACACTGAGCCTGTCGAATGTGTCAATACTATCTAATTTCTTGTCCCGTTGCTAGCGGCAGAGTTTGTTTGTGGTATAGTGATGAACATCATTTATGAATCCCTTTAGGAATCAATCAGTTAGGAATTTGAAATAGGGATTAAAATGTTTGTATGAAAGTCGAATACGTAACTTTATTGAAAGCTAACTACGGAAATCTGAAGATTTCCTGGCTCTAAACGGGATGGAGAAGTATCTCAAGAGAGTTATTTACGCCGGTCTGTTTACTGTTCCTTTCATCCCCTTTCTAGTGACAGGCCCGCTTCTCTTTCCCTTTATCACCGGTAAGGCTTTTGCTTTTCGCATCATTGTTGAAGTCATCTTTGTTGTTTGGCTCACTTTGGCCCTTCGGGACGGGTCATTTCGTCCCAAGCGCTCGTGGTTAATTGCCGCCTTTGCGCTGTTTGTGGTCGTAGTTGGTCTCGCTGATCTCTTCGGTGTTGCGCCATACAAGAGCTTTTGGAGCAACTACGAACGGATGGAGGGATATGTCACTATCCTTCATCTCTTCGCCTATTTTGTTGTAGCGGTCTCTGTTCTCACTAGAGAAATACTCTGGCGCCGGCTCTTTGCGGTTTGGGTTGGATCGAGCGTTCTCATGACCTTATACGGTCTTGCCCAACTGGCCGGTAAAGTTGCCATCAACCAAGGAGGAGTGCGTGTTGACGGCAGGCTGGGCAACGCCACATATCTGGCGGTCTATCTTCTCTCTAATATTTTTTTGACGCTTTATCTCTATGTTCGATCGGACAATCGAAAGAAAGCACTTTACTGGTTCGTACCTGCCATTCTCCTCCAGCTCTACATTCTCTACTTCACTGCTACTCGCGGCGCTATCCTCGGACTCATTGGTGGTCTTATCGTGGGGGCTCTCCTGATTGCCGTTCGTGAGCGGCGCGACGTCGCATTGAGAACTGTCTCGGTCGGCCTGCTTACTCTGGTGGTGCTTGCAGTTTCCGGATTTTTCGCTTTTCGGGTGACTGATTTGGTCAGAAAAAACCCCGTTCTCTCTCGCTTCAGCGCCATTTCGTTTGAGGATGCTAAAAAACAGGCTCGCTACTATATCTGGCCCATGGCACTCAAGGGAATCAAGGAGCGGCCTCTTCTCGGCTGGGGGCAGGAAAACTTCAGTTTCGTCTTCAACAAGTACTACCACCCCAAACTCTACAACCAAGAGCAGTGGTTTGACCGCGTCCACAACTCACCGCTGGACTGGTTTATTGCGGCAGGCTTCTTTGGTTTCTTGTTGTATCTCTCATTTTTTGTTTTGGCTCTCTGGTATCTCTGGCGAAAGGGCGAGAAGTTTTCGGTTGGTGAACGCGCCGTCTTGACAGGTTTTTTGGCTGCCTATTTTTTTCAAAATCTCTTTGTCTTCGATAACTTGGTGAGTTATACCCTCTTTTTTACCGTTCTTGCTTACATCCACTGCCGGATTGCCGACAGAGCGGTTCTTTCTACCGTACCGGTTCTCCCGCCGCGGTCAACTGCCATTGCCGCCGCCTTTCTGACGCTTGCTCTTACCGGCTCGCTCTACATGGTAGTTGTCAAACCCGCTCTCGCCGGCAGCACTCTTATCCAAGCAATGGCGCGAGTGCGGGCACAGCTGTCTGGGCAGCCAGAGCTCCTAGAGCAGTCGCTTGATTACTTCCGAAAGGCTCTCTCTTACAATACTCTTGGCAATGGAGAGATCCGAGAACAGCTTGCCATTACCTCCGGGATTTTCTTTACGGAGTCAGTGCCGCAGGAGTTGCGGCAGGAGTATTTTGCGCTTGCCCAAACCGAACTCAACAAACAAGGAGAACAGTCAGAGAACGATCCCCGTTACCACCTCCTCTACGGTTCATTTTTGCTGCGGGCGGGGTTTGCGGATAGAGCCTTAGAGAGTTTCCAGAAAGCTCACAGCCTCTCGCCAGCAAAGCAAACAGTTTTTTTTGACATGGCGTCGGTCTATCTGGCAATCGGGCAGCCGCAGAAAGCACTGCTGCTTCTGGAAGAGGCCTACAATCTCGAGCCGGATTACCAGCTCGCCCGAGTGTACTACGCGGTGGCGGCAATCTACAACAAAAAGTTTTCTTTGGCGGAAGATCTTCTTTCGAAGATTCCGCCGGAGGATGTTGCTTCGGATGTGCGTATTGTCAATGCTTATGCCGACAACGGTCAGTTTCGGAAGCTGCTGCCCCTCTTTCTGACTCGGCTTCAGCGGAACCCCGACGATCCTCAAAACAACCTTTCCTTGGCGGCGTTATATTTGGAGCTTGGCGAGCGGCAAAAGTCGCTTGAAGTTTTGGAGCGCTTGAAGCAAAGGAAACCTGAAATGAAAGACCAAATTGATTTTTACATCAAGGAAATTCAGGCGGGGAGGAAACCGTAGTGTAGCTGACGACCAATGACCAACCCCAAACGAATCCGCAAACCGGCGGATCGGTGCGGAGCAGACGACTAACGACCGATGTCAGCAAGTTTTTATGCTCAAAATTTTAAGTGGCAAGCACCTAATAATAATTCGCCTTTCAGTTTTGTTTACATTGATTTTGGGTTAGCAGTTATCCCCTTGACATTGCCCGGCTATTTGCTATACTTGCGGTCGTGAGTTAGCGCGTGCTAGCTCCAAGCGAACGAATGTCTGCGTAAGCCCCCGCCTCGGCGGGGGTTTGCGTTTTTACCCTGTTAAATGTGCGCTCGGCGGGACCTTGTGAAGTGTGATTTAGCGGGTTAAATCATTTACAAAAAGCGCCAAGAGGTTAGTATAAAAGCATATTGCGCTTGGTCGTGGCTAGCGGACGCACTCACATAGATATTCGTTTGGAGCCAGCCCCGCTAGCCGCGAGCGAACACAATGCCATTTTGTCCGTAAGGTGTAAGCTGTACAGTCACAAAATCGAGCACCCAGCACCTGCTTAATTATTTTGTTTCTTTAGGTTCGGTTTTTTACGATATTTTTACTCTTTTTTGTTAATCATCTCTGCTTTTGTAGGTGCTGGGTTTCGCAAAAATTTTTGCAAAATTTTATCGCTCAAGTTATCCACAGTTTTGTTTCAAAAATTGTTGTTTGTAAATGCGGACTATATGATAATGAATGAGTGGTCGAGTAACTGCGCGTCGCATTCCCACTCGCGACGCTGCCAGAACTACGTTAGCAAGATAATTTCTCCGTGTGCAGTGTGCGCACACCAACGAAAATGGCAAAAAGAAGGAAGGCAGCAAAGAAATCTCCTCGAAAGTCTTCACGCAGAAGAAGGAGATAGTCCTTGACGTCTCTCAACTGCCCCCGCCATGGCGGGGGCAGTTTCTTTTGTGCTAGAATGCCCAGGCGCTTTGTATGGCCGTATCTTTATTCAAAAAACTTATAGGTGACGACAATAGCCGCGAGCTCAGGCGGCTCTCCCGAATCGTCGAATCTGTCAACAAACTGGAGCCGTTTTACCGGGCACTTTTAAATGATGAGCTCAAGGGCAAAACTTCAGAGTTCCAGAGACGACTCGCAGAGAACTCTAAACTCGACGAAATTCTTCCTGAAGCTTTTGCTTTGGTGCGGGAAGCCGCTCGTCGCACACTCGGTGAGCGACACTTCGACGTACAACTTATGGGCGGCGTCGTTCTCCATGAAGGGGGGATTGCGGAGATGCGCACCGGAGAGGGTAAGACGCTGGTGGCGACACTGCCGGTCTATCTCAACGCCCTCACGGGAGCCGGCGCACACGTTGTAACAGTCAATGACTACCTGGCGAGGCGTGATACTGTCTGGATGGGACAGATTTACGATTGCCTAGGTCTTTCGGTGGCGGTCATTACTCACGATGAGTCTTTTCTCTACGATCCCAGCCACACCGAAGGTGATCGGGAACGAGATGAACGGGGCAGCTTTCACGTTGTTCATGAGTTTTTGCGTCCTGTCTCCCGGCAGGAGGCCTACGCTGCCGATATTACCTACGGCACAAATAGCGAGTTCGGCTTTGACTATCTGCGCGACAACATTGAGTACGAAAAGAGCCAAATCCGTCAACGCAGCCACACTTTTGCCATTGTTGATGAAATTGACTCGATTCTCATTGATGAAGCTCGCACGCCGCTTATTATCTCTGCTCCGGCGGAGGATTCCGGCAGTCTCTATAGAACTTTTGCCGGAATCGCCAGGCAGCTTGAGCAGGACAAAGATTACACTGTTGACGAGAAACTTCACGCTATCACCATCACAGAGCAGGGGATCAATAAAGCCGAACGGTTGCTCGGCGTCGGGAATATCTACACTGACCGCGGCATCAGATACGTCCACCACCTTGAAGCTGCCGTTAAAGCCAAAGCTCTCTTTCAGAGGGACAAAGAATATGTAGTGCGAGACGGGGAAGTTATTATTGTCGATGAATTTACCGGTCGTCTCCAGCCGGGGCGGCGCTGGTCGGAAGGGCTCCACCAGGCGATTGAAGCGAAAGAAGGAGTTGAAATTCAAAAAGAGTCACGTACTTATGCCTCCATAACCTACCAGAACTATTTCCGAATGTATCAGAAACTCTCGGGCATGACCGGCACCGCCGCCACCTCGGCGGAGGAATTCTACAAGGTCTATGGCCTGCGGACGGTGGTGATCCCGACTAATAAACCGAGCACCCGCCTTGATGGAAACGACCTTATTTTCCAGACAGAGAGTGGAAAATTTCAGGCGGTCATTCGCAAAATTCAAGAGCTCAATACCAGAGGTCAGCCGGTTCTGGTCGGCACGGTCTCGATTGAGAAGAACGAGTTGCTCTCATCTCTTCTTTCGCGCGAGGGCGTGAAGCATGAGATGTTAAACGCTAAAAATCACGAACGGGAAGGGGAAATTATTGCCCAGGCAGGCAGACGGGGAGCGGTAACCATTGCCACCAACATGGCGGGTCGCGGCGTGGACATTAAACTCGGCGGCAATCCCGCTTCGCGGGAGGAGTATGAAGAAGTGAGGAGTCTCGGCGGGCTTTTCGTTCTGGGCACCGAGCGCCATGAGGCGCGGCGCATCGACAATCAGTTGCGCGGCCGGTCGGGCCGGCAAGGAGATCCTGGCGGAACGCAGTTTTTTGTTTCCCTCGGGGATACCCTGATGCGCGTTTTCGCTTCGGATACCATAAAGAAAATGATGGGGCGTTTTGGCATCCCGGAAGACCAGCCGATCGAGAATCGTCTGGTCACAAACGCTCTGGAGAAAGCCCAAGAGAAAATCGAGGGATTTCACTTTGATGCCCGCAAGCATGTCTTGGAATTTGACGATGTGCTCAATTTCCAGAGGAAGGTGCTCTATGAGCGGCGGCGCAAAATGCTTGTGGGCAGTGATGAGGAAGTTGAGCAATTTGTCAGCGAGCTTTTTGCTGGCGAGTCAGAGGAGAACCAAACAGCACTTACCCGCAAGCGAGAGGAACTTGGCAGAGAGCAGTTTCTTGCGATGGAGAGGGCGGTTGTTCTGCAGACAATTGATATGTACTGGATTGAACATCTCGAGGTCATGGATTATATGCGGGGCAGTGTCAACTTGCGAGCCTACGGCCAGCGCGATCCTTTAGTGGAATATAAAAGAGAGGGTCTGCGACTCTTTAAGGAGATGGAGGCGGCGGTGGAGGAGCAGATTGTTCGTCTCTTACCTCATCTCGGCGGCGCGGTTCGGCAAGAGGAGAAAAATCTTCAAGAAGTGCAGGAAGGAGCCTCTGGTCTTACCGCTCAAAGAGCTGCAGCAGCCGAGCTTAAGAGAGTCGGCCGCAACGACCCTTGCCCGTGCGGAGCGGTAAATCCTGCCACTGGCAAGGTCTATAAATACAAACACTGCGGATTGATTAACGCTCCGTATCATAAAGCTTAGCGAAGTCCGTCGCTTTGGCGTTGGTGGATGACGGCGGTAAGAGGTGAAAGAAATGTTGTGGGGAGTAGAAAACTGCAAAAGTTATACGAACGAGTGGATAGCTGTAAATTCTGTAAGGCAGATAGGAATTTATTGCAGCATATTCACGGATTCGGAGCATTAAATCCAAGGTTGATGTTGATTCTGGTTAATCCGACCTACCGAAATTTAAGCTCTGACCCAAAGTATAAAGGTGTAAGGTTTCCATTCATCGGGGTGAGGCAGTTTTGGAAAGTCTTGGCAGATGCTGGATTGATTGATAGAAAAGTTGCATGCGGGTTACCATTGAGAAAAGACTGGCAAGAGAAGTATACAGAGCAGATTAAGGGAGAGCTAGTTCGGAATAAGTTATTTCTGACCAATCTTGTTAAATGCTGTTATGACCATAGCGTGTATCCTGATGGCAAGGTGGTTAAAGATCAGATAAAATTGTTGGCAGAAGAAATCGGAGTTGTGAGCCCCAAAAAGATAGTTGCGTTCGGCGGATTAGTATATAAAACACTTACGGGAAAGAATACAAAACTTTCTGACTGCTTGGATAATAGCAAAACCGAAAAGAGTAAAGATATTCTGTCTGGATTGAATATAATCACTGAACCATGCTATTTCCCGATAGGTCGAGGTAATCCCAAAAAAGCCGCAGAAATCTTGAGAAATATTTCCGCGGTAGGTTATTGAAGGTCAAAAAGTGCGGAACCCCTCAATACCGAAGAGCATCAGAGATTTAATGAGCAGGAAATAATCAGCTTGTAATGATTGAGTCACTAGTCACGTTTCTTCAAACGCACCTTATTCCGCTCGGGGCCGTAGGTGTTTTTCTGGCCTCTTTCATTGAGGAAGTGATTGCTCCGATTCCGTCAGCTTTTGTCCTTCTTGCTTCTGGTTTTCTTTTCTTAGCCGGTCTCAAGGGGTTTGTTTTATTCCAGACTCTCGTATTCAAGATTGCTCTGGCCGCGGCGGCGGGGTTGACTCTCGGATCGCTGGTAATTTACGGTCTCTCCTATTTTCTCGGAAAACCTTTCATTGAGCGGTGGGGGAAATGGTTAGATGTTTCTTGGGACGCCATTCAAAAGACTGAAGAGCGCTTTGCCAAGGGACCGGGCGACGAACTTTTTCTCTTTTTCAGTCGCTCCATTCCGATAATTCCAAGCGTGGTAATCACGGCTTTTTCCGGTCTCATTCGAATTCCTCTCCGGACATATATTCTCTGGAGTTTTCTGGGAACGATAGTACGAGCCTCTATTCTTGCTTTTCTTGGGTATAAAGTGGGGGGGTTCTATGAGACATACATAGCTACCATCAATCGTTTTGAGAACGTAATTATTCTTATCTCTCTCCTTGCGGCCATTGTCTTTCTTGCTGTCAGGCAGTGGGGTAGGAGGAAGAGAGTGCGTGGTACAATATCACCATGAAGGGGAATCGCTCGCAGCTTATCTTTTTCACGCTCTTTGTGCTTTTTGTTTTGGGGCTCACGGTCTTGATTTTTCTTCCGTATTTGGAAATCCTCTTTCTGGCTCTGGTTGTGGCGATTGTTTTCGATCCTTTCTACGAAAAAGTCAAACAGGCGTTCGGCAATCGCGCCACCTTGGCTTCACTCTTTTCTGTTCTTACGGTCCTTGCACTAATTCTCCTGCCTATCGCCTTCTTCGCTTTCCTTCTTGTTTCCGAAGTCTCTGATCTCTCCACTGCTCTGCTCTCGCAGGGCGGCTTCGGCGAGTCGCTTTCGAAATTTACGCACCTTCTTGAGAAAGCACTCCCCTGGGTCTCTCCGGAGAGTTTTTCCGCCGACCTGGAGGTTTATACCAGCAAACTTCTCTCCTGGCTCGTCGCTCATCTTTCTGTCTTTTTCTCGGGAGCTCTCAAAGTTGTCTTCGGCACCCTGCTTCTCATTCTTGCTCTTTTTTATTTCTTCCGTGACGGCAAGCGCTTTATTTCTTCAGTTATCAATTTAAGCCCTCTCGAAGACTCATATGACCGGCGCATCGTGAGAAGAGTGGTGACGGCGGTCAATTCGGTGGTGCGTGGTCATCTTATCATCGGTCTCCTGCAGGGAATTCTCACCGGTCTGGGCTTTGCCATCTTCGGCGTCCCCTCGCCGGTTCTCTTTGGCGCTGTGGCCGCCATTGCCTCTCTGGTGCCAACCGTAGGCACTGCTCTGGTCTTGGTGCCGGGGATTCTCTACCTCTTCGCGAGCGGCGCGTCAGGGTCAGCCCTCGGTCTCACCATCTGGGGAGCGCTGGCGGTCGGACTCATTGATAATCTCCTAGGACCTCATCTTATCGAGCGCGGTGTGCGTATCCATCCGTTCCTCATTCTGCTCTCGGCCTTGGGCGGGGTAGTTTTCTTTGGACCAATTGGCTTCTTGGCTGGACCGGTAACCTTGAGTCTTCTCTTTGCCCTACTCGATATGTATTCGGAATTGGTTCAGCCAGACTCACAGCTGTAAGAGTTTTTCTTTCGCAAAGTGCGATATACTGAAAAGCACAAAGCCATGTCAGTGGCGCTCGTTTGAGTTCCCGTGGATAAAGCTATACGCGAATGCGAGTCTTAATGTTCGGGTGGGAATTCCCGCCCTTTAACAGCGGAGGATTAGGAACTGCATGCCTCGGGCTGACCCGGGCTCTTGCCCGTCTGGGGGTTGATGTTCTTTTTGTCTTGCCCAAAAAGCTTGCGCTCGACGTTGACCACTGTAAGATTCTTTTTGCTGATCCCTCTCTCACTCTCTTATCTTTTAATTCACTTCTCGTTCCGTATATTTCGGCGGAAGAGTACGTTCAGCTACGGGGAAAGGGCGCTGGCCGGTGGAGCCATTCTCTTCAGGAGGAAGTGGTTCGCTACGCGCTTCTCTCTCGAGACATTGCCCGCAATGAGCATTTCGACGTAATCCACGCCCACGACTGGCTCTCCTTTATGGCTGGCATTGAAGCCAAGCGGGTGAGCGGTAAGCCACTCGTCGTTCATGTTCATGCGACCGAGTTCGACCGGGTCGGACCCGGTCCGATCAGTCAATTCGTCTACGAGGTCGAGCGGCGCGGCATGGATGAGGCGGACTGGGTGATTGCTGTTTCGGAGTTTACCAAAAGAATTATCGTTGACCGCTATCGGGTTCCGGAGAGGAAGATTCAGGTCGTGCACAACGGCGTTGACGAGAGCGACTACCTCAAGGAAACCGCCACCCCCGAAGTGGTCAAACGTCTCAAAGACGAGGGTAATTCCATTGTTCTCTTTGTAGGGAGAATCACTTTGCAGAAAGGTCCCGATTATTTCGTCCGAGTGGCAGAGAGAATTCTGGAGTTCGAGCCAAACGTCTATTTCGTCATCGCCGGTTCAGGAGACATGGAGGGAAAAATTATTGAAGAAGTTGCTCGACTTCGGCTGACAGATCGTTTTATTTTCACCGGTTTCCTGCGCGGCGACGATTTACACAAGGTCTACAGGGCGGCTGATGTCTATATTATGCCGTCGGTTTCCGAACCATTTGGCATTGCTCCGCTCGAAGCTATCACTCACGGCGTGCCGACGCTCATTTCTCGGGAGGCCGGAGTGGCAGAGGTACTCACTCATACTCTGCGCGTTGATTTCTGGGATATTGACGAAATGGCGAATAAAGTCGTCGCTCTCCTGCGGCATCCGGAATTACGAAAAACACTCTGCCTGCATGCTCGGGAGGAGCTGAAGAGAATCAATTGGAACGAAGCGGCGAAAAAATGCGTTATGCTTTATAATGAACTATAAGTCTGTAAAGTCTGTAAAGTCTGTAAAGTCTGTAAAGTCTAAAGTTGAAAGATGAAAATTGAAAGATTTGAAGATATTCTTATATGGCAGAAATCCAAAATTTTAGTAGTTAATATTTATTCCACTTTTAAAAATTGTAAAGATTGGAGTTTTCGGGATCAAATTCAAAGAGCCCCTGTTTCTATCATGAATAATATTGCTGAAGGCTTCGAAAGAAGAGGCGATAAGGAATTCAAGCACTTCCTTTTTATGGCAAAAGGCTCAGCTGCGGAAGTCCGTTCGATGTTATACGTTGCCAGCGAAATCAAACTTATTCCCAAGGAAGTTTTCAAGGGTTTGTACGCAAAAGCAGAAGAGATCTCAAAAATGTTGTCAGGTTTTATTAGTAAATTGAATCGACCTTAAGGACTTTTAACTTTAGAGACTTTTAACTAACCTTATGCCCGCCGTCTGTTTCTATTTCCAGGTGCACCAACCGATGCGGATCAAACACTATCGGCTCTTCGACATTGGGGTTGACCGGGATTACTTCGGCGAGCGGGGCGAGGGAAATCTCAATAACGAAAGAGTCCTGCGTAAAGTTGCCAATAAGTGCTACCTGCCGGCAAACAGACTCCTTCTCTCCCTCTTGCACCGCCACCCGGAGTTTAAAGTAAGCTTCTCCCTCTCCGGAGTTTTTCTCGATGCCGCACGGCAGTATCTGCCCGAGCTCATTTTTTCGTTTCAGCAGCTTGTGGAAACAGGCAGGGTCGAGCTTCTGGCGGAGACCTATTACCACTCGCTCTCTTTCCTCTATTCGACCGATGAGTTCCGCCAGCAGGTAGAGAAGCACCGCCGCCTCATAGAGGAGCTCTTTGGAGTAAAGCCTCGGGTTTTTCGGAACACCGAGCTTATCTACAACAACGAGATCGCTCGGGAGGCAGAGAGTTTGGGCTTTGAAGCACTGCTTGCCGAAGGGGCGGATCATATCCTTGAGTGGCGCAGCCCCAATTTTCTTTACCGTCCGGTCGGCGGGCGAGCGATAAAAATTCTTCTTAAGAACTACCGTCTCTCTGACGATCTTGCCTTTCGCTTTGGGGAGCGGAGCTGGAAGGAATATCCCCTGACCGCGTCCAAATTTGCGGAGTGGTTGACAGGACATAACGGCAGTAGCGATGTCATTAATCTCTTCATGGACTATGAGACTTTCGGCGAACATCAGTGGGAGGAAACTGGGATTTTTGAATTTCTCGTGGCGCTTCCCGGGGAACTTCTCTCGCGGCGGGATAATTTCTTTGTTACACCCGGCGAGGCGGCGGCTCGCTGGGAGCCGGTTGGTGAACTTGATGTTCCCCATTACGTCTCCTGGGCTGACATTGAGCGCGATCTTTCCGCCTGGCAATCGAATGAAATGCAGCGCAAGGCTCTGGAATCGCTCTACGCGCTTGAAGGTGCTGTCTTGGCGCGGCAAGACTTGGCGCTTCTCGAAGATTGGCGGCGACTGCAAACCTCTGATCACTTCTATTACATGTGTACCAAGTGGTTTGCCGATGGGGACGTTCACAAGTATTTCAACCCCTATGAATCTCCATATGACGCCTTCATTTCCTACATGAATGTTCTTCACGATATGCGCCTGCGCCTGCGAGAAGCGGAACGGAGAGACGAACACCATATTGCGATTAAGCGCCCGGCTGCCGAGCGGCAGTAACTTCCGTCATGGTAAACTAAAGAGAGCATGTCGCGCTCCCTAGCTCTCGGTAACGGCAATATTCTCCTCTTATTTGATCACTCTGCGCAGTTGCGTGATTTTTATTTTCCCTATGCCGGCCTTGAGAATCACATCGGCTCGGGCAATGTTCACAAAATCGGCGTTTGGGTGGAGGGAGAATTCTCCTGGCTCTCGGAGCCGGATTGGGAGATTACGGTTGCCTACGAGCGTGAGACGATGGCCGGCAGGAGCAGCGCCCGCAATGAGAGGTTAGCCCTCGAGCTCGAGTTTCTTGACATTGTCTATAACGAGAAGAATATTTTTCTGCGGACGGTGACTGTCCGCAATAGGGGAGAGAAGAAGCGTGAGATTCGTCTCTTTCTGAATCAGCAATTTCAAATTTCGGAGACTACCCACGCCGATACCGTTTACTATAACCCAACGGTTCACGCCCTCATTCATTATAAAGGCAGACGCGTTTTTCTCGTCTCTGGTCAGCACAAGGGGAAGCTATTTTCGGACTACAGTGCGGGAATTTTTAAAATTGAAGGAAGAGAAGGGACGTGGAAAGACGCGGAGGACGGAGTCCTTTCGCAGAATCCCATCGAGCACGGTTCGGTTGACTCCACTCTCGGTTTCTCTCTAGAGTGCCCCGCCGGAGGTTCAGAGAGAGTCTACTATTGGGTCACGGTGGCGGAGACATTTCACGAAGCCGCGGCCCTGCAGGAGTATCTTTTGGAGAAAACTCCCGATCACCTAGCTCAAACCACCCAAGATTTCTGGAGGGCCTGGGTCAACAAGTACAAGTTCACTTTTTACGGACTCGACCCAAAGGTGGTCGATGTTTTTAAACAATCGCTTTTTATTGTCCGTACCCATTGCGACAGTCGCGGCGGGATCCTGGCCTCGGGTGATTCTGATAATTTCCGCTATGGTCGCGACACCTATGCCTATGTCTGGCCGCGCGACGGAGCTTTTGTCGCTCTGGCGCTTGATCGCTGCGGCTACTTTGACGTTTCCCATCGCTTCTACGAGTTTTGCAGCGAAGTGGTGACCGAAGAAGGCTATCTTCTTCATAAGTATCAGCCAGACAAGTCGTTTGGCAGTTCTTGGCATCCCTGGGTCAAGAACGGACGGAGCCAGCTCGCTATTCAGGAAGACGAAACAGCGCTTTTGCTCTTTGGTCTCTGGGAGCATTATCAGAAGAACCGCGATTTGGAATTTATTGAAAGCATATACAATTCCTTTATTAAACGGAGCGCGGACTTTATGATGCGATACCGCGAGGGGTTTGTCACAAACCTGCCGTTTGAAAGCTACGATGTCTGGGAAGAACGCATCGGCATCTCAACTTTTACCGCCTCGTCGGTCTACGGGGCGCTCTCGGCGGCTTCTTCGTTTGCCGCCCTTCTCGGTAAGGGAGAAGAAGCCGCGCGCTACAACGGCGAGGCGGAAAAAATCAAAGAGGCTATTCTTACTTTTCTCTATAGTCCCAAAACTCAATCATTCCTGAAACTCATTACGGTTGAACAAGGCGCCACCAAAGCTGATTCCACGCTTGATGCCAGCAGTTTCTACGGCATCTTCCGATTCGGCGTGCTCCCGCCAAGCGATCCAAGACTGGTGGAGGCAGGAAGGGTTCTCGAGGAGCGCCTGCATCGCCCCATTCCTGCCGGTGGCTATGCTCGCTACGAGGGCGATCGCTACTATGAAGTTACGCCTGATGTGCCGGGCAATCCCTGGTTTATCACTACCCTCTGGATGATTCAGTACAGAATTGCCCGAGCGCAGACTGAAGAAGAACTCCGCTCTATTAACGGAGAGCTCTCTTGGGTGGTCGATCATGCGCAAGCCTCAGACATTCTCTCCGAGCAAATTCACCCTCTCACCGGAGAACAGCTCTCTGTCTCGCCGCTCTCCTGGAGTCATGCCGAGTTCGTTCTCTCGGTTATCGAATATCTGGAGAAACTCGAAGAGCTTGGAATTTGCTCTGTCTGCTATCCATTGAAACGAATCTAACTATGGGGAGAACGATTGTTACTCACAGCGGATCATTTCATCCGGACGAGATTTTTGCCATCGCGACACTTTTTCTCGCACACCCCGAAGAGCGCTTCACTGTCATTCGCAGCCGAGACGAGTCTGACATCAATTCG
This sequence comes from Patescibacteria group bacterium, assembly GCA_004322205.1. GTDB lineage: Bacteria > Patescibacteriota > Minisyncoccia > Phycocordibacterales > Zambryskibacteraceae > SCSN01. The sequence continues at coordinate 26,049 of SCSN01000015.1, forward strand.
TCCGACATCGCCGTTGATGTCGGCGGAGTCTACGAGCCGGAAGCCATGCGTTTTGATCACCATCAGGCAGGCGGGGCAGGGATCCGAGAGAACGGAGTGCCGTACGCCTCATTCGGGCTTGTCTGGAAGTCCTTCGGGGCGGAGGTTGCCGGAAGCGCCGCGGTGGCCGGGGAAGTTGAGCGTAAACTTGCAATTCCAATTGATGCAGTTGACAATGGCATAAAACTTTACAAAACAGTACTGCAAAGTATTGAACCATATACCATAGTTGACTTTTTCTCTTCCTTTGAACCGGTATTGGGTAGGACAAAGGAATCAGCATATCAAACCTTCATAGAGCTCATCCAAGTTGCAAAAAGTCTTTTAATGCGTGAGATAGATAGAGAGAAAGAGAGCAAAGCACAGAGAAACAAAGTAGAGGAGATGTATCAAAGAACGGGTGACAAGAGAGTGATTATTCTTGAAGAATATCTGCCATGGCAGAAGGTATTGGTCTTTCATCCTGAACCGCTCTATGTTATCTATCCGAATTTTGAGGAAGGGAAGTGGAGAGTTCAGGCTGTTCCTGTCGAGACGCACTCCTTTGAGCTTAGGAAACCTTTTCCTGCCGCCTGGGCTGGTCTCGGGAGTAAAGAGCTTTCTCGCGCGTCTGGTGTACCCGATGCGCTCTTTTGTCACAACAATCTTTTTATTGCTTCCGCGGAGAGCAGGGAAGGAGCAATCAGGCTTGCGAAAAAAGCTCTTGCAGAGTAGCCTAGAGACAATTCGGATATCGGATGCCGCGAGCTTATAAGCCTAACTTATTAAGGGAAACATTTCGGCCGGCCGCCTCTAGTTTATGGCTGATTACATTGCGACAATTGGATTGGAAATTCATGCGGAGTTGAAAACGCAGACGAAGATGTTCTGCAACTCCAAGAACGATCCGGACGAGAAGCGTCCGAATGTCAACATCTGCCCTGTCTGTCTCGGCTACCCCGGCACGCTGCCGACAGTAAATAAAGAAGCGGTCAAACATATTATCCGCATCGGCCTGGCTCTTGGCGGGGAAATTGCCGATTACACCGAATTCGACAGAAAAAACTATTTTTATCCCGACATACCCAAGGGCTATCAAATTAGTCAATACAAGTCTCCACTCGTTCGAGGGGGGAGCTTAAACAATGTTGCTATTACCCGGGTACACCTCGAAGAAGATACCGCTCGTTCAATCCATCAAGGACCGTACTCGCTTATTGACTTCAATCGCGCGGGGATTCCTTTGATGGAGCTAGTGACAGAGCCGGTTATTGCCTCTGCCGAGGAGGCATCCGCTTTTGCAAAAGAACTGCAACTTCTTCTTCAATATCTCGGAGCGGGCGAGGCCAATATGGAAAAAGGCGAGATGCGGGTGGAGGCGAACGTCAGTATAAGTCGAAAGTCGAAAGTCGAAAGTCGAAAGCTGGGTCTAAAACAGTCCTTTGGATTGATCGGCCGAACAAGTTCGGGGGGCGAACTTGTTTTAGGCACTAAAGTAGAAGTGAAAAACCTTAATTCTTTTCGCGCAGTTGAAAAAGCCATAGCTTACGAAATCAAGCGCCAAGCTGTGATTCTTGAAGAAGGCGGCGAGGTGGGACAGGAGACAAGGGGCTGGGATGAGACGAAAGAAGTGACATTTTCCCAGAGAGCCAAGGAATTTTCGCATGATTACAGATATTTCCCCGACCCCGACCTTCCCAAACTTATTCTTTCCGAGATTCCTGACCTGAACCCAAATTTGCTCAAAAAAGAGCTCCCTGAAGTACCGTGGGTCAGAAGAAAGCGTCTGACTGAAGCGCTTGGAGTAAAAACGGAGGATGCCGAGGTTTTTGTCAGACAAAGAAACTGGGGCGATTTCTTCGAGCAGGTCATTTCGGGGTTTGCGGGGAATGAAAAGCTTGTTCAAACTGCCGCAAATTACATAACTTCTGACTTGGCGGGGCTGGTCAAGGGAGATCGGTCTGCAACCTTCGAAACTGTTGATATAGCGTCAAAAATTCCTCCGGACAATTTCTCTAAACTCGTTCTTATGGTTTCGGAAGGGAATATTTCGTCCCGTGGAGCAAAAGACATTTTAAAAATGATGTACGAGCAGGGAGGAAACCCTGAAGACATTGCAAAGAAAAGCACTCTTCTTCAAATAGGTAGCGAGAGTGAGCTGGTAGGCATTGCAAGAGAAGTGATGGGTAAGCATTCTTCCGTTGTTCTCGATTATAAAAAAGGAAAGGAAGCGGCACTTCAGTTTCTCATCGGAGCGGGGATGAAACTCTCTGGCGGCTCGGCAAATCCGGAGGCGCTCAAGTTAACTTTCAAAAAACTTCTCTCCTCGGATGGCACCTAACACAAAACTCCCCCTGCAAGCACGGGGGAGTTTTGTGTTTTACAATTTGCAGATCTCGTTAATTTTTTCCTTGCGGAGTTTTATGAAGTCTCTCCACTGGGAGTGCATGGGGCGGGGGAGGGCGTTCAAGCGAAACCACTGCACTTCGTCAAGTTTATGTGGTTCGTTGTTTTTGACTTTTCGCCGATCAACGCGAACAAGAAAATCTAGCCCCATCCAGTGTGTCTTGCGATGATTGTGTACTCGATGCAGTTCTCTCCAACCTAAAGCGGTATGAGAGAGAACTGGAGAGTTATATTCTTCTTGCACTTCCTTTTTGAGTCTTGATACCGCTCTTTCGCCGAATTCAAGAGCGCCGCTCCCCATGTTCCAACGCCCATTTTCATCTCGACACTTTTTACCTCTCTTGGCGAAGAGAAAGTTTCCTTTCCCGTCATGACAGAGGAATACCACTGCGACGCCGATAAAATCAATACCTTCATTCCTCATACTCATATTTTACATAGTGAATCAAGGAGACCTAACTTCCCGTTCACAACTATTGCTCAATGTCTTCTAAATGCTTAACAACAAGTCTTTTCATCCTTGCCTTAGCGTTAGACTGCTGGCTGCCTGACTCAATATCATCAATAATCCGAAGCAAATCGGTAACCCTATAGACACGATAATTGTTCATGGGGTGTCTCTGGGCAGGGAATTTACCATTTTTATCCCAATTTCGTAGGGTAAGAGGAGAAACTCCAAGTATGTAAGCTGCTTCCTTAATTGTTACGAATTTTCTTTCTGCCATATAGAGCGATGTGAATGTATAACATTACTAAACATATATATAGTCTACAATAGACCTGATATAAATCTTATAACTCTTAATAATGTTATATATTGTCCGTAGTATTTTATCAAACTTTTTCTACTCAAGCAACTCCGACTGTGGATATCTATAATCCTGTGCATTTTTTCTAGCAATTTGCCTGAAGTCACTGTCGTTTCAAGAGTCCTATTTTGCAATGTGATTTCTTCTTTTTGGATTGCTATTTATCCACATATTTGAGCCGAAATTTGCAGTTTTCAGTTTTATAATTATAGCAATGAATTGTGATCTCTTTTTTGACGGGAAGAGATTCATCTCGTCTAGCCGAGCTGCTAAAATAAGCGGCTATGCAAATGATTATATCGGACAGCTCTGCCGAGGTGGCAAGCTTGATTGTCGTATGGTTGGTCGGACATGGTATGTCAGTCTTGAATCTCTAACTCTTCATAAAAATCTATTCGTTGGTCAGCCTGCCAGAATTCATCACGGGGGCAAAGCCAGAAGACCAATTACTAAGGTTGTTCTTGAGGAGAAAATAGCGGATAAACAGCTTGATCAGGAGCAAGCGGGGCCAGAAGTTATTCAAGCTTATGAGAAGAAGCTCCCGAAAATTGTTTACAAGCGCGAAGAGGGTCCATTTCTCCCAATACTTACTCCCCGCCCGCGCCCAACTCTTCGAGTGGTCGGGGCTCGCTCTCTCGGGTGGTGGGTGCTCAAGGGCACAAAAATTGCCACTGCCGTCATTGTGGTGGCCCTGGCGCTTTCTGTTTTCTCTGCACTTGTGACGGTAAGTCCTCGTTCGCAGCAATTTTTCGCGGAAGTCTTTGAGCGCGCCACCCCGCAATTTTTTGATACGGGGTTTTCTTTGTCGCGCACGCAGCTGTCATCCGCTCAAGACGTGCTGGATGAGTTTGCGTTCTCGTTCTACCGTTCGCTGCGGGATACTCTGCGCGAGGCGCGCCAACGCGTCCTAGTAAAACTTTCCGGGAAAAAGGATCTGGCACAGGGTGACCTTGCTCCGGCGCAAGGTATGGTCGTTGTGCCGAGCCATCCGGAAGAAAAACGTGATACCACCATCGCCCGCATCAAGAATGCGTTTTCAGACGAAGTGCAGGTCCGCCCTGATGTAGACGGCGAGAGCGGTGTCATCACGCCGGTCTTCAAGACGGTGACCAAAGACGAGTATCTCTATGTTCTGGTGCCAATCCGCAATTAGTTCTAGTTCACTTCCAGGCGCCGACTGGGTGCGGTTGCCGGTCGGTGTCTGGGCGTGAGCCCAGTCGCCCGCCCGTGGCGGTTCGCCACGGGCGGGAAAGGTCGAAATGAAGTTATGAAAGGTACGTTCCTTGAGAAAATCATAGCGGACAGCCCCGCCATGGCGGGGCGTATTCTCGGTACCGCACTGCTCCTCTTGCTCCCGCTCCCGGCGCTTTCTGTCGAAGAGCTTTCAGTCAGGGGTGATTTTGTGGTCGCTCCTGCTAAGATCGAGCTCTCGCTTTTTCCCGGCGAGACTAGGACTATCCAGCTCACGGTTGTGAATCGCAGCGGTGCTCCGAAGCGCTTTCAAGTTGCCGCCGAAGATTTCACCGCCGCTCGGGAGCCGGGGCAAGTGCTGGTGCTTCTCGGTGATGAACTCTCGACTCGAACTCTGCGTAATTTTCTCTCCTTTCCGGAGAGGGAGTTCGCGCTTGAGCATGGCAAACGAGTTACCCTGCCGGTCGTTATCAGTTTGCCGCCGCAGATCGAACCGGGCGGACATTTCGCCAGTGTCTTGGTGAGCATGGAACCCGGGGACGGAGCTTCGCTCGGCGGGAAGGTTAGCTCGGGGGCTCGGCTGGTTGCCCGAATCGGAACCCTGCTTTTCGTGACGGTTCCCGGAGATGTCAAAGAGGAAGGCAAGCTTAAAGACTTCGAAGTTGCAGGCGGCAAAAAGTTTTTCTTCTCGCCGCGGATTCCCTTCCGGATGCTCTCCGAGAACACGGGCAGTGTTCATCTGAATCCGTATGGCGGGATAAAGGTGAAAAACCTCTTCGGCAAAACAGTCGGGGTGGCAGTTGTTGATCCGTGGTTTGTGCTTCCTGATTCTCTGCGCACTCGCGAGATTACTCTTTCAGGAAATATGGTTGCCGGTCTCTACAGCGCGGTGCTCGAACTCAATCGCGGCTACGGAAATATCGTGGATGAAAAAGAAGTTTTGTTTGTAGTTGTTCGCCCTGAGGCTCTCATAGCTTTTGCCGCTCTGGTAATCCTCGCTCTGGTTCTCCTGCGAAAAGCATTTCGAAGGAATCGCTTTCATCTATGAAACGAGCTTGTCACATTGCACTGGTTATTCTCGTGCTTGGCGGGGCAGTACTCCAGAGTCTCTCCGCTGCTGTTATGTCGAGCTCGAATTACAAGATTCAGAGCGACTCGATTAACCTTGGCGGCGGACTCTCCACCTCAACGAGCTACACTCAAGAGTCCACCTTCGGAGAAGTTGCCACAGGGGAGTCGTCGAGCGCAAGCTACAAGATCAAAGCAGGATATCAGCAGATGCAGGAGGTTTATCTAGCTATCACCGCCGCTGCCGATGTTACTCTCTCTCCCTCGCTCAATGGTTTGACGGCGGGTACCTCGACCGGCTCGACTGCAGTCACTGTTACCACCGACAGTCCCGCTGGCTACGAGCTCTATATCAAAGCAAGTTCTTCCCCCGCACTTTCTTCGAGCTCTGATTCGTTTGCCAACTACACTCCAGCGGGTGCGGACCCCGATTTCAGTTTCACCATTACTTCGACTGTTTCTGAATTTGGATTCTCTCCGGAAGGGACAGATATTGCCCAGGAGTACCAGGACAACGGCTCTGCCTGCAACACCGGCTCTTCCGATACAGACAACAGTTGCTGGAATGCGCTGACAACCACCAACGAACTCATTGCAACCAAATCCTCCGGCAATCATCCTTCCGGAACCGCCATCACCGTTGAATTCCGGGCAGAGAACGGCAGCTCGCACACTCAAACTGCCGGTGCCTATAGTGCCACCACCACTCTGACTCTCCTTGCTCTCTAACTATGAAGCATCTTCTTCGCACAATTGCCGGTCTTACTCTTATGGCATTTATCTTCAGCAGTCATTTCAGTGCTCTGCTCGCGCTCGAAGATCAGTTCGAGATTTCGCTCACGGTCACCTCCACTGATGTGACAGCGCCCAGCACTCCCACGGGTCTTACCGCCACCGCCATTTCGAGTTCGCAGATTGATTTGAGTTGGACTGCCTCAACTGACAATGTCGGCGTTACAAGTTATCGCGTCTATCGCGACAACGCCCTTGTTGCTAACCCCTCAACAACGTCGTATTCCGACACCGGTCTCACCGCGGCGACCACATACGCTTACGCGGTCTCGGCTCTTGATGCGGCGGGGAATGAGTCAGCGCGCTCGGCCACTTCATCAGCCACCACTCTTAGCGCCGCCGTGCCTGGCGGCGGTGTGGGAACTACCCGGAGACTCGCGATTTTCGGTGTGGCAGTCACTCCGGAGCTTCACGGAGCGACAATCACTTGGCAGACGAACTTAGACGCACTCGGCACGGTTGAGTGGGGCAATACGACAAGTTATGAGCTTGGAGGGATCGCCAGCTCGGAGTATCTCACCTTGCAGAGTGCGCATCTCGGTGGGCTTTCTGCCGGTACGACATATTACTTTCGTATTCGGGCGATCGACAGTGTCGGTCGGGAAGCTTTTTTTACTGACACTCTCACTACTCTTCCTCTGCCCGAGGGTCTTCCAAACCCAAGCGGTTTTACGGCAGTGCCTCGAGAGAGTGACATACTTCTTTCCTGGCGGAACCCGCAGATATCCTTTGATGCTCTGCGTCTTGTTCGCTCGAAAACTTTCTACCCAGCCGATCCCTTTGACGGAGAAGTGATTTATGAGGGCAGAGGCGAGCAGTTTGTTGATACCGACGTCGAGCGCGGCATTCGCTACTACTACACCATCTTCACCCGCGGCAGAGACGGTTCATATTCTTCGGGCGCAGTGGCTGATGCTCGCATTCCACTACCGGGGGAACCGCCGGAGCGGCCAAAGGAAATTTTTGAGCGCTTGCCCAAAGCGCCCGCCGTTCATCCGAGAATCGCTGATCTCACCTTTCGAGATTTTGACTTCATTCAAAACGGCCGCAAGAGGGAGGTTGTGGGAGACACCGTGAATGTAGACGGCTCGCTCAATCTGACCGTTGCCCTTGCCTACGAGCGAGTGCCGGAAGTTCTCAAAACCATAGTTATCAGCCTGGTTTCGCCAGGCGATCCCGAGAAGCAGTTCTCCTTCTTACTTCGTGTCAATAAGGATAAAACCCGCTATGAGGCGACCATCGCGCCGCTCGGCGTCTCCGGCACTTACGTCGTGCGAATTGCCGTTGTTGATTACAAAAATCAGGGTCTCAAGAAAATCGAGGGCCTGCTTCTGGCGACCGTGCTCAAAGGCATTTTTCCTCGGGGCTGGAGCTTCCAAGGAATTCGGAAATTCATGGTCGATTACTTTTGGCTGCTGGTGCTTCTGCTCTTTCTCCTGGCGCTCCTTGTTGAGTTTATCCGCACCGTCTTGAAAAAACGTCAAGTGGTGCCGCCTCTTCCTCTCCCCATTCCTAACCGTGAATAGAGTCGTTTACAAAATCATAGCCTCGGTTCTTATTCTCTCGACGCTGGTTGCTACGCCGGGAGTTTTGGCGCTCTTTGCTCCTGCTTCGCTGTTCGCCGCGCCAAAGGCGCAGGCTGCTATCAACGAGAAAATTAACTATCAAGGCAAGCTGACAAACTCTTCTAGTGTCGCTGTGGCTGACGGAACGTATCATATGATGTTTCGACTCTATACTTCAGCTACGGCAGCGACGACAACCAACATTTGGGAGGAAGACCGGAGCACCGCCACCGGCGATCGCATTACCGTCACCAACGGCCTCTTCAGTGTAATGCTGGGAAGTTCAACGGCTCTTACTAGTATCAACTTCAGCCAGACACTTTATTTGGGAGTTGAGGTTGGTGGCTCGGGTAGCTCACCGAGCTGGGATGGGGAGATGTCGCCGAGAAAAGTCTTTGGGGCGGTGCCGGCGGCGTTTGTGGCTGAAAGTGTTGACGGTGGAACAATCGACAATGTCAGTCGTTCTACAACAACTTCGGCAACAACTACAAACTTGTTTTCGACGACCGCTTCTTCCACTAACCTTTTCTCCACCAACGCCAATCTCGGATTCATTACCGGCGGCCGCTCGACCACCACCGAAGCGACAACAACCAATATCTTTAGCACCACCGCCTCTTCGACCAACCTCTATTCAACAAATGCC
>SCSN01000016.1 GCA_004322205.1 Patescibacteria group bacterium
ACAAATCGCCATCGCTACCCCTTCATTAAGCGATAGTCAGAACGAAGGGGTGCGCGAAGGGGTAAATCGCTGGCCAAGGTCAGGATTTTTTGCTAAAGTAAGTCCAAGCGGTGTTGTAAATACACTCCTCTGGTGTGGGGCTAGCGAGAGACGTAAGGCAAAAGCCCCAAAAATCTGGCGCGCTTCACTGCTTGCGCCACCAGTGTTTGATCTTTGGCAGAAACCCCGGTTCTCTTTCGCGAAATAATTCGCCCGTGGGGGTTAAGAAACTTCTTGAGAAGCTCGGCGTCTTTGTAGTCGATGAATTTCACACCCTGAAGCAAGTTTCCGTGTATGACCATAGTTCTAGAATGGGATATCTTCCGGATTAATTTCCTCCTCCGGGTACTCAATTGTCTCTAGTTCTTCCTTGGCGGCTCCTTTGCCAGCTTCCGCCGCTCTCGGGGGAAGCGCGACACCTTCGCGTCGAGGACCGAACTGGACACGGTCAGCGACAATTTCCGTTCTGTATTTTTTCGTGCCGTCCTGCCCGTCCCAACTGCGGGTTTGCATTCGCCCTTCTACCAGAACTGAACTGCCTTTCCTAAGATACTGGGCCGAGGTTTCCGCCTGCCTGCCGAAAACCACAATGTTGTGATACTCGGTGCTCTCCTGACGCGCGCCGCTTTTATCTTTCCAGACTCGATTGGTGGCAAGACTGAAGGTGGTGACTGGCACACCCGACGGCAGCGCCCTAGTTTCAGGATCGCGGGTGAGATTGCCAAAAATGATTGCCTTGTTCAAATACATCCCGATAGAAATTTTTATTAATAATGTTTGCCTTTATATTACCTATATTACTAGATCTGTCTATGCTTTGGTTTAATTCCTTTCGCTGAAATTTTCACGGGACAAGTGGTTGATTTTTACTGAACGGAGTGAGTTTTAGAAAATCATCACCCAGCCCTTATTTAGTTGTATGTAACAAATAGTACTTTAATTTTCTTACTTTGCAAGATTTAAAATATCATATCTAACCACAAACGAACGCGGTTTGTTTTTGAAAAAGCCTTGCGCGGCGCGGTGGCGCAAGCAGAGCAAATTTTCAGCAGAAAATTATGTGTGCTCTTTTCAAAAACATACAAGTGAGTATTTATTCCGCTACAAGCTCTTCAATGCTCCTGTCAATTTCTGCCTCATTAATTTTTCCTGCTCTCTCTGGCTTCTTTGAAGCGCTCCTTGCCTCTGCCGGAGGTTCTTTGGAGAAAGCGGGACGGGCGGCAGTGAAGGTGTTTTCGCGAGCCGCTCTGACCGCGAGAAAACGGATAAGGTTTTCGTTTTTCTCAAGCTCCTGCTCAAGCTCGCCAATGGCCGAAGGGTAATTTTCAAACTTAACCCAGCCGAAATAGGCAGAGGTGAACTTTTGCCTGCCTGTCCCCATCGGTTTTGTCATAGCGTAGGCAAGCGTCCGGAGCGAAGGAAAGCCTTCGGAAACAAAAACCCCGCTGTGCTTTTCAATTGCTTTTTTTATCTCCGCGGCTACCGCCGGCACGTCCCCCTCCGCTACGGTAGGGAAAACAAGATAGCCGATCTCGTAAATCCGCCGTTCTTCCTGCACCTCGCTCTCTGCCTCCGGCTCCAACAGTTTTTCTTCTGACATATGGTAGAAGCTAGCCTATCACAGCGGAAACTAGGCTGCAACGCCCTGATTCAGACGAAACACTCGCCGGGCGTTCTCGACCAGGGCCTCTCTCACTAACTCTTCATCCTGGCTTCTCACCCGCGCTATGGCTCGGACAACCTCAACGACGTAGGCAGGTTCGTTTCGCTTGCCGCGCCACGGCTCGGGCGCGGCAAAGGGAGCATCGGTCTCCGAGAGAATGGCGGAGAGAGGAAGAAAGCGAATCATCTCGTCGTATTCTCGGGCGAAGGTTGCCACCCCGGCAACGGAGAGCGTAAAGCCGAGTTCAAGAAACCGCTTGGCATCCTCAATGCTCCCGGTGAAAAAGTGAATGTTGCCAGAGAGTTTTTCGCCGTGCCTGCGAGCATACGAGACGAGAATCTCGTGAGTTTGCCCATACGCCGCCCGCGAGTGAATCATCAGAGGTTTCTGGTATTTAAGTGCAAATTCTATTTGTTTTACGAAAAGCTCACGCTGTCTTTTTTTCTCCGCTTCATCTCCTGCCGAAATCAGGTGATAGTCTAAACCACATTCTCCGACTGCCACAACCTTTGGGTGAAATATCAAGCTTTCAAACTTCTCAACCTCAAAACTTTGTAACTTGTCATCTGCTGGATGAACCCCGATTGAAGCGAAGATGAAAGAGTACTTGACCGCAAGATCAAGCGCCGAGCGCGACGAGACGGCGTCGGTACCGACGGTAATGGTTCCCACTGACTGCTCCTCCATTCGCCTCACCACCGTTTCCCGATCGGCATCGTATTCAGGAAAATTCAAATGAGAATGCGCGTCAAAGTATTGGGGAGTCATAGTAGACAGTCGTTGGTAAAAAGTAGGCAGGGTTAGTCCTTGCGGACGAAAAGAGGGGCTGACGGAGCTCGATTACTTTTTACTAAATTCTTAATAGTTGAAGAGGTTTCTGGCAAAATTGGGTTCAACATTCTTCCAATCGTATATAAATCCACCGCAAGAGATGAAATAATTTCTACTGCTTTTTCTTTGTTTTCTTTCACCAATTTGAATGGCTCGGTTTCCTGGATGCGGCGGTCAAGTTCACCAATTTTCTCCCAGATGATATTAGCGGCCTTTTGTATCTCAAAAGCGTTGAGAGCTTCAATAAAATTTTCTGGAATAGTTTTTTCTGGAATTGAGACTGGTGTTGGAAGATAGTTTTCCACCATCCTCATTATCCTGGAGACCAAATTGCCGAGGCCGTTAGCAAGGTTGGCGTTGTAAGCGTCCATAAACTTTTCCATTGTTATATCGGTATCTTCAAACTGATTGAGTTCGCGTGCCACAAAATATCGCAAGGCTTCAGTGCCGAATTCGTTGATAACATCATGGGGACTTACGACGTTCCCAAAACTTTTTGACATCTTCTCCCCTCCAAAATTTATGAAACCGTGAATAACGATTTTATCAGTTGGAGGCAAGCCAGCCGACATAAGCATTGCCTGCCACATACCTGCTTGCTGACGAATTTGATCCTTTCCTGCAAACTGAACTGTTTCACCCACAACCCAAAACTTTTCAAAGTTATTGGTTTTATCCTGGGGCCAGCCGAGTGTTGAAATATAGTTTATAAGAGCATCAAACCATACAAACATGACGTGGTTCGGGTCGTCAGGCACTGTCACGCCCCACGACATTTTTGAAGCAAGACGAGAAATACTAAAATCCTCAAGTCCGCGCTCAACAAACTTTTTTATTTCATTGAAACGGAAATCGGGGATAACAAAACTTGGATTTTTGCTATAAAACTCAATTAGCTGCGGCTGATATTTAGAAAACTTAAAGAAATAGTTTTCTTCTTCAATAATTTCAATTTCTCGATCTGGATGTATTGGGCATCGACCATCTACAAGCTCCGAATCAGTTTTTTCAAGTTCACAGCCTACACAATATTTAATTTTATAGTTTTTTTTGTAAATATCTCCGTTTGCTTGACATTTTATCCAAAATTCTTGAGCAGCCTTTACGTGATGCTCATCAGTGGTACGAATAAAATGTAAATCTTCGCTTAAACCAAGCAATGTCTTGAGATTCTTGTATTTTTCTGCTAACTCTTTAGTGTAAACCTCTGGAGTTTTCCCCACACTACCGGCCGCTTGAAAAACTTTCTGTCCGTGTTCGTCGGTACCAGTGTTGAAAAAGACCTCGTAGCCAAGAAGTTTTTTCCATCTAGCAATAATATCAGCTTCTATTATTTCCATAGCAAAACCGATGTGCGGCTCGGCATTCACATACGGCAACGTCGTCGTGATATAAAACGGACGGATAGACATGAAGAGAGTGGGGGCTCTTAAGTTGGTTCCCGACGAGTCTTTCGCTTCTCTAAGTCACTTAGAAGTTCCATAAAAACCGTCGCCAGCGGAACGGAGAGAATGATGCCGAGGAAGCCGGCGAGTTTTGCCCCAATAACAAGAGCGAGAATAGAAATAATGGGAGGAACACCGACGACCTTTTTTACCACCCCGGGATAAATTAGCTGACTTTCAAATTGCTGAACGATAAGGTAGAAACCAGCCACCACGAGCGCTATGGTCAAACCGCTCCCGAGATAGGCCAAGAGTACAGCCGGGACCGCCGCCAAAAAAGGCCCGAAAATGGGAATAAGCTCGAAAACCGACGCCAGCACACCCAAGAGCAGAGCGTGCTTGACTCGCAGAAGTGAGAGACCCAGAAAAACCAAAACGCCGACAATGACGGCAAGCATAAGCTGGCCTTGCATCCAGAGACCGATTTTCACCTGCGAACGTTTCCAGAGATCAATGACATAATTTTCGTACTTGATTGGAACAATAACGCGCAGGAACTTCCCCACACCGTCTTCCTGAACGGCGAGATAAAAGGAGAGGGCGATAATCAGAAGAAAACTCACCAGACCACCGAAAATAACATCAACAGTGCCGAAGAAACCACTCGAGAGATTTGAAAGGGTGATGTTCAGCTCCTCAATCAATACCGGCAGGGAGAAGCTTTTCGAAAAACCCTCAAAGATCGTGCCTGAATTTCCCCCCGCCGCCTCGCCGACTGCAGGCGTTGGACTTTTGCTTAGAGCGGTGGAATATTCCGGCAGGTTTTTCAGAAAGCTTGCCGACTCGTTGAGAAGCGGCAGGAGAATAAAGTAAAAAGCGGCCACAAAAATCACCGCGGTCGCGATATAGATGAGGAGAACCGCCAGCACCCGAGGAATCTTGCGCTCGAGGAACCAGCGCGTTCCCGGCTCCACCGCCGAAGCAATCACAACAGACATCAAGACTACCAGAACAATATCGCGAAGGTAGTAGAGAAGATAAAGAACAACCAAAATAAAAACTGCCTTGATGATGGTTCCGGCAGAAATATGGATGATAGTCTCTCCTCCTTTTTGCATAGAGCAATCATATCACTACCGCCGATTTTTGAAAGAGAGGATTAAAGATAAAAAATTTTCCTGAGCGAAGCGGCGCTTCGAACATTGCCGATCAGAGCCAAGTTCAATTTCCTGTTTTGAAAAATCGTGCGGGCAAGCTTTTGGATATCACCGGCCTTAACCTTCCGAATTTTTCTCTCAATCTCCCGCGGTGCCTCAATTCTGCGCTTTAGAATCTCTTGGAGACCGAAAAATTCCGCCACTTCATCCGAAGACTCAACGTCCATGTACATATTTCCGATAAGATACTCTTTGGCTTTTCCAAGTTCCTCGGCTGAAACTCTCTCCCGACAGAGCTTTCGAAATTCTTCTAGAATTGCCCTGACTGATTTCTCGATCCGCTTACTATCAACCCCGCACGATACCGCAAGATAGCCATGATCCGTGAAATCCGAAACATGCGAGCGCACGTAATAACAAACAGCCATTTCTTCTCTCAACTTCTGGAAGAGGCGGCAACTCATCCCCCGTCCGAGGATAGCATTGAGAAGTTCGAGCGCGGGCGTTCGTCTATCCGTCGTCGGGAATGTGCGCACTCCAACAATCATATGGACCTGATCAGTTTTTTTAAATTTAAGAGCCAGCGCCGGCTTGACTTGGTGCTCAATCACCTTCTTTTTCCCTTGTTTTGGACCCTCTGGAATCTCGGCAAATGCTCTCGTAACCCAATCCCGAACTTTCTGCTCATTTATATCCCCCGCCACAACCACTGCGGTGGCCTTTGCCAGATAGTGTTTTTTACGATATGCCAGAAAATCACCACGCTCGATTTTTCTAATAACTTTCTTCGTCCCGAGAACCGACCACCCCGCTGGCTGCTCTCCATAGAGAAGTCGCATAAAAACTCTCCCAACGTTTCGGGCCGGTGTGTCTTCGTTCAAATTTATCTCTTCAATAATCACTCCTTTTTCCTTTTCAAGTTCTCCGGCCGGAAATGTCGGGTTGATATACATATCTGAAATAATTTCAATGAGTTTTTTTGTGTGCCTCGGGTGAGCCTTGGCGTAATAGCCGGTCAATTCAAATGAAGTGAAGGCATTATTTTCAGCCCCTAGGCCATCAAGCTCCTTGGAAATATCAATTGAGCGCGGCCGTTTCTTGGTGCCCTTGGAAGAGACGTGCTCGAGAAAGTGAGAGAGTCCGCTCAAGTTCTTCGTTTCATATTTAGATCCTGCCTCAACTAATACAAGAACGGTGACTGTCGGGCTTCCCTTGATAGGGATAGTGACAATTCGCAAGCCGTTCGGAAGCGTCTTCTTTTTGTAGCGCATGGTGCGGAGAAGTCTAGCACAAAAGCAAAAGCCCCGCGAAGCGCAAGGCGCTTCGCGGGGAGGAGCGATCAATGCAAGAGAAGTTTGCGAATCTCTTCATAATAGCATCCTCCTTGGTGTGAACGGGGCTTGTCTGTATAAATTTCAGCTTAAAACTTCTGCCAGCTTGTGGACAGCGAACCTTTCCTGACGGCCGCTATCCCGGTCGCGCACAGTGACGGTGTCATTTTCAAGCGTTTCGAAGTCAACGGTGATGCAGTGGGGAGTACCGATCTCATCCTGACGGCGGTAGCGCTTGCCGATATTGCCGTTGTCATCAAACATGGCGTTGGGAATTTCCTTGCGAACCATTCTGAAGACTTCACGCGCTTTTGCGACTAGGTTTGGTTTATTTTTAAGAAGAGGGAAAACAGCAACTCTCACCGGCGCGAGGTGCTTAGGAAATTTCAAAAAAACTCGTTTCTCTCCGCCGAGTTCATCCTCATTATACGCTTCGCAAAGGAGAGCCAGTACAGTTCGATCAACACCGAAGGTTGGCTCAATGACGTGAGGAATAAAACGATCTTTTCCGCCGGCCCCGACGGTACCATCGGGGCCGGCCGGCGGATCCTCATCAAGATATTCGAGCGCAGTCCCTGACGCAGATTGGTGACTTTTCAAGTCAAAATCGCCGCGGTAAGCAAGACCATAGAGCTCCTTGCGACCGAAAGGAAAATCATACTCGAAATCAAGGGTGCGCTTGGAGTAATGCGCTCGCTGTGCTGGCGGCACTTCAAGTTCGTGAATACTTTTGCGCGAGACGCCAATGCTTTCAACCCAAGAGAGCATTTCCTCTCTCCAGTAGTCAAATTGCCTCTGCCAATCTTTTTCGCGAATGAAATACTCTACCTCCATTTGCTCAAACTCGCGCGACCGGAAGAGAAAATCGCGCGGAGCAATTTCATTTCGGAACGCTTTGCCGACTTGGGCAATACCAAAAGGAAGTTTGGGGTGAAAGGAGTCAATAACATTCTTGAAATTGACGAACGTCCCCTGCGCCGTCTCCGGTCGCAGAAACGAGCCGACCGCCCCATCGCCCGCTCCGACGGAAGTTTTGAACATTACATTAAACTTCTGCCCGCTCTCAAGCGAATCAGCAAAACCCTTCACATGACCGCTCGCCTCCCAGACCCGTGGGTTCATAATAACTGCCGTGTCAACCGCATACATGTCTTCGCGCCCGGAGACAAATTTCTTCCACCAAGCATCAACTATGTTTCTCTTGAGAGAAACTCCCAGAGGCCCGTAGTCCCACATCCCGGCGAGCCCGCCGTAAATTTCTGAACCTTGAAAAACAAAGCCGCGCCGCTTTGCCAAAGAGACTATTTTCTCAAGAGTCCCTTCTGACGATTGAGATTCCTTTGTCATAAAGTGTTTGAATGCTAACCCGAGATCTCTCACCTGACAACCACGTCGTCACCGTCGCGGAAGGCAGGATCGGACGAGATTCTGGTGGAAAGGGGAAGCCGGGTGATAGAAACCGTTCTCCCTGTAAAACGATCGTCTGCCGAAAGCATGCTCTCCCCTACCAAGTTCGGCGTCATCCCCACTTGGCTTAAGCTCGGCTCGAGAGTTATCTGAAATGCCACTTCCCGCTGCTTTGTGCCGAGAGTTGTGCCAGCAGGAACATCTCCGACATTCCAGAGAACCTCGCGGGATAAAGGATCATAGATGATATTTTCCGAGCTTGGCGACGTCAGACTCTCCCACGAGATATAGGGTGGGAGAGCAGCTTTAACTTTCACGTTGGCAATGTCATTGAGTGAATTACTGACTGTCCAAATTATCGTGTAGGTGGTTTTTTGATCGGCTCTGGGAGGGACAGGACCACTGTTTTCAAATGGACCGAGTGAGCGCACCGCCCGCACTGTGAGCGCCGCGTTTGAAGCAATCTTAATCACTCGGCTAACTGTGGACTCTACAAGTTGGGGCGTTTGATTGACCTGCACTTGGCTCCCTAACATGGTGACGGTGAGAGTAATTTGCGGGTTCTTGCCGCCGCCGAAAGAGATTTGGGGAGTGAAGGTAAAACCAACCACTCCCTTCTCTCCCGGGTCAATAGCGGCGATCTCGGCGAGGGACGTTTTATCCCAGACTACCGTGTTATCGACCGAGCGGTAAAATCCATTTCCCGAAAGCGAGACCGAATTTCTGTCAAAAGCACCGGAGAGCCGCGCCTCAACGCGACCGTCAAGAAGTTGGGCGGCAAGATTGTTTGTCCAGACAATGTTTGCCTTGATACGCTCATTGCCGAAGGCTACGTATTCGACAGACGAATCGCCCGAGAGAGTGACCGAAAGATCAATAAATGGTCGCTTGATACGAACAGTCTCGAGAGACGAAACGATGACAGGGCCGATCTTCGTACTATCCTCTTTGCTCCCGATGCCGGCCGTAAAATGAAACGTTCGTTCCTCCTCATTCTGCCCCTCCAGCCGCCCGCTTATGCGGATCACTCTGCGGTCGCCGCTCGGGAGGTCTCCGATTTGCCAGATCCGATCGCCCGCGGCACCCTTGGGGTCAGCCGAAACAAAACTGAACCCAAAGGGATACTCGGCTTCAACCACTACCCCTCGGAGCAGTTCGCTCGAATTTGATGCAAGCGACAGAGTGATGGAAAACAGCTGACCGGAATTCAGCTCCTTGGAATAATCAGCGGTGAGAATGAGGGGAGACGAACGAATAGCAATTTCATGCTTCTTGTCTTTGTAGAAGAGGGCACTCGAATCCTTGATTCGATATTCGAGAGAGAAAGAAAGTTCCTTGATACTATCCTTCTCACCAAAGAGTACCGCTTTGATGGTCTGGCGCACCTCACCGCCCGCCGGTATTTTGCCAAGCGGCAGGCGTTGGCGAAGAAGTTCGGCTGTTTTATCGTCAGCTCCGCGAGTGCCGGCCGGATATTCAACCTGAAGTAAAGCACTCTCGAGGGGAACAGCATTACCGTTTCTCACAGAGACCTCAAGGGTGAGCGTCTCACCGCCCGCAACCTGCGACGGACCGGCTACCACAATATCAATGTTTTTTGCAGAGACCGAGTTGCCGCCGCCAAAAAACACCAAGAGCGCCACTCCAAGAGAAAGAACAAAAAACGCCACTGCTCCAATGAGAATTTTTTTGAATACTCGTCCCTTCTCCTGCTCTTCTTGTCTTCGTCGTATCAATTCGGCAACATCCGTCTCCTCCCGCCACGATTCGGGGGCGGCTGGAGCTTCGCGCTCAAGGTCGCTGCGCTCCCGAACGTCTGGGTTCTGAAAACTTCGCGAATAGAGCTGACGTTCGAGCCGCTCGAGCCTATCGTCTTTATCTGCCATACAAAAAATTATACTCTCACCGCTCGCTCTCGGCTATTCCTTGGTTGATTGTGCGAATGAGAGAGCGCCTGATAACTCCCGCTCTTGCCATCTCTCGGGAGGAAATGGATTCTCCCGAAAGAAGCGGGGAAAGATTCTCATCGGCTCTCAAATAGCCGAGAAAAAACAGAATCCGCGCGAGAGTGATGTATTCAACCGCTTGAATTTCTCCTTCTGTCAGAGCCTTTTCGCCAAGAGCAGCGAGACCTGCCTCGAGAGCGGTGAAGAGTTCAGGATTACGTTCTTCGCCGTGAAGGCGCGAGCGAAGAAAGGAAAAGAGTCTAGCCATGACGCACAGTTTCACGGGGGAGGAGCGGAGAATCTGGAAAAAATTCCTGGAAAGCTCCGCGTTCACAATTCGCCATCGCTCCCTGCCTCGAACTAGCGAAACTCTGATCTGAGAAAAATCCAAGAGGTTAGGGCGTAGTTTAGAAGGAAGAGCTCTCGCACCCTGGGCGTAGGCATGCACCATTCCAAAATCGCGCGAGAGCAAAAGAAAATTCTTGTCAGCCTCACCCGAAGGAGTACCGCGCAGCACAAAAGCTTCTGTTGTATAAACCTGATATGGCATTAGAGAGAAAGCCTAAACCAAGTATCGCTCTCCGGAGGAAGAGTCTTGCCGAAGGTGATATCACTTAGCTTGCAAGCCGAGGCGATCTTCTCTTTCCATTTCTCGATAAGCGCCTGACCCCCCGCCGTGGTAGAAATAGAAAGCTTTGCATTGTCGCGAGGAGTTAGTCCCTTGTCCTTGCGCAAGTCTTGGATTGAGCGTATAAGTTCGCGGATTTTTCCTTCCTCGCGAAGTTTCTCGTCGAGAGCAGTGTCAAGCCGCACCTCATCGACAAGATTGCTGTACACTACCTCTTTCACATTTACTTCATCTCCGATCAAATCAAGAAAAGGTCTATCTAAACGAAGACCACTTGATTTCAATTCCAAAAGTCTGAGCGGCTGGCGATTTTTTATTCCGGCTTTGTCGCGCGCCTCCAAAGCAAGAGATACAATACGCCGTGTCTCTCTCATACTCTCAAGGAGTTGGCCGTCAACCGTTCCTGCGGTTGGCCAGTCGCGGAGATGCACACTTTCCCTCTCTCCACCCAGACGGCGCTGAATATCTTCAGCAAGAAACGGAGTGAATGGCGCCATGAGTTCTGCAAGAGAGAGCAGCACTTCTCGGAGTGTTCCGCTGGCCTCGGTGCGCTCCTCTGCCTTGTCGCTTTTCAGGCGATCGCGGGAGCGGCGGACATACCACTGTGAGAGGTCGGCGATAAATTCTCGAATTGAGCGCGCCGCTTCAAAGACTTTATATGATTCAAGTGAGGCGGTTACATCATCAACCAATCTATTGAGAAGGGAATGAATCCAACGATCAAGTATATGATTCTCACCAACAGTTTTGGCGCTTCTGTCAGCGTACAATTCGTAAAATTTGACGCAGTTTAGAAGCAGGTTAAATACTTTTTTAACGACTTCATCAACTGTTTTCTCGTCAAAATTTTTCGACTCGCCCGGCTGATTGACGGAATACATCCAGAACCGCAACGGGTCGGCTCCGAATCTTCCCATCATCTCCCAAGGATCCACCACATTTCCCTTCGACTTGGACATTTTCTGCCCTTCTGTATCGAGAATAAGTCCAAGGCAGATGACACTTTTAAACGCCCGCCCGCGCTCCATAAGAACACCAACAGCGTGAAGGGTGTAAAACCATCCGCGCGTTTGGTCGATCGCTTCGGAAATGTAATCGGCAGGATAGCCGGGACCATCAACCCACTCTTTGTTTTCAAAAGGATAGTGATCTTGCGCAAAGGGCATCGCTCCCGAATCAAACCAGGCGTCCATGACTTCTGGCACTCGCCTCATCAATTTTCCTTTCTTGGAAAGATATGTTATCTCATCAATGTACGGACGGTGGAGATCAATTTCATAAGAATCACCATGAGGCAGAGGCATAAACTGAAATGTCAAAATTTCACCAAGAGCGATAATATCTTTACCGGCCTTGGCCTTCGCTATAACAGCAGAACTGTCAAGGCCATTCACAACCGCATCAAGTAATCTGACGGGAAGCTCATGCGTAACAAGAAGAATTATTTTCCCTTCAATTTTCCGGTCAAGATCGTAAATAAATTCTCCCATTCGTCTGCGAAGATCCTGCCAGTTCTCTCCGCCCTCGGGGGCTTTTGTAAATCTTTCTGCCGGGCTGGCAAAAAGAGCGCGATATTCATCTATTGGGCGTTCTTCATATGAACCGAAATGAATATCAATTAATCGCTCATCCTCAATAATTGCCCCGCTTTTAAGATTAAGCCCTCCGGCAATAATCTCTGCAGTCTCTTTGGCTCTAGTAAGGGGGGAGGTGATAATAAGTTCAATGCCCTTATTTAAAAGATTTTTTATCGCACTTTTGGCTTCTTCTTTTCCGTGCTCTGTCAGGGGAGATGGTATCACATTAGTGGAGTTGACTGTGCCATTTATATTTTTGAGCGACTCTCCATGACGTATGACATAGTAAGTGTTTCTCGGCAAAATTTTTTCTTTTAGTTCTGCCACAGAGCCGATTATTTCCATTTCACTGCCATCATCCGAGAGCCAAATGGGAAGCGGTGTTCCCCAATAGCGCTCGCGTGAAATTGCCCAGTCCTTAACCTCGGAGAGCCATTCGCCGAAACGCCCCTCTTTAATGTGCTCCGGCTGCCAGTTGATTTTCTTATTTTCTTCAATCAGTTCCTGGCGCAGAGCTGACATTTTAATGTACCAGGAGTCACGAGCGTAATAGATTAGCTTTGTCTCACAGCGCCAGCAGAATGGATAGGTATGTGTGTGTTTTTCTTCGGAGAAGAGAAGTTTTCGCTTTTTTAAATCCTCAATAACCTCGGCGTTCGTTTTCTCATCAATCACACTCCTGCCCGAGAAGCTCCCCGCATTTTTCGTAAACTTCCCTTCTTCATCGACCAAATGGAACTTGGGTAAGTCAACTTTTGTGCCAAGTTCAAAGTCGTCCTGCCCATACATGACAGCGGTGTGAACAATGCCCGTTCCCTCTTCGGTTGTAACAAAAGGCGCATCATAAATCTGAAAGGCCTTGGTGAGACGGTTTTTTTGATCTGCCGGAAGGCTTTCGGAAAGAAAGGGAAACAGTGGTTTGTATTTTCTCCCAACAAGACTTTTTCCCTTCACCTCCTCAAGAATCTTGGCGTGGGGTGCTACGTGCATCAGGCGATCTTTGGCAAGCCAGCTTTTTTCTCCGTCAATATCGGCGAGCACATATTCAATCCCTTCTCCAACGGCAAGGGCAACATTCCCTAAGAGTGTCCACGGCGTTGTCGTCCACGCCAAAAAATACTCATCTGCCCCAACGGCTTTAAATTTCACATAAACGGAGACATCTTCAATATCTTCATGTCCCTGCGCGAGCTCGTGCGAAGAAAGCGCCGTGCCGCAGCGCGGGCACCACGGCACGACTTTGTAATCTTTGTAGAGAAGCCCACGCTCATGGATTTTTTTGAAGATTTGCCAAACTGACTCTATGTATTCCGGCTTGTACGTTACATAGGGACGCTCAAAATCGAGCCAGAACGCCATCCGCTCGGAAAATTTCTCCCACTCGTCAACGTACGTCCAAACGCTTTCCTTACACTTCTCATTGAACTTATCGATGCCGTACTCTTCAATATCTTTTTTTGACTTGAGCCCGAGCTTTTTCTCCACTTCAAGCTCCACAGGCAGCCCGTGCGTGTCCCAGCCGGCTTTGCGCCGGACATGGTAACCCTGCATCGTTTTGAAGCGCGGAATGACATCTTTGAAGGCGCGCGATTCTAAATGATGAATTCCGGGGCGGCCATTTGCCGTCGGCGGCCCTTCGTAAAAAACGAACTCCTGCCTGCCGGCAGGCAGGCGCCTTCCTGGTTTCTCCAGCGTCTTTTCAAATATTTTATTCTCCTTCCAGAATTGAAGTATTTCCTCCTCTCGCTCTGCTGGGGTGCTTTTTCGGATTCCCGCCTGCGCCGGAAGCTCCTGCCTGCCGGCAGGCAGGTCGGCGGGCAGGTCGGATTTCGGATTTCGAGCTTTCCTCATTATGCGGCTTATCTTAGCATTTTTTATTGTGTTTTCAAGAAGTGAAAATCAAACATAAAAAGCAGACCCCCCCCCACTTGCGTGCAAGTGGGGGGGTCCCTTCAGCTGGCGTGACATGTTCACCGTAGCAGGTAGTGACCCGCTCCGAGGACCCGGTCGATCGGACAGATGACGCGTTCGAGCGTCTCCGCCGCCTCCCGAGTTTTCATGACGCCGGTGCCGTCGCCCCGGTCATGTACGCTGTTCGATATGAACAAGCTCTGCAGTATTCTTGAATTAGTCCGAACGCATTTCGCCGCCGCAGGCGGCGAGGAGCCCCCCGCAAAAACAGAGCGGCTTCGCCGCAAGATTTAACAATTTCAAATTTTTCTTTGGCGGCAATTCAGAAATAATATGAAATCTCTACTTCTTAAATTTAAGAGTGCGAAATATCTTCAGGGCAGTTTCCTGTTGAGAAGCAGTGAGATTATACCCGGATATTTCAAGTCTGGTTTTTTGAATTTCACCGCCCAAATCGCCAAAATAAACTCCTGTTGTCCCATTCCCCACAACTTTAGGCACAACAATTTTGGCTCTGTAACTACCAATAGTTTCGTAGGTAACGGTGTGTTTGGGATCATTATCTTCTGCAAGGGAGTTCGAATACCAACCATAATCAAAACCGAGCTTTACACCATCGCCAACAAATTCACCAACATAAGAATCTATGCCTTGTAATTTATTAAATTTCCAACTAGGCGGTAAAGAAAGTGTAAAAGAATTGGCATCAACGAATTGCCAATTTATTGGCGTTCCGTTAGTAACTGGCGGACTATTATTCTGCGTTGGTTCGGCGGAGGTAGGTTTATTATTGTTTGTCGGTTGCGACGGGGTCGTTGTGGGACCCTCATTAACTGTAGGCGTGGGCGTAGGTGTTCTCGGACGGTTATTCAAAACAAAGTATCCCATCACTCCAACTAAAACGACTGCTAGAACTATAATTGCAATATTGGCAAATCCTTTCTGGTTCATTTGGTTAAACATGAGATTATTTTTCGACTTTATGGTTAAAAATTTTTCTTTTCTTCTTTCCGTTAAAACATGGTTCGAGCCGATTGTTTTTCCGGGCTTTTTGGCGGTTTTGAAATCTTGCGGCGAAGCCGCTCTGTTTTTGCGGGGGGCTCCTCGCCGCCTGCGGCGGCGAAATGCGTTCGGACTAATTCAAGAATACTGCACCAGTAAGGAATTTGCAAGCCAGAGGAAGCCGCCTCGCTTCGCTCGGCGGCCAGTTTGTATTGAATTTTTGGGGCAAAAACGAATTGGCGATTTTGAAAGAAGAAAAGAAAAATTTTTAATCCAAATCATATGAAATACATACTTTACGCTCGAAAGAGCACCGAAGAAGATAACCGACAAGTTTTGAGTATTGAAGCGCAACTCGTAGAGCTGCAAGAGTATGCCGCCAAAGAAAAATTGGAAATTGTCGCTTCCTTTCAGGAAGCAAAAACCGCCAAAGAGCCCGGCCGAATGAAATTCGCAGAAATGTTGTCATTGATAGAGAGGGGTAAAGCAGACGGAATAATTGCATGGCATCCGGATAGATTAGCTCGTAATTCTGTGGACGGAGGCAAAATTATTCACTTTGTAGATCGCGGCTTGATTCGCTCCCTTAAATTTCCAACCTTTTGGTTCGAGGCCACACCACAAGGTTTGTTTATGCTAAACATTGCTTTCGGACAAAGTAAATATTTTGTGGACAATTTGCGAGAGAATGTGAAGCGAGGACTACGGCAGAAAATACGAAACGGTGTGTGGCCCGGTTGGGCTCCGGTGGGGTACCTCAATAATCACAAGACAAGAGGCATAGATATTGACCCTGAAAAATCTCCGAAGGTAAGAAAAGGTTTTGAGCTCTACGCCACTGGAAACTATCCGCTTCACTCTCTCGCAAATTGGTGTGTAAAACACAATCTCAAAGGCAACAAGAACAATAAAATATCTATTAGCAGTTTGCAGAAAATCCTACAAAATATTTTCTACATCGGCCTCATGAAATTTAAGGGAGAGATTTTTGAAGGCACTCACGAGCCATTAATTTCAAAGAAACTTTTTGACACATGCCAAGAAGTGATGGCAAAGCGCGGCAAAAAGAAAGATATTCGCAAATATCATTTTGCTTTTCTTGGTTTACTCAAATGTGGATATTGTGGTTGTGCCATTACCGCTGAAATTCAAAAAGGACATCATTACTACCACTGCACGAAAAAGAAAGGACTATGCCAAGAAAAGCATTATTTGCGCGAGGAAGTATTAGCTGAACAAATTAAAAACTTCCTTCAAAAAGTTTCTTTGTCGAGCCAAGATACCGATAAAGTTTTAGCCGAATTACAAAAAGACGAGGAACGAGCAAAAGAGGAAGCCAAAACTACTGTTCAAAATCTCAAGGTAGAATTAACCGAAATTGAAGCCAAGCTCGAAAAGCTACTCAATGTCTATCTCGATGAAGTTATCTCCGCCGAGGACTACAAAGCAAGAAAGGGAAAGCTGCTGACTAAAAAACTTTCGCTGGGCGAACAAATTAGAGATTTTGAACAAAAGGGGTTGTCTTGGCTCGAACCGGCTCGTGAATTCGTTTTATCCTTAAATCAAGCCGCGAAATTAGTGGAAACTGAAAACAAAGAGGAAATGACAACATTTCTGAAAACAATCGGCTCGAACCATGTTTTAGAAAATCGCCAATTCGTTTTTGCCCCAAAAATTCAATACAAACTGGCCGCCGAGCGAAGCGAGGCGGCTTCCTCTGGCTTGCAAATTCCTTACTGGTGCGGGGTGCGCGGCTCGAACCGGATGCCCGGCCCGAAAGCCGTACTCGAACCCGGCGCGAAGCCGTTCACCTCCCGGGCGTTGCCCAGCACATTGATCGTCTGCTCATCGATAGCCGCCGCGAAGTCGATCGCGGCTGCCGGGTTGCTGATGCTCTGCGTGTTCTGCTGGTCAGTCTGCACGAAGTAATCGTTGCTCGTCGCCGCCACAGTGGGCGGTCGAGCGAGAGCGAGGATCGCGACGAACACGAGCCCCAGAAGCACGAGAAGCTTCCTCATTCCTGTTCCTTTCTACTGAAGGGTTTTGGTTGTACTGCGGGGAACTGCCTAATAACCATTATACACCATCCTTAAAAACCGTCAAGTGCTAGCAAGCTACATCCTCTCCGGAGCCGAAATACCCAGTATTTTCAAGCCATTTTTAAGAACATTCCTGACCGCCACCGACAAGGCCACTTTGTGCGGCGAGTTCTTATCGCCGACATCAACGATTTGTTCCTGCGCATAAAAATGATTAAAACTTCCAGCCAATTCAACTAAAAATGTAACTACTATGTTGGGAGCAAATTCTTTTTCCGCCCTCTCAACAATTTCCGGAAAGCGATAGAGCAGACGTTCCATTTCAGTTTCAGGAAAATTATCTCCTGCACTTGGGGAAATACTTGCCTCATTTGCTTTCTCAAGAATTGAATTGGCGCGGGCGTGGGTGTACTGCAAATAAGGACCAGAATCGCCTTCGAAGGAAAGTGACTTGTCGAAATCAAAAATAATATCCTTGCCCGGAGACTGTTTGAGAATGGAGTACTTTATCGCCGCGACAGCGACCTGCTCGGCAAGCGCATTCTTGTCGGCGATCTCTCTATCGCTCGCCTCAATCTTCTCATTCACTTTTCTCTTCGCCTCCTCTATTAGCCATTCGGCGCTTACAACCTCGCCAGTGCGTGAAGACATTTTGCCCGTCGGCAGACGCAACATGCCGTGAGAAATATGATTTGTTTTCTTAGCCAAATCGGGAAAAACAAGTTCCATTGCCTTGAGCACAACCTTGAAATAATCACTGACTTCATTACCGGTTATAACAATCGAGAGATCGTAGGGATAAAGATCATATTTGATTTTGGCAAGCCCAAGCTCCTTGGCTTCATAGGTCGGCAGTTTGTCCTTGGTAAGAAAAACTCGAGTATGCAACTTTGCGTCGTGGCGCTCGCCTCGAAAAACAATCGCCCCATCGCTTTCTTCAAAAATATCCCCGATTCGCTCTTCCACCAACTTTTTGCCGAACGGCGCGGACCTGCTCTCAAAAAAATAGAAATCAAATTTCGTGCCGAGCGTCTTGTACATTTTCTCAAAATGTTCGAGCGTCAGCTTCTTGCCGAGATCGTAGGCGCCGTGGACATCTCTGTCTCCTCCGGCATAGATTTTGCGATTGACTTCATTGGCAAACTCCCGGAAGGAGACATCTTCTTCATATTTGCGAGACCCTTCAGTGTAGGAGCGGGCTACATCGGCTGACGCGCTCCACTCCGCGCCGCTTGAAAGCTTTTCTGCCACTGCCTTGGCAACGTGAATACCGACATCACCCTGATAACAGGCGCGGCGCACCTCTGCTCCGCTCCACTCGACAAGCCGTGAGATTGCTTCGCCGATGGTATTGCTCATAAGGTGGCCAATGTGAAATTCCTTGAAGGGATTGGGGTCGGTGTATTCAACCATCGCTTTCTTCCCCACAAGAGACGCTGTCTTTCCGAATTTTTCACCTTGCTCAAGCGTTGTCTTGAGAGAATCCGTAAAAAACTTTCTGGAGAGGAAAAAATTTATAAAGCCCGCGTCGGCAACCTCCACTTTGTCAATTTCTTCCGGAAGAGCTTTTGAGATTTCGCTGACGAGCCTCTTTGCTAGCTCTCTCGGATCCCCGCCTGCCTCTTTGGCAACCAGCAAAGCGGCATTGGTCGAGTAATCGCCGTGCGTCATCTCCGCCGGATGCTCGACAACGAAAATAGTCCCTCCATAACCGAGAGACTCGAGAACATGTGAAATTTGCCCCTTGATAGCATCGGCAATCATTTGAGTTTGAGTGTCCGGCGCAGAACATTCATGACTTTTGCATGAATCGTATCGCGCGAGAGTACCCTCCCGTGACCATCAACGCAACGGACGACACGCCAATTAGGATTTGTAGCCGCGAGATAAGTATACATCTTTATCACTGATCGTTGAAAATTATATTCAAGTTCATGCTGATCGGGCGCGACATTTCGGCTGTGTTCCCTCTTCGCGAGAAGCTTCCGAGAAACACGCGGCGGCACCCATAGAAAGAGCACAACATCAGGGGTGGGGAGACCGAGCTCATGGTATTCAGCATTTTCAACAAACGAGATGAATTTTCTGTGCTCTAACGGTTTCAGCTTCGCCGCCTGGTATGCAATATTACTTGTCGTATAACGATCGCAGATAACGTGACCTTCTTTTAGCGCCTCAAGAAGAAGCGGGAGAGCTCGAGCGCGATCGAGCATATAAGGAAGCGAGGATAGATAAGGTGAGAGACGCAGAAAATCCCCGAATTCACCAGAGAGAGACCTGCGAATTAATCTCCCAAACTCGGAGCGCTTATAGCGGGGAAACTCAAAAAGAGTGGCCGGTAAGTGCCTTTGTAGTGCACGGAGGAGAAGCTTTGACTGGGTTGCTTTGCCCGAACCGTCAGTGCCCTCGAGAACGATAAGTTTTCCCTTCCTCTCAAACATTCTTGAGATTGTAGCAATTTCGAGAGACTAACAAAAGTACGCTACGGAGAGAACACTTCCGCAAGATTGCTTCTTTCTACGGAAGAGGTAAGCTCGAGTTAGATTCTAGTTCTTTTCATAAGCGAGGGTAGAAAGATGCGTCAGTATCTTGATCTTCTCCGCCACATCCTGGAGCACGGCCGCCCGAAGGCAGATCGCACGGGTACAGGAACCTTAAGCGTTTTTGGCTACCAGATGCGTTTCGATCTGGCAGACGGATTCCCCCTGCTGACCACGAAGAAACTCCACACCAAATCCATCATCTACGAGCTCCTCTGGTTTCTGCGCGGTGAGACCAACGTGAAGTATCTCAATGAGCACGGAGTCACAATATGGGACAAATGGGCAGATCCAGCCGGCGAACTTGGTCCAATCTACGGATACCAATGGCGCTCTTGGCCAACCCCCGACAGCCGTCACATCGACCAGTTAAGTGAGGTGCTCAAGCAAATCAAGGAAACGCCTCACTCGCGCCGACTCATCGTTAGTGCCTGGAACGTGGCTGACATTCCAAAGATGGCGCTCCCGCCATGCCACTGCCTCTTTCAGTTCTACGTGGCAGATGGGAAGCTCTTCTGCCAGCTCTATCAACGGAGCTGTGACGTATTCCTCGGTGTGCCATTCAACATCACCAGTTACGCACTCATCACTATGATGGTGGCGCATGCCTGTGAGCTCAAGCTCGGCGAGTTTGTTTGGACTGGCGGTGACACCCACCTTTACCTAAACCACCTAGACAAGGCTCGCCTTCAGCTTAGCCGCGAACCGAAACCGCTCCCCATCATGAGACTCAATCCCGAAGTGAGGTCCTTGTTCGAATTCCAGTATGAGGACTTCAAGCTCGAGGGTTACGACCCTCACCCCCACATCCCGGCCCCCATCGCTGTATGATTCAGCTGGTGTCCCGTGAGATGTCGCGCTTGCGCGCCACCTCACGGGGCTTTTTTCTTTTCAGAGTGCGAGTATAATGCGGGTGATGGCACTCTCCGACAAAAGAATTCTCGAAGAAATGAAGCGAAGAAATATTGTCATTTCCCCTTTCCACCGAGCCAACCTCGCCACTTCAAGCTATGACGTCTCGCTTGGCGAATGGCACTTCCGAGAACAGCGACCAAAGTACTATCACAATATCTACAACATCTACAATAAAGAGCACACTGACCACGTCTGGGGGACCAAGCCGTTTCGCGCGGAGAAAGCCCGCGATGTCTTTCAAAAATTCAAATTCGACTTCACAGGCATCAGGCCAGACGACAAAATTAT
Organism: Patescibacteria group bacterium; assembly: GCA_004322205.1. Classification (GTDB taxonomy): domain Bacteria; phylum Patescibacteriota; class Minisyncoccia; order Phycocordibacterales; family Zambryskibacteraceae; genus SCSN01. The sequence goes on from SCSN01000016.1 coordinate 20,660, forward strand.
CCTGCTCCAGCCCGGAGAAATGATTCTGGCACACACTGAAGAATTCGTTGGCGGCAGAGACCACATCACCACCATGATGAAGGCGCGCTCGTCAATGGGCAGAAATTTCATCGAAGTCTGCAAATGCGCCGGCTGGGGCGACGTCGGCTACACTAACCGCTGGACGATGGAGATTACCAACAACTCAAGCCATTATGCCATTCCGCTTGTTGTTGGCCGGCGCATCGCTCAAATGGTCTTCTTTGACGTCGGTGAGATTCTCAAAGACGACTATGTCAAGGGTGGAAAATACCAGACAAGCCAGAACCTTCGAGAGCTGAAAAAAGGCTGGAGGCCGATAATGATGCTGCCTAAACTCTATAACGATTGGGAGGCGCGAAGTAAGCGGCAAGAAAAATGAAAAAGAAAGAAAAACTTCTCAACCTCGCTAACGCCCACCTCCCCCATCAAAGGAAACAAATGGAGGAAGTATCGCGGCGCGGGGTTTGCCTATTTTGTAGGAAACATTTGAGGGAATATCACGTCTCGCCTACTGTCCGGGAGGGTAAACACTGGCTCGTTACTCCAAATGACTACCCCTATGAGGGGACGACCCTTCACCTTATGCTTATTTCAAAAAAGCATATCACCAAGGCTTCGCAAATAACGTCGGGCATGATGCAAGAGCTTGGGAAACACTTGAGCTGGATTGAAAGAAAATTTAAAGTCCCCGGCGGCGCATTCGTTATGCGTTTCGGCAGTATTCTCTACACGGGCGCCAGCGTCTCTCATCTCCACGCCCATCTTGTTGTCGGAGGAAAACAGACGGGGCGCACCGGAAAAATCCAGATTAAAATCGGATTCAAGAAAAAATGAAGCGTTTCGTTACTTTCTGACTTCCACTCCCATCGAGCGGGCGGTGCCTTCGATTATTTTCATTGCCGCTTCGACGTTGTTGGCGTTAAGGTCAGGCATTTTCTTCTCGGCAATCTCTCGCACTTGGGCTTTACTTATCACTCCGACTTTGCTCACCACATTTTTACCCGAACCCTTCTCCGCTCCAATGGCCTTGAGAATGAGGCTGGAAGCGGGCGGGGTTTTGAGAATGAAGCTGAAGCTCCGGTCTTCATAGACAGAAATTTCCGCAGGGATAATCTCGCCTACCATCTCCTTGGTGGCATCGTTGAACTTGGTTATGAATTCGCCGATATTAATACCCGCTTGCCCCAGCATCGGTCCAACTGGCGGCGCGGGTGTGGCCTTGCCGGCAGACAAAACCACTTTTAGTTTTTTAACAATTTTCTTCATACAAATATACGAATGACGCGAATAATACGAATTGCTGCGAATAAGTCAATTACATTCGTATCCATTCGCAGATTAGTATAATTCGTTAATTCGTATGTCATATCTTTTTTACCTGCAAGAAATCTAGCTCGACTGGCGTTTCACGCCCGAACATAGAAACCAAAACCTTGACCTTACCGCGCTCCCGATCAACATCTTTAACTTTGCCTTCCAAATCTTTAAACGGCCCATCAACAATCAAGATCGCGTCATCAATCGCCAAGTCAACGGCGTGCTCTGCCCGTTCCGCACTCATCCGGGCAAAAATAGACTCTACTTCCTTTTTATCGAGAGGAACCGGATAGACCCCAGAGCCGACAAAGCCTGTAACGCGCGGGGTGTTGCGCACCACATACCACGAATCATCGGTAACAATCATCTCCACCAAAACATAGCCGGGATAGATTTTCTCTTCCTCCATCACTCGCTTACCGCTCTTGATTTTGATTTTCTTTTCGGTGGGAACTATGACGTTAAAAATCTTATCCTCCATCCCAAGCGACTCCACCCGCTGTTTAAGATTGCGCATCACCGCGTTCTCGTAGCCGGAGTAAGTGTGGATGGCATACCAACTTCTGCCCTCTTGGATTTTTTGTTTGGCCATAATGCTAATCTAATATACGAATATACGAATATACGAATTATACTAATCTACGAATCAATACGAATAATGCGAGTTGGTTTTATATATCTGCTTCGGAAGTTGACTAAAATGCCGAGCTTCAATCTTGAATGCTGGAGATAATTCTGAATCTGTCTATAACTATCTGAGGAAAGTTGTCTTACAGATTTAAGCTCAAGAGCGATTTTCGAATCAATTATGAAATCAATAATGTTCCCGGAATCTGAAATTCTAACCTCTCGCTGAAACGGTATACCGATTTCCTTAAGCTTTTTTGCCGCCATGTCTCCATATTGTTTCTCTCTGGCATACGGACCTAACTCGTTATGTGCCGAGAAAAGGATACCTGTGAGAACGTACGATAGTTCTGGAAAAAGAACTTTCTCATCAACCTTTCTCTTTGAGTTCGCCTCCATTCGCATTATTCGTTAATTCGCATACATTCGCATATTCGTATGTTTAAGTGATAACAAACTCCAAAATAAACGAGAAAACAAAATCGAAGAAGCCGAGGTAAATAGCGACGGCAATCGAGATGGCAATAACAATAACGGTAAAGGCGATTGCCTGACGTCGTGTCGGCCAGCTGACGTGCTTGAGCTCCCCTTGAGTCTCGCGGATGTAGTCAAATAGTCCCATGACAATTATTAATCAGTAAATGTATGAAAATCATAATCTTCATCCACTGGCGGATTCCTTGTTTTCTACAAAAAAACACCCCGGGGGTGTAAATAAAATATACACTTACTAAAAAATAAGTCAAACCCCACAATGGTCCCGCCAAACGCGATCACTACAGAACCAAACAAAAAGGGTCTGCCGAAGCAGACCCCCGAAATGAGTCCGCGCCTTACGAACTACCCCCTCCGAAGCTATTCCTAGCCTCGTCGATTATGGCGTGGAGTTCCTGAACGATTTCCGCTGTTGGTCTAAACTCAGGGAAACATTCGTGGCAAAACATGTTCATCTTTTCATCGAACATGAAGAAAAGTTGAACCGTGCCCTTACCGCCGCAGGTCGTGCAATTTAACCTGATGCGGGAATGAAAGTGTCCCGTGAGAGTGCCGCGAGCAATAGGAACAATTGCTCGTGCAAGGATGCTTAAGGCAAAAACGGCAATGAGGCCAGTTTGCGATGGAAAGCAACTAGGACAAGGAAGTAAGTATCGGTTCCCGTACAGGTCGCCCGCCTTAAGTCTAATCAGCCCTTCTCCCAGGCATTTGGTGCAATCATTCCGACCTCGTCCGTGAAACTCTGGGAAAATCGCTTCCCACTCAGAAAAGTCATGTGGCACAGTAACCCCTCTGGTTAGTATCCATACTTAAAATAACAGCGAAACTCAAAATGTCAAGTATCTAATTCCTGGCACCAAAAACTCAGCCGCCGCGGAGTTTTTGGTTCATTCGTATTGTTCGTCCCGGTAGTACAGCATGAGCTGACTACGGGATAAATATATTCCTATCATTCGATTAAATTCGTAACATTCGCATCACCTAATCTCGTACGTAATCATTACGTTGGCAGTAATTTTGTTTTCTCCGGTGGGAATTGTTGGAGCCGGTTCAGCGCCGCCGATGCCGCCGCCTTCAAACGCCGCGCTCTTGAAGAAAATGGGGGTGGGTGCCCCGGACTCGGAGAAACTGACAATTCTCACTAAGCGAACCCCAAGGTCCTTGGCAAGCTCTTTGGCCTTGCCTTTGGCTTGAGCAATCGCCTTCTGGCGCGCTTCGCGCAGAAGCGCATCCTCGTCATCAACTGTAAAAGAGAGACCGCTAACATTTGTTACTTCGGACTCGCCGAGTGCCCCGAGAATTTTACCTGAATCTTCTACTTTGCGAACCTTGAGGAGCACTGTATGTGTCACCTCATAGCCGAGTAGTGTCTGCTTTGCCGGCGGACAGCTAAACTGCGTGCAAATCACCGACTGATAATCGTACTTGGGAAAGACGCTGTAGTCGATGGTTTTTATGTCTTTCTCCTCAATACCGAGAGTCTTAACCTTCGCCAAAACCTCGTCAACTTTCTTTGTCACATTCTTCTGGGCATCCTGCACATTCTTGGCGGTCTGAGAAACACTAAAGGAAACCTCGCCGACATCAGGCACGGCAAAAACCTCGCCCTCGCCAGAGACAGTAATGACATTGTCCGGTATCCCTCCGCCGCCAATATAGCGATAGCCTTTGATGGAGTTAATAGTCTGAACAAAAAGAAAGACCGAGAGAATCAAAACCAAAATCGGCAGATATTTCCAAGCCCTCATTTTTGCATTGTCTTCGTTCATGGATTTTGTGTTACAAGCTATAAGTTAATGTTACGTACCATTTGTTTGACGAATTATAGCATACGATCTTACCTGGCTCTCGAGATTATCGTTCCTCGCGAATGATATCCTCAATTTTCTGCAGATCGGATTCGGCCTCCGCAAGCAGTCGAGCTGCTTTGTCGCGCCCGCCCGACAGCAGTGCGCGCTGTGCGCGAAAGAGAACCTTTTTAGTTTCAAGAATTGAAAGGCGGGTGCGGACTGCTTCCTTCGATCTAGCTTTGCGTTCTAGAGCATCTGTTTCTTTTTTGAGCTCGTCGAGCTTCTCTTTGAGGTTGCGGATATCAGAGCGCACATCCTCCGCTTCCTCAAAGGCAACAACTTCGGGCGAAACTTCGAGAATTGCTTCGTTGATATCTTTGAGATCACCGATAAGCTCCTCGAGGTCTCCGTCTTCATCTTCCGGTGACTCGACTTCTGTTTCTAGCTCCTCTAACTCAAGTCCCTGCTGTCGGAGCTCCGCTTGCGGGAGCGCTATTTTTGCTTCTTTCTCATCAGAACTTCTCTCTTCAATCGCTTCCCGCGCGCGCCCCTCGTGACTGGCAATCCGCGTCTCTGCCTCCATCTCAAGCTCTATATTGAGCTTGTCATCTTCCGCGAGCTTACTAATCTCCTCCAGGCGCCGCTCCGCCAGCGTTATTTGCCAGGAAGCTTGAGCGCCCGCAGAACGAGCAAACCAGCCCCGCACCTGCTCAGTCACGCCGGTCTTGAGTCCGTAAAACGCATCTCCGGGCAGAGAGTATTCAGCCGCGGCACTGACAGCGCCGCCGAGAAGCACCAAGAGAGCGGCCGCGGCGGCAAAAGTGTGGCGGGTAAAGAACATCAACCAGTGGGGAGCCGAGGGCGGAAGGGAATACCGCGCCTCTTTCCTGTCCACGAACGCCAAAAGCTGTGAGCGCAAGCGTTCTCTTTCATCCTCGCGCAAAATAACACGCCTCGCGCCTGAAAAAATTTTTTCCAATGGGTCAGTCATAACCAAGTAATTCTTTTATCTTCTTCGCGCCGCGGTGCAAACGCACCGAGATGACATTTTCCGTCTCGCCCAGAATCTCGGCAATTTCGGTAATCGAGAGACCGTCAACATAACGTAGAATCATAGTCCCTCGATACGGTTCCTCCAGCTCGGCAAGCGTCTGCCGCAACAAAGCCACCTCCGCATCTTTAATAACTGCCTCATCGCCGGCGGCAGGCGGATCGAAACCCTCGTCTTCAAGCAATGCGTCGAGCGAATCGGTTTTATGTTTCCGGTAGTGATCAATGGTGGCGTTGTTGAGAACCCGGTATAGGAAGGCTTTGAGGTTTCTCACTTCCGTGCCGCGCTCGATCGTCTGCCAGGTTCGAAGAAAGGTCTCCTGAACAAGATCGATAGCGCGCTCACGGTCAGAGACTCGAAAGAAGCAATGCCGAAAAAGCGAGTCGGCAAATTTCTCGTAAGCCTCCGCAAACATTTTCTTCTTACTTTCGTCAGCTCTCTTCATAAAGACGCGAAAAGTCAGTTCTTCTTACTACCACTCCAGAGTAATACCGATAGTAAAAAACACAAATGAAGAGGCGGACGAGCCGAAACCCGTCCGCTGTTCCACACCCACTTCCTCACGGGTCAACTGGTCTGAAGTCTTTGTCCAGACCAGTCATGATCCACTTCTTCCTTGGGGGGACTTGACCATTCGGCACCAGTCTCCCTGTGGCAGTGTAGACCATTTCCCGTTGCCCCCTTGAGTTCATGCGAATCGTTATCGCTGAAGGAGCTTGGGGCTTGCTACCTTCTACCCGCACATTCACATCCTTTAAAACTTCTTCTTCCCCCTTGCCTTGCATGGCAACATCCCCCTAGAGGTGAAATGTGGAAGTGGAAATACAGAACTACCCACAAGTATTATACGCCGTGGATTATTTGCGTCAACGACGGGAGCGCGTGCTAGAGAGCAATGAGAAGCGCTCCGGCAACAATGAGCAGTGAAGCGAAAATTTTTCTTACCAGATTTCTCTCGTGGAAAAGTTCTCCCCCGACAAGAGTGGTGAAGAAAGAAGAGCTGCGTTTAATGGCAGAAACAACACCAACGAACGCCGCCGATAAGGCGTTCATCTGGAAAAAGCGATAGGAAATAGTGAATACCGCCACTAGAAAAATATTTTCACCGCCGCTCGAGAGCGCTCGAAGAGCCGAGCGAACACTGCCTCCAAAAAGATAGATCGCCGGCAGATAGAGAAGAGCAATAAAAAGATGCACAAAGACCATGTAGTTGGCAATGGGAATTTCAAAGTCAAAGACAATTGCCCGGTCTATAACCGCGCCGAGGGAATAAAAGAGAAGGGAGGCGAGAATAAAATGTACATAGCGGGATTTGAAAAAAAATCTCACCGGATAGAGCAAATCATGTTGCGGGTCTAGAGTAAGAATGTAGGAACCGACAATCATTGCGGCAATTCCCAGAATATCGCTGCCTCCAAGAACTTCTCCCAGTATCGCGTAACCCAAAAGGGCTGAAGTGCCGGGACTTAAAGAAAGAAGCGGAGCGGCAAAACTAATCTGCAGATGGCGCACCGCCTTGGCTACCAGATAAAAAGCGATTGCCGCTGCCAGAGCGGAGCCAAAGATAAGGGCAAGCGAGAAGAGCGTTACTTTAGAAAAATCGATAAAAAAGAGGAATGGTAGGGCGAGAATCACATTTACAAAAGCTACCGCTGCTGAAAGATCAATAGTGTGAAGGCGTTTGAGAGCGTGCTTTTCCGCAATGGTTGAGGCGGAGAGAAAGAGGGCGGAGAGCAGTGCGAAAATAAACCAGGTCATGATAGATTTTCTTGAGCGCGGCGATTAGTGAATTATATTCACTCTTTTCCTTGATTTTCTTGATTTTCTAAATATGGCATGAACCAATCCCTCGTTTCATCAAATACTTCTGATGATATTCCTCGGCGCGGTAAAACTCTCCAGCCGCGACAATTTCGGTAACAATCGGCCTTCTATATGCGCCCGACTGTTCAAGTTTCTCTTTTGACGCCCGTGCAAGTCTCTCCTGCCCCGGGCCGTGAAAGAAAATAACGGAGCGATACTGGCTGCCGACATCAGGACCTTGGCGGTTTGGAGTGGTTGGGTCGTGGATTTTCCAGAACTTTGCGAGTAGCTCCTCGTAAGAAATTTCTATCGGGTCGTAGGTGATTTGCATCACTTCAGCGTATCCGGTTTTGTCAGTGCAGACATCTTCGTAGGTTGGGTTGTCGCTGTGTCCACCCATATAGCCAACTGCAGTTTCAATGACCCCCGGCAGCATCCGAAATGCTTCCTCCACACCCCAGAAGCATCCCGCGCCGAATGTCGCAATCTCGGTTTTATCCTTCTCCATCTCCTGTTTATTTTTTGAAATAAAACTCAACACCGTCCCACCAGCCGTCTCCATCCGTATCTCTAACCGCCTGGTCAGTATGGGTGCAGTCCGACTCGTTAAGATACGAGCCGGTGCATAATTCCTGTTCATCAGTCAGCCCATCCTGGTCGGTATCAAGAACCATTGAATTAAGTCTCCGATTGACAAAATCGGGGTCGGTTTGACCGCCCGTATAAAACCAGCCTTGGGCCGGGTCAAAATATAAAATTTTCAGCACATTGCTTGGCCCCTTTACAAAGTAGATAAATCCCCTAAACACAGCCGGGGACCCCCCGCTGTCATTGCGCACCGGTGCTGTTGCCAGAATTATCTGCTTTCCATCTTCCCAAACGTGTACATAATCGTTTTCTTTCATCAACTTGCCGAGTTCAACCACATCATCCATGAGACCAAAACAAGCTTCTTTCTTTTCAGGGTCGGCGCAGGCGGCTGACTGCTGATACGACAGCTCCTTGAGACCGGCAATGTCGTGGGCTCGGGCGCGGGTGAGATATTCCTGAAGTGTCTGCCAAGCTCTGTCCTTCGAGGCTCCCGCCGCTGATCCTTTCGGCGGCGGGAAGGTTATGGAAGTGGTGGCGCTTGGAGCGGCCGGTGACGTTGAGGTGACTTCCGACTCCGTGGTCACATCTCCAGTCCGGGAAGCCGAGCGCAAAGAAACAACAAAATAGACCACGATAATCGCGGCAGCGATTACCAAGGCAACAAGCGAATACGTTTTTCTTCGTGCCATACTCTCCATTATAGCAATCGTGTCAAGTTACTCTGCTTTGTCTCCTCCTGATTTGTCAACGTCCAAGAGAAATTTCTAGAGAACCTTTTGGACACCCTTCAGGGTGACGGCCGCGCTGTTTTCCTCTTTGACAGAGCCGGGTTCTTCTGCTATCTCATCAACTTCCTCCTGAATTTCACCGATGTTTTCCTGAATCTCACCAATTTCCTCCTCGACTTCCTGCAGGCTCTGGGTATTGCGGTTGACAGTCATCTGAATAAAAATCGAAAGATAAATTGCCTCAAGAGAAACAACGGTGGTTAGAATGAGGAGAACGACTTCCCAATCACGGTGAATATAGCCATAGAGAAAAAACAGGATAAAAAGAATTGTGTGTACCACAAGAGATGCGAGCGACCCAATCCATGTCCGACACCGACGTGACCATTCTTCCAGCAGTGACTTTTTTTGTTTCTGCAACATGAAAAGCAACAATGACCCAATTGTATCAGCTTTTCTCAAGCACACAATGTGTGTAAAACAAAAGGGAGCCATGTTTCAGACTCCCGATGTTTATAATTAACTCGTTTGATTTTTTGATGATGTATTTAAATTTCCGTAAATTACAGAACTGTCTTTAGTCATTATTTTCAGCTCTTTTTCCATTGCAAAAGTATATCAGCTCTAAAATCGTACACTCGGGTGCCCCTCATAAACTCGGGATACTCCAAAAATATAGTCGCCTCTGATCTCCTTATTTTTGGGTGCCTACACCCGCGCCAATAACTCTATTGCAGGCTTTCTGATAACCTCTTTTTAAGTTGCGCGGGGACCCGGCCATCTTTTTTGAGAGCGGCTTCACGGCGACGGGTGTCCTTTTCGGCTGAATACGCCTCATAATATTTTAGCTTAAAAGGTGTGCGGGTTTTGGTAGATTGCACCTTGCCCTCGTTATGACCAGAAAGCCTGCGTCGCAAATCACTGGTCGAACCTATGTATAATTTACCGTCTTTCAAACTTTTCAACACATAAAGGTAGTACATTGAGAAGACAATGAAATTATTGGCGTGGGTCGGGCACTGTCCGGAGTTATAACCGTACTCGAGGACAGGGGTTATATGGTTACGGTACGCGAAAAAATCAACAATATCAAGCGCGTTGGCAAATTTTATGACTTCCCGATGCCGTACCAGCCGAAATAGCCAACTCACCCCAAGTCACCCTAACTCACCCGTTTTCGGCAAAAGTCCGGTCCAAACCATTTCACCTTATCCCACCAGTGGCCACCGGTTTTGAGCAAAAAATCCGGTCCAAAATCATTTAACCGCAACTGACCTTATTTAACCGTTTTTTGCCCAACTATTTGCCCCGGTGGCGAGCTTTGTGCCAGGAATCGACGTTCGCCCCACCTTGCAACCTCGACCACCGGTTTGACCAAATTTGAACCCTTGGGACGATTGTGGGTAACTACGCCAAAATCAGCTTGGCTTCCGCGAAGGATAAGCATAGGGTTGGGCGTGCATGGAAAATGACGACATTGAAGCGGTCGTCCAAGCCGCAAAAAATATACGACTCAAGTACCGGAAAGGCACGCTCAACCCGCTTTCTTTGCTTCCTGAATCGAAAGCCAAATTGAAAGCCGCGATCAAGGATCGCATCCGGCTATTGTCAGCCTCTTACATATCGCTCGCCGGCTTCGTCGATGATGACAATGTTCTTTTTGCGGAACGAAACCCCACATCAAAGAAAACCCGAAGAATTTACCTCAAAATAATCGAGGATATGGAAACGGCACAAAAAGAACTGCGTTGTTTTCTTAAGAAGATTTGATCGATTTTTCTTTGAGTATTTTCTGTCTCAACTTCCAGCTATTGCCGTGACTCATAAGACCGAGATATGACTGCACCGTTTCTTCCTTTCCATCTTTCGCTTGTATATTCCTGAACATCCGTTTTTTGGTAGTCGTCCTTAAAACCCTGTGATCCGGAAAATGCACCCAACCGAGAAAATCCACGCCCGATGCGACGGTCTGAATGAAAATCTTATCCGGATGCATGACGAGCTTGAGCTTGCTTCCCAAAAATTCCTGCATCGCCGGCAGAATGGTCTCAAGGTACACTTTGTCTGTCGAAAGGACGGCAAAGTCATCTGCATAACGCAGATAATATTTCGCCTTGAGTCGATGCTTCATAAATTGGTCGAATTCATTCATGTATATGTTTACCAAAAGCTGGGACGTCAAATTGCCGAGCGGAAGTCCGACGCCTGCGGTTCTTGAATTAAAGCTCCGGACGATGATCGACATGAGATCGAGGACATCTTGATCGGGAATATATTTAGCAGCTATATCCAAGAGAATTGCATGGTCGATGTTTGCGAAGAACTTTTTAATATCGCATTTGAGCACCCATACCGTCCGTATGTTGTTCTCGGATACCATGCCGATGAATTTTCTAAACCTGCGAAGAGCGCGGTGCGTGCCTTTCCCGTCTTGGCATGAATTCGAGTCGGGAATAAACGTCTTTGCGAAAAATGGCGACAGTTGCCTGTGCAATGCGTGATGCAAAAGCCGGTCCCGAACGTTGGCTTTGTGTATATCGCGCGGTTTCGGATCGGCGATTTTGAAATGCTGATATGCCGAATGCGAATATTTTCTCGCGGCAAGCTCGCGGTGGAGCGCGATGATGTTCGTCATCAAATCTCGCTCGAATTCCTGCACGTCTTTACGCGTTCGCTTGCCGCGGACGAATTCTTTCCACGCCTCGAGGAGATTTTCGAGCGAGATGATATTATTATATGTATGATGAAATCTAATTTTGGGCATAATGGTGGTAACCAACCAACCAACCAACCAACCAACCAACCAACCAACCAATAAGATTTTACCGGTTTTAGGTAAAGTCAAGGAGTCGTACCTTTTGTGGTACAAATTTTATCTGGATTTACCAAAGACGCATCGTCATTCTCTTGGTCAGCGCATCGACACTTTATTTGTCGAAGTGATAGAGGCGATATCGGCCGCAAGTTTTCTCTCGCCTGCGGAGAAGCATCCGTATGTTCGTCTCGCGATCAAAAAAGCGGACACTCTCCGCGTACTTCTTTTGGTGCTTTGGGAAACGAAATCTTTGGACGATAAAAAATACATCGCCCTTTCGGTAAAGCTGGACGAAGCCGGCAAAATGCTCGGCGGATGGAACGGACAGCTCGCAAAACAAAACTCTCCAGCGAAAGCCGGAGAGAAATGAAGAGAGTTGCGACACGGCGAACGCGAACCCGTTGTCACGATTCCACCTGTTGTCAGGCCTGTCGTTGTACGCGTTGAGCCAGCGACCATCGTCGTTACGGTTCGCGTTCAGCAAGTTCGGATCGCCGTCGGATTGCGCGAAGCATCTTCCATATCACCGCCCCTCGAATACTCTCAGGGTTGAATCGAATCCGGCATAGTAATGCCTTAATGCCTCGCGCCAAGTATCTTCTTTTTTATTGAAGTTTCTGCATGCACCACTCTATCCGAAACCGTAGCCGCGGATACTCCCGATGCATGGATACTGGGGTCGGTAGCGGAAAGCCTTGACCGTCCGCATATTCACCTACTGCCACGAATATTATATATGAAATTTATTTTTATGAAAAAATTTAGCCCTGCTCCGACGGATCGGAACAGGGCTAAGGGCTAAGCTCAAAGGGACTGAAGTCCCAAGAGTCTTAGGATTGAGAACTGACTTGCGACACGGCGAACGCGAACCCGTTGTCACGATTCCACCTGCGGCCAGGCCTGACGATGAACGCGTCGAGCCAGCGACCACCGTCGCTACGGTCCGCGCCCAGCAAGCGCGGATCGCCGCCGGAGTCGTTGATGGGTTCGTGCATTGCGACGATCCACCAGAGGAGACCCATGGCTTCGATCTCCTCATCCGTGAACTTCTCACGGATGAGGCAGGCCAGTTCGGCGTTCGGCTTGGACAGCTTGCGCTTGTCGGCTTCGGTGCGGATCTTCTTCGTGATCCGGTCGTTGTCCTCGAAGAGCATGCCCTTGAGAACGGCGACTTCGGTCGTCACGCCATTGGTCGGCTTGAAGTCCGGCGAACGGAGCACCTGCTTGGCGTAGTCTCCGACGCGGAAACCGTTGCCTTCCAGACGCTTGATCCAGTCCTCGCCGGTCGTGCCGTCGCTGGTGACGCTGAAGTAGATGACGCCGTCTTCCTCGCGCCACGAACGGATCGGTTCGGAAACCGAGAGTTCGTCGCGGAGAAAACGGAGCGCCATGTCGTGGCCACCGAGCTTCTTGACGATGGCGTTGAGTTGGCCGGCGGTAAGACCGGCGGATGCGAATTCTGTGCTCATGATTTTATCTCCTGGGCTAATTTGCCCGTTTTCGTTTTCCTCTAATCCGAGGAGGAACCATGGCCTGTGTGGTCATAGCGAGGAATGGCCTAGTTTTAAGCCACTTTTCGCTATGACCAATCGCAAGTCTTATCAAAGAACTATACCTACTATCATACACCTAAACGCCATATTTGTCAATAGTCCCCCGAGGAAATAGGGTTGCCAAATAAAGGCCCAGTTAAGCAAAATTGCTTACGGGTTGCGTGACAGCTTGGTTGCCGACCGACAATCAAAAACCTATGAACAACAACGTATTAACGTATGCCGAATACCAAAAAAGACTGAAAGAATTGAAAACGCCCGAGGATATCGCCTCGTTCGCCCAAGAGCTTATCGCTCCCGCCCTTGCCGGAAATATGACTCCGGAAAAGAAAGAGGATAAGCCGGATGAGCCGAAAGACGAAGCTCCGGAGGAACCTCGCAAGAAGCGCATCCTTCTGCCGAAGGAAAAACTCTATGCGATCCGAAAGCTTCAACTTACAGACGCGAACGTGATCAGTCCGTGGTACGACGTGGTGGGCAACGATACCGATGCGATGGTAATCAGCCTCTACGCCAAAGGTCTGACGACGCGCGACATCTCAAGCTACCTTAAGAATATGCACGGGATCGAAATCGCGCAACCGTCGATATCCGCAATCACCGACAAAGTGTTTCCGTTGGTGAAAGAATGGCAGATGCGATCTCTTTCGTCATGCTATCCGGTCGTATACCTCGACGGTTTGCATTTCAAAGTCCGCGACGCCGGCAAGATCGTGTCCAAGGTCGCCTACATCGTGCTTGGCATAAATCAGTACGGACAAAAAGAGGTGCTTGGCATCTGGGTGAGCGAATCCGAGGGATCGAAGTTCTGGATGCATGTGCTCAATGACATGAAGAATCGAGGCGTCGATGACATACTCATCGCTTGTGTGGACGGTCTGAAAGGTTTTCCGGAAGCGATCAAAGCCATGTATCCTCACGTCGACGTGCAGGTGTGCATCGCGCATCAGATCAGACACACGATCATGTTCATTCCGCACAAGGACAAGAAGCAATTCTGCGACGAGCTCAAATCCATTTACACGGCCGCGAATGAGGAAGCTGGCATGGACTCCCTCAAAGACATGATGGAACGCTGGCCGCAGTACCGCTCGTATCTCAAGAGCTGGGAAACTCGATGGTCTGACTTGATACCGTTCTTCGGCTATCCGCAACCGATCCGAAAAATGGTCTACACCACGAACGCCATCGAAAATCTCAATAGGCAGTTCCGCAAGGTGACCAAGACGACGACTATCTTCCCTCACGATGACGCGCTTATAAAGCTGTTATGGCTGGCGCAGGCCGACATCACGCAGGGATGGGTGCTTACCACAAGAAATTGGGGAGAAGTTATGGCTCAACTCAATATTCTGTTTCCGGATCGCGTACACTTCTAATCGCCGATCCAGTCGACATTAATTAACTAACCGGCCGGTCCAGAACTCCGCACCCGACAAAAGCCGCTCGTCTCGAGTAGCTTTTGTAATTCTTCAGAAATATCCGGATAAGAAATTTTGATGGCAACCGGAGAAAGAGGTATAATGAGGTATAATGATGTTATCGGCCTATGCCACCAATCGCCAGCTCAATACAAAAACAGTTCAAAATACTAGAACCTCGCGAGGAGTGGTCTTCGAGATGCTGGTCGTTTTCAGACTACTGCTTTCTCTCACGACTATCATCGCTATCCGGCAAAATTCATTCCGCAAATCGTTCGAAAATTAATTGAAGATTACGCACCTAGTACCGAGCAAATAGTCTGCGACCCATTCGGTGGATGCGGGACTACTCTGGTAGAAGCAAAACTGTTGGGACATCCGAGCATCGGTTTTGACATCAACCCTGTTGCGAAATTGATAACCCAAACAAAGACCACCGCGATCAAGCCACGTACCCTTACAAATCACAAGCAGAAATTTTTAGAATACTACGATACGGCACCTAAGATTTCCTACCAGCACCATCCTCGCATTACTTACTGGTTCGACGAGGAAACAATCGCTGAATTAGACAGAATTTATTTTGCGATAAAGAAAATAGAGAATCATAATGTCCGTAGGTTTTTCCTCTGCGCCTTTTCACACAACCTTAAAAAGGGAAACTTATTCGGAAATTGGGTGCCTACTGGGATTTGCACCCAGTCTGATCCCTCCACAGGGGATAGTGCTGCTGTTACACCATAGGCACCATTTACCATGAGCCTGTCGAATGGTTCGACAAAGCTGCTGGAGCCGTACAGTTATATCATATACTAACTCCATGACAAAGACTCTCGGTAAAGAATTCTTCAACAGAAAAACTCTTTTGGTTGCGCGAGATTTGATCGGGAAATATCTGATTAGGAGATTGTGCTCGACTTCGCGCAGACACTACGGCGTAGCAAGGGAAAAAATCATCGAGGTTGAGGCTTATGTTGGCCCGCACGATCTGGCATGCCATTCGTCAAAAGGAAAAACGCGGCGGACGGAAGTGATGTTTTGTGAGGCCGGGACGCTCTACGTGTATTTTGTCTATGGAATGTATTGGATGCTTAATGTTGTAACGGAAGAAAAGAACTATCCGGCAGCAATTCTCATTCGCGGCACAGAACACTTCAGGAGACCCGGCGTGCTGACCCGCGAACTCAAAATCACTGGCGCTCTCAACGGCAGAGCCGCACGTAAAAGGACTGGGCTTTGGTTTGAGGATAGAGGAGAAAAAATTCCGCAGTCTAAAATCAAGCGCACTCCTCGTATCGGCATCTCCTACGCCGGGCCGATTTGGTCAAAGAAAAAATATCGCTTTACTCTCAAGTAAAACGGGCCGCGCGCAAGCACGACCCGCCCTCCACTCACCCGGCCTAGGCGGATTCCAAGCGGCTTCCGCCAGAGAGACTGCGAAAAGCCCTCTCCTGATAACGGTGCCTGACCCATGAGATTTCCTCTTCCGAGGCCCCATCCGCCTTCGCAAGCCTTGCCCAATCAGTGTAGGCCCCCCAAACAGCAGTTACCGGGGAATCGAACACTTCTTGAGGCAGAAGCTGATAGCCGAACTTCTCCAAAACCCACAGCACCTCATGGCGAAGGCGGGAGAGAATGCCGGGAAAACGCATAGCCCCGCGGAAACCATTCCTCACCAAGATAAGCGCCCATAACAAAGTGAGGTGATCAACATCTGCTTGAGGCAGAGGTTCGTCGCGCCCATGACGCCCTGTGGCTAAATTGCCGTTCTCGGATACCCTCTTGTTGTAGCGCGAACGAATCGAGAGCAGTCTTTCGCCCACTGGCCAAAGAAAAAACTGATCAGGATCAGCCCTCCTGAATTCCTTTCCGGTTCTTTCCCTGAAAAGCTCGAGGCGGAAAGCCAGCTCCTCCTCGAAAAGCGAGCGGGAAAGACCGTTTTTGGCGGGGAAAAACCCCATACCGGCTGCGATCCGAAGCAACAGGCGCGCCAGCTTCAAGACAAAACTAGGCTTGGCAGCCACAATATCCTCCTTGGGTAAAAAGTTCTTCTGTTGTTATCTTACTCAAAACGCGGGGGAGTTGTCTATGTATATTGGGCAAGTAAATTCCACCGATCTTTTGCCAACAGCAAGTCAGATATTTTTCTAAAGTTCTTGTAAAAATTTTCTCTCGGTCCAGCTTGCATCGCCCAATCTATAATTCCATGTTAATTCCTCTCCTAAATTTATATCAACAGAAGAAATGGTCGCACCCTCACTGGTGCCGTTTTCTGCGTCTTCTGTGTTTGCTTGATCAGAGTGGTTAAAAAAACGCGCGTTATCAACGCACAGAATATACTTCTTTGTTTTGTTGTTCTGGTACGAGTAACCTTTAATAAAATTCCGAATGGTTTCGGGCATGGACACTAGCTCGCTTTCTCCGAATTTCAAGTCAATTCCAGGAGTAAATTCCCAAATTTTTGTCCCTTTAGGGATAAACTGGTCGGCAAAGAGACCGATACCATGTAATTTACTTAGCCCAATTTTTGTCTTCACTAGAAGCATTAAATATATTGTATTCTTTGCTTCACTTGTGTTTACACTGAACGAGCTTGCGAGTCGAAGTGTGCGCGGGAGAGGAATTGCACCTCCACGCCTTGCGGCACAGGAACCTCAATCCTGCGTGGCTACTATTACACCACCCGCGCGTCTGACAAATTATATAAAAAGATAAAAAGAGAAGAGACTTTCAACACAGCGCTATTTTTGAGGCAAAGACCCCTCTGCCGCTATTTTTTCAGATTCCTTTTCTTTTGGCTCAATTTCAGGGATTTCTTCTTCCTCTGCCGACACGAACTGGATATTTCTCATCTGGCGCTTGATTTCTTTGGCCGCTTTCTTGCGAATGTGGTAGAGCTTGGCGCGGCGGACTTTTGAACGCTTCACAATTTCAACCTTATCAACAACCGGTGAATATAGGGGAAAGATTTTCTCCACTCCTACTCCGCTTGCTAGTCTACGGACGGTGAAAGTTGCTCCCGGCTCTCTGCCGTGTTTAACAGCAAGCACCAACCCCTCAAACGATTGCAGGCGCGTTTTGCCTTTCTCTTGAATTTTCTGGGAGACGCGAACTGTGTCCCCCGCCTTGAGGTCGAGTTTCTGGCGCTCGGTAATATCAATGGGAGAAATTTTTATTGCCACGATTGAAAATATTAGAGCACCACTTTATCACACACCCCTTACGGAGGCAAATGAACCAAGCCAAGCTCTCTAGCGGCACTCTGAAAATCTGGCGGATGAGAAGCCGTCACTGTGACGAGAATCCTTTCAAGATTGCGGAAGGTGAGAGAATAGGCGTGAAGGGCAAGCCGTTTAAATCCGAGGAGAGGCGGGCGCTTGGGTGCATAGAGTTTGTCGCAGACAATCGGGTGGTCCATTGCTTTGAAATGAACACGGATTTGGTGCGTCCGCCCGGTCTTTGGCCGCGCCTCAACAAATGTCGCATCTTTACCTCTCCCGAGCACCCAGAAGTAAGTGGTCGCCTCGCGCAGAGCGCCTCGCGCTCCGCGCTCGGCGGAGCGTTTGCGAAAATCGCTTCTGCTCCTGCCAATGGGCAGATTTATTATCCCCTCATTATCCTTGAGTACTCCATAGACAAAGCAGTGATAGGTCTTCTCTATCTCCCTGCCTTGAAACTGTTTTTTGAGAGCGGCGAATGCTTCCTTGTTTTTCGCCAAAACCAAAACACCCGATGTTTCCCGGTCTAGCCGATGCACCACACCCGGACGCGGTATCTCGCGAGCTATAGATCGTGAACCGTTAATCTTTAGCGGTTCGCCAACTGTTGCCGACTGTGGGTAGCGAGTTAGCATCCAGTCTGTAATATCCTCCTCCTTCCTTCTGCCATCCGAATGCACGACGAGCCCCGGCGGCTTGTTTATAACAACAATATCCTTGTCCTCATATAGAACAGAGATCTTCTGAATCATTGTGGGCGAGGGGAGATTTGAACTCCCACGGGCTTGCGCCCATAGCGCCCTGAACGCTACGTGTCTGCCATTTCACCACTCGCCCGAGTGGGTGCGCGGTGAGAGATTCGAATCTTACAGATTCTGTAGGCCTTTCGCTTCACACTCGTTTCGCTCGCGCGACAAGCTCAAGGCCCTCTCATCTCTCACGCAAGCAAAGCAGTTTACTTGCTAGCGCGGTGCGCGCTGAGAGATTTGAACTCCCGGCCTACTGAGTGTAAATCAGTCGCTCTAACCAACTGAGCTAAGCGCGCGTTGCAATACATTATCCTATCTTGTCTCGTGACTGCAAGTTTTTGTACTTCTTTCGGGTTTCTATTATAGTTCTTATCAACATGAAAAAAACTTGCGAATGGCCGACGGGAGATAAACTTATGCTCCGCTACCACGACAGAGAGTGGGGTGTGCCGGTTCACAACGACAGGAAAATTTTTGAATTTCTGGTGCTTGAGAGCGCGCAGGCCGGTCTTTCTTGGAGAATAATTCTTCATCGGCGCCATGGATACAAAAAAGCCTTCGCGAACTACAATCCGAAGAAAGTGGCGAAATTTTCTAAGAAAGATGCCGCGCGGCTTCTCAAAGACACCGGCATTATTCGCAATCGTCTAAAAATTGAAGCGACGATCAATAACGCAAGGCGATTTTTGGAGATTCAAAAAGAGTTTGGAAGTTTTGCTAAGTATATGTGGAGTTTTATCGGAGGGAAACCGATTGACGGCAAAAGAAAAACACTCAAAGATTTGCCCGCTGTAACCAGAGAGGCGGAAGTTTTTGCGGCAGACCTAAGGCGGCGAGGATTTAAATTTCTCGGACCGACTGTTGTTTACGCCCACATGCAGGCGGTGGGGATGGTGAACGATCATGTTGTTGAATGTTTCCGGTACAGAGAGATAAAAAGAAGAGCTCTGTAAATCTCCAGTTATTTGTGTAAGATAAATCCACGCCCCCGTAGTTCAATGGACAGAACCGCGGACTTCTAAGCCGCTGATGTAAGTTCGATTCTTACCGGGGGCGCAAAATTCGTAGTATAGTTAAACCACAAAAGAACCCAAAGAAAAACATCGGCTCGAACCATATTTTAATTTTGGGGGAAGAAAATTTTTTAATCCTTCTCTGATGATTACAAATGACTTTACCTACACATGTATTAGCTGGACTAATAATTGGCAAAATAACAGGAGATTTTTCTACGGCAATCGCCGGTTCTCTGGTAATGGATTTAGACCATACTATTTCGTATTTTCGCCACGGAATTTTATTTAAACCTCGCCAATTATTTAAGGCAATATCTGACGAAGCAGACCCGTGGGGTGACCAAAGAAATTTTTTACACAGCATTTTTAGTTGGGTTGTCATTTCTGTTGCGCTTTTAACAATTAATTTTAATTTTGGTTTAGTATTTTCCATAGCTTATTTTTTTCACTTAGTTTTTGACGCTTTGGATGGGGCTGATTTTTATCCATTTTTCCCTTTCAAAAAATTTGCGATAAAAGGGTTTGTAGAATATTACTCAAAACAAGAAATTATTTTTGACATTTTATTGATTCTCGTTTTTGTCGCTCTTTTTGTCATTTGATTCAGCTCCAATTTTTTGATAAAATCCGCTTGGTATTCGCTTCGCGAATTCTTGGATTAAATGCCGCCAAAGAAAAACTTGAAATCGTTGCTTCGCTCTGCGAAGCCCAAACTGCCAAAGAACCTGAAAACAAATCGGCTCGAACCATATTTTGTAAGGGCAAAAGAAATTTTTTCATAAGGATTTTTGAAAACAGAAACTCGAAAGGGTTTCTGTTTTCAGTTGATTTTTATTGTTATTTCTGCTAGTTTGTCTATGGAACCCCGACAACTAAACACAGAGAGGAGAGTTCTTTATGACACAAGAAGCACTGATGACAGAGCTTCTTTCCATGCGAAAGCGAGCGGAACGAACGGCGCAGAGCATCGACCAAATCTCACGCAACCTTTCTTCCGAGCGTCAGACGCTCCGGCAGGTGGTCAAGGAATACGGAGCGAAGCGCGTCGAGCTCCTCAAGCAGGAACTTCAGGCGCGAGGGATGACCTGGTGCACCTGCTGCTCCGGGGCGATTCCCGAAAGCGAGTCTGAGCTTCTGTTCGTCGAAGGAGCTGAGGAACGCTCCGGTGGCTACGAGAATTCATGTTGGGGTTGCGAGCGGTTCTCGAAACTCCATCGAGTGTGCTCGGGCTGCCGCGACAAAGCACAAGATCGACATGGTACACAGGGCCGCTACGACAACTTCAACAAGATTCAGGCATACTTCTACGCCTCTCGCGTAGAGAAGCGCGAGGGCGGCTACTACGCCCGCAAGTTCGGCAACTGGGTCAAGCTCGACGACGAGAACTGTAAGCTCGATGAGCCGTCGGGCCAACTAGTAGAGAGACTTGCGGAGGAGTGGAATCTCCCGCCACGAATCGAGGTCGAGCCGAAGTGGCCGAGCTCCGAGGGGAAGCTCGTCGTCCACGAGCGGATGCTGGCTGAAGCGGGTTAGCCATACGTCCCTAACAGAGGGTGTTCTGCCAAGTGCCGGACACCCTCATTTCTTTTTACAAAGAACATTTGTGCGTGCTTCGCACGCTAGAATTTGTATTCCGCCAAAGAAAAACTTAAAATTGTCAGTGTGCGCGGCGGAGCCGCTCATTTTTGGTGGGGGCTTCCTCGCCGCCTGCGGCGGCGAAATGCGTTCGGACTAATCCAAGAATACTGCGCAAAATTCGTAGTATAGTTAAACCACAAAACCTGCCGGCCGGCAGGTTTTGTGGTTTTGAGTTGACAGACTGACCAGAAATGTCAGAATAAAAAAAGAACATTCCACCGGGAGGTGTTGTGAAAAAGCTGATCTGGGGAACGGTTCTTTTTGTTTCCTCGCATGGGCAGAGCCGGTCCAGGCCCAAAAACTGATCAACAGGCACATACCCCACTTCCTCACCAAAATAGCTACGGGAGTTGCGGCAACGGAAGGACTGAAGCTTTTTGGAGTCCCCCGCCCCAAGGCGGCGGTTCTCGGCGTGGTCGGCACGTGGGCCGCCTCGGTGGTGGTCTCCTGCATCCGCTGGTGCGGCAGTCGCGGCTATTCTCTGGTACCGGCGGCTTGCGACAAGGGAGCTGACCTGTTCGCCACGACTCTGGTCGCAGTGCCGCTCAATGTCCGGTTGGGCCGGATAGGAAGGTTCGAGGTTATGGTCGGAGGAACTGGTCTTTACTTCCTCACCTTCGATCGGTGCGCCAGGCCCTGATCTTTCCTCGCCAAGCAAAAAGCACCCCGCACTCACGTGCGGGGTTTGCTCTTTTATGAGACATTGATCTCGTCTAGCGAATCTCGTACGTCACCGAAACCACAATGACTACCTCTTGGCTTCCCGACTGAAGCTCGGGTGTTCCCCCGCCCCCAAGGCCCAAGGGCACCGCCCGTTCCAGATACTGAATCGGCGGGAAACCAGAATCGGACTCATTCAAAATTACTGCGTAAAAACTTAGCGTGAAGGGTCCGGAAGTGATACCGGGCGCGTCTTGAGACTCTCGAGAATAGCTGCTCTTTCTTCAAAACGGGAAAGAGTTTGTCGGAGCAGATTCTCATCGATTGCCCCTTGCACTGCATCAGAGCCTTGCTTGATGACAAAAACCTCTCCCTTACTCACCTTCACAAACAAGAGCAGGTTAAAAGCGACAACAAGAATAGTCATCAAAAGAGCAGAAAGGAGAACCAATCGCCAGTCGCGCGCCGCGCGCGTGGAAAGAGTTGGGAAATCTCGCCCCTGCAACTGAAACAAACTGATAATTTTCGAAAACGATAGACGCAGTTTCATAGTCACTTGAGCTTGAGCACTGTAAAATCATAATACCCCTTCCAAAGCCTCCTGCCGCGAGCGCTATCGCTATCAAACAGCGGCTCCTTACCATCTTCCAGGGAGAAAATAACTTGATCCACCTCAACTCGATACGGGAGATGCTCGAGAACAGAGAGCAGTTCGGCGACCTCCGCCCAACTGCCAACCATCTCCACTTTAAGGCGCAAAAGTTCTTTGAAGTCGTCTTTGCTTTTTGTATCCGGCTCCACTGTCACCGCCCCGATCACCAGCGAGAGATCGTACTGGCGCCCAATGTTCTCCAGAAACTCGATGAAATGAGGTACACCATCGCGCGCCACAAAATATGAGTCGAGAGTAGCAATATTTGTGCTGTGCTGTCCCAAAGCGCGCTTTGCCGCCCGCAGGAACTCGTCATTTTTAATGTCCCGTTCCGCAGCATTCGCTAGAGCGTGGGCTTTTTCATTTACCTTTTTCACAATGTAGAAGAGAGTGCCGTAGGCGCCCCAAGCCAGCGCCGCCAAGACAGCGGTCAGAGCAAGGAGTTTTCTGATGTTTGAAAGGTGGTGCATGCTAGCGAACAGTAATCTGAATGGAGAAGCTGGCGTTCCGGTCTTTGGCAAAATCGGAGACTGGAATATTGACACGCCCAAACGATGGTTCGCTTTCAAGCAATTTCACAAACTGCGCCAGACTCTCCCGGTTTGCGGCAATCCCGGAGAACCTAAGCTCGTTGCCTCCCGCTTTTCGCTGGTACTCGAGAGAGCTCAAGCGGACAGATGAAATTCTCCTAGCAAGCAGACGTTCAAAGAGCGCCTCTGCCGACTGTGGGCTGGTGGTGGCAAGAGTCCGGATCTTGAGATTGGCGCTGGTGAGCTTGGTGTTGAGCTCATTGGCCTCCCGAAGAATGGTTGAATGCCGCACTGCATCAATTCTGCCGGACACTTCCTTATAGCGAGAGTCCGACACTAAATACGACGGAACAAGAAAAATAAACGCCAAGGCGGCGGTCAGAGCAAGAAAGAGACAGACAAGAATCCCCACTCGAATGCGGTACTCCGCGAAGATGTGCTTTTTCTCTGCGTCAGGAAGGAGGTTAAACATGGTGGTGCGTGGTCAGAGGTGTGAGCGATACGAAAGAGCGGCGCCGATTACCGGGGCATATTCAAAAGCCTCTTCGCGGGAAAGGTCGGGTACAAATTGCTCAAGAGAAAAGACATTCTCCCAGACATCGGCAACCTTAAGCGGCAAGCCCAGAGGCGTCAGGGCAGCAGCCAGAGCGGGGTGATCGGCAAATTTCCCGGAGAGAATGAGCGCTTGCGGCTGCCCTCTCCGGTCACTCTCATCCTCATTTTCATTGTGCCAGTAGGAAATAACTTTCCTTGCCTCGCTTACGAGCTCTCCCGCCCACGGAAATTCTCCGCTCTCCAAAGCGTTGGCCGAAAGTGGAATCGTGGCGGAAAAATGAACAGCGTTCTTGCGGACAACATATACCCCGACCTTCCGGGAAAAGATGTGGATGACAGCATAGACAGCCGGATCATCGTGAGCCACCACTGCTTTGACTACCGCTTGCGACTCAATCTCAAAATGAAAGGGCGAGAGCTCAGCCGAGCGATAGACATCGAGGAACGAGCGGACAACGTGCTCGGGCACTACAGAGACCGCTACCTCAAATGGCTCCCGCCCCTCGCCCCCATCGCGAAGAACAGCAAAATCAAAAACCGCCTCCGAAAGTGAGAGGGGGACATTTTCCTCAATCGTAAACTCCACCGCGGTGCGGATGTCTCGTTCTCCGGCGCGGGAGATTTTAGTTTGAAAAAGATAGGCTTTCTCGTCCGGCAGAACGCAGCGAATATAGTGAAGGTCAAAGCGCTTGCGAAGCGAAGTCAGGGCGGTTGTGAGCTCTTGAGGTTTTTTAATTTCGCCTGAGACCAAGGTGCCTTCGGGTAGGGTCTCTTCGCCGTATCGTTTGAGAACTATATGGTCACCGACGTGCTGAAATTCAACACACCTTGCATGAGTATCTTCTAGAACTAGTCCTGGAGAGGGCATTTCCAAAAACTTCGGTGTCGGAAAAAAGTCAAAAAAGCTGCGGCTGGGCATAAGGGAAATTATATCATTTCAGCGCGCGCTAACGAATTAGCATTCCAGAAGGAATTGCACTGCCGACTTCAAGAAGAGAGAGTGATTGTTTGGAGGCGGCGGCCAGAATCATCGCTTCACTTATCTCTCCCAAAATCTGGCGCGGTTCAAGATTCGCGGCAAAGGCACAACGCTTGCCAACTAGTACAAAAGGGTCAAGAAAAAAGGGTGCGATGCCAGCAATAACCTGCCGCGGCCGCTCCTCGCCCAAGTCGACGGAGAGCTTGAGAAGTTTCTCCGACCCTTCCAGGCGCTCCGCCGAGAGAATTTCTCCAACCCGGATTTCTATTTTTTTGAAATCATCGTGGGTTACCATTTCTGTTCTTGCGGTCCAAAAAACTGCGCAGAATTAGGGCGGCTGCCGAAGCGTCGAGAGATTCTTGTTTGCCCTGTATGCGCTCGGCTTCGATGCTCGTAAAAAACTCCGGCTCATAGTAAACCGGCAGACTGATTTTTCTTTCCAGTTCATTTTTAAACTTCTCAATCTCGGCAGTAATGGGGTTTTCTCCGCCCGCAAGTGTGCGTGACTCACCAAGAACAATTGCCCCGACACCTTCCTTTACACAAAGGGCAGCAATGTCATGAGTGAGGTGCGCTGGATTAGATAGAGTGGTTTTGGGAAAGGCAAGCTTTCCCTCTTCGTCAGAGACGGCAATGCCAACTCTTTTGCTGCCGTAATCAATTCCCAAAAATTTCACTCCTCTTAATATATCACCGTTTGCCTCCGCTTGGCCGCTCGTCTATTATGAAGCCTATGGAGTCTTTCCTGCCGCAGATCGCTTTAGTGAATTCTTACCTTGAAGCTCACCCCGCCCTCACCATTTTTCTTGTCGTCTGGTCGCTTTTCTGGAAAGCCCAGGCTCTTTGGCGTTCGGCGCAGTTGTCTCACCGCTGGTGGTTTGTTATTATCCTGGTCTTAAACACCCTTGGCCTTCTGGAAATCTACTATCTCTACTTTGTCTCTCGCAAGTATTCAGTCCAGGTTGAAGAAGTCTAGGTGGGGTGGCAGAGTGGTTGAATGCACCGGTCTTGAAAACCGGAGTGTCCGAAAGGGCACCGTGAGTTCGAATCTCACCCCCACCGCCAGAAAGGATTTTGCAAATGCGAGTTGCCCGCCTCGCTTCGCTCGGCGGCTAATTTGTATGGGATTTTTGGCGAAAAAGAAATGCTTTTATCAATAAGGGCAAAAGAAATTTTTAATCATTTTTTGAAATCATATGAGATACGTAATTTACACAAGAAAATCGAGTGAAAGTGAGGAACGACAGATTTTGAGTATTGAGGCGCAGCTCGCAGAGCTGCAAGAGTATTCCGCCAAAGAAAAACTTAAAATTGTCAGTGTGCGCGGCGGAGCCGCACATTTTTGCTCGCCTCACCCGAGCCGCGCGGAGCGCGGCGAGGGAATGCAGTTCGAGCTATTTCTAAAATACACCGCCAGTTAGGAAATCAGCTTTGAAATTTGACTTTGTGCTAAACTAGTAGTTAATGACGGTAATAGCAGAACTTCTAGTCGCGCTTCTTGGGCTAGCGGGTTTTCTGCTCGCCAATTACATCCGCGCCACTAAGCGAAGACAGACACCGCTTGTTTGTCCAATCCACGGAAGCTGCGAAGTTGTTGTCCGAAGCCAATTCTCCGCTCTGCTTGGCATCCCGCTTGAATACTGGGGGATGGCGTACTACTCTCTCATCACTCTCGCCTACTTTCTTTTTGCTCTCTCCCCTACGGCCGCCCCGGCGATTGTTTCTTACTTTATTTTGAGCCTCACTGCCACCGCCTTTCTCTTCTCTCTCTACCTTACCGCCATTCAGGCAGTCGTTCTCAAACACTGGTGCACTTGGTGTCTCTGCTCGGCAGCGCTCTGCACTGTGATTTTTTCACTGGTAATCTACGTCTCCGATCTTTCGCTCGCCGCTCTCACTGGCTCGTGGCTCTCACTCTTCTAACTTCTGCGTGATACAATATTTACGATGGAAGCGGGCAACTAATACAATGCGCAAACAAAATCCTCTTCACTGGCAAGCCCACGAATACGAGGAGCGGGTTCGCGGTGCCGACTGGTTTTGGGCAGTCGGCATTCTGACGGTGGCTATTTCCGTGACTGCCGTTATTCTCGGAAACATTCTCTTTGCTCTCGTCATTCTCCTCAGCGGCTTCTCACTCTCGCTCTACGCCGCGCGCAAGCCGCGGCTCGTTGATATTGTTCTAAGCGACAAGGGGGTGCGTATTGACAACTACTTCTACCCTTACCACGCCCTCGAATCATTCTGGGTGGATGAACACAGCTCCTCGCCCAAGGCTCTTATCAAATCACAGAAACTTTTCATGCCCTACATCATCGTGCCGCTTGTTGAGGTGAACCCAGAGTGGGTGCGTCACTACCTTTCCCGGCATCTGCCGGAAATCTTCCATAGCGAATCTGTCTTTCATAAGCTGATGGATCATTTGGGATTCTAAAGGCTTGAAGGTTCAACCTTTAAGCTGTAAGCTCTAGTCCTCACCCCTCGTCGTTCAACTGGCCCGCCTACGGCAAAAAATATGAGTTCAGTTTGTTTTCAAGGGCAGGTAGGACATGCGAGATTGTTCCCGATTTACCAAAGAACGAAGTGATTGGTTGTAAATCGCAATCCCGTTAAAAGTTCGCCCCTGTAGTTCAATGGATAGAATGCGAGATTGCGGATCTCGTGATTCAGGTTCGAATCCTGACGGGGGCGCAGAATTAAGGACAAACTTTTTTGGGACGGAGCTTGTAATCGGGGTTCGATTCCTCGCGGGGGGGACACTTTAGAAAAGCGCAAGTCAGAGGAAGCCGCCTCGCTTCGCTCGGCGGCCATTTCGTATTGAATTTTGGGGGCAAAAACGAATTGGCGGTTTCGCAAAATATGGTTCGCGCCGATGTTTTTAAGAAATGTTGTCATTTTGGGATAATTATTTTCGGAAAGCAATTTTTCGGCTTGATTTAAGGATAAAACGAACTCACGAGCCGGTTCGAGCCACGACAGGCCTTTCTGCTCAAAATCAACAACCTTCTCCTGTAAACGGACTTTTTCGGCCACCAATTTTTCTTTTTTGGCGGCGTATTCTGCTTGTGTAAGCGCGTTGTCTAAATATACATCAAGCAGTTTTTGGAGCTTCATTTCGTTTTGGGTTAATTTGCTTTTCAAAATATCAACTCCAGCTTGAAATTCTTGTTTCGCGTTCTCCTGTTCTTTTGCTAACGCCGCCAAAACTTTTTCAGTGTCGTGGCTCGACAAAGAAACTTTTTGAAGAAAGGTTTTGATTTGCGCGGCTAACTCGTTTTCTTGGATATAGTGCTTTTCTTGGCATACGCCTTTCTTTTTCGTACATCGGTAGTAGGTATAAATGCCACCGTTGCCTTTGGCATATTGCGCGGTTATGGAGCAATCGCATGAGGCGCATTTCATCAAGCCGAGAAAAGCAAAGTGGTGTTTCTTTACTTCCTGAACCCTGCCGCGCTTCGCCATCACTTCTTGGCACAAATCAAAAAGTTTCTTTGAGATTAACGGCTCGTGTGTTCCCTCAAATATCTCACTTCGGTATCGCATGAGTCCGAAGTAGAATGGATTTTGTAGAAGGTGCCGAACATTGCTTACGGAAATTTCTTTGCCGAGATTTCCGCGCAAGCCGTTTTCCTTGCACCAATTTGCGAGAGAAAGAAATGTGTAGCTTCCGGTTGAATACATCTCAAAAAGTTTTCTGACCTTAGGTGCTTTTTCGGTATCAACATCAATACCTCGGGTCTTAGGGTTATTCAAGTAGCCAATCGGAGCCCAACTTGGCCACACTCCATTTCGGATTTTTTGCCGCAAACCCCTTTTTACATTCTCTCGCAGATTGTCCACATAGTATTTTGATTGTCCAAAAGCAATATTCAGCATAAAAAGTCCTTGCGGTGTCGGTTCACACCAAAAAGTCGGAAATTTGAGGGAACGAATCAAGCCGCGGTCTATCATGTGGATTATCTTTCCTCCGTCCACGGAATTTCTCGCAAGACGATCCGGGTGCCATGATAGTATTCCGTCAGCTTTTCCTTTTTCCAAAAATGACAACATTTCTGCGAATTTCATTCGCCCGGGTTCTTTTGCGGTTTTCGCCTCTTGGAAAGAGGCGACAATTTCAAGTTTTTCTTTGGCGGCAAATTCATGAAGCTCAACGAGTTGAGCTTCAATAGAAAGTACTTGCCTGTCGTCATCTTCCGTTGATTTGCGAGCGTAGATTACATATCGCATAGTTTTGTTGGATTAAATTGATTAAAAATTTTTCCGTCCCCCAATATCAAAATATGGTTCGCGCCGATGTTTTTCTCAGGGTTCTTTTGCGGTTTTTATCGGTGCGGCTCCGCCGGATTTCGGATTTTTCGCGGGGGGCTTTCCTCGCCGCCTGCGGCGGCGAAAACGGTTCGCACTATTTCAAGAATACTGGACACTTTAGGAAAACAAAAACATCCTATGTTCCCAAGAAACATAGGATGTTTTTGTTCGCAGAGAGGTTATGAAATTTTTCTCACCATCACCGAGAGGCGGGACTTTTTGCGGGCAGCGGTATTCTTTTTGATGATTCCTCTCTTTGCGAGCTTATCGAACGCTTTCTGAACTTGAGGAAAGAGAGCTTCAGCTTCCGCACGTTTTTTTGCAGCGATAAGTCCTCTGAGTTTCTTAATAACTTGCCGAGCCGCTTGCAGCTGTCGGAGATTTAGCGCTCGGCGACGAATCGACTGGCGAAGCGCCTTTTTGGCTGATTTGGTAATTGGCATTCCCCAGATACTATCTTAGCTTTCGTGATTAAGCAATGTTCTTAAAGAGCTGGGAAGACTAAAAGCCGAAAGCTGGCAGCTGAAAGCTCTGGTTGCTATGATGGTGCTATGATTGCTCGCCTCACAGGCTCTATTGCCCACCGCGGAGAATCGTTCGTCGTAATCGAAGCGGGGGGCATTGGGTATAAAGTTTTTGTCACTGGCGCCGCGCTTAAAAAATTGGAGGATGGCAAGGAAACAAGTTTCTGGACTTACTTAGCGGTGCGCGAAAACGCTCTCGATCTGTTTGGGTTTGAGGGCCGCGAGGAACTTGAGCTCTTTGAAATTCTCATCACTGTCCCCGGTATTGGACCAAAAACCGCTCTCAATGTTCTCAACGTCGCTTCCGCGGAAATCCTCAAGCATGCTGTCTTTTCAGAAAACACCGCCGAGCTGGTGAAAGTCTCCGGCATCGGCAAAAAAACCGCCGAGAAAATCGTTCTCGAACTGCGCGGCAAGCTCGGCGCTCCGCGCGAGGTAAGCGGCAAATTTTTGCGCGACGAAAGCGACGCTCTTGAAGCTCTAGTCTCTCTTGGCTATTCTCGGGAGCAGGTTCGCCAGACTCTCAAGCGCCTGCCGCAGGAGGTAACCGGCACAAACGAGCGGGTCAAACATGCCCTGAAACTCTTGAGCGGGCAATGATATCGCTCATCAAAAAACTCATTCCTGACTGGCTTTATAAGAGAGTGCAATCTCCCTATCACTTTTTACTTGCTTGCCTTGGAGCGCTTCTTTATCGTTTCCCTTCGCGTTCCATTCAAGTTGTCGGCGTTACCGGCACCAAAGGAAAGACGACCACCACCGAGCTCGTGGCGAGTATTCTGGAGGAAGCGGGGATGAAAGTGGCGCTGGCTAGCACGCTGCGTTTCAAGATAGGCGCAAAGAGTATGCGTAATCTCCACAAAATGACTATGCCGGGGAGATTTTTTATGCAGCGTTTTCTGCGGCAGGCGGTGGAGCGCGGCTGCCGCTGGGCGGTGATTGAGATGACTTCAGAGGGGGTTGCGCAATGGCGCCATCTTTTCATAGACTTAGACGCCCTAATTTTTACAAACATCTCACCCGAACACATTGAGTCACACGGCTCGTTTGAAAAATATCTTCAGGCGAAACTGGCTCTTGGCAGAGCACTTGCAAATTCGCCCAAGAAACACCGTGCAATTATCGTCAACAAAGATGACGCCCGCGGCATTGATTTTCTTTCCTTGCCCATTCCCAACAAATACCCATTCTCCATCTCCCAAGCCACGTCGTACGAAACAAGAGACGACGGGGTTTCGCTTACTTTTGAAGGGGTGCGCATTATCTCTTCTCTCCGCGGTCTTTTCAACATTTACAACATCCTTGCCGCCGCCAGCCTCGCCTCTGCCTTTGGCATTTCTCCGCAGACAATCAAGAGAGGAATCGAGCGGGTTGGCGCGGTGCGCGGCAGAGTGGAATTTGTAAAAATCGACCAACGACAAACTACCAACGACCAACGACACAAAGCGCAGAATTTCGATGTGGTTGTTGACTATGCCCACACGCCAGATTCGCTGGAAAAACTCTATCAGGCATTCGATGACCGGAGAAAAATTTGTGTTTTGGGAAATACCGGCGGGGGACGAGACAAGTGGAAACGGCCGGAAATGGGACGCATCGCCGACAGCTATTGCGAGCACATAATTCTCACCAACGAAGATCCTTACGACGAAGATCCTCTAGAAATTCTAAATCAAATGAAAGAAGGCATTAAAAACAAACCCTTTGAAATTGTTTTGGATCGTCGCGAGGCAATAAAAAAAGCCATCACGTTAGCCAAAATATCAAGGTTAAACCTTGATAAGGGGGAGCGAAAAAACATCATAGTTTTAGTGACTGGCAAGGGTACGGATCCATATATCATGGGGCCAAAGGGAAGCAAAACTCCGTGGGATGACGCGACGGTGGTGAGAGAGGAGTTGGAGAAAGTTCCACAATAGAAAAGAGCCCTTCGGTAAAAACCTAAATAGGCCTAATATTAAAGAGGTTCTAAAACAAGCTAGTTGTTAATATCTAAAACCTATAAGCTATTCCTGTGCCTGAACTTCCCGAAGTACAGACGACAGTCAACGGAATCAATCGCTCATTGCGAGGTTTAAAAATTGTTGATGTCTGGACAGACTACCCCGTGCGAAGTTACGACCATTTACAATGGTCGACTTCTAACGGGGCTGGTACTCGGCAAATTAAAAATCGACATTTTTTTGACTATTTCAAAAAACAAGTTGTTGGGAAAAAAATTGTTGGAGCAACCCGCAGAGCGAAAAATGTTTTGATTCATCTCTCAAACGGAAAAACAGTGCTAGTTCATATGAAGATGACAGGACATCTACTTTTCGGTAAATACCGAAAAGTAAAGTTGAAAGTTAAAAGTGGAAAGTTAAAAGATAGATGGATAGCCAGAGAAGCTGGACCTCTGCGAGATGATTCGTATAATCAGTTCATTCACTTGGTCTTTACTCTTTCAAATGACAAACATTTAGCGCTCTCTGACGTCAGAAAATTTGCCAAGGTTACGGTTTTGCCAACACAAGATTCAGAAAAGGAACTTGGCAAGCTTGGCCCGGAGCCACTTGAAAAAAACTTTACTGCCCGCGTTCTGGCAGAGAGATTGAAGAAGAAACCAAACGGAAAAATTAAACAAGTGCTTATGGATCAGAGTATTATTTCAGGCATTGGCAATATCTACTCTGACGAAATCCTCTGGGCGGCTGGCGTTCACCCCTTGCGGAAAATCAAAACCCTCTCTAAAAAAGAAGTCGAGCTTATCTGGAAAAACATAAAGACAATACTCAAAAAAGGCATTGACTTTCGGGGCGACTCCCTCTCCGACTACCGCAACCTCAACGGTCGTCGGGGCGGATTCCAATATCACCACAGAGCCTACCAACAGACAGGAAAACCTTGCTCGTGGCCTGGATGCAAAGGTACAATTCAGAGGATTGTTTTAGGCGGACGAAGTGCTCACTTCTGCCCCGCGCACCAGAAATAACAATGCTTGAGTACATTCTCTTTTTCATCGGCATCATGGTTCTGGGGGACATTGCGCTTATTCCGCTAGTTTACTTCGCAGTAACCCACGCCTTAAGCTTACCCTCGGTTCTTTTGGCGGGCTTCTTGGCAGAACTGGGGAGTGATTGCGTCTGGTATTGGATCGGGTACTCGTTCAACAAAGAATCGGTGTACCGCTTTTTCAAACTTAATCGATTGCAAAGCAAAAATCCTGAATTTTTCTCCGAATTCGCAAAGCGAGCCGACAAAATCCTTTTTCTATCAAAGTTCCTTTACGGCATCCGCGTTCCTGTACGAGTGCTCTACGGCATTGAAAAGCTTCCGTTCAAAAACTACTTGGCGATTAACATCTGGGGCTCGGTTCTGTGGCTTCTGCTTATTTCAGGTCTTGCTTTCACCCTTGATGTTAGCGCCGAGGAGCTCAAGCTCTACGTGCGGCGCGGCGAAATCGGGTTTACGGTCTTTTTCTTGTTTGTCTTTCTATTTGAAGTTTGGGCGAAAAGATACCTCAAGCGCTTTCTCGACTTCAAGAACAAATCATCCGGAACACAGTCACGCCCACGGCCACAGAAACATTGAGAGACTCCTTTTTACCGTGCATGGGGATTTCAGCGATCACGTCAGCCAAATTTAAGACGCTTTCAGTCAGTCCGCCCACTTCGCTGCCGAAGATAAAGACGCAGGGAAATTTAATTTTAGCTTTTCTGTAATCTCTTGCTCGTCTCTCCTGTTCGACAGCAACCACAAACACTTTTTCTCTTTTGAGATTTTCAATAAGACGCCCGATATCTTTCCTCTTCTCCCACGACATCGTTCTCTCCGCTCCCAGCGCCACTTTGGCAATTTCTTTGACCCCGCGGCCAAAGCGATCGTGCGGTGCCGGCGTGTAACCGGTGAGATATATTTTCGAAACACCCGCCGCATCAGCCGTTCGAAAAATCGAACCGACGTTGTGGCAGCTTCTTATGTTGTGCAGAATAAGATAAACCTCTCTTTTCATTTTATTCAGTCATCCGCCCGGCAGGCTCATCAAAACACCTATCTGACTTCCGACCTTAACTTTCATGCTAATATAACATTATGCTGAATCCCTTCCCAAATCTCCTCGCCTATGGACTATTGGCACCGTTGATTCTACGCCTTGTATTGGGACTTATTTTCCTTAACCTCGGCTACCTCAAACTCCGAGGAGAGCGCGAGCGTTGGCAGAAAGGTTTTGAGGTACTCCGTCTGCGTCCGGCGCGGGAGCTGGTAAAATTACTCGCTATAATTGAAATCGTCGGAGGCGCAGCTCTCATCGCGGGGTTCTACACTCAAATCGCGGCGCTTGTTTTTGCCGTCATAACTGCCCTTGAACTCTTCATCGAGTACCGAGAGGAAACACTTCTCAAACGCGACTTCGTTTTCTACTTTCTCGTCTTTGCCATCTCACTCTCTCTTCTCTTCTCCGGCGCCGGTTTTTTTGCATTCGATTTACCGCTGTAGCAAATCGTACCTCGATTTGATACCATTTAAGGTAGCCCCCCATAGCTCAATGGTAGAGCAACGGACTTTTAATCCGCTGATATGGGTTCGATTCCTATTGGGGGGAATGTGAACACTTTCAAACAAATTTGCATAGAACTTAGACAAAAAGATCACACCCTTAATGAGATCGCAAGAATTACAAAAAGACCAAAAACATCAATATTTTTTCATATTCAAAATGTGCCATTAAGCCAAAAAAAGAAGAAAGAAATTATCAGGGCGAACATCGAAAGGCTCAAAAGAACTTCACCAAACAAAAAAGGTAAGAGTTTAAAATCTTTTAAGAAATTCGGAAAGTGGAATAAGAATAATGTTTTTTTTATTTCACACTTTCTTTTTGATGGAGAAATTAGGTATAACGGTTGTGTATATATAAACAGAAGTAAAATCTTGATTAATAAAATGAAAGATGCAATAGGAAAAATCTACTCATATCCTCCTAAAAACTATTTCATTCAGGAAAGTGGTGTTTACAAAATTGCCTATTACAATGTTGCTTTAGCTAGTTATATTAAAAAAAGGTCTATACAACTAATCAAACAGGCGCCATATTTAGTCAAAGAACTTAAAAGAAAATTGATTCAGGCTTTTTTTGATGATGAGGGTTGTATAGATTTTCGCCCAAAGGCTAACACCCGCAGGATTAGAGGATATCAAAAAAATATTTTTGTTCTTGAACTCATTCAAAAACTATTAGTGGATTTTGATATGGGTTCAAAAATTGTAAAACCAAATGAAATTGTCATCACGGGAAAAGAGAACTTAAATAAATTCCAAAAAGAAATTAATTTTTCAGCTGGAGTAAAAATAAATGGAAATCGTTCAAATAGTACATGGAAAAAATCTCTGGAGAAAAGAGAAATTTTAGATAGAGCAATTCACTCCTATCAGAATTGATACAAGGTCAAGAACGCCACGAGTTCGATTCCTAATGAGGGATATAAACACCCCTCTCCATCAGTCGCGCTACACTAAATACGGATGCACACAGCCATCAGGAGGTCGTATGTTCTCGTCCTATGAGGTCTATCTTTCAATTGAAAGAAGGGCGAATGGGATAATGCACGTGCGACACTTCTGCTGTAACGGGAAGACACACGTCGTCAGGCTTGAAGTCCTCGAACAACAAGGCAAGCGAGAAGTCGTTGCCAGAATCCGCTACCTTATGTGGCGTGATTGTGACAGAAGCTGCCTCGGACGTGAGATCGTCGGCATTGTGGTATGCCCCGCGCACCCTTGAACGCCACCCCACCTCGGATGGCGTTCATTCATTTCAAATTTCAATTCTAAATCCCCAGCACAAATCTCTCGAGGGCAATATCAAAATCTAAAATGCCGCGGCGGGTGTCGTGGTAGAGCCGCACTAAATCAGAAGAGAGTTTGTTGAGTTCGTCTTTGGTGAAGTTTCTGGCAAAGCCCAGCGACTTGCGGTAGACAAAAGGATTAAGCCCTGCCTCGCTCGCCCCTTTTGAACCGCGCGCGGCAATCATGGCCTTGACTTGCCAGAAAAAGAGACGATGCATCTCTTCCGGCTCAATTCCCTCTCGCAATCCTCGCTGAAACAAAATCCAGAGACGCTTGCGGTCTCTAGCGCCAAGAGCATCAGTCAGAGTAAAAACATTGAATTCCTTG
This sequence comes from Patescibacteria group bacterium, assembly GCA_004322205.1. Lineage (GTDB taxonomy): Bacteria > Patescibacteriota > Minisyncoccia > Phycocordibacterales > Zambryskibacteraceae > SCSN01. The sequence goes on from SCSN01000016.1 coordinate 55,851, forward strand.
ACAGTAGACTTTGTTTTTTTGGCGTCAGAAAATTCCTGGACCCGCTCGACATACTTTGAAACCCGTTTAATGAGCTCCTTGGGCATCTCTCCTTCAACAAAAATAAAAATGTTTGGAGAAAGAGAAATTTCTTCGAGTTTACTAAGCACCACCTCGCCCGACTCTGGCAGGAGAAGCAAACCGTCGAGTACTATGAGGAAGCGCGTGATAAAAAGGCCTTGGCTAGACGTAAATTCTTCGAGCCTGCCCTCACTCCAGTTGTCCTCACTGATGCGGAAGTGGGCGGCGTCGGGTTTTTTCTTCATCTGTGAATTGACAATCTGGCGCAACTTGCCGCGCACTTTATTGAAATTGTTGCCGTGGAGAAGGTAGATCATAAAAACGAATCACGAATCACGGATATCAAGCCCGTTCATCTCTCCCCAATTTTTGCCGCAGGCGGCGTTGGCAGTACAGACAATTCCCTCTGATTTTTCTTTCGGCACAATGCTCTCCATAATTTTTTTTATTTGCGGCGCGACCGTATCCACCAGAGAACTTTTAACTTCAAAGAGGAGCTCATCGTGGATTTGCAGAATCATGCGCACGTTGTCGCCAAGCCCCTCTTTCTCAACCCAGCGGGCAATGTCGCGCATAGCAATTTTTATAATATCGGCCGCCGTGCCCTGAAAGGGGGCATTGACTGCCATCCGCTCCGCTGCCGCCTTTATGTAGGGAATTTTTGACTTAATCCCCTCAAAGTACCTGCGCCTGCCGAAAAGAGTCTCAGTGTAGCCCTTCCTCTCCGCTTCCGACTTGACGTGATCAAGATAGCGCGCAAGAACACTAAATGTTTTAAAGTACTCGGCCAGATAGGCGGCAGCATCACCGCGCGATGTGCCGAGGTTGCCCCGGAGAGCGTTTACTCCCATACCGTAGAGAATTCCGAAATTAATGACTTTGGCGCGGCGGCGCATCTCTTTGTCAACCTTCTCCTGCGGCACCTTGAAAACATAAGAAGCCACGGCGGCGTGAACGTCTTCGTCATTTCGGAAGATCCGGAGAAGTTTTGAATCCTTGGAGAGAATGGCCGCCACTCGCAGTTCAATCTGGGAGTAGTCAAAAGAAAGCAGAGTAAATCCGCGTTCGGCAGTGAAAGCCCGCCGGATGTTTCTCCCTAGCTCGGTTTTAATGGGGATGTTTTGGAGGTTGGGAGAGGTCGAAGCCATTCTGCCGGTAGTTGTCCCCGCTTGCTTGAGGTTCGTGTGCAAGCGATTGCCAGCGTCGAGAAGCGGCGGTATATTATCAATGTAGGTAGAGAGAAGTTTGGCAAACTCCCGATACTCTAGAATATGAGAAACAATCGGGTGAGCTCGGAGTTTCTCAAGCTCCGACTCACGCGTCGAGCGCATGCCGCCGGGAGTCAAACGCTCTCTCTTGGCGGAAAGACCAAGCTTGTCGAAGAGAACAGTCCCAAGCTGACGGGGGGAGTTAATGTTGAATTCTTCCCCGGCTTCGCTCCAAATCCGTTTCTCACGCTCGCCAAGCTCGCGGTGATACTCTTTGGAGAGAGCTTTCAAATAGGCGCGGTCAATTTTGACTCCCCGCTCTTCCATTGCTCTCACCACCGGAACGAGCGGTTTCTCGATTTCTTCATAAACAAAGGTGAGGTTTCGCCGCTTTATTTCGGCGAGAACTTTCTCTTTGGCCTGCGTAAACGAGCGCGTTCGGGCGAAGCGGAGAATATCGTCAAGCGTCGGATTGGTGGTGTTTGAATCTATAAGCCAGAGCGCGAGTGCTATCTCCTCGACCTCTTGCGGGGAGAGATTTTCGTTTTCGACGACATTGAACGAAGGCTGCGCTCGCTCTACACGCTGCCCATCATTTTGCCGAAGCGCTTCCTTGAGACGACTGCCGAGTGTTCGGAATTCAAAACGGGCGAAGGTCTGCTCTGCTTTTCCCATATCAAAACCCTCCCGCCACAGACGCTCTGGGAGAGCAAAGACAATAGGTACATCGCGGCGGATAGTGGCGAGCATTTTGGAGAAGTGCGCTTCTTCTTCGTTGTCGGCTAAAAGTTTCACTTGCCGTTTGGTGAAGCCCTTCTGTGAGAATTTTTCAGGGTGCTTCTTTAGCTCTTGGTACATCTCTTCGATAGAGCCGAAGTTTTTCACAAGAATGGAGGCGGTCTTTTCCCCAACGCCCTTGACTCCGGGGATATTGTCCGATGGATCGCCTCGCAGTCCCTTAAAATCCGGCAGAAGTTCGGGCGGGAATCCGAAGCGCTCTGCCACGCGCTTCTCGTCATAGAGCACGGTGTCGGAGAGACCCTTACGCAGGGTATAGACCACCACCCGATCTCCCTCGACCAGCTGAAGCGTGTCCATGTCGCCCGAGGCGATAATGATTTTGAGACTCTCGTTTTCCTTCGTTTGTTCCACAATGGCTCCCAAAATGTCGTCCGCCTCAAAGCCCGGTTCGGCATAAACCGGAATGGCAAGAGCTTCAAAGAGTTCGCGAGAATGCTCGATTTGAAAGGCAAGATCGTCTTCAAGCTTGGGACGCTTGGCTTTGTACTCCTCATAGGCTTCATGGCGATAGGTGGGGCCGGGCAGATCGTAGGCGGCGGCGACATAGTCAGGTTTGAGATCAGAGAGCGCCCGGATGAGCATTGCCGCCAGCCCGTAAAGAGCACCCGTCGGTTCACCTTGCGAAGTTGAAAACTCGGGCAGGGCGTGATAGGCGCGGTGGAGAATGGCATGAGCGTCAAGCAGGACAAGAGTTTTCCTGTCGCCGTCCCCAACCTTCCCTCTTTCAGATTTGCCTTTAATCATTAAACTAAATCAGAGACTTTTAGCTTCCCAGCTTCATTGGCTTTTTAGGAAGGGCGATGCGTCGGGAAGTTTCATTGATAAATCGGAAACGGACAATCTGTGTGCCGCGAGGCAGAATCTCGCGCACTCGTTCAGGCCATTCAAGGAGAATTAGGTTTCGAGGATCGGAGACAATTTCGCGCCAGCCGAGACGCAGAAGTTCTTCGGGTTTTTCAATACGGTAGGCATCAACGTGAATTAGATGCAACCAGCGACCAACCTGCCTTGCCGGCAGGCGGGCAACTGACAACCGACGATCGGGAGACGAAATTTTGAAAGTTTTCATGATTACAAAAGTTGGGCTGGTAACCGTCTCCCTGACACCAAGGAGTTTTGCTACGCACTTGGCGAAGGCCGTTTTACCGGCCCCGAGATTACCGGCAAGACCAAGAACGGTCGCGCCACCCTTCTGCGGCGCAAGAGTTTTGAGAAGTTGTCTGGCGCATCGCTCGGTTTCAGCAATGTTTTTGGAAAGAAGCACTCTCATTCTCAAGACTCCATTCTAGTTTTTCGGCACAAAAAGGAAAGGGCGCGGAACATTGTTCGTTCCGCGCCCGCCTGCCCGCAGACAAGAGCTCTAGTAGCTACCGTTGGTCTGGACGAAGGCACACCGGCCCTGCTCATCGGCAAGCTTGCCGATGAGCGCGATGGACTGACCTCCGTATCCGTAAGAAGAGTACGAGTAGCTATACCCGTAGCCCTGCTGGTAGCCAGGGATAAACACCCGGACTACCGCGCAGCCTACGGGTTCTGCCTGTCTCTCTCGAAATCCAACAACGAGATACTCTCGCGTCTCGTTGTTGCAAGTCGTTCCCCCGTAGTAGTGGGGGGAGAAGCTGCGGCGCCGTCCACGCCCATAGTAGTAGCCGTAGTAGGCGTAAGGATTGTAGCACTCCCTATTGAGCGCGCGGAAGTGAATAAGATCACCGCGCCGCCCAACGGCCAGAGTGTCCGGTCCCTCAACTACCACTACGTAGTCAGCGTCAGGTCCGTTGTAAATCATCTGGACCCGAGGGCGAGTGTCGAGCCAGTTGCGGACCTCGGACGCGGGAGCCGTCTCCACACGCAGGACACCACAACCACCGAGAAATGCGGCAAGCACGAGTGTGAAAAGAACCTTGGACATTTGGAACCTCCAGGAAAGAGTTCGGTCATTCGGGATTTATTTAATTATACCATACTTCGTATTAAAATGTCAAGCAAAACCTGTGCACGGAAAAGGGCTAACTTTGGTGCTACAATGAGGAGAAATGGTAGTCGAATTTAACGAAGAAAAACAGGAGAAGAAAATAGCCGATCTGCGGAAGCGTGAGGAAGAAGAACTGGCTCGCGCTCTCTCCGCCAAATATGGCGTGAGCTACCTCGACCTCTCGGCCGTACCCATTAACATTGGGGCCCTGCGCACCGTCCCGGAAGCAGAGGCCAGAGCGGCAAACATCGCTCCCTTCAATATCGTTAACAAAAACATCGACGTAGCGGTGCTCTCGCCCGAGCACCCAAAAACTCTTGAAGCTCTGGAGAGTCTTCGCCAAAAAGGATACAACCCCACCCCCTACATGGTCTCCCACGAGAGCCTAAGCAAAGTCTGGGGACGCTACAAGGATCTCTCATTCTCATTTGAAACCAGAAGCGGAGCGATTGATATCTCAAATGAAGAAATCGTCGAGCTTCTTAAGCATGTCACCTCCCTCTCCGCCATCAGGGCAAAAATCGAGGAGGTTCTGGCGCAGACAGCGGGCTTTCGCATCTCGCGAATCCTCGAAATCATCATCGCCGGAGCTCTTTCCGTCAACTCCTCCGACGTACATTTTGAACCGGAAGAAGACGACGTGCGCTTGCGCTACCGCCTCGACGGAGTGCTCACTGACATTCTTCGCTTTGATCAGGAAACTTATCGCTTTCTGCTCTCGCGCGTCAAACTTGTCTCGAATTTGAAACTCAACATCACCGGAGCGCAGGACGGACGCTTCACCATTAAACTCCCCGAGGTGGAGATTGAAATCCGCACCTCAATCCTGCCCGGCGCCTACAACGAGACGATTGTGCTGCGCATTCTCAACCCCTCGGCTATTTCTGTGCCCCTTGAGAAACTTGGTATTCATCTGCTACTTCTGGAAATTCTCCAGCGTGAAATCGCTAAACCGACTGGCATGATTCTTGCCACCGGGCCCACTGGCTCGGGGAAAACCACAACCCTCTACGCCTTTTTAAAGAAAGTCCACAAACCGGAAATCAAGATTATTACAATCGAAAACCCCATTGAGTATCACCTGCCGGGCATTGTCCAGACCCAGACCAACCCCGATCGTGGTTACACTTTTTCCGAAGGGCTTCGCTCTGCGCTGCGGCAGGACCCCGACATCATCATGGTCGGTGAAATCCGCGACGCCGAAACAGCAGAAATCGCCGTGAACGCCGCCCTGACCGGACACTTGGTCTTCTCCACCTTGCACACCAACGACGCCGCCGGTTCATTCCCCCGCCTTATTGATCTTGGCGTTAACCCCAAGATTATTACCTCCGCCATCAATGTCTCCATCGCCCAGCGTCTGGTCCGCCGGCTCTGCCCAGACTGCAAGCAAAAAGTTTCTCCCTCCGCCGTCGAGAAAAAACTTATTAATGAAACGCTTGAGAGTATTAGAGACCGCCGCTACCTTGAGGGTGTGGAGCAAGAGTTTGTCTGGAAAGCCGACGGTTGCGAGCGCTGCCAGATGACAGGATATAAAGGGAGAATAGGGATTTTTGAGGCAATCCTCACTGATGAAGCTGTTGAAGCGGTGGTCCGTGAAAACCCAAGTGAACGTGAAGTCAAACGCGCGGCGGCTCCCCAGAATATTCTTGATTTGCGGCAAGACGGCATACTCAAGGTGCTCAGCGGCACCACTTCACTTGAAGAACTCGGACGCGTCGTTGATCTTGGCGCTAAGCTTTCGTGATCACTCCACCTCAAGCAATTCCCAAAAAGCAAATCCACAATATACATTGCGCCCCACAACAAAGTGTGAATAATGAGGAGAGAAAGAGAAATCCCCCTGTGAGATGGTCCCGCATGCGCGGAGCGACATCTCACGGGGGATCTCCAAGCCACGAACCTCTAAGCAACACTTTTAATAGAAGTACTAAAAGTCCGACACTTCTCAGAGGATAGCCCCAGGGACGTCGAGACGCACCAGAACGTCCTCGATGAAGTGGCTGATCGGCTCTTGCGAGCCTTGTTGCTTAGAGATTCGTTGCTTGGAAGAACTTCCAGAAACTCCAGAAGGGAGCACCGGGGAACTGGGAACAACCAGAGTTTAGCATAAAAATCTTCCCATGTCAAGAAACACGGCAAAGGCGAACGGGGGCAACACTCTCGAGAGCTTGGACCAGGCACTCCGCCCAACCCGTTGGGACGAATACGTTGGGCAGGAAACGGTCAAAAAAAACCTCCAGATTCTCCTGGATGCTGCTCGAGAGCGTGCTCACCTACCCGAACACCTTCTCTTCTACGGACCGCCGGGGCTCGGCAAAACTACCCTCGCTCATCTAATTGCCAAGGAGGCTGCCGCCGCCATGAAAGCCACCTCCGGACCCGCTCTCGAGAAGGTCGGGGACTTGGCGGCTATCCTCACGAACTTATCGCCGGGCGACATCTTTTTTATTGATGAGATCCACCGTCTCAACAAAACTATCGAGGAGGTTCTCTACCCGGCAATGGAATCTGGAACACTGGATATTATCATAGGCAAGGGTCCTTCAGCAAGAACCATCGCTCTTGAGCTCCCCCCCTTCACCCTCATCGCCGCCACTACCAAAATAGCCCTTATCTCCTCGCCCCTGCGCTCCCGCTTTTCCGGTGGAATTTTCCGTCTTGATTTCTATTCAGTGCCAGAAATTGAGAAAATTCTCCGCCGCTCTGCTCAAATTCTTGGTGTGACGGTCGCCCCTGACGCCCTAGCCGAAATTGCCAGACGAAGCAGATTCACTCCACGCACCGCCAACTATCTTCTCAAGCGCTCACGAGACTTCGCCCAGGTGCATAAACAAAAGATGAACCGCAAGACCGTGGAGGAAGCGCTTGAGCTTCTCGGTGTCGATGGGGAGGGGCTGGCACCGTCCGACCGCGCCATCCTCGAAGCTATCGCTTTCAAGTTTTCCGGCGGTCCTGTCGGTCTCAACACTCTGGCCGCTTCTCTAGCCGAAGAAGAGGCAACGATTGAAGAATTCAACGAGCCCTATCTCATGCAGATTGGCTTTCTGGAACGCACTCCGCGAGGTAGAGCCGTCACTCCGCGAGGCTTCGAACACATTCGCGCTATATCTCAGTTAGCGAAACAAGAAAAACTTCTATGAAGTAAGGCACGCAAGCACTTTTCTGAAAAATTCCTTCCCGCGCCGTCCGAGCGTTCCGCCGAAGCGAAGCGGAGGCGGTCAGGAATTTTTCAGAAAAGCGGTTCGTGCCTTGTTGTAAAGATGCTCCTTAGTGTCTTGCACCAACTATATTGTTTTTTAAGATCAGAATTGATCTTTATCTACCACCCCAAGCCGTAGCCGAGAGTGCCAGGAGATAAAGTCATTATATAGAAAAAGGGCGCCTCCACGGAAGCACCCCTTGGACCCAGGTCATCCGTCCCGCCTGCGGGACGGATGACAAAGGGTCAGTTGCGAGAGAGTACCTGGTGGCCAGCGCGCCAGTTGCCCGGGTCCTCGACGGAGTAGGCGTCGACACCCCAGCCACGGCCGTCGTACCAGCTCGCGTTCACCGCCCAGAGAAGGCCATGAGGGCCATTCTCGTCACGGATGTAGGCAATGATTGCATATCCGTTGGTGAGAAGTGGCCCCCTTTCACCTCTGCCCTGGGCTTGGAGAAGAGCCCAAAACTGGGAAAGAGCGACCTCCTCGTGACTGCCGCCGAGCTCGGAGCGGATCTTCCTGTCCAGAGCGTTCCTCGTGAGTCGGGAGACCGCAAGGTTGGTCTCCCCGACTGGCTCCTCAACCTTGCCGAGGAAGTGGTCCTTGAAATTGTCTCCCAAGAACCAGGTCTTCACTCTGGCGGTGTCGCTCCCATCCTCCTTGAAGCAGTCGCGAGCGACGAAGCGGGGTTGGACCGGCAGGCGGACGGTTCTGACGAAGTCAAGGATTAACTTCGGAACCTCCGGTTTCTGCGCGGCCCCGTTTGGCGGGGCGAGCTTGGGACACCCAGCCCGCAAGTACTCTGCAAGGTTACGCCTCGCAGCCTTGTCGTTCATCGGGCGCGTGAGGTCTTCGAGTCTCACGCCTTCCTTGCCGAGAACTCTGACGAGCTTGGCTGCCGTGTCGAGCGAATCGCTCATGTTCTCGAGGGATGCGATGTTTGACATCGTGTGCCTCTCCTATTTAGGGTTTGCTTGGCAACGGGGTGTCGCCATAGCCCCCCACTTTCTATGTAGACTAAAGAAAGTGGTTATTTATCACCTCTCATAATTCATCCAACTAAGAGATTGGAGGAGAGATAAAAAGTGGGGGGCTACGGCGATTCTGCAAGTAGTACCTCAATGTTCTTTCCGCTTCCAATTATACACCCAAACCGATTTTATGTCAAGGACTTTTACATGATTATCATTAGCTATAAGCTGGTGTCATGAGCGGTCATAATAAATGGTCAAAAATCAAGAGGCAGAAAGAGCAAACGGATGCAGAGAAAAGCAAGCTTTTCGGGAAGCTTTTGCGGGCAATTTCCGTAGAGGCAAAAAGGTCAGGCGGTGACGTGAGTTCATCGTCTCTACGACAAGCCATTGAAAAGGCCCGCGCCGCCAATGTGCCGAGCGATAACATCGAACGGGCAGTGAGACGCGCCCGGGAGGACGCACAGCATCTCGAGGAGATCAGCTATGAAGCTTATGGTCCGGGCGGCTGCGCTCTTATGATTAAGGCGCTCACCCAAAACAGAAACAAGGCAACGCAGGAGATTAAGCAAATTCTCTCCGCTCATGGTTCCTCACTCTCCGAGCCGGGCAGCGCCGCTTGGGCATTTGAAAAAACCGCCGAGGGATGGCGACCGAAGAGCGTTGTACCAATCTCCCCGAAGGACGGGAAAGAACTCTCCTCCCTCACCCAGGCGCTTGAAGAAAGTGACGAGGTGCAAGAGGTATTTACAAATGCTCAATGACGAATGCTCGGAGAGAAAAACTAAAGCGGGTGGCGGGTATCGACCCCGGCTACGGGCGAGCGGGAGTAGCGATTGTCGGGCGAGAGAGAGGCAAGGAGAAACTCGTCTTCTCCAAATGTCTTACTACCAGTCAATCTCTCTCTCATGAGAAACGGTTGGAGCGCATCGGGGACGAAGTGGGGAAACTCCTGCGGCGCTATCGTCCGGAGGCAGTGGCAGTTGAAAAGCTCTTCTTTGCCGCCAATCAAAAAACCGCCCTGCAGGTTGCCGAGGCGCGCGGGGTAATTCTGTCCGAGGCAGCGAAGCAGAACCTGCCGGTCCACGAATTTACTCCTCTCGAGATCAAACTTGCCGTCACCGGCGACGGCCGCGCCGACAAGCGGCAGGTGATCGCTATGGTAGAGCGCCTGATCGCAATCAAAAGAGAGAAACCGCAGGACGATGAGTACGACGCTATTGCCGCTGCTCTAACTCTCCTTGCCACTATCCGCTCTCACTAGGAGCGTTATCCACATAGTGACCTCATTTGTATTGCAAAAAAAATTCCATCTGATACAAATAGAAAATCCTAAAAGGATCGTCCGCCTGCGCGGCGCGGTCGTTTACAAGATGTAACTCTTTTGTATATGCCAGACGACGTAAGAGACGAGTTCGGGAACACCCTGGGTGAAGACGAACTTAGTCCAGACGAAGAAGAAGAGGGGAAGGAAGACGACGAAGGAGAAGACGGAGACGACGAAAAAGAACTAGAGGAAGAAGAGAAACCGGGCGAAGAAAGTCCCGGCGACGAACAGCGATAGTAAAGGCCCCGCCTGCGCGGGGCCTTTACATTTTCGAGAGAAGAGCCGTGGCGTTCCGCTCCTTCACTTGGGGATTAATTTTACAAAGCGCTTTTTGCCAATCCGGATCGTCATAGGCTCAGAAACAACAAAGTCGGGAGAGGTGATGGTGAGTTTTTTTTCAAGCGCCTCAAGCGCCCCTCCTGCAAGCAGTCGGCGAAACTCTGAATTCGACGCCACCAATTTGTGGCGGAGGAGCGCTTCGGCCAAAGAGGTACCGGGCTCGAGAGAAAGCTCGAGGATATCCGTGGGAATCTCATGGTCCCGGAAAGTCTTCTCAAAATGTTCCTGCGCCAAGCGACCTGCCTCCTTTCCGTGATACATCTCAACAACTTCCCTAGCTAGGCGCGACTTGGCGTCGCGGGGGTGAAGTCTACCTCCCTCAAGATCCCCCGCTATTTTCTCAATATCGTCGAGGGGAGTGTAAGTACAGAGGGAAAAGTAGCGAATCAGAAGAGTGTCGGGCAGCGACATGATTTTTCCAAACATCTCACTTGGCACATCGGCAATGCCAACATAGTTATTAAGGCTTTTGCTCATCTTCTCCTTGCCGTCAAGACCCTCGAGGAGCTCGCAGGCAAGGACAGCCTGGGGCTCTTGGTCATTGGCTTTCATAATATCGCGTCCCATGAGCATGTTGAAAATCTGATCTGTGCCACCCATCTCAAGATCGCAGGAACCGTAAATGCGGGCGAGCACCGAAGAGTCAATGCCCTGAAGAACGGGGTAGAGCATCTCATGCATATAGAGCTCTTCGCCCTTCTTGATACGTTCTTGAAACATGTCCCGTTCGATGAGCCGAGCGTGCGTCACCCGCTGTAAGGTTGTCAAAAAGGTTCGGAGACTGACGTTATGTATTTCGCTTAGCTTGAGATGGGTTTTCTGCATCCGGCTGCTGTCATAGACTGCCGTCTTGGCAAAAAAAGAGTTGACCGGAAAAATTACACTGGCTTTGGTGGCATTGTCAGTGTAAATCACGGGAGTGCCGACAAAAAGGTCGGTGATGTTTAGAAACCAATCAGAGTTGCGAATCCAGGAGAAAACTTCCGGCTCGGTGGAGAGAATCTTGCCCACCTGGTCGAGATAAGTTTTCATATTCGCCTCAATCTCACCTTGACTAAGCTGCGGGCGAACCTTGCTCTTGCCCGAAGGGTCTCCGATCTGAGCAGTAAAATCACCGATTAAAAAAACTACCTTGCAGCCCAGGTCCTGAAACTTCCGAAGTTTCCGCAGAATGACCGCATGGCCGAGGTGAATATCAGGGCAGCTCGGGTCTGCCCCCAACTTGATGACAATCTCCCGCGGCTTCTCCTCGAGCTTCCGACGAAAGGCGCCGTCGGGGTCGATAAGCTCGCCGACCCCGCGAGTGAGCAGGTCATCGAGAGCTTGGCGCGCGCTTTCTTTCATTGTCCTTAATCTACCACACTTTTTCTTGCCAGCGATAGCCCGAGCCCGTATGCTATAGAAACCTCTCATGCGCAGATCACTCACCTCCGCAGTATTTTCTCAAAGGCGGAGAGACACGGTAATTCTTGCCGCTGCAATCTTGCTGCTTCTGGTCGGTCTCTCTTTCGTTTGGGTGGCCTCTCTTGAACTACCGACACTCTCGGCGGTGCGCGAGCGTAAGGTCTCCGAATCCACAAAGATTTACGATCGGACGGGGAAGACCCTCCTCTACGACGTAAACCAAAACGTCAAGCGTACCGTTATTCCCTTTGAAGAAATCTCCCGCCACATCAAGAACGCGACCATCGCCATCGAAGATCGGGAATTCTATGAGCATCGCGGCGTCAAACCGCGCTCAATGCTTCGGGCTCTCCTTAAAAACACCAGCACTTTGCAGTTTAGCCAGGGAGGTTCGACCATTACCCAGCAAGTGGTGAAAAATTCTCTTCTCTCCGGGGAAAAGAAAGTTACAAGAAAAATCAAAGAGATTGTGCTAGCTCTCAAGCTCGAACGTACACTTAGCAAGGACGAGATTCTTTCTCTCTATCTCAACGAAATTCCCTATGGCGGAAGCATCTACGGCGCGGAAGAGGCAAGTCAAACATTTTTCGGCAAGAGCGCCGCTGAAGTTGACCTGGCCGAAGCCGCATACCTGGCGGCCCTGCCAAAAGCACCGACCTTCTACTCGCCTTACGGCGTGCATCGGGATAAACTCGAAGAGCGTAAGAATCTGGTGCTTGATTTGATGCAGCAGTACAGCTTCATAAGCGAAGAAGAATATCGCGCGGCGCGCAAGGAGCAGGTTTTCTTTCAGCCGAAAAAAAGTTCAAGCATTAAGGCGCCCCATTTTATCTTCTTTGTTCTCGACTACCTTGAGCGGCGCTACGGTGAGAATCTACTTCAGAACGGAGGGCTAAGGGTCAAAACGACGCTCGATTACAACATTCAGGAAAAAGCTGAAGATATTGCGCGGCGTAATGCTCTAGCCAACAAAGAAAAGTTCAACGCTGAGAACGCCGCCTTCGTTGTCATTGATCCAAAAACCGGAGACATTTTCTCCATGGTCGGCTCGCGAGATTACTTCGACAATGAGATTGACGGCAACTTTAACATTGCCACTGCCTATCGTCAGCCCGGCTCGACCTTCAAGCCGTTTGTCTACAGCACTGCTTTTCTCAAGGGTTACACCCCGGAAACCGTGCTCTTCGACCTCCCGACTCAGTTTGCCGCCGAGTGCGCTCCCGACAACTTTGACAGTGAGAACAATTGCTACGCGCCAAGCAATTACGACAACCGCAACCGCGGACCAATAACGCTACGCGAATCGTTGGCTCAATCAATCAACATCACCTCAGTCAAAACTCTCTATCTTGCCGGGGTACGCGACTCAATCGCTCTGGCTAGACAGATGGGAATTAGTACTTTGGAAGACCCAAACCGTTACGGCTTGACCTTGGTGCTCGGCGGTGGTGAAGTCTCCCTGCTGGATCTGACAAGTGCCTACAGTGTTTTCGCAAACGGAGGCGTGCGTAACCCATACCGGTCAGTTCTTGAAGTAACCGACAAGGACGGAGTAATTCTCGAGCAAAGCGAACTTCGACCCAGTGGAGTTCTGTCGCCCGAAATCGCCTCGACTATTTCTGACATTCTCTCCGACAACGTCGCCCGCGCCCCCGCTTTTGGAGAAACTTCTTATCTCTACATTCCCAGCCGCCAAGTCGCTGTCAAAACAGGAACTACTAATGACTACCGAGACGCTTGGATTATTGGCTACACGCCAAGCATTGCCATCGGCGCTTGGGCGGGCAACAACGATAACTCACCTATGGAGAAGAAAGTGGCAGGATTCATTGTGGCACCAATGTGGCGGGAACTCATGGACCAGATTCTGCCACTTCTCCCAAACGAAGCATTCCCCACACCGAGTCGTGAGGATTCCTTTGAGTTGAAACCGGTGCTGCGCGGGCGCTGGGAGGGAGGAACTTCCCATCTCATTGACACTGTTTCAGGCAAGTTTGCCACCCGCTACACCCCAAAGGAAACCACAAAAGAACTTCTCTCCGGAGGGGTGTACAGTATTCTCTATTGGGTCGATAAAGATAATCCTCGGGGAGTGCAGCCGGCGCGTCCAGAGAATGATTCTCAATTCCGTCTCTGGGAGTATGGGGTCCAAAAGTGGGTAGCCGATAACAACAAATTTCAGCCAGTTGAGATCACTCTTCCCCAGGGGCTTGACGACGTCCATACTCCCGAGAATGCCCCGAAGGTTTCAATCTCCATTCCTTCCGATACCTTTTCCTCAAGTGACCAGATTGTCGCACGGGTGTCAGCTGCGGGGCGGTATCCGCTCCGTAAGGCGGAGTATTTCGTCAACGGCGCTTTTGTCGGTGAATCGAGCGTTTCACCTTTCTCATTCACCTTGAACCCCGCTGATCTCGATTTTCTCGGAGAAAACAACACCTTGCGAGTTGTGGTGACCGACTCGGTTTACAACCGCGGAGAAGCAGAGAAAACGTTTCACCTGATTCCATCGGAGACTTTACCTAATATCTAACAACTTCCTTTCTCCGCAACACTCACCAACTGCCGCCAAGAGCTCTTCCTTATGAAGCATAATCTCACTGCGAAGAGTCGGCGAAACCTTGAGATAGACAACATGTTCGGCAAACGATAGAGTATTTTTTTTTAGGCTGGTATGAAATCGTTTTTCAAGCAGGGAGAGCAAAGCGTCTCTGACACATTCTTGGGGAAACAAGCGGCTTTGGATAATTTTGAAAAAGGAGGCGGCGTCTTTCATTTATTCATTGGCATGACGAGATAAAGAAAACTCGAATCCGACACTCCGCGCACAACCATGGGTTTGCCCGCGCCGTCGAGGGAAAGCGCAACACTGTCAGAGGCAACAGGTTGAAAGGCGTCGGAGAGATAGCGGTGGTTGAAAGAAAGCGTCACCCCGTCACCCCGCAGCGCCCCACCAACTAGAGTCGCACTCTCTCCCACTTCAGCATTGCGAGTCCGAATTTCAAAGATTTTATCTTTGGGAGCAATGCGGAAAGTTACCTGCTGAAAAGCGTCGGAGAAAATGTGGGCAAGTTTGAGAGCGTTTACGAGTTCAGCTTTGAGCGCCACCACCTCTGTCTTTCCTTCTTTGGGAAGAATTTGCTTGTAGTCAGGAAATGTTCCATCAATGGTTCGGGAGACCAGAGCGACACTATCCCAGAGAAAGGCAACCTGATTCGTCCCGATGGTCAGAGTGAAACTTCCTGGAATCGATTCGAGGAGACGAACGAGTTCCGGCACATTTTTTAGAGGGATGAGAACATTACTGATCTCCTCCTTTTTTTTGAGAGGGATTCGCTTCTCAGCCAGACGGAATGAGTCAGTGGCAACAAAGACGAGTTCCTGGTCTTCAGCGTGGAGATAGACGCTTGAGAGCTCCGGCTTGACGCTTGAGAGTGCCGCACTAAACCAAACAGACCGCAAACCCCTCAAGAGATCGTCCGAGGAAAGGCTTTTGATTTCCGCTCCCGTAACCTTCGGCAGAGTTGGAAAGTCCTCATGAGGGAAAGTTTTAATGAGAGCTGCTGTCGCCTTACTGCCGACCCGAATCCCTCCTTCATCCTGCTCAAGGATAACGTTTTTCTCCTCCGGAATATGATTGAGAACGTGGGTAAGAACGTTACCGAGAAGCGCTGCCGAACCGGGGCGGACAACCTTGACCGGCAGAGTAAGCTCAATTCCTAAATCGAGATTCGTGGCGCGGACAGTAAGAAGGTTATTCTTCGCTTCCAGAAAGATGCATTTGAGAATGGGAAGGGAGAGATTTTTACCAGTCAGACGCTCCGCCTTTGTAATTCCGTCTGTTAATTTTTCTTTTAGACATTCGATCTTCATATTATTTTCTCTTTTAAGATTATTAGTGTTATTAGAGGTGTGAATATGGGCAAAATTATTTTTATCAATGAGGCTCTTGGTTAAATAGGGAGATTGGTCAGGCGAGCGGTGGGAGATAATGTGGAAAAGTCAGGTTGTATGAGAAATAGAAGGAGTTTTTTCTTGATAGTAGGAATTCTTCCAGTCTGTTTCCACACCTTATTAAACTCTTCTCCCCTAGACAATGAGGGAGCGGAGTTGGTTAATTTCCTGAAGCAGAACAGCGTCATGCTTTAGCTCACCTTTCACTTTTTCACAAGAGTGGATGACGGTGGTGTGGTCCCGTCCGCCAAGTTTTTGACCGATCGAAGGGTAGGAAATGCTGAAATCCTCGCGCAGGATATACATTGCTACCTGGCGCGGTTTGATGATTTCCTTCCTTCGGGTTTTCTCGTAAATGTTTTCCTCATCAATCTGGTAGAAATCCGCCACAATTTTTACCACTTCCTTGATGGAAATTGCTTTTTTTGGTTTGGCGTTGGTTTTGATGAAGCTTTTGATTTCGTGCAGGGCGAGGTCACGGTTTTTGAGTTGGGTCTGGATGGAAACGGAGTTGAGAACTCCTTCAAGATCGCGAACATTGCCGGTAATGGTATGGGCAAGAAATTCGACAATCTCCTCCGATAGGCTGAGACTGCTCGTCGCCGCTTTTGCTTTGAGGATGGCGACCCGGGACTCGTAGTCTGGGGCGGGGATGTCAACAATCATGCCCGCGGAGAAGCGAGACTTTAGACGGTCCTCGAGATTGGGAATGAAATTTGGATGCTTGTCCGAGGAGAAGACAATTTGTTTGTTCGTGTCATAGAGGGTATTGAAGAGATGGAAAAGCTCTTCGGCAGTCTTTTCTTTGTTGGTCAGAAACTGGACGTCATCCATAATAAGAACATCGTAGCGGCGGTACTTCTCCTTGACTTGGTTTATTTTCCCCGTCTGAATGGCGTTGATGATATCAGAGGCGAAGCGCTCGGAGGTGACGTAGAGGACTCGCTTGTCTTTGGAGGTGTGTTTGATGAAGTTGCCGACCGCTTGAATCAGATGGGTTTTGCCGTGACCGGTGTTGCCGTAGATGAAGAGAGGGTTATAGACGATCCCCGGTTTTCTGATAACGGCCTGCGAAGCGGCGTGGGCAAGTTCGTTGAATGGTCCTACTACAAAAGTCTCGAAAGTGTAGCGGGGGTTGAGATTGTCTTCTTTGTTGATGTAATACTCCTGGAGAGGCAGTTCCCTGGTGGGAAGTGACGTAACTTGCTCGGGGCGTTCGAGAGAGCGCAGCCGGCCGTCGTCTCGCGCCACTAGGTATTCAATGGCATGAATGGCGGAGGAGAGATTGCGAAGATGTTTGAGGATAGTGGCGTGGTATTTGCTGACCAGCCATTCTTTGACGAAGGCGTTGGGAACGCAGAGGTAGACGATGCCGTCGTCGAATTTGCTGATGTGAGTGTCCTTGAACCAAGTAGTAAAACTTGCCTTTGAAACAGAGAGCTCGATTTCGACGAGGACGCTGTCCCAGAGTTGTTTTGTGTCCATGGTAAGTTCCATCCCGTTAGAGGCAGGCCCCGTTAGAAATTTTACATTCAAACGAACGTGTACTTCCAACTTTACTGCATCTATTGTTAATACATCGGTGACTCATCTGGTTTGAAAATTTCTCGCGGGGCAGGTCGCGGTCAGCCAATCCTGTCTGGTGTTATTTTGGTAAATATTTCGTCCCGACATCATAATTTGTACCTGCCTACCACTGGTCCCACGATCGCTGACTCTAACGGGATCCATGCTCCTCTTTGGCAGTACTCAAGTATATACTTTCTAACTCTTCCGAGAACTTGATGGAAGAAGGAATTTATGTTGATAACATGTTGATGAATTGTGCAAAGGAAGCTCTTGCAAAATCAACTGTTTTTTCTCTTGAAAAAGTGGGTGGGAGACAATACAATAGGGCATAATATGTCCCAGACATATCAACCCAAGAAGCGCAAGCGTCGAAAGACCCACGGCTTTATTGTTCGAAAGCGAACGGCGGGCGGCAGGCGGGTCCTTCGCAGACGCCGCCGCAAGGGCAGAGGGCGGCTTGCTCTCTAAATCATGCTTCCGAAAAGCCGCAGAATCCCCCGCAAACTCTTTGCCACCATCTCCTTCGAGGGCGCTCCGCTCCGCACCCCTCTTTTTAACCTGCGGTACTCGCGGGGGCGGCGGTCGCCCAGCCGGGCGGCGGTGGTAGTTTCGGTTAGGGTGGCGCGCCGGGCGGCGGAGCGGAATCGTATCCGCCGCCGATTGACCGCTGCCCTCGAATCGTATCTTCCCCAGCTCCAACCGGGTTTCTTTCTCGTTTTTTATCCAACGGCGGAAGCGCGGCGTGCGAAATTTTCACTCATCCGCCAAGCAGTTGGCGGCGCTCTGGCACACATTGGCGCATTCCCACTTTCACAGTGACGCTCCGCACGGTATAGAGCGTAGCTCTTGGAAGACAGCCGGGATATTCAACGATCTATGTTTTACGTTCCGTGTTCTGCGATTTGAGTTTCTTCCGGACTACCAACTCCTGCCCCAGAGTGAAGAGATTGCTGGTGAACCAATAAAGCGCAACAGCCCCGGAAATATTGTAGGAAATGAAAAAAACAATGATGGGAAAGACATAGCGCATCTGGATATTCATACTTCGCGCCAAATCATCACGAAATGAGCGCACGGTAGACGGTTTGTGGGGTTGGACAGAAAAGCGAATTTGAAAAAAACTCGAGACGCCAGCCAGAAGAGCAAGCAGATAATTCTTACCAGCGATATCAATGAGACCGAGGAATGCCATGTTGATATTTTCCGGCCTCGGCACGAAAGAGTAGAGCAGAGTTTCGTTGACGGCCGGCAGACCCGAGCGAAGAAAAACAAAGTATAGAGCGAGGACAATGGGCAGTTGGATGAAAATGACAAAAATACTTGAGAACGGGTTGACTTTTTTGGTTTTATAAAGATCCATGGTTCGTCGCGCTTGCTCCTGCTTGTCTTTATACTTTTCTCGAATCTGTGTGAGTTCGGGTTCAATTTGTTTCATGGAAAGCTGAGCGGTGATAGCTTTCCGCGAAAGAGGAAAGAGAGCGAGCTTAACGAGAAGAGTGAAAAGAATCACCAACACTCCTGCGTCCAGCCACGGAAAAAAATCAAAGAGAACAATAAAAGCATTGTAGAGCGGCTGGAAAAAGAAGGTGCGAAAGAGTGATGAGATCACAACATTACTATAGTGTTTTGAGTGTCCAGAGAGTCAGGTCGTTCTTATTTCTGAAGAGAAGTAAGTCTTCTCTCGGAGAGAGTTGGGGATCAATGATGTCAATGTCTCCGCCACTCAAATCTTTGAGGTTAGCAACGAGCTCGGTTTCTCCCGTTTCCAGATTGAATTTCCAAATATCGTCGGAGAAGGAAACTATCCCCTGATACCACTGGTCGGGTAGCTCGCCGCGCAGCGCTGCCCGCGGCACACCGCAATAGAGGATCAAAACGGAGAGCTTACTCCAGACGCACTTCTCCGGGAAGGTGGCGGGAGAAACCTGCGTTGTCCCTTCTTTTCGGTTGAAGAGGTTAAGAAGGATTAGGTCTTGTCTACCTTCCGAAAAGATAGTCCACTCGCCGCCGAGGTGGGTTAAACTTGTGAAGGCTCCTTCACTCCGGAGAACTCTAGAGAAGTTTTTTGTTTTTGGGTTGAGGAAGAAGAGATAGCCGGGTGCCAGGACGCTCGATTTGCTGGTGAGGGCAATGGTGTCGTCCTTCGGCCAGAGAGCAGTCCATTCGGAGAGGGGCGACTGCCAGATGAGCGCTGGCTTGTCTCCCTCGGCAGTTCCGAGATAGCCGCGTGAGCCGTTTGAATCTTTCGCGACGTAGAACAACTGGTTTCCTTTGGGTGAGAGAGCCAGAGCGGAGATATTTACCGGCAGGAATTTCACGCGGAGCCCCCCAACTTCTTGGCTTGTGGTGGTTGAGGTGGTTGCTTCCGTCAAAGTTGCGGCGAAAGTTTCAATACCTTCGTCTTTCTCGAGTTGGGCGAGGAAAAGCGAGCCGGACGGACCCCAAAGGACGTTTGCGATTTTCGGTATTGTAGTGTTGCTTATTTTTTTCACCGAGCCCGTTTCTGGTTGGGACTCATAGACATGGCCGGTTGCAGCCTCAATGAATCTCACGAAAGTTATTCCGGCGGCGCTGAATATTCCGGCGCCGGAAACCGGCACGTCGGAAATTTTCCTTAAGGCGCCGAAAGTTTGTGTTTGGAGCTGGGTTGCTTCTCCTCCTCCGCTCGGGACTGATACCGGCACGTTGGCTTGTGACCCCGAGGGCGGAGTACCAAAGGGAGATGTGCTCCCGCCAGTTTTTTCTTCTGGGTTTCCCTTTGAAAAGAAGAAGTACCACCCTCCTCCTAATAAGATGAGGAAGATAAGAATACCGATGCCTGTTAAAATCCTTTTATTCATGCTGATTAATATATGTGGAAGTGAGGTACAGCTCCTGTAACCCAAATATATCCTGCAGAGACCCCAGCTCTTACGAGCGCTTGTTTGTCTGCGTCTGTTTTTACCTCGTAAGCACCTTGGAAACCATTTCCTAGGGCTGCTCTTAAAACACTCTTTATCTGTTGTGCTGTTGGACTGGAAATATAGACGAAGTTTATGTCAACACAAGTTCCATTTCTGTGGCAGTCACTTAGATGTGGAACAGTGGGGGGCCAGGCTTCAGTTATCCAGTATGGTATACCAAGGGTCTGAAGATCTGTGTCAAGGTTTGTTAATTTGTCCGAGAGCCCCCTTTCTACTTGGTCGTTGTTTTTAACTCTGAAACCGAGTCTTCTTAGGGAAACACAGTTTGTGCATTGACAGGGAACTTGGCTACCTGATGTTGTTCCAATACATATGCCTGTCGTCACAGCAGAAGGCTTGGCCACCGGCGGTCTCTGGGCTTTGATTTTGCTCAAGTCGAACTGAAGAGTTCCTGAGCTTATGGTGTTCAAGAGCGCGAAGGCGCCTATGGCAAGCACCAGTCCCCAGATGGCATTGGTTATAGTTTTCTTTCCCTCTTCCTTCTTGAAAACAGCGTCGGTTGAAAGGTACTCGATGCCGCCAATAACGATTCTCGCTACCGCCAGCACCCCGGCAATACCAATTGCCAAGTAGAAAATTTTAGGGATGTAGTCGGTTGGCTTTACCTTGCATTTTGGGTCCTTCACATAGTTGGGGTCGCTCGGGTCGCATGTCCCTACGGTGGTTCCCGGCAGAGGCGAGAGCGGTGTGTATTGTATTCCTTGAGCGTCTAGAACGGTGAGGCTTGCAGAAAAAATAAAAATCGCAAGGAAGCTGGTTGCTAAAAGCCGGGGAATATTTTTTGTAGATGCATGCATGCTATTGGCCAAATGAAACAAAGAAATCCTTCTTATCGGATTGGAGCAGGCGTGATATATTTTGCACCGAGAGCGAGATTTGCGATTTGCCCCGAGCTTCGTCTTCCTGTCGCAGAGTAATTGTGTCTCTCTCATCCTGGCTTTGCGCGGGGTTACTATTTAGACTCCACTGGAATTCAAGCTGTGGGTCGCCACGTTCCGCCGCGCTGAAGAAATAGGGAACGGCGAGTACTGAAACCTCCTTGTTCTTGAGAGCGAATTCATTTCCCACCGCCTGGTTGTAGAGGGGACCGAAAAGCGGGTGGTTCTCGTAGAAAACGATTCGCGGGCTGACCGGAGTTATGGTGATTGATTTTTTTGCCCGGAAACGCCCGTCGGTTGACTGCACCTCAACTGCCACCACTTCTCTTTTTTCAAAAAGTGAGCCGGTGAAAGTAAAAGAACCTCTCCCGTAGCCAGAGACGCCACCGAGAACAGTTCCGTTGTTTGACCACTGGTAGATCAAGTTTTCTCTTGGCAGTGTTCGGCTGTTTGAATCTACAAAATGCGGCAGTGCCGCTACAGTGATGTCGCTTTCTTGCGAGTAGAGCGCTTTGCCGCGGTAGAAAGACGGCGTATATGTTCGTGCCTCCCATAGAAGATCAACAAGAGCCGGACGGATAGTGACCGTATCGCTAAATGGAAGACCATTCAATGGTTGAACGTAAATTCCAACCGTGGTAACACCGCCCAACCCTCCGGTGGTAATGACTAACCTCTTTTCACCCACGCCCCTTCTTTCAACTTTTCCGTTCACTGTCCAGCTAATGTTTGCTGCATTGAGATCAACTATAAAACTTTCTGCCTCAATCGAGACGCTCTCGTTTGGACCGGGAGTTTCCGGTATAAGAGTGACGGAAAGCTGTGATGCTTGAAGGCCGAAGTTAGCGAGCTGGGCAGAGAGTTTTCCTTGGAATCCGGGAAACAGAGTAAGAGCAACGAGAAGGGGGGAAATAAAATATACTATCGAGCTTCTCTTTTTCATGTATTTCTATTATACCTTTTCCCAGCGAAGTAGTTGTCAGGCAGCCCGCTGCAACTCACTGTCCTCGTTTGTTCTCGGTTCAATTTTTCCGACAACCCTCCCTTCTGTCGGTTGTGTTTTTCTACCAGCCTGGGGGAAGCCAGCGATTTTTTCTAGGGCTTGTATTCCAACGTGGGAGGCAAGCCGCTCCGCTTTCTCTATCCCGATGAGAAAGATAACTGCCACCGTCCAGCCCGGAAGGATGCTTAACACGGGGATTATCTCAATAATCGCGCCCGCGCCCATGGCAAGGGTTCTTTTGGGCGAAAGAAAGCTCCGCCCGTAAATTTTGAACCAGAGGTAAAAGGTCAGAAAGGCGAAAATCCAGATTATCCAATAGACCATCTGTCCAACGATCGGCAAAAGCTGAATGCCGCCGCCGACAACGTCGTAGAGAAGAGCAACCGAGACCATAAGCCACATCGTGCCGTTGCTGATTTCTTTTCGCTCCATGTTATTGGGTGCCTTGCCCTTCAAGCTCTTGGCGCGCCTTTTGAATTGCCAAAATCTGTGATGGGTCGGAGGTGATAATTTGATCTTCGGTATAAGAAGCGATGACCTTGATGGCGACGTGCTTGAGTCCGGCAAAGAAAATTCCCTCTCCAACGTTTGATTCAAGCAGAAGGTATTTTTCTTCATCGGTCAGGTTGAAAACCTCTTGAAGGTGGTCGATTGCCGTAGGCGACTGTTTCATCAGAAGTTGAATGGACGAATTGGTGATGATGGGAGTGCCGTAGGGCGAACGCAAGAAGTCGTCCACGTCTTGGGTAATGGTGGAGACTCCGAGGTAATATTTTCTTCCGCGCTTGGCGACGTTCAAAAGAAAAGAGGCGGTATCTTCCGACTTCATCATCCACCAAGCCTCGTCAATCACCAGGAGCCGCTTCTTGAGTTCCTTGCGAATGGCGTTCCAAATATAGTGGGTGACGATGTACATGGCGATGGGTTTGAGCTCGTCTTCCATGTCGCGCAGGGAGAAGACGACGAATTTTTTGTTAATGTCTACGTTGCTTGGCTGGTTGATGAAGCCTGCCCAGGTGCCCTTGGTGTATTTGGTAAGTCGCTGGGCAAGCGACTGCCCGCCCTCGAGCCCGGAGAGGACCAGTTCGAAGTCGGAGAGAAGCGGTGGCGAAGCGCTGCGAAAGTCGGAGTCGGGGGTGATGTCCTTGAGAGCATATGTCTCGGTGATGGCGCGATCAATGAGGGCGTCCTCCTCAGCGGAGAGCCCTCCGAGCATCAGTCGAAAGAGACCGACGAGGTTTATGATGTTTGAACGCAAAACATTTGCTCCCGACTCACCCTCGGTCGGCACCGGCAGTTCAAAGGGGTTGATGTGATGTTCTGAAGTCAGAGAGATTTTAAAATACCTTCCGCCGACCGCCTCTGCCATGTATTCATACTCCCGTTCGGGATCAATGACCATGATGTCGGTGTCAAACATGAGAGTGCGCAGAATCTCGAGTTTAGTGGCGTAAGATTTGCCCGCACCGGATTTGGCGAAAATGATTGAGTTGTAGTTCTCGAGCGAAAAGCGGTCGAAGAGAATGAGGCTGGAATTGTGTCGGTTGATGCCGTAGAGAATTCCCTTGTCAGAAGTGAGGTCAAAAGAAATGAAGGGGAAAAGGCTGGAGAGCGGTGTTGAGTTGAGTTTAGAGTTTACCGAAAGCAAATCTGTGCCGAGGGGCAGAATGGTCTTGAAACCCTGCTCCTGCTGAAAGAGCGCCGGTTTGACATAGACAAGCTTGGATTCAAGGATGGAGCGGATTTCCGATTCAATCTTGTCAAGTTCAGCATCATCTTCGGCGTAGATAGAAATGTAGAGCCCGACGTCAAAAAGTTTTTCCTGCGCCTGCTGAAGGGCGTCGCGCAGGTTCTCAAGATCCTGATAGGCGGTGTCTAGCATGGGATCGCGCACCAGCCCCTTCTCCTCACGGGCGTGAATTTGGCTCTGCACTTCGGCGACCTTCTTTTGAAACTGCTTAAGAACCCGCGATGTCTCAATGGGGTGAATGAAAATGGAAACGTCAAAGACTCGGTCGAGGTTAATGATCGGAGCAAACCAGCTCTCTCCGAGAAAGCGCGGATAAGAGATGACAAAAAAGCTGCGGACGATTTTCTCTCCCAAGTTGAGTTCCTTAGGACTGACCTTGAGAGCGCTCGGGGCAATTATGTCTCTGAGCTCCAGAGTATTTGCCTCATATATCTCATGCGGCAAAATAGATACACCACCTTCTTCAGTTCCACTCCTCTTTTTTAATTTGAGAAAATCTAGTAAGGCCATACGTTCTATGTTTGTAACTGAATCGGTTTCTCTGTTTCCCCCGGGTTCATGATTTTGTAGAAGAGCTCGATAATCTCTTCTGTTCCCAAGCGAACAACTCGCAAGCCCGAGCGCGCCAGCCCCTGCTCAACCACCGCCAGTCTTTGCTCCAGCTGGCTGCGGTTTTCCTCGAACGCCTCTTCTTTATTTTCGGAGACAGTTTGAGTGGACTGCTTTTTTGAAAGGAAGGGGATTTTTTGAACTACTCCCCCGCCTTTCATTTGAAGGAGGGCCGGAGTGTACGGAACAACCGCAAAGAAGTTTTTGGTCATAACATTAGTGCTCTCTGTAAAGGCGCGGATGAACTCAACGTATTCCTGAATTTGGATTTTGAGAAGGTCATTGGTGATGTTTTTCTTTTGATTTTCGAGTAAGGCAAGGTAGGGGCGGATGTCGTGCTTCCGCGATTGGACAAAGATTTGGAGAGAAAAATCGAGGGAATTTAGAAAGTCCTGAAATTGCAGTAAAATGGCCGTTTTCTCGTCTTCCGACTTGAGTGAGAAGTTGAGCGATGAGACAAGCAAAATAGCTCGCAACCCCCCATCTTTGAGGATGACAACTCCGTCTCGAACATCTTCGATGGGAACAAATTCTTGAGTTGGTTTTGCAGCGACAGCCATGGAAATAACTTACAACCCACAACCAACAACTTACAATTAAATTCTAACACATCTATTCTATGCTTTATTCTTTCAGCAACCTTTTGCCTAATTGTTTGCTTTTTCGTTGTAAGTTGTCTGTTGTTGTTTGTCTGTTGGTTGTTTGACACCCAGCGTCCAAGATAGATCACGAAGCTTGCTGTTGGAGAGACGGGGAACGTAAAGCTGCGGATTTTCTTTTTCCTCTCCCGGCTTTTTTACTACTTTTTTCTCCCCCTTTCTCCAGAGATAGAGCCTGCTTCCAACCAAATACTTGAGAGCAGCCTCGAGGATGTTGATGAAAGGCTTATTGTTGACCTTAAAGAAGGCAAGGGCCAGGGAGAGAGCAACGATGGGAGCGGAAATGAGAAGGGCGAGAAATTTCGGGAGCAGGCTAAAGAAAACCATCACAAATCCTGCTCCTCCGGCAAGGTAGATAAATTGCCGCAGAGTGAGCGGCCCCACAATTTTGTCCTCAACCTCGATGAATTGTGGAACTTGGAATCTCATGTGGTGGAATAAGGAATGTGGAATAGTGAATAAAGAAAAGTTAGGAATAAAATTCTTTGGATTTGTTAATCAATCCCCGACAAATCCTCTCCGCCTTCATGGACCGATTGTTTATCTTATCAAATTCAGCTTCTGAAATATATCCTATGTCTTTTGCTATGATCAGTTGGTTTTGAATTTCAATAATAGAACCGGGGGCAATTTGATAGAAATGATTTTTGTCCTTGTATGAAGATCTGCCGAAACCCTCAGCAATGTTAGACGTGATTGATACAACCGCTCGCCTCATTTGATTTGCAAGACCGAACTGCTCTTCTTTTGGAAACTTCTTTGTGCTCCTGTAAATAAGAATTACAAGCCCGTGACTTTCTTTCCAAACGTCAAGGTCTCTGAATGACTGAATCTTCATTGTTCTTTATTCCCCATTCATTATTCAAATCCAACATTCTTGCAGCTTGAGTCTCGAAGCTAGATTGGTGGTTCGCGATACGGGTCCTGATCTCTATACTGCGCCACGCGGTCTTGTTCTTGCTCCGCTCCCTTGCCCGTTATCTCTGCGAGTTTTTCTTCAACTGCAGTTTGGAGCGGAACGTGACCAGCTTGGCTTGGAGAAGTGCTTGGAGCGGCGGCCTCCCCAGTGGGTAAATTAAAGAGCGGTTCGTTTGGTTTGCTCTCTGATTCTTGCTTCTCCGGCGGAGTCAGTTCTTCTCTATACGGCATAACATCTTTATTTATTTTTGGTTGTTGGTCGTTAGTTGGAGGTTGTTGGCTGTCTATCGCCTGCGCCTCTTCCCACCACTTTTTTTCTTGGAGTTGCGTTTGTTGTGTGAATGTTGTCGGAGTAGCTTGAGTCGGAGTTTCTGGTGCCGCTGGTGATTGAGCGTTGCTTGTTATTTGTTGCTCCATTGTCTGTTGTTGGCTGTTTGTCGTTGGTTGTAAGTTGTCCGGTTCTTTTTCCTTCGGTAGCCACCCTTTAACTTCTTTGAAAATTCTTTCCTGCACTTCGGCATCAATGTCACGGGCAAACAGTTCGGGAATAGAGAGCTCTCTTTGGATGTTTGTCTTGAAGTCGCCAAAAAATTCCAGTCCGATCAGAACGAACAGCACCTCGTTTTCAAGAGCGGTAGATTGATCGCTAGAAAAATTATTTTTCTTTGCGATTTCAGATATTACCAAGGACCACCGATTCTGCGAGAGAAAATTTCTTATCTCCTTCGGCGCGGTTTTTATTTGTTCTCCTAATGTCTCTCGTGTTTCATCCATAGTTTATGGCCTCGGAGGGGAACCTCCAGGTGTGGTTCCAGCCGGCGGCGGAGCGGCTGGAGGTGTTGTTGGTGCCGCTCCTGGCGGCGCGCCCGCTGGCGGCGGAGCGGCAGCTGCTACCTGTTTTTTGACTTCTTCATCGATGATTTCTTTAAGTTTATCGCCGGTTGTTTTTTCCTTAATGTCTTTTCTAATCTTTTCAGCCGCGACCTTATGTTTCCTGCTCACCAAAGGCGACCAGAATGTTCTTCTTTCTATATGCTCTGCGTATTGCCTGGCTCTTTCTTTTCCTTCTCTTTCAGTTTCTATTCTCGCTTTACTACGAGCGTCGGTTATTTCTTTTTGATATCGCTCTTCAATTATACTTGCGTCTGCTTTGTATTTCTCTTGAGCAGCGTCCTCCATTTTTTTTGCTTGTGCTGGATTAGTTTGTTTTATAGCAGCTGCCTGCCTCCTTGCTTGATTTAATTGATTTTTGGAGATGTCAAGATCGAAATCTCTCTTAAGTTTTGCGCCGAGCACTTTACTTTTTGCTTTATCATGTACCTCAACATCGGAGACTCGCTTGAATTCTTTACCAAGCTCTTCTCTTCTCTTCACTTGTTTCTCGAAGAACGCTTCGTATCCCCCCTTGCCGCCAGCTTTTCCTATTCCTAAGTCTCCCGCACCGACCGCTTCGCCGACCTTGCCAAGCGGTGTTCGCACATCAAAGCCCCCCTTTGCGATGGCTTTGCTAGTGCCGAGTGTGAGTCTGGCAAGACGACTCTCCGGCGCTCTTTTTCTCAACCATTCGCTTTCAGCAAATTTGCTGGCGGCGCGGCCGATTGTCTGTCTGCCAACAAACCCAGCTGTTCCCACCGCCCCTCCCAACACCTTTCCCATAATTTTTTCTCCGACACTGCCTGCCTGACCAGCGACGGTTTTGGAAATGATGAGTGTGGCGACTGCAAAAATGATGACGATGACAAAGTTCATGACCAGCCCGAATGTTCCCTGCTGGGCTGCTCCTCCCGCCCCTCCCCCTGCTATACCAGACAGACTACTTGCGAGAACTGATGTGCTGGTAGTGACGCTTCCCGCGGGCGTGCTGGATATCCCTGTTTGGGCAACGGAACTGCTTATGACTGTAAGCACAACCCAAGTGAGGATCATATAGAGCGGGGCGAAGACTGCTTCTCCCGTGAGCTTACTGCTCCAGAAATTGCTTACTTTCTCCCCCCAACCGCCCGGCAGAACCGCCCGCAGAAATACCACGGGCGACAAGATAAGAAGAAAAATAAAGTTCACGTATCGTATGAGAAACATTATTGAGACAGCAAGAAAGACAAATGCCAACACGACAAAAAAAGCTGATCCGCCGAAAGAGATCGTGGCAAGCTTCCCGAAATCGTTACCGACTTGCTCTAATATTTTTCCACCCTGTGTTGGGTCAAAGAAGCTCGTCAGACCAAGCGGTTGCATAAAACTGTTGGAGAGTCCGGAACCGAAGATGTCTATTCTCCCACTAGGGTTGGCTATGGGAGCTATTCTTTCGTAAAAGAGAACCGCCACAATATTCGAAGCGTCAATGATGAGTTTGGTGAAGAATAAGCTGAAGTTTATGAGAAGAGCGGCGATGATGATGCCGACGAGTGTCTTCTTCCAGTTCACTTTTTCAAGTCCGAGTATGGTGCCGATGGCGATGTAGAGGAGGATGAAAATGAACGCCATATTGGCAACGTCCCGAATCACTCCCCAGGCGATGTTTATGCCCGTGATGCCAGAGAGATTTTGCGCAAGATCCACAACGGTGAATTGCAAAACCGCATTGAGAAGCACCCCCGCCAGCCAGAGTATCCAGCTTGAGAGCAGCAGTGGTATTGTGATCAGGTCAGCAAACGCTTCGCAAATTCCTCCGAACGGGAAACTGCACTTTGCTTCGGCAAAGTAAAAACCAAAAGGGCCGGCCGCAAGAAGGACAAAAAGGACAACAATCAGACCTATTCGAAAGTATTTTTTCATCACGGATTTACGAAAATGAGTCTTATTTGCGTCTGCGCCCTATCACCCACCAAATCTGTCACGTCGTATCGTAGTGAGTAAAGGCCAGAAGTGTTTGTATCAACCGTTCCTGACACGGTAACTCTTGAAGTTATGTCTCCATCCTCTGCGTCAGTTGCCACAAACCCCGGCTCGTTGTAGGTGTCCCCAACCTTAAGATTCATTGTCTTAGGGTCGTTGAGAGTGACAACAGGCGGAGTGTTTGTAATCGGTCCGAAGGGAAATCCGCCGCCGGGTCCGGTGACACTCGGTTGAACAATAATTGTGCGGATTGCTTGCGCTGTTTGCCCTGAAGAGTTGGTTACTGTGTAGGTCAAGTTGTATGTACCGGGCACCGAAGTGTCCACAATTCCTGAAACTACAACTTGCCCTGTGAGACTGCCCTCGTTGGGATCGAGGGCGACATAGCCGGGTTCGATGTATGCATCGCCCACCGAAAGTGTCATGGGATTTGGATCTGCCAAGAAAATTGTAAGGGTGGCGGGGGAGCCAGGTATAGCCACCCCACCGGAGCCGCCAGAGAGCTGCTGCCCGTTAAACAAGCCGCTGCCCCCGAACACTTCACCGAGAACCTTGCCAATAATTGCATCTATAACAGCCCCGATCGTTTCGTCCAGTTCGTCCGCGACCTCAAGAGATCTTTGTTTTGTTCCCAAAACTTGATTGAGTCCCTCCTCTATGACAACACCCGGTGTTTTTGTCGGTCCTCGCTTTAGACATTTTCCAGAACCAGTCATTCCACTCTGGGCGTCGGCAAAATCATCTCGTTCGAGACAATCTGAGAAAGAAAGAAAACCATCTGCCCAGTTAAGACGGGTAAGCTCAATACTTTTCTCACCGGCAAGTCTTACAGAGAGTTGAGCTTGCGCGTCCAAAACGGCGCTGTAAGGATTTCCCTGCGGTGTTTGCGTTAGTTGATACCAACCGCCCCACCCTCCCTGGCTGAAATCGCCTTTGATGAACTGATCTACGTTTTGCACCACCCCACTCAAGGTACAGCTTCCGATGTATGGGTCGCGTGAGCGTATTCGCGAACTGTTGTAGTTAAGAGCAATTGCTTGTTGAACTTCAAGTCGAAACGGACTGCAGAGCGCTCCGAACCCAGAGCTTCGGATGAAGTCTCCGGCAACCACGTCTCCTACTCCAAGAAAAAACTGTTCGGGGTCTGTGGCAAAAAGTGGTCCTCCTTCAAACCCCCTTTTTGCCCAATTGGTGATGCTCTGAGTGATGGCACTCGCGGCGACCTTGGCGGCAACCCAGGCCAGACCATCAAGGCTGGTGGGGATGCCAAGTCTGGACAAAACACTCAGTAATCCACCTTTTCCTGTTTCTTTTTCTCGCAATTTTCCCTCGCTTACCGGGACGTCTCCACTCCCAAGAATACTAATGGCTTCGGTCTCTCGAGGATAAAAGAAAGCGAGGTTTGCGAACAAAAGGGAAACAATCAAAGCCGCAGCCGCGGTATTTCTCGCTCGTGTAAGTAGAGAGCGTCTCATTGAGATTTAGTGATGAAAACTCCGCCTGATTCAGAGAAAATTATACCACGCGTCGCCAGATAATTTTCTAATGTTTTCAACAAAGATGACTCTTCGGCGCTGTTCTCCTTGATTTTTCTGATGGATGTTAACCCCGGCAGAGGATCGGACTTGATAAGCAGAAGGTTTTTGAATTCGGCCGACGTTTGCAGGTAGTTATTCATGAGAGAGACTTGGGTAGCGGCGATTTCTTTCGGTACAGACAGTTTCTGCAGGTCTTGTGCAAGCGCAATATAGGCATCCGAGACTTGAGTGATACGTTCCTTAAATTTAGGACTTTCTGGATCAACCAGTTGTTTGTAGTCAGCGGAAGCCCCTTCAAGTTTACTGCGTGTGTTTTGGTAGACAGAGAGGAGGTTGTTGGCATAGCTAAGCAAGGTCGCCTGCGTTGCCCCCGTCGGGATGATTTGTAAGTCTGCTAGGGAGTATGTCTTTTTCGGCTGCGGTGTGGATATACTTCCGGCAGCTCGAGCGGCAATATCAAAAATAGAGTCGGGGTTAATGCCCCCCGACTGCTTCATGGACAGATAATCAGCAAAAAGTTTTTTACTGATCTCATCTGTTTGGTTTTCACTCTGATTTGCCGTCGAGTCATTCCTTTCGAATATCGGCAGAGCTGAATTCGCTGTTTCTTTTTGTTTTGCTATCTCCTTCTCGTCTGTCAAGCCGTTACCGTTTGTATCGGGATTGTCTGGATCGGTTCCCCAGATCACCTCTTCCCAGTCCTTGAGCCCGTCGCCGTCGCTGTCGAGCTCTGAAACAGCGGGCAGGTTTTGGGACGAGGAGGGCTTTGTTTGGGAATAGATTGCCGGTTTCTGATTTTGCGAAAAGTAAAATATTGCCCCCACCAATGCGGCAGCAAGGATGAAGATGAGGATGATCTTTTTGCTCGGCACGCTCTTATTATAGCCCGCATTTGAGAAGTTTGGTATAATTAAAGAGCTTATGCGACATCTTCTCTTGCCGTTTTTTCTCGCCTTTCTTTTTGTTGTTTGGCTCACCCCTGTGGGGGCGCTTGCCTTGAGTCTGGGTTCTGCCGCCGCGCGGACATTTGGCGGTAGGATTTTGGCTGTGATTGGTTGTAATGCCGGAGGCTCGGCAGTGCTCGTTGGGCCGCCGAAACCGGGACTGTTTTTATACCAGCCGCCCGCCTCGACGCTCTATAACAGAAAGAATCTCACACCCGTGAGGTGGGTTCTCGGCAACTATACTCCCGGCGGGGTCTGCGTCATTACGATTGGCGGGCTTATTCCAACTCCTGTAGCTTTGCCAATTCAGGGAACGATAAGCAAAATCGGCACCTCATAAGTGCTTTGAGAGACAGAGCCAATCTTTGGCGGAGAGGTTTTCAGGACGATTCAAGAGGTTGAGCCTGCAGGCGGTAAATGACTTTTCTATTTCTTCCCGCTCGAATTCTCTTTCTAAGACCCTCGAGAGTTTCTTTCTTTTCTGCGAAAAACCGGCTCTGACGATCTCGAAAAATTTTTTCTCGTTAAGGCGGCGGAAATTTTTTCTTGAAATGTCTTCGACAGCAAGAATTGCTGAATCAACTTTGGGCGGAGGAAAGAAGTTTCCTCTTTTGACGATTGAAACGATTCGAGGAGTGCCGTAGGTTTTGACGCTTATGGAAAGAATGCTTTCCTTTTTGTCGCGCGCGACAATGCGCTCTGCCACTTCTTTTTGTAATAGAAGAATCATGTCGTTCGGCTGGTTTTTGCTCGAGAGAAATTCTTTCAAGAATCTGCCGGTGATATAGTAGGGAATATTTGCCACGATTTTGTAGCGCTGACCACGGAACACAGAGCGCAAATCCATTTCAAGAATGTCGCCGTGAATTATTTTCAAATCTCCGCTCTTGATCTCTTTTACAAAACGCTCTTGCAGAAGCGGTATGAGTCTATCGTCTTTTTCAACTGTTACCACCCGCGCGCCGGCGTTAAGAAGCGCTGTTGTTAGGTTTCCCTTTCCTGGTCCCACTTCGAGCACTCGCTCTCCACTTTTTATTTTTGCGGCGGCAACAATTTTTTGAAAAATGCCCGGCGAATGCAGAAAATGCTGCCCCAGAGATTTTTTTGCCCAGAAGAATTTTTTTACAAAAGGCTTGCCTTCTCTGTTTTCATTCCGTTTCATTTTTTGACTCCCGACAACATGTTTGGAGTGCGCTGAAAATTTGCCGGTTTTCATAATTAAAATTTTATGACGCGCAAGGGTTTACGCAGGAGACCGTAGTTCCCTTCCTCCTCGATAATCCAGCGCTCTGGGATGTCGGTGATAAACTCGGAAGGAATGTTTATTTGCCGAGTGCCATAGAGAGTCCGGATCTGCGTGTATGAGAGAAAAATTTTCTTCCGCGCTCGAGTCAGCGCCACGTAAAAGAGCCGCCGCTCTTCTTCGGCCTCCTCGGCAGTTATAGCGGTGTCGCGCTCGTGGGGGAAAAGTCCTTCTTCAAGTCCGGTAATAAAGACATAGTCGAATTCGAGACCTTTAGCGGCGTGCACTGTCATGAGTTTCACTCCCTTCTTCGGTCTTTCCAGATCGTCTTGCTCACTGGCAAGTGCGGCTTCTGTTAGAAGCCGCACGACTCCCTCACCGCTTGCGAGATTGTCATAGCGGCTGGCGAAGGTGACAAGCTCCTTGAGGTTCTCGAGGCGCTCGGTGTCTTCCTCGCCCCCCCGCTCCAGTTCTTCCCGGAGCCCCGAGGTTTCGAGAATAAAACGCAGTGTCAAAGAGACAGGCTCGCCTCCCATGCGCCCTCGGATCTCCTCGAGGAATTTTTTAAGATTACCCCACCCGTCGCGAGCCTTGCCCGAAAGCTCTCCCTCTTTACCCTCGAAGATTTTGAGAAGCGAGATCTTGCCGATGCCGCGTGTCGGGACGTTTATGATGCGTTTGAGGTCGGAAAGACTCCCCGGGTTAAGTGCGGCGCGCAGGTAGGAGAGCAGGTCTTTGACTTCTTTGCGTTCAAAAAATCGCGTCCCAACTATTTGGTAAGGGATGTCGTAGGAGAGAAATGCCTCTTCTAGAGCGCGCGACTGAAAATTTGCCCGGAAAAGCACTGCTATCTCCTCAAGTCTCACTCCTTGCTCGCGAAGCCTGCCGGCAGTGGCGGCGACAAACTCCGCTTCACTTCCCTCGTCCGGCGCTTCATAGAGAGAAATTGCTTCGCCAACCGGATTTTTTGTGAAGAGTCGCTTTTCTTTGCGATAGATATTTTTTGCAATGATAGCATTAGCCGCATCGAGGATGGTTTTTGTTGAGCGGTAGTTCTCTTCAAGAACAATAATTCTTGCTTCCGAGTAGTCTTTTTCAAAGTCCAGAATGTTGCGAAGCCGCGCCCCCCGCCAGCTGTAGATGTTCTGATCAATGTCGCCGACCACGCAGATGTTTTGATCTGAAGCGGCAAGCTTGCGGACGAGGAGATATTGAATATGATTGGTGTCTTGATACTCGTCGATGTGGATGTAGCGCCACTGTCTCTGATACTTGGCGAGAACCTCTTTGCGGCGCAGAAGCCCTTCGGCGGCGGTGAGCAGGTCGTCGAAGTCAAGGGCGCGCTCCCGCGAGAGAATGCGCTCATACTCCTCCCAGATTCTGCCAATTTCCCTGCCGATATACTCGCCGCTCTCACGCGCCTGAAACTCCTCTAAAGATATGCCGTTACCTTTTTCTTTTGAGATAACTCCGAGAATCCGCGCCGGATCAAATTGTTTGGGGTCAAGCCCGGCCGCTTTGACCGCCTGACGGATGGCTTGCCGCGAATCGGCGCGGTCGAAAATGGCAAAATGGCGCGGCAAGTCAAGAAGTCTGGCGTGCTCGCGGATAATGTGGGCGGCGAGACTATGGAAGGTGCTTACAAAGGGGGTTTCGCCGGAAGCCAAAGCGCTTATTTCAGTGGTATCTGTGAGAAGCCCCCTTATCCGCTCTCTCATTTCCGAGGCGGCTTTGTTAGTGAAAGTAATGGCAAGAATTGAGGTCGGCGCCACCCCCATCCGAATGAGGTTCCCAATTCGCTCAACAATAACTCTGGTTTTCCCCGCTCCGGCTCCGGCAAGGATAAGGACCGGTCCCTTGATGGTTTCAACCGCCTCTCTTTGGGCTGGGTTGAGGCTGTTCATGGAGCTACTATAGCATGGCTGTGTCATACCGATATTACAAATCAACCCCAGAATGGCTATAAATAAGCCCGGTTTGTGCTATTCGTAATATTCTTTAGTTCGTATGTTTATCTTGTCCACAGAGGTGGAAAACTTTTGTTGACGCACAGGCCTCCGGAGCTATAATTGTTCCTAACCGGTGTGATGAACGATTGAAAAAGTGGCTCTACAGAGCCACGTAGTGTCTGGACGAAAGAATTATCAGTAAACAGAGGCTTATTTTACCATCTTCTCCACGGCGGACCCGCTTTTCGCGGTTTCTTGCAAGGGTCCGAACCATACGTTTTCCCCTGACGGGGCTTTCAATTAGTGCCTTGCTCGTTTTTAGTTTGAGCTTTCCGAGCGGTGTCTCCGCCGGGCTTCTTTCTTTTGTCTCTGTTTTCTTTGGCTCAGGAGTGAAGGGAGAATCTCACGAGAGGGTTCAAAATTCCCAGACCATGCCCCTCCTACAGGGCGTGCTTAACATTAACCCCAATGCGCCGCGGGGCGGCGGCGATATTACTATTGTCGGCGGCACGGCACTTCTTTTTGAGGGATTAGGCGGGCTTTCGGAGAATCTCGACGACCGCCCCATTTCCGACCAAATTAGCATCTATGTGGTGAGAGAGGGCGATACACTCTCGGGAATCGCCAAGATGTTCGGGGTTTCGGTAAATACCATTCGCTGGAACAACGAGATCCGCGGCTCGGCTATTTCTCCCGGTCAGACTCTTGTCATTCTACCCGTTTCCGGTATCCGCCACACAGTAAAGAAAGGTGAAACTCTAGCTGGTATTGCCAAGCTCTATAGGGGCGATTTGGGGGAAATCAAGCGGTATAACAACATTACCGAATCTACCAGGCTTGCGGTCGGCGACGTGGTGATTGTTCCGGATGGCGAACTGCCGGCGAGCACTCCAGCAAGTTCACAGGTCAAGTTCGTGACAAGCACGAAAGTATATGAGGGGTATTATCTGCGACCGGTGGGCGGCCCAAAGACGCAGGGTGTTCACGGCTATAACGGTGTTGACCTTGGCTCGCCTCTGGGCACGCCCATTCTTGCCTCGGCTTCCGGCAGAGTGATTATAAGCAGAAATTCCGGCTGGAACGGCGGCTATGGTCGCTACATTGTCATTCAGCATGGTAACGGCACCCAGACACTCTATTCTCACAACAGCGAAAATATTGTCTTTGAGGGCGCTGAAGTAGTGCAGGGGCAGATAATCGGCTATGTCGGTCGCACGGGGAAAGCAACAGGTCCCCATGTTCACTTTGAAATTCGCGGAGCTAGGAATCCATTTTAATAATTAGCCACGTTTAATATGACGTGAAAATTCAAATACTTTAATCTAGATAAATATGCCAAACAAAAATATCAAGGTTTAACCTTGATATTTTTGTTAGAGATCAAATGACTGTGCTTCTTTCTCTCTCCTTTCCTTTTGTTTAGAATCCACTGAAGAAAGTGATGCGACTTTATAGTACTTGTTCCATAATCGCGTCGCTTCGCTTCCATCAGTAATGTCTTTTCCGTCAATCATCCCCCTCGCAACTAAATTGTGACTGGACTCAATAAGATCCACTGTCTTGCCGTTAATCAAACCTTTTATATGAACATTTCCATTATCATCCGTGGCTAGATTTATTTTTACTTCCCCGCTCTTTAAAAGTTCTCTTGTTTGTTCGTCTATATCTTCTTTATCCGCTGCAGAAAAACGTTGGATAGTTTCCCCCTTTTTGTCTTGTGGTTAACTCGCTATCCACCCTCTCTATCTCCTCTGGAGAGGGTTCATATTTTGATGCCTCTGCCCCCATATTTTTTGGATATTAGTTTATAAAGCTAATATTATGCTAACCCTCCCGTCAAAATTGCAAGAGAGTAAAAACTTAACAGATCAATAAAAGATTAAGTTACCCGTCCCCACAACTTTTAAGCTATAGCTTAAAAGTTGTGGGGACTGTATTTATCCAAGAAACGGTCGCTACCTTGTCACTGCGCACTCGAACGGCACCTAGACTTTGCCTGCCCACAATAGCCAGAGGCTGGTGATTTTTGTTGACCCTGTTAGAGAATGACCGGCGGCTTGCCACGACGAGGCCTGTCCCTTAATACGAGCGCGGGGTGTATTGCCCCGCGCGAGTTCTCTAACGGGGTTTACGAAAAAAATTGGCGCTTGGGGCGGTATTGGATAGCTTCGAGGACATGCTCGGCTTCGACCGCCTCGGCAGCGGCGAGATCGGCAATGGTGCGAGCGACTTTTATAAGTTTGTGATAAACACGCGGCGAGAGATTCATATTTTTTGCAGAGGTATTGAGAATTTCTTTTGCTTCGGCTGTGAGATGCACCGCTTTGACCAAGTCTCTCACTCCCATTTCGCTATTGGTCCGAGCTCCGACCCCCATTTGGCGCAGTTGTTTTGTCTGTCGCTTGCGCGCCCGCACCACTCGCTCTCGCACTGCCCCGGAGAACTCACCGCCCTCCTCACCCGAAAGTTTTTCATGCTCAATACGCGGCACTTCAAGCCAGAGGTCGATGCGCTCAAGGATCGGACCGGAAATTTTTCTCTGATAGCGCATGATATGGTGGGGCGAGCAAATGCAACTCTTTCCGGGAAAGCCCCAGTTGCCGCAGGGGCAGGGATTCATGGCAGCGACGAGCACAAACCGAGCTGGAAAAGCCGCACTTCCCTTTGCGCGCGAAACGTGGACGATGCCGTCTTCAAGCGGCTGGCGCAAGGCGTCAATTACTCGCCGCTCGAATTCAGCAAATTCGTCCATAAAGAGTACTCCGTTATGCGCCAGGGTAATTTCTCCGGGTTTTGGTGTTGCCCCGCCGCCGACCAGTGAAACATAGGAGGCGGTGTGGTGGGGTGAACGAAAGGGCGGGTGGAGCACGAGCGGCCCCGCGAGAATCCCAGCGACAGAGTGAATGGCTGTGGTTTCGAGCATTTCGTCAAATGAAAGCGGCGGCAGGATGCCGCAAAAGGCTTTGGCGAGCATGGTTTTGCCCGTTCCCGGCGGGCCGAAGAGAGCAATGTTGTGTCCGCCAGCGGCGGCAATTTCCAAGCCCCGCTTGGCGGTTTCTTGTCCGCGGATGTCGCGGAAGTCAAGCGCTTCTTTGGTGTTTTCTTCTTTGGGGACGGGAGTTTTTTTCTGCGGCCTGAGCGATTCGTAATCTTTGTCACGCTGTTTCCCGTCGAGATGAGAAATAATTTGAGAGAGGCGGTCCACGCCGTAAATTGTCACGCCGTCAATAAGCGCTGCTTCCTCGGCGTTTTGGCGCGGAACGTAAATCTCTTTGATTCCCATTCGCCTTGCTTCCTGTACCAAGGGAAGCACGCCGTGAATTTTTCTTATCTCGCCATCGAGGGAAAGCTCACCGAGAAAAAGTTTGCCGCTCGGATCGAATGAGATCTCTCCTGCTGCCAGGAGATAGCCAAGAGCCATGGGCAGGTCGAAGATTGGACCTTCCTTTTTAACGTCAGCCGGGGCGAGGGAGATGACTACTTTCTGGTTTTTGCTCTTAGGAGAGGCGAAGCCGGAATTTTTGATAGCCGCCGAAATGCGATCACGCGACTCCTCTACCGCCTTGTCGGGCAGCCCGACGACAGTGAATGAGTGAAGTCCTCGGGAAAGATCAACTTCGACGTGAATGAGATGAGCGGCCAAGAGAACGTTTTGAGCACTCTCTACTTTGGCGAAGGACATGAATGATTTTCTTGAGCGAGGCGACTATAAAAACCATCACCCCCTGAAACAAGATTTGAAACGACCCTTGAGATATCTACCACCGTAAGTGGTTTTCAAATATCCCTCCCGACGCAACACATCCTTTTTGTCACGACAAGCTTCATAGTAAAGAAGTGTAAATGGACCTCTTTTACTTGTTGCCGTTGAGTAGCCGGCGTTGTGTTTCTCAAATCTAACTTTTAAATTTTCTGTACAACCAATGTAGAGCTTTGAATCTTTCCTAGACTGAAGTACATGTGTGTAGAACATCAAGAAAATTTAAAAGTTATTTCACGGGGTCTAAAAAAATTATAGTCGCGGAGCTCCTTATTTTTCTAAGACATGTGCTCTTTGCAGGTGGTGGCGGCAGGGTTGGCTTCTAGCCGGTCCGGTTCAATGGCTCTGCCGCAGACCTCGCACTTCCCATAGGTTCCTTTTTCTAGTCTGTCTAGCGCCCGCTTGACTTCATTGTAGCGGATTTCGAGTTGTTTAAGGACGGCAGTATTACTCTCAAACTCTTCGAAGGTATCTGCCACCTCGCTCTCGTCGGCGGCAGACGTGTCTAAAGGAGCCGGAGTCGGTTCCCAGTCCTCCGGGTTGGCAGGATTCCTTCTGCCAACTGTTTTGAGCTCGCGCTCCAAGAGCGCCAACTCTGTTTCGAGCTTTGCCTTGAGGTCATTCTCTGTCATTGGCTAAATAATAACAGGAGCGGAGGGTTGTGCAACAATGCTAGTTATTGACGAGGAGAGAAGCTCGCGACTTTGCTGGCGAGTGTTTCAAAGATGGCTCGATTAGCCGTAATCAAAAGCGTTTTTTGGTCGAGGAAAGCATAGAGAAAGATGATATCGCCGCGCCCGTTGCGCAGGACCCGAGCGTCCTTATTGCGAACCGTCAAGTCTTCAAAGACATCACTCACTTCACTCTCAAATGTGAGGAACGCGGTGGTGGTCGGCGACGAGGTGGCGGCGGTTGGTGTCGGAGCAGTCACCACAAGTGTTTTTGGGGAGAGGATTGCGCCGAGATCGCCCCAGAGATCTCTCTCCCACTCAAGCATTCCCGCAAAAGCGTGCCCGAAAGAGTCGACGCGGATGAGAAGAAACGTTTCGGTGGCGTTCTGTGTTCCAAGAAAGCCGAGCATGAATTTCGAATCAAGGGCGCGCATCAAAGCGGGCGGGATTTGAGTGTCAAGAATTTCAAAAAAAGTTTTTGTGTCGAGGCTTTGTTCAACGTCACTGACGGTTTTAGTCAGATCAAAAAAGAGAATGTCACCGTCCTTGCCGCTCCACTTGGCTTGGTTGGCCGAAAGCATCTCGATTAGACTCTCCCGACTGGCGCGGTTGGTGTTGTAGGAAATTTTTTCTTGGTACGGCAGGATTTCCGACTGCGGCGGGGAGGAAGCTTCCGGCAGAGCCGGGGCGCGTTTTGAGAGAATAATCAATCCGGCGATGACTCCGCTCCCCAGAGTGACAAGAGCGACGCTGACGAGCACTAAAAGGATATTTTTCTTCGTCTCCGCTCTGACGGGCGAGGCTGTCTTCTTCTCTTCTTCCTCTCTTTTTCGCTCTGCCAGGGTGATAGTGAGAACGGAGGCTCCTGTCTTGCCGACTGCTTCCGCCACATCACCTTGGTAGGTGCGAAGATTTTTGAGAACGGCGCTCTCAACTGGTTTTTCGGCTACTGCGGGTGGGACGGGAGGGGGGGTCTTGCCAGAGGCTTTCTCTTCCCGTTCTATACCCCAAACTCCGCCCGCCGCGGTCGGGGTCTGCCGCTCGCGGCCCGAGAGAGTGCCGTCCTTTGCAATTTTTTCGCTGATTTCGCGAATTCTCTCGTCTTGAAGTTCGCTTTCTGGCTTGGAATTCTCTGCGGCGTTAACCATGCGTTAATTCTAGCACGTCGCTTTGTACGGACTCACTGCCGACGGTTCTGGAGGAGATATTTTTTTGGATTGGAATCGAGGTCGAGAAAGCTGTCGGCGGTCTCGATGAGCCGCCCCGAGGCGGACTTGCCGAAAGCAACCACTTCCACCTGACAGCCGTAGGTATTTTTTAAAAAGTCAGCCAGCGGCACAAAGTCCCCGTCTCCCGAGACGATAACAATGGCGTCAAGTTTGTGCGCCATTTTCACCGCATCAATAGCGATGCCGACGTCCCAGTCTGCTTTTTTTGCTCCACCGAAGAAAACCTGGAGGTTTTTTGTTTTGGTTTCGATTCCGGCCTTCTCAAGCGCTCCGAAGAAACCGCGCTCTTCCCCCGTTTCGGTGGTGATGACGTAAGCTACAGCGCGAATGAGATTCCGGCCGCCGAGAGCGTCTTTGACCACTTGGCTGAAGTTGACGTATGACTTGTAGAGATGGCGTGCGCTGTGGTAGAGGTTTTGAGTGTCGATGAAAACTCCGACACGCTGTTCTTTATGTTTGATTGCTGACATGAAAATGAATGACGACCGACGATCAATTCTTAATTAAAATTTTAACACACTATTACAGCAGTATTTGTTCGTTATTGGTCATTTGTCGCTGGTTGTTTAAGCTCGTTTCTTGAGTTTAAGTTTTTTCATCAGCGCGTTGAATCGCCTGGAACTTTTCTTCTGGAGATAGTTCATCTGGGCTTGACGCGAAGAGACCATGCCCAGAAGTCCTCGCCGCGAGTGGTGGTCTTTTTTGTGCTTCTTGAGGTGTTTAGCGAGTTCCTCAATGCGTCTGGTGAGAATGGTGATTTGAACCTCCGGCGAGCCGGTGTCTTTTTCGTGGATTTTGGCTTCACCAATCAGCCTCTTCTTCTTCGTTTTGGAAATCATTCTTTAAAAATAGCACAAATTCGCTTTTTCTGCAAGCTCGCTTTCCTTGAGAGAGTTGCTATAATGTTGTGCGACGTTATGGTACGGCTCTCAAGGCTCTTGCGCCAGTTTTTGGAATATCTCGAGATTGAGCGGGGGCGCTCACTCAAAACCGTTGAGAACTACGAACGGTATTTAAACACCTTTCTCTCCTTTCTTGGCAAGGAGTCTCCAAAAGCGATTACTGACGAAACAGTCCGCGAGTATCGTCTCTGGCTCAACCGGCGGCACTCCGGCGCCGTCTCCGACGGCCGGGCCGAAACACTCAAAAAGAAGACCCAGAACTACTACCTCATTGCCCTCCGCGCTTTTTCGAAATATCTCATGAAACGAAACGTTTCTTTCCTTTCCGCCGAGCGCATTGAGCTCGCCAAGATTCCCGAGCGCTCGCTCGATCTCATAAGCGCCGACGAACTCTCGCGGCTGCTGTCCGCTCCTTCCGGAAGCGATCTCAAGTCGCTGCGCGACCGAGCGATTTTAGAGCTTCTCTTTTCGACAGGTTTGCGTGTCTCCGAGCTTGTTTCTCTCCCGTGTGATATCAATCTTTCTTCTGATGAGCTTTCGATTCGCGGCAAGGGAGAGAGGGTGCGGGTGGTTTTTCTCTCACTTCGCGCCAAGGAGACGCTCCGTGCCTATCTCGCCAAGCGCTCCGCCGACTCTGAAGAAGCGCTCTTTATAAACGTTGGCAAAAACAGAAGCGGCGGCGGCGAGAAGCGACTGACGCCACGTTCAGTGGAGAGAATTGTGAAGCACTACGCCATCAAGGCGGGCATTTCCAAAAGTGTAACTCCCCACACAATCCGTCACTCTTTCGCTACCGACCTCCTGCAAAACGGCGCTGACTTGCGTGCGGTTCAGATGCTCCTGGGTCACGCCAACATTTCCACCACCCAAATCTATACTCATCTCACTGACCGTCATCTGCGCGAGATCCACAAACGGTTTCATGATAAAAGACGGTAGCTATTTTTCCGCTATACTTTGAGTATGAAAATTATCTCTTGGAACGTCAACGGTCTGCGGGCCATTTACAAAAAGGGTCACTGGCAGTGGCTGGTGGAAAATACGCCGGATATAATCTGCATTCAGGAGACAAAGTCCAGTCCTGAACAGCTCCCGCCGGAGCTCAAGATCCCTCTCGGCTACTATTCCTATTTCAGCTCTCCTCGGGACAAAAAAGGTTACAGCGGCGTAGCGATTTACTCAAAAGAGAAGCCGCTTTCCGTTTCTGACAATCTCTGGGGTGACAGCGAGGGAAGGATATTGGAAGCAATCTATCCTACGTTTACTCTCTATAATGTCTATTTCCCAAACGGCGGAGGCGGGCCGGAACGACTGGCGTACAAACTTGATTTTTATGAAAAGTTTCTGGATTACATTGAGAAAGTCAGGAAAAGAGGAAACCCGATTATTTTTTGCGGTGATGTCAATACCGCGCATAAAGAGATCGACCTTGCCAGACCCAAGGAAAATGAGAGAAATACAGGTTTTCTGCCGGAAGAGAGAGCTTGGATAGATGGAGTGATATCAAAAGGGTATATTGACGTTTTCCGACATTTCTATCCAGACAAAACGGGAGCCTATACATATTGGGACATGAAAACTTTTGCACGAGACCGCAATGTCGGCTGGCGAATAGACTATCTCTTTACTTCCTCCGAGCTTAAAAAATGGCTCAAATCAACAAGAATTCTTGATGATATCTTCGGTTCAGATCACTGCCCACTCGAGCTGGAACTCGCCATATAGTCTAAAGGACAAAAGTTATCCACAGACCGTATTGTCCTTTAGAAAAACCTTGCTATACTAGACGAGGATGTCTGTGTGGAAGTCTTAAGGACAAAAACCCGGACGATTAGTTCATTTCACAAGAGTCGACCCTTGAGAGACCGTTTGGTATTGGCTTCTGGGGCATACATGCCCCCAACCTCGCCTTTAGAGGTATGTATCCCGGAAGTGTAATTACTGAGTGGCTCTCTCCCAGCCGCTCCGCGACCGCAACCGCAGTGAGCGGCTATCTTTTTAAGCGAAGTTTTACTAAATTTTTTACTCAACCCAGTGTTTTTGCCTAATTTTCCTTATTTTTTCCAACTCCTTTTTCTCCCTTGTAAGTTTGCCCTCTTCCCCAAGCCGCCGCAATTCCTCATCCGCTAAACAAGCTAGTTTTTTAGCCATTTTTTCAAGTTTCGTTTCGGTGTTGAGTGAAGGATTTTCTAGCACTTCCTCGAGCAGGGCGTGCAGGATATAGCCAATTTTTGGACCGGGAGACAGCCCCGCTATCTCCATAATCTTCGCTCCATCAACTTTGAGCATGCTGACAGAGACCGGGTCACTCAAGACCTCATCTATCATAGCTTTGTACTTTCTCAAGCGATATGGACTCTCTTTTGGCCTGCCGGTTCCTATTCTGTCCGAGGTGCGAAGGTCTATGAGGTCCCAAATACTTTCTTTTCCCACATGGGCAACCAGCCTTCGGACTGCAGAATGAGTGATTTTTTCAGTGTCGGAGAAAAACATATGCCAACGAACAAGCTTCGCTACCGATTCGATTGTTTCCTTAGGGAATTTAAGATCTTTAAGGGTTTCACGGGTAACTCTTTCACCCATTACTTCATGGCCGTAAAACGTCCAATCCCTCTTTTCTTCTGACCATCTTCGGCTCTCTGGCTTTGAAATATCGTGAAAAAGTGCTGCAAGTTTCACGTGCAACGGGTATTTTTTCTTTACTGCATGCTCAAGAGATTTGAGAAGATGTGTCCAGACGTCGTAAGAATGGGCTTTATTTTGCTTGATGCCAGTAGTTTTTCTGAATATTGGTGCGATGTAGTCAAGAATCCCCAGTTTTTGAGCTACGCTTAAGCCCCTTACGGGATCGGCAGACTCTAAAACTCTTATAAATTCGTCCCGGATTCGCTCCTTGGCAATTTCATCAAGTAAATGGGCGTTTTCCGCAATTGCCCGCTCTGTTTGCGACTCAATTTCAAATCCGAGCTCTGCTTGAATTCGGATCGCTCTCAGAAGACGAAGCCCGTCTTCGCCAAACCGCTCATTAGGACTGCCGACAGTTCTAATAACTCCGTTTTGGATGTCCTTTCTGCCATTAAATGGGTCAACCACAAGGTTTTTTTCTATATCAAGGGCGATGGCATTTATAGTAAAGTCCCTTCTCTTTAAATCGTCCTCGAGAGTTGCGTTAAAGGACACTTTGTCCGGTCTTCTGCGATCTGTGTATACCCCTTCTGTCCTATATGGGGTAACTTCAATGATTCGCAGAGTCTCATCTGTGGTTTCTTCACTGACCACCCCCACCGTTCCGTACTCGTTTTCATAAAACGTTTTGGGAAATAGTTCCACAATTTCGTCTGGCTTTGCATTGGTCGTGACGTCCCAGTCCTGAGGTTTTCTGCCGAGAAAAAGATCGCGGACACAACCGCCAATTAAATACGTCTCAAATCCAGCGTTTTTGAGAGCTTCTGTTATACGTGAAACTTCATTTGGAATTACGAATGGAGTTTTCATTAAATGTTTGCGCACCCGCCGGGATTCGAACCCGAAACAACTGTTCCGAAGACAGTTATGATATCCATTTCACCACGGGTGCAGTAGTAGTATCATACCTTGTCGCCAGAATAATTCAAATTTTAGGCCCTTTCTTAGAAAGGTCTTCACGTTAAATTAGAAATAATTGAACTGACAACTTAATATGTACTGACATAATATAGCTGTACATTATATATTCATGACATACATAGAACCGCGCATCTAACAATAAAATGCAATGGAGAAAAGAGATTTAGTGTTTTTTAAGTAGAAAAATTCTTGCATGGATTGACGAAGTTCTCCAGCAGGATAATATGAACGTGCAAAGGCGGGATTAGTTTAGTGGCAGAATGCGAACCTTCCAAGTTCGATGCACCGGTCCGATTCCGGTATCCCGCACAGAAAGTTTTTGTCCTTTAAAAGATTTGCAATCATAAAAGACTTTTTACTTAAAACACGCAAGGACTCGCTTGTAAAAAATGT
The DNA here is from genome assembly GCA_004322205.1 of Patescibacteria group bacterium. GTDB lineage: Bacteria > Patescibacteriota > Minisyncoccia > Phycocordibacterales > Zambryskibacteraceae > SCSN01. The sequence goes on from SCSN01000016.1 coordinate 100,509, forward strand.
TTTATATAAAGGGTTACTTCACCACGATTTCATAAAATGTTAAGGAACTGTGGATAATATTGTGGATACTGTGCATAAAGGACATGTCCTTTATGTAGAGATGTCTAATGGTGGCTGAAAACCTGTGCCTGAAGTTCGAGTGGCAAAAATAAGTTTCACGTGAAACTGGTTAATCAGAACGCACTAAAGGGCGAAAAGTATAGAAAAATTATGAGAAGTGATGTTGGAAAATATGGAGAGGAAATCACATGTAAGTTTCTCGTGAAACTGGGACATACAATTCTTGAACGAAATTTTCGTAAAAAATGGGGTGAAATAGATATTGTGTCTGAATATAGAGCCGTTACTCATTTTGTAGAAGTAAAAACTGTCTTAAAAGACTCAAGGTCTATTTCAGAAACTGATTCCTATCGCCCGGAGGAAAACGTTCACCCCATGAAGTTGCGGAGGTTGGCACGTACAATACAAACGTATTTGCTTGAACGAAATATATCCCACAATTGGCAATTTGACGTGGTGGTAGTTTTTCTGGATCCTGACCGCAGGGAGGCAAAAATCAGAATGATAGAAAATGTAGTTTTGTAGGTTCGGAATGGTGATTTTAAATTTCCTTTTCCTGTGTTAGTATTTTGACGTTCTGTTGGTTTCATCCAAATAAAAAGACGGGGCGTAGTACACCGGCAGTATACACGCTTCGGGTGCGTGAGAACCGGGTTCGATTCCCGGCGCCCCGATGGAGGAAAATTCGTAAGGGCAAGGGTGGGTGAGAATTGGGTTCTACGCCCGCGTCGGGGGAGCCCGCCTGCCGCCCGTCTGCCGGCAGGCGGGGTAGGCAGGAAATTCTCGGCACTCCGACGGGGTCTTTTACGAGAATCGGGGCATGGTGTAACGGCTAACATACCTGTTTTGGGTACAGGCGACTCTGGGTTCGAATCCCA
>SCSN01000002.1 GCA_004322205.1 Patescibacteria group bacterium
TTACGCCAAACTCTCGGTGGTCGGTGAGACGGTCTCTGCCTACTTCACTGCTACCACTACCAGCAACTCGACCTTCCCCAGATTTACCTTCACGGCGGCTACGGGCACAGATGCCACCACTACCTCTCTCTTCGCCACCATCGCTTCCTCAACAAATCTCTACGGGGCGGGATTGCCGGGAGCGGGATGCTCCGGCAGCGCCAACAAAGTTACTTGGTCAGGTGGAAAATTTAGCTGCGAGACCGATCAAGCGGGTGGTGCGGGTGGAGGAGGGAACTCCAAGTGGGCGACTACAACCGCCAACAGCTCGGCTATTATTCCAAACTCCGCACTTTATGTCGGTATTGGCACCTCAACCATCTACTCCGACGCCCGCTTCAGTCTCTGGGGCATTGGCACCACTTCCACTTCCACCGCCTTTCAAGTACTCAACAACGCTTCCTCTTCTCTCTTCCAGATCCTGGACTCTGGCAATGTCGGTATCGGCACCACTTCTCCTTACGCCAAACTCTCGGTGGTGGGGGAGACAGTAGCGGCGTATTTCACGGGCACAACCACGGCAACCTCAACCTTCGGCGGACCTATTCTCACCAACACCATCGCTACCGACATTTCTTCCACCGCCGGTCTTATTCTCGGCGCCACCGGCACTCCGCAGATTGTGGCTCTCGATACCGTCAACAAGCGGGTGCAGATCGGTCTTGGCAGCGGCTCGGCTAGCCCAGCACTTTTTGTGCTTGATACCAAAAATACTTCCGGCGACCCGACCGGAGTCAACGGCGCCATTTACTACAATAGCAACACCAACCTTTTCCGATGTTATGAAAATTCAGCCTGGGTTAATTGCGGGGGGCAAGCTACTACTACGAATGTCTGGGTTGACTGCAATATGCCCAAGACTTCTTCTTCCAACTTCGCGCCGGGCGGAGCGTGGTTTGCTCCGCTTGATATGACAAACAATACTGCCAACCCCGGAGCCTGGACTTTTCAAAACGCCACCTCGTCCGAGGTAATCTGTCTAGCTCATATTCCCAAGAATCTTAATGCCACACCTGCGGCAAAGGTCTGGACAGTTCTTGTCGGAACCACCACAAGCACCAACATTGCTCTGGATATTGACGTTGCGCTCGTCAATCCAAACAGCGGCACTTATGACATTGCGGCTGCGGGTTGGACGAACATTCTGGCGGGTTCAACCACGGCGGCTAAGTTGTTTGTAACCGACAGCACGGCTTGGGACGGGGCTTCCACCTCCACCTCAATCAGCTCCGTAACGGCGGGGCAGGATTTGCTTATTCGCTACCGCAGATGGGGAGCTGACGCCGATGATACGGGCAACAACGACATCTTCATGCCCTCGCAATGGCTGGAGGTGGTAACAGACGCGCAATGATATGAAAAAACACATACTCGCCATTATGTCTATCTTCCTTCTCTCGCTTCCGCCCGAGGCGCTGGCTTTATATTTTACCGGGGGCACAAATTATGTGGGAGTGCCGCTTGCCACGGCAGAGCCGACAGTCGCTATTACGCTCATGGGCTGGGCGTATTCCACAACAACCGCTTCAGGCCAAGGCGTTGTCGGCAGGACTATCTCAAGTGGAGGTCCCGGACCCTACTACTTAAGTATCCAAACGACGGGAAATATCCGTTTTTCCTTGAGAACGAGCGCAGTAACGAACTTCACCACCGACAACACGCCGTTTACGGCTGACAGGTGGTATCATCTGGCGGGCACCTGGGACGGCTCCACCATGAATATCTATATTAACGGGCTATTTTCAACCTCAACCGCAAAAACAGGGACACTTTCAACGGCTACTGTAGGCACCGTCATCGAGATAGGAAAGCAGGGAGTCGGGAGTAACAGCCCCATGCAGGGGCATATCGCAGACGTTAGAATATACAATCGCGCGCTTACCGCCGCCGAGATTAGAAACATTTATTACACCGGTTCCGCCCGCTCCATCCGAGGAGGGCTTCTGCTCCACATGCCGCTTTGGACACTGCCCGCTTTTGACATATCCGGGCAGCAAAGACACGGGACTTCAACGTCGGGGATAATGATGGGTGGGTTGCCGCCGATTGGGAGGTATAGGAGATGAATATTATGAATAATAAATTTTTAAAAATTATGAAAAAAATTATAGCGATACTTGTTATCGTATTACTAACTGTGCCTGGTGTTGCCTTCTCGCAGGAAGTTGAAGACGAAAATGCACCCCAGACTGTTGCGGTAGAACCGCAATCAGATCTAAACTCGCCTTCAGAAACTCAAGCAGATCCAAGCTCAACGGCGGTGAGTGTTACCGTCTCACCCGATGTCCAAGCAACACAGCTCGATCTGCAGGGAAACTCTTCTTTCCAGGACAGCCTTTCTCCACAGGGCACAGCAATTGAGCAAGAGACAGCAAGCAGCTCGGACCTTGAAGGCACAGTAAATCCCCAAGCTGATGTTTCGACTGCTCCTGCCGACCAAACCTCCACCTCTACATCGTCAACCACCCCGCCGACTGCGCCTGACATAATCCCGCTTGACTCTTCTCTTTCCGATTCTACCGGAACGCCGGATGTAGTCATTCCCATTCCGCCTGACACAACTTCGACAACGACTAGCACCTCGACAACTCCCGACACTCTCCCGCAGGGTGAAGTACTTGGGGAAGAGAATCCGCAACCTCAAATTCTTGAATATCACGAGGAAGTGGTCAATCAGGTCCAGCCTGAACCGGAAAAGCCCATTACAGAGATTCGGGCTGAAAAACTAAAGCCCGAAAAGCGCTACACCTTCAAACTTAAAGGAGGAGTAATTGCCGCCAAAGAAAAACCCGACTGGAAGAGATCAAATGCCGAGAAGAAGGAGAGAACAAAGAGGAAACAGGCGGAGCAGACCATTGCCGCCACTCCCGCCCTGACCCCCGACGATACTCTCGGCGCCCTTGACATTTCCGGGTCCTGTAGCGATCCGTATTTCGTGATTCTTGTCTATGCCCAACCGGAAGACTATGATACCAACCCTTCTTCGTATATATTCAATAAGGCCTATCCATGCGTGAGTGGCAGCTACTCGTATTCTCTCAAAGAATTGCCGTCCACTCTTCCTTCGGGGACGTATTACCTTCTTGTTGGAGGTCAGGGTTCTGAAGGTTCGTGGAAGCCGGTCAGTGCGCTCGTTCCAATTGACATAAAAAATGAACATGGCAACTAATACAATCGTCAGACTCGCCTTGGGGACGCTTCTTCTCTACGCCGCCGTCCTTGGGAGCATCGCGGTTTTTGGGCAATCGGATGCTCTGCCGCCTCTCTCTCCCAGCCGGTGGCAGGCAGTTTTTCTCTCTGACGGACAGGTCTACTTCGGACATCTTGAAAATTACAACCGCCGATTTGCTCGTCTGACCAAAGTCTATTACCTCAAGTACGCCAACGATCTTCAGCAGGATCTCTCGGCTTCGGGAGCGCGCTCGTCGGCTCAAAATCTCAACCTCATCAAGCTGGGTGGAGAAGTGCACGGTCCGGAAGACGCTATGTTTCTCGCTAAGGACAAAATTCTCTTCATTGAAAATTTGAAGGATTCTTCCATAGTGGTGCAGGCGATAAAAAAGAGCCAGCCGTAATTCTCGCTCATCAAGGTTAAACCTCGCTAAGCAAGGTTTAACCTTGATGACTTGCTTAGATGGTCTGTCCGCCTGACCTTGATTATTTGGTATTTTTATGTATACTAAATGTGCTTGTGTCGGGTGGTTGCCCTATGAGATAGAGTTCGCAAGAGCTCGCTATCTCACGGGGAGGAAAGTCCGAACACGTCCAGCACTTAGCTTACTAAGTGCTGGAGGACGGTAGCGGCTCTGACGTCCCGCGGATGCGGGGTGCGGAGCTCCGACCTCCGCTAAAACGGAGCGTTGGAGGTAACACCCGTCGAGGGTAATCCCAGAGGTGCGAACAGAGACGTCTCGAGGCGAAAGCCGAGAGACGTCCAGCCCCGCTCGGCGGGGCTGGACGAATCCCGCAGTAATGCGGGAGGTGAAACGGCTAAATCCTTACCTACGTGCAAGGCCGTACTCTGGTTGCTAGTGACTAGTTGCTAGAAACCAGTTTGTGCCGCTTGATCCCGAGAGTAATCGAGGGGCTAGAGAAATGACCATCGTCCCTCACAATAATTTTGTGGGGGATACAGAATTCGGCTTATAGACACAGGCAACCAAAACAACAAAACCCGCCTAAAGCGGGTTTTGTTGTTTTGCGAGAGGCTTAATTTATGATAAATTTCCCCAAGAATTTCTGGCTTGAAAATATGGTTAAGTCGGTTATAATGTAAAAATTACTTCTAATATCCAGCAAATATCATGGATAGTGAACAAACAACATCAGACGAAAAAGCGACATCGCAGTTATCAAAACTCTCATTAGAAAAAATTTCCTATCTTGTCCTCGGCGTCTTCGCCCTGATTCTTCCTTTCTTTCATATTCCTTCGCGACTTTTTAACATTTCTCTCTCCAAAAGTTTTCTGCTTGCTCTGGCAATTCTCTCGGCGGCGATACTTTATCTCGTAACTCTTATTCGTGAGGGTAGGCTTTCTTTTCAGAAGAATCTCTTGGCGCTCTCTCTTATTTTGGTGCCGGCTATTGCTCTGTTCTCGGCGATAGTCAATGGCGCAAGGAGTGTCATGATATTTGGTTTTATCTTTGAGCTCGGCACCGTCGTTTCAGTATTTCTTGGATTTCTCCTCCTTTATCTGACAGGACAGCTCTTCCGCTCCAAGGAAAGAATTTTTTACGCCTATCTCGGTTTCTTCATTTCCTTTGCTGTCATCGCGCTCTACCACATTATTCGTTTTGTTTTCGGACCCAGCCTTCTCTCTTTTGGCACGCTGACGCTTCAGATCAACAATCTTATCGGGAACTGGAACGACCTTACCGTCTTCTTTGCGGCGGCAACTCTTCTCTCGCTCACCACCCTCGAGATGGTGCGGCTCAACCGGCTACTTTCTATTGTCCTTTCCGTGATTTTTGTTCTCTCCCTTGCTTTTCTTGCGGTTGTGAACTTCTCGACGATTTGGGTGGTGCTCGGTGTTTTCGCTCTCATTCTCTTTCTCTATATCATTTCCTTTGATCGTTTTGTTCAAAGCCGGAGCCCTGCTTCAGCGGCGGGAGAGGCGGGGGAGCGGGAAGTTGTTTTTCGCCGAAAAATTTCCTACCGATCGCTCGCGGTGGTGCTTATTTGTCTTTTCTTTATTATTTTCGGCAAGAGTACTGGAACGCCCGTGGCCGATTTTTTCGGCATCGCCAATATCGAAGTGCGGCCTTCCTGGACATCAACACTCTCGGTTGCCGGCAAAGTGCTCAAAGAATCACCGCTAGTCGGCAGCGGTCCAAACACATTTACCAGCGACTGGCTGCAGCACAAACCGGCAGGCATTAACGAGACGCTCTTTTGGAATACTGATTTTGTCTACGGCATCGGCTTCATCCCGACCACCCTTGTAACTACTGGTGTTCTCGGACTCTTCTCCTGGTTGTTCTTTCTCGCCGCGGTTCTCTATTTTGGCGTCCGGGCAGTCTTCTTCACTTTTCCCGATCTTCTCTCGCGCTATCTCATTACCTCCTCGCTTCTCCTCTCTCTTTTCTTTTGGACCGCCGCTTTCGTCTATGTGCCGAGCATCGTGAATATTTTCCTCGCCTTCTTTTTCACCGGCTTGTTTGCCGCGTCGCTTTATCGAGAGGGCGTGGTTCGAGAGAATACCGTTCTTCTCTCCATTTATCCCAAGGTTAGTTTTCTCTCAACGCTTCTTTTGGTTGTGCTTATTATCGGCTTGCTGACTCTTGGCTTTCGCACCATGACGAATTTATTCTCCTTTGTTTCGTTCCAAAAAAGTCTCTTTGCGCTCAACACTAAAGGTGATCTTGATGAGGCGGAGCGGCAGATGAGTCGAGCTCTAAATCGCGGCCCGTTCGATCTCTACAGCCGTGCCTTGGCGGAGCTCTACTTTATTCGTTTGAGTAACATTATCGCGCAGCCGGTCACCGCTACCAGCGTCGAAGAATTCCGCACTGTTCTTGCCAAAAGCATCGAAAGCGGCCAGAAAGCAGTGTCCGGCGACCCTAAAAATTACCAAAACTGGCTAACACTGGCTCGGATTTATAGCTCTCTTGTGCCGCCCACAGTTGGTATTCCGGGTGCTTATGAGAGCGCTAAAACCAGCTATGAGGAAGCTCTTAAAGTCAATCCTCACAGCCCGCTCATTTATCTTGAGCTTAGTAGTCTTGAAGCCGCCCGCGGCGACCTGGAAGCGGCCAGGAACTATGTCGACAAGGCTCTTGCCGAAAAACCCAATTACGCCGATGCCCACTTCTTTGTCGCCCGGATCGAGATTACCAGAGGAAACATAACTCAAGCTATTTCCTCTCTTGAAACGACAGTTCTTCTCAGCCCCGGGAACCCCGGTCTCTTCTTCCAGCTGGGTATTCTTAAATACAGCATTGCTGATTACAATGGGGCGATTGAAGCCCTTGAGCGGGCGGTCGGGCTCGTTCCCGTTTACGCCAATGCTAAATATTTCTTGGGCTTAAGCTATGCGCGGACGGGGCGCGGGGATGAAGCGATTGTTCAATTTGAAGGTGTCGAAAAGACAAACCCCGACAATCAGGAAGTGAAAAATATTCTTACGAACCTGCGCGCCAGCCGTGACCCTTTCGCCAACGTCAAGCCTCCCCTCGACCGCTCGCCGGAGCGACGAGCTAAACCCCCCATCGAGGAGACAGGAAACTAACATTAGAAATCCCCGCGCTTCCTGCCCGTCTCTATGGTAGAGAGATTTTTTTCATTCATTAATAAAGAGACGAACGGTGTCGAGGCGGCAGCTTATCTTCTCGCTTTCTTTGCTGTCAGTTCGCAAATTCTGGCTTTGGTGCGGGACAAACTTCTGGCTTTTTCTTTTGGTGCCAGCCATTCGCTCGATCTCTACTACGCCGCCTTCCGAATTCCCGATTTTCTTTTTGTGACCGTTGGTTCTCTGGTTTCGCTCTCGGTTCTGGTGCCCTTTTATACGCGAGAGCGAGAGCTCGGTGCGGCGGCGGCAAAATCATTCCTTGACAGTGTCTTTACCAGTTTTCTCATCTGTATTGTGGCCGCCGCCGCTCTTGCCTTTGTTCTAATGCCGACACTCGTCTCTTTCTTCTTCCCGGGGTTTACCGGCGAAAGCCGCGAGACGATAACTCTCATCACCCGCATTCTTCTCCTCTCTCCGGTTCTTCTCGGTGTCTCCAATTTATTTGGTACTGTGAGCCAGGTGAGAAATCGTTTTTTTGTCTACGCTCTTAGCCCCTTGCTCTACAATCTCGGGATTATTATCGGAGTGGTCGCCCTCTATCCGCTCCTCGGGGTAGTGGGGCTCGCTCTCGGAGTAGTTATTGGCGCCCTACTCCATGCCAGCGTCCAGCTTCCAACCTTACTTTCACTTGGTTCTCTGCCGCGTCTTGTTGCTCGGCCGGATTTTTCTCTTCTCCTTCGTCTTGCCCGACATGCGGTGCCGCGAACTGTTACCCTTTCGTTCACCCATATAGCCATTTTCATTCTTCTCTCCTTCGCCTCACTCATGCCGGCGGGTTCCATTTCCATTTTTTCTCTGGCTTATAACCTCCAATCGGTGCCCCTCTCCATCATTGGCGTCAGTTACTCGCTTGCCGCTTTTCCCGCTCTCTCCCGATTCTTTGCCTCTGGCGAGAAGATTTCCTTTCTTACCCAAGCGGTTGTATCTGCTCGCCACATCATTTTCTGGTCGGCGCCGGCGACAGTGTTCTTTATTGTCCTGCGTGCTCACATTGTCCGCGTCGTTCTTGGGGCGGGAGAGTTCGGCTGGAATGACACGCGCCTCACCGCCGCCGCTCTGGCACTCTTTGTTGTCTCGGTGGTATTCCAGTCTTTAACGCTCCTTTTTCTCCGGGCGCTCTATGCTTCGGGGCTTACCGGAAGACCCTTCTGGATTACCGCTGTTTCAAGCGCTCTTATTGTTTTTTCTTCACTTGCGATTACCCGTTTCTTTACGGAGTCGGAGGTCTTCCGGTATTTTCTCGAGTCTCTTCTCAAGGTCGCTGACCTGCCGGGCACCGTGGTGCTTGCTCTGCCCCTCGGCTTTACTCTCGGCTCGATTCTGGAAGGGGTTCTCATCTGGAGATTATTTGCAAAACGGACGCCGGGTTTTTCCAATCCGGTTATTCAGAGTTTCTTCCAAAATACGGGAGCGGCAATTGTCGGCGGCTTCGCCATATATCTGGCGCTGCGAATCTTCGACAACATCTTTTCCCTTGAGCGGTTTTGGGGAGTGTTTTTCCAAGCCGCCCTCTCGGCTCTGGTCGGGCTGGCAGTTTGGATGATTGTCTTGCGAGTGCTTCGCAACCAAGAACAAAGAGAAGTTTGGCAGGTGCTCCATAAACGGTTTTGGAAAGCGCCCGTTATCGGTCCTGATACCGGAATGGTCTAGCGGCAGATGACCACGGTTTAGCTATCCGTCCAGACGATTTCAGAAGAACAGGTTATGGACAATATACGTAATTTCTCCATCATTGCTCACATTGACCACGGGAAGAGTACTCTTGCTGACCGAATGCTTGAGCTAACAGGCACTGTCGAGAAGCGAAAAATGCGCGAGCAGGTGCTTGACAGCATGGAACTCGAACGGGAGCGCGGCATCACCATTAAAATGCGACCGGTTCGGATGAATTACGAATATCGAATAACGAATAACGAAAAAGAAAATCAGTATTCATCATTCGCTATTCCTCATTCATCAAATTCAAAACAAACCTTTGTTTTGAATTTGATTGATACCCCCGGACACATTGATTTTTATTACGAAGTTTCCCGGGCACTCAAGGCGGTTGAGGGTTCGCTTCTCCTTGTTGATGCCACTCAAGGAGTGCAAGCGCAAACTGTCACCACCCTCTCGGCGGCTCGAGCCGCCGGCCTCGTCATCATTCCTGTCGTTACGAAAATTGACGCTGCCTTGGCGCGAATCAAAGAAACCGCCCGGGAAGTGGAAGAGCTTCTCGGCTGCGCCTCCGAAGACATTGTCTATGTATCCGGTAAAACTGGGGAGGGGGTGGCGGCGCTACTTTCCGAAATTGTGAGAAGGGTTCCTCCGCCGAAGAGCGAATTGCCCAAGGACGAAGTTTTCCGAAGTCTGGTGTTTGATTTTACATACTCGAATCATACCGGTGTGACGGTCTATGTTCGGGCGGTAAACGGCACCGTTTCGCGAGGCGAGAAACTTCGCTTTGCGGTAGCGGGCAGTGACTTTAAAGCTCTGGAAGTTGGAGTTTTTACTCCAGAGCAATCTCCCAAACCCTCGCTCCTCTGCGGAGAAATTGGTTATATTGTCACGGGTATCAAGGAGCCGGGCATTGCCTCGGTGGGTGACACAGTCGCAGCTTTTGCCGATCGACACCAAGCTCTTGCCGGCTACGAGGAGCCGCGGCCAGTTGTTTGGGCATCGCTCTACCCGGAGAATCAGGACGACTTCGGCTACCTCAAAACGGCCCTCTCTCGTTTGCGGCTTTCTGATTCTTCCCTTGTCTACGAGGAGGAGTCATCAGGGGCACTCGGCAGGGGATTTCGTTGCGGCTTTCTCGGTATGCTTCATTTAGAGATTGTGACCGAGCGGCTGCGCCGCGAATTTTCGCTTTCGCTCACGATTACCGCTCCGAGTATCACCTATGAAGTTCTCAAGAAAAAAGGAAAGCGCGAAGCTGTATATTCCGCCGCCTTCTTTCCCGACGATCACGAAATTTTCTCGGTTGATGAGCCGTGGGTGAAAATAACCGTTATCACTCCGCCTGCCTACCTTGCCGCCCTTGTCAAACTTCTTTTTACCAGAGGGGCGGAGGTGGGAGAAACTTCTCACTTCGGCGAAAGCCGCCTGGCTCTCGAGGCGGGGCTTCCGCTCTCGGAGCTCGTGCGCGGTCTCTTCGATAGCATCAAAAGTCTTTCGTCAGGTTTTGCTTCTCTCTCGTACGAAATGGCGGGTAAGCGTCCGGCTGATGTTCTGCGAATGGACATTCTGGTGGCTGGCGAGGTAGTTCCGGCCTTTTCGCGGGTGGTACCGCGCCGCTTTCTTGAGACAGAAGCGAAGGCGACTGTCGAGAAACTCTCTGAAATTCTTCCGCGCCAGCTCTTTGCTGCGAAGATTCAGGCGCAAGCGTCCGGCAGAATTATTGCCTCCCGCACTCTTCCTGCCTTGCGAAAAGATGTCACGGGGTATCTCTACGGCGGTGATGTAACGCGCAAGAAGAAGTTATGGGAGAAACAAAAGCGGGGCAAAAAGAGACTCAAGGAGATAGGAAAAGTCAATATTCCCCATGATGTGTTTTTGAAAATGATGAGATCCGAGTGAAGTTGAAACAAAAGCAGGATACCGCTATCATCTGTTGGAAACTCTCAATGTCCAATTTCCTCGGGGCAAGCCCCGAGGAATCTTTATTGAAAAATAGGTGTGTAGAGCAAAACCATGCTAATAATGATGAGAACAACAACGACAGCCCAGATGAGTTTTATTGTCTTGCGGTGTTTTTTCTGGAAGAGCATTGTTGAAAGTAGAATATAATTAAGCATACCGCAGACATGGAAGATTTTCAACGCCGCAAACGTATTCGCCGCCGACTCTATTCGCCACTCTCGCTTTTGGTGGTGGCGGTGCTGGCTGCTCTCTTCCTCCGGGGCGCCTGGCAGATTTGGCAGAAGGAAAGGGAGAGCGGGAGGAACATCAATCAAGTCAGCCGAGCGCTTGAAGAAGCCCGGCGCAAAGAGAGACAGCTCTCGGCTGGTATTGAGCGACTCCAGACCGAGCGAGGGAAAGAAGAAGAAATCAGGGAGAAGTTCAGCGTGGCCAGAACGGGCGAGGAAGTGGCTGTGATTGTCGAGCGCGGCGGTGCAGGTAAACAAGAGCAAGGTGGAGCGCAGAGCATCTGGCAGAAAATTAAGAATTGGATCTCCGATTTGTTTAGTACGGAATAGTCAGCGTCAAATGTCCGCGGGTATAGTTTAGTGGCAGAATACTATTTTCCTCCCGAAAACAAGAAGCGAAGCGACTATGTTTTCGGAATCCCGTTAATTAAGAGCGCGACTTGATTTGGCAGCGTTACACTAATATAACTGCGAGTGTAGTATAGTGGCAGTACGTCTGCTTCCCAAGCAGATGGCGCGGGTCCGATTCCCGCCACTCGCATAACATTCAATACAAAATCCCTTCGGTCAATGCCGGTGGTGCGGCGGCTATGTTATACTTGAACTCTTACCACTAAGAAGAAGCCTCATGAAGAAAGTTGTCATATACTCAACACCAACCTGTGTTTATTGCAATGCCACTAAAGAATTTTTCCGCGAACATAATGTCCAATTCGAAGATTACAATGTTGCCACCGATCTCGCCAAGCGCCAGGAAATGATTAAGCGCAGCAGCCAGATGGGAGTGCCGGTGATTTTTATAGATAGTGAGATGGTTGTTGGGTTTGACAAGGAACGGCTGGCTGAACTGCTTGGTATAAAAATCTAATATGTTTAGAAACCAGCCCCCACATAGCCTTGTGGGGGCTGGTTTGTTTTGTCCCCATGATATATTGTTTATTGCTTCTAAGCCGCCGTAGTTCAACGGATAGAACGAGGGACTCCTAAGCCTTAAATGGAGGTTCAATTCCCCCCGGTGGCACCAGAATCTGATTTTCGGGAGAGAACAGAAATGTGTCCCCGTAGCTCAATTGGATAGAGCGTCTCCCTCCGGAGGAGAAGATTGCGCGTTCGAGTCGCGCTGGGGGCATAGTGAAATTCTTGTTTCGAAAATATTTTTTGTTATACTGAATTGGTTCATGGATTCAGAAGACAAAAGAATATTAGGAAGAACCCTCGAGCTTGCGGAGGAGAACAATAAAATGCTCAAGAAGCTTATCCGCGGAGCGCGGTGGGCGCGGATCGTGCGGTTTATCTATATTCTTATCATCGTAGGGTCCGCCGTGGGTATTTTCTACTATATCCAGCCGTATTTGAACCAGCTGGTCGAAACGTACGGCAGTTTTAAAGAAGGCATTAACAGTCTTGGCGGCGTTCTGCGATGAAACCAGAAATGCCGGAGTAGCTCAGTGGTAGAGCTCTCGCCTGAAGAGCGAGGAGTCGTCAGTTCGATTCTGACCTCCGGCACCAGACAGGAAAAGTCAAAGAGTTTTGGTTCGCCTCGCCCGCCCCGCCTGCTGGCGGGGCAAGCTCGGCGACTAATTCGTATTCAATTTTGGGTGCAAAAACGAATTAGCGGTTTCGTTTGGGAAAAGAAAATTTTTTCATAAGAATTTTTCTAAAAACATAAACTAGAAATGGTTTTCGTTTTCGCTTGTAATTTTTTCGTTTTCTTGATACATTACTTGTGGGGTTTCCCAGCAACTTTCCAACCGAAAAGGAGGTGAGCGGAAATGCGAATCGGTATCAAGCTCCTTGTGGAGCCAGGAACGCGAGTACCGAAATGGGTCAGGAATCAGACGCTGAACGTCGAGGTTGGTCGTGAGAGTCTCAACGGAAGGATAGTCCGCTCCCTCAAGATTCGTAAGGGAGAGACATCGTTCTTTCCGGGTGGTGGCGTTGTGGTAAAGATGCCGGGGTCAGATGAATTTTGGGTAGCCTTCCAGCCGATGAAGGTTCTCGAGATTCGCGACCTCAAAGGCAACCTCATCAAGCGCAACCACTATCTCTGCACAGAGTGTGCTACCCTAACCGGCAAGGTGGAAAACCACAAGCCGAGCGATGTGGCAGGTCTCGTGGATGCGGACTTCAAATGCACCCAGTGCAGACATCAGTGGGAACTGAAGAGGATATGAGTACTCTCTACGTTCCCGACACATGGGCCGCGCGCAGACCTCTTGCGCCGGCCCTATTTCTTTTTTAAATTTGAAAGAACAAAGAATTTACCGCCAAAGAAAAACTTGCTCGTCCGCCATAGCCTGAAAGGCAACGGCGGAAAATTGTCCCCAGTAGTAAAGCAAAGCTTACTACTGAGGTTCGGACTAATTCAAGAATACTGCACACAAATCAAAAACACCCCGTGAGATAGGCGAAGGCGCCATCTCACGGGGTGTTTTTGATTAAGCTCCTTTGACCTTGAGTCTGGCTTCCTTATTCTTGTCGAGTTTGGGGAGTTTCAAAATGAGCAAACCATACTTCTCGACTGCTTCGGCTTCTTCGATGTCAACTTCCTTGGGAAGAACAATCGTGCGGGAGAATGAGCCCCAATAGAGTTCGCGGTGATAGTAGTCTTCGCCGGAGACCGTTCTATCCTCTTCACGCTTGCCGCGAATGGTTACCATCTCGCGGGTGATGGCGACGTCGAGATCTTCCGGTTTGACTCCGGCAACCATCGTTTTGATGATGATGTCGTTCGGGGTCTCGTAGACGTCAATTGTCAGCTGCGCTTCCTCCGGGCTCTCTTCCATGAGGTTCCCGCGCGTAGGGGTAGCTGGTGCTTCTTGCGCCCCCTCATCTTCTTCCATTCGTACCGCCCCCGTTAATCGCTCAAAGAATGATGGTTTACTTCGGAACATAGTTTCAGATTTTATTTACCGGGTGAATAGTTTTTACTTTTTCGAAGAGAAGCATCAGGGTGACGATTGCGATCCAGACGAATCCAAAGGCGGCAAGGGTGGTGGAGTTCGTCTCTTTAATTATAGATAAATTGAAAGCTGCGTGCAATATGATAGCGAGGATAAGTCCCACCACCACCGCTAGCCTCTTGGTCGAGGGGCTTTTGTAAAACGAAAGAGCCATGGCGATGCCTACGGTGGCGGAGGAAATGGTGTGAAGGAGACTCGCTCCGATGAATCGTAGATTGCCTGTGATGAGACCTTCGGTGATGTTGCCGAGGATGATTGGCTTTAGAATAAAAAGAGTGTTTTCGACCGCCACAAAGCCAAGTGCTGTTGTCATCATATAGATGAGTGCGTCAATCGGCTCGTTCATTTCTTTGCGATGCAGGGCGGTGACTGAAGCAGACCCGTACTTGAAAAGCTCCTCAAGCGCCGCCCAGAGGAGAAAGGTCCAGAAGATATTATTGGCGACGAGGTCTTGGGAGATTTTCTGGAAAGGGATGACGAGCGGCACGGCAATCATTCCGCCGACAAAAGCTAGAGCTATGAGCCCTCGCGGTTCCGGCCGTTTTTTGTCTTCTCGTAGCCAGAAGAGAAGCCAGACAATCGCCGGGATGATGCCACCGGCCAGGGAGTAAAAAATTGCTTCAGGAGTGGGCAGAGTCATGATGAGAGAGTGGGCCAGGGTTCAACCATAAGCAAAGTTTGTCTGCCTTTCGGAAGGTATGACCAGAGCTCTTCGGTAATGAATGGCATGAAGGGGTGAAGCAACTTTAGACAGCTGGAGAGAATTTCAAGAAGCGACGCCTCGGCGGCAAAGCGCTCCTCCGGAGAGCCGCCTTTGAGATGTGGCTTGCTCTCTTCAATAATTTTATCAGCAAAGGTGTGCCAGAAGTAGTGATAAAGTTTTTCGGCTGCCAGATGGAAACGGAAGCTCTCCAGATCATTCGTCAATTCAGCTACCAGAAGATCAAGTTCTGCGATATGGTTTTTGAGAGCGGCAATGCGAGGGTTTGAGGAGGACAGTTCACGAACTTGAGGTAGTGATTGGAGTGAGGTGCTGTTAATACTCTCCAGAACAAAACGGGTAGCGTTCCAGATTTTGTTGGCAAAATGTTTGTAGGCCTTTATTTTTTCCTCGGAGATTTTGCTGTCGTTTCCCGCCCCCGCGCCGACAATGAGTGCCATTCGCAGGGCATCGGCGCCGTATTTGGTAATCATGGCGAGGGGGTCGCCGGCGTTGCCGAGCGACTTTGAGAGTTTCTGACCGCGTTCGTCTCGCACCAAGCCGTGCAGATAAACTTTTCGAAATGGGATGTCGCCGAGGAGAAATCCGGACATGAGAATCATCCGCGCCACCCAGAAGAAGAGAATGTCGTAACCGGTTTCAAGAACGCTTGTTGGATGGAAGAGACGCAAATCATCTGTCTCTTCCGGCCAGCCGAGGGTGGAAAATGTCCAGAGACCGGCGGAAAACCAGGTGTCGAGAGTGTCTTCGTCTTGAGTCCAGCCCGCCCCAGCGGGAGGTGTTACGCCAACGTAAATTTCTTCGCCAGCCCGAGGCTGGTCGGCCTTGGGCCGATACCAGACTGGAATTCGATGCCCGTACCAGATTTGTCGGCTGATACACCAGTCACGAAGGTTGTCGATCCAGTGGAAGTAAATCTTTACAAAACGGTCGGGGATCATTTGAATTTGTCCACTCTCAACTGTTTTTCTCATGATTTCCTTGAGTGTTGTATCTGATCCGGAGGGAATGCCGTCAATTTTTGAATTTTCGATCCGGAATTTTGAGTTGACGCTCACAAACCACTGCCGCAGTATCTGCGGCTCGACTGTCTTACCACTGCGCTCACTCACTGCCACATTGTGCGTGTAGTGTTCGTCAACTCGCTCGACGAGTCCTTTAGCTTTCAGTTTCTCGATGATAAGTGGCCTTGCTTTTTTGATATGCATGCCCGCGAACTCTCCGGCAACCCCGGTCAACTTTCCGGTAAGATCGATAATCTGTTCTTTTTCAAGGTTGTGCCGCTCGGCAATTTCGAAGTCAGTTCTGTCATGCCAAGGAGTGATGGTCATCGCTCCGGTTCCAAATTCTATGTCTATTGAGCTGTCCTTGATGACGGTCGCCGTGACCGGTCCGTTAATCCATTCGAGTGAAATTTTCTGGCCATGGGAAAACCGCGCGTAACGCTTGTCATCGGGGTGCATAACAACGTATTTGTCTCCGAATTTTGTTTCGGGTCTGGCAGTACCGATGGTAAATGGTCCGTATTTGAGATAGTAGAACGGTGTTTTTTCCTCCTTGTAAACAAGCTCGTCGTCAGAGAGAGTTGTCTGAAGCTTGGGATCCCAATTAACAATCCGAAGCCCCCGGTAAATCAGTCCGGCTTCAAACATTCGCTTGAAGGCTTCTTTCACTGCAATAGAGCGTCTCTCGTCTAAAGTAAATGCCTCTCGCGTCCAGTCCAGTGAACAGCCAATTTTCTTGATTTGGTTGACGATAATGTCGTGGTTTTGCTGGGAGAAATCGTCAACGCTCTTAAGGAACACATCCCGCCCTATATCCTTCTTGGTTTTTTGCTCTTTCTCATATAAAAGCCGCTCCACCCTTGCTTGAGTAGCGATCGCCGCGTGATCGGTTCCGGGCAGCCAGAGGGTAGTGAATCCCCGCATTCTATGAAAGCGAACCATAATGTCCTCAATAGTCAACCCAAAAGCATGCCCCATGTGAAGCTCGCCGGTAACATTGGGCGGCGGCAGAGCAATGGAAAAAACCTCCTTTTCCGCGGCTTTATCTGTATCGTGAGTGAAATAACCGCTGCTCTCCCAGGTCTTGTAAATTCGATCTTCGGTTTCCTTCCAGTCGTAGGGCCGGAGTAGTTTATCGTTCATTGAATTTACATCATAACAGAATTAACCTTTATTTACCTCATTTTTGTGAGAAATGCTCATTATATTTTGAATAAAGGAAAAAGTGTAATGTAGAGGACATTTATAAAGTACATTTTTATTAAGTATGATTTTACAAATGTCAAGCGATAATTGCTTTAATCTACGGGACTTTTTTAGACAAGCTTAGGAATTATTTATTTTTTGTTTATAAAGGACATTTCTTGAAATACGTTCAAAATACTTGTGTTTTTAAATATCAGCTTGAATACACGAAACTTGACACTGGCGCTGAAATGGGTAGGTTTTGAAACACTTCTTAATGATTTATCGAGATAACAAACAGAACAGATATCTAAGAGGAGTCACTTTTTTTGCACTTTCTCTTATCGGGATATTTTCTCTGTTTGTAGCTCTTTTAAAGATTGATGCTTCCTACGCGCTTTTGGCACGAATCGTGCACGCTGCCACGTCGTTCAACTCGGATCCGCTGGATTTTCCCACAGTTCGTGTTTCTAACTATACAGAGCACCCTGACTCAACAGAGGATTGGGCGACTTCGACAACCGCTAAGCCTGGTGATGTCATAAGCTTTACTATCTATTACCACAATACCGGATCTGAAGATGCACAAAATGTTAAATTATCGCTTTCTGTGCCTGCCAATGATGGAATGTTAATAATTGGGTCCGGTACTCTCTGGACTGATAATGCTCCGGTGGTCAGTGGACAAGCCTCGGTGTTGCTTTCCGAAACCCAGCACCTCACCTATATTGCCGGTTCCGCCCGCTGGTATCCGAATCAAACCCAAACCAATCCAACCCCCTTTCCTTTTGGTCAGACAGGGGATGAATTTGTGACGCCCCAAGGTATAAATATCGGAATAATCCCGCCGGGCTGGACGTTGCAGGGTAGTGTGGTTGTGCGTTTCCAAGTGTCGCAGGCCGCTCCGCCACCGGTGCCGCTGCTGCCATCCGTTGATTTAAAGGCAAATAACTCGGACGGCCCGCTTGCGATTGCACCCGGAGAAGTATTGACACTCTCTTGGTCATCAAGCTACGCCGCGCAATGTGCGTTTGGAGATCCCATTAACTCTTCTGTGGGCTTGAGTGGCCAAACAGCTTATTCTTCAGGTTATCCGGCATATCCTATCGCTGGGACGAGCACCGTTTATACCATCACCTGCAGCAATGATCAGGGCACAAGCGCATCGGATAGTGTTCAGGTTTCTTTTAGCTCTCCCTCCGTGGACATTACCGCCAATAATTTGCAGGGACCGGTCACGCTTGCGCCCAGCCAGCCTTTCACTCTTGAATGGACTTCTTCCGGCGTGATAAGACCATGTAATCTTGATATTGATGGGTTTGGCTCATCGGGTATTGAACCGGTAGGGAATACCTCTCCAATTTATCCCGGCCACCCTTTTTATCCAGCCGTCGGTCAGTCGAAGACTTTTACTTTCTCGTGCGCGACGGCGGGCGGTGCTACTGTCTCTGATGCAGTTGTCGTTTCAGTGTTAGTACCGCCCATAACTCTCACCGCTCAAGCGCAATCGTGCCGCGGAGTTGCCTTTTCTTGGTACTACGATGTTACGCGGGCCAGAACTTTTAAGATTCTCCGCGACGGTGTTCTCATTGCAACGCAAAATGCGACTTTTGGTAACAACTTCTTCTTTGACGGCAGTTTAAATCCGAATACTGTCTACAGATACCAGGTTATTGGAAATGACGGCAGCACTGATTTTGTCTCGTCAAACACTGAAACCGTCACAACTCCGACCTGTCCGCCCTCTGTTGTGCCTCCAGTGGTTCCAACTGTTACTGCTGCAACTGGCAGTCAGTGCGGGGGCTCGATAAATCTTTCATGG
Organism: Patescibacteria group bacterium; assembly: GCA_004322205.1. Taxonomy (GTDB): domain Bacteria; phylum Patescibacteriota; class Minisyncoccia; order Phycocordibacterales; family Zambryskibacteraceae; genus SCSN01. Next base: position 18,371 of record SCSN01000002.1, read on the forward strand.
AATGTGGTGAGCGGCGCGACTTTTTATAAAATTTTCCGCGATGGCGGAGCTTCACCGATTTTTGTGGGAAACGTTAATACATTTCTTGATGTTGGTCTTTCTCCCGGCAGTTTTCACAACTATCAAGTTGTAGCTTCAAACAGCGCAGGCAATTCGCCCCGCTCGAATCAAGCCGCAGCTGTCGCCTCCAAACGCTTGCGTCGGAGCACCGGTTTCAGTTACTTTAACGACTTCTCCTAGCACCATCACTGCTGGCGCTACCAGTACTCTCCTCTGGCGGGCGCTAAACGCCGTCTCTTGTTCTGCTGCCTGGACTTCTTCAACTGCGACCCAAGGAGCGCAGAGTGTAAGCCCGGCTACCACCACGATATATATCATTTCCTGCCAAGGATCAGGTGGTGTGGGACAGGACTCCGCCACAGTTACGGTTGTACCACCGGGAGGTCCCGCCTGTTCTCCCCCGACAATCACTAGCCCGACTTTCGCAACCTCAACTGTCGGAGAGTTTTTCTCCTATACGATTACTGCAACGTCAAGTTCTAAAAGCACAATGTCCTTTAGCGTAGGAACCTCAACACTGCCAGCCGGTTTGTCCTTTACAGACGATACCATTTCAGGGACATCTACAGTTTCAGGGACATTTTCCGTGTCCTTAATGGCAACTATGGCAACTAATGAATGCGGGACAACAACGCAAAATCTCACTATTACAATTGAGTCTCAAGATGGCGGCGGTGGTGGCGGAGAGTCCAGTGCTCCGTTTGTTTCTCTCGTTGCAAATCCAACCACGATAACTCTTGGAGCAACTTCGACTCTGTCATGGACATCTACCGGTGCAACGGTTTGTTCGGCGGATTGGACGCAAGCTACTTCGACGTCTGGTTTTCAGGTGGTAAGTCCAGCAACTACCACTACCTACACCCTGTCGTGCAGCGGTGTGGGGGGTACTGGTCAGGCACAAGCTATCGTCACTGTAGTCCATCCGTCGAGTTCGCAATGTGTTATTGCGATTAACAGCGCTCTTTCAGCTTCAGGAAAAGTTGCGGAAACATTCGTGTATACTCTGACTGCCACAACCACTGGTACCTCCACTCCACCTCTTGCAATTGCCACCTCTTCGCTTCCAGAAGGTCTATCTGTTTCCGGGAACGTGATATCAGGCATACCGACAGAGTCCGGCACGTTTCAAATCTCTCTTTCAGCGGAGAACAACTGTGGGTCGGACAGCGAGACTTTGATAATCACTATTGTCCCCGCCGATGACGGCGGAGCCTCTCCGCCGTCATCGGGCGGTACAGCTGGTGGCGGAGGCGGCGGTGGCGGCGGAGGGGGCGGGGGGACACGCCGGCGAATGCCACCTCTTGCTGTTGCTGCCGTCGCGCCGGAGGTCCTTGGCGCGCAAATAAGCTGCGAATACCTACGTGACTACTTGCGCATCGATTGGCAAAACGACCCGACAGAGGTTTTGAAGCTCCAGATTTTTTTGAGAGAGCTTGAAAGTTTTTCGGGTCTTGCGCTGACAGGAATTTTTGACAAAGCGACATTTGACGCTGTCGGCGATTTCCAGGAGCGCTATTTCGGCGACATTTTGGAGCCATGGGGTCACGAGCGTCGCACCGGCTTTGTTTACATTCTCACCAAAAAGAAAATTAACGAAATTGTCTGCAATAAAACATTTCCGCTCACTGGAGTCCAAGAGGAGGAAATTCGACAGTTTCGAGCTTTCCTTGAGAGTCTAAAACAAAGAGGGATCGGGATCTCAGGGGCTGCGGGAGAAGGGGTAGCAGAGCCAGACGCAGTCTCAACCACTGGAGAAGGAACTGGAACAGAAAACTTGCCAATTGGAGGAATTGTGAATGGATCTAACTTCGGAGCACTCGCTGGAGCGATTCTCGCCGGGCCAAAAGGCGTTAAAGAAACTGTTCTTGCTCTAGGGTTCTTTCTTCTCACCATTCTTCTTCTTTATCTGGCAGTAGGAAAACTCACGAAGACGAAGAGTGGGCAAGAGAGACCAGGGTCTGACAGAGATTTGAAAGTAAGAAAACTTTCTTACTTTAATGGCGGTCTTCTTCTTGTGATTGTGGCCTTTCTTCTAATCCGATTCTATTTAATTATTCTTCCGCTTCTGGGACTACTCGTGTTTTTGGTTTTCACTCTCCTTTGGCGGCTGGCGGCAAGAGGAAGCGCGGTAGAGAAGGCAATTTCAGATCCGCAAAGTGGTGTTGCTGGTCGACCGGGAGCAGTGATTCCAAGAGAGCGATCAATCCTCAAGATGTCAGACAAGTAAGTGCTCGATTTTTGCACCGCCACTCGCTCTGATCCTCCTTTTTTCTTTGAGTATGGTTGGTTGCGAACGAATTTTTATGTAAGCGGCGAGGGCGATCATGATGCTGTTGTCAGTTGAAAGCTCAATTGGAGGGATGTGAAGCGATAGTGGGCGGAACTGCCGGATGAGTTTTTGAAATTTTCTTCGAAGTTCTCTGTTGGCAATCACTCCTCCAGCGACAATCAAGCTTTTTGGTTTGAAGTGAAGGATGGCGCGTCTGGTTTTCTCGACGAGAACATCCGCTACAGCGTCCTCAAAAGCACGCGCAATTTTAATTTTGTCGGCTCTTGAAAGTTTTTTGCCCTTGATTCGGTAGAGGACCGCTGTCTTGAGTCCCGCGAAAGAAAAATCAAAGTCATTTGAATGAATCATGGGGCGGGGAAGTATCCACCTTGGGTCTGCTTGCCGATGGCGCTTCCGCCCCGCTTCCGCGAGGTGGGCGATCTGCGGTCCGCCGGGGTAGGAGAGGCCGAGCATCCGCGCCACTTTATCGTATGCTTCGCCGACCGCATCGTCTCTGGTTTGACCGACGCGCCGGTAATGAAGCGAGTGCGGGGAGTAAATTAGTTCGGTGTGACCGCCAGAGATAAGAAGAGCAAGGGCGGGGTATCTAAACTCGGTTTTCGAATTTTTCCTTATAAGCACAGAAAGAAAATGAGCTTCCATGTGGTTTACGGGAATAACCGACAAATTCCAGACAAGACCCAGAGCGCGGGCAAAATTTACCCCGACCCAAAGCGCCGGCTCAAGCCCCGGTCCATAGGTGACGGCAACAGCATTCACTGACGGTTTTTTAATTTTCGGAATGAATTCAACGAACTGCGCTAACAATTCCGGCTCTCTTTCAAGTATTTTCTCTACTCCTCTTTCAACTTTCAACTTTTCATTTTTAACTTTTAACTTCAAAAAATTTGATTCCGTTAAGACTATTTTCAAAAGTGGTATCAGATTTTTTGCATGCTCGCGCTTGGCAAGGTTGGGATACACTCCGCCGTATTTCCTGTGGAGGCGAGCTTGAGAATAGAGCGCGTTTCCGAGCACTTTGAAAGAAGGTTTTTTAACTGACCCCCTCGCCTCCAGAATAGTCACTGCTGTTTCGTCACAGCTTGTTTCTATGCTCAAAATTTTCATAAGAAGAGAATCAAGAGCCGCTTTTATTTACTAGCAATCTCTAGGAACCGCTCAAGGAAAGGAATTTGCGCAGGGTTAATTTTCCTTCTGGCTGTTTCGACATCAAAAAATTCAGCTCTGTCAATTTCTGGAAATTCCTGAAACTTCCCCGATTTCGGCGGCCATTCCAGTGTGAAGGTGTTACTTCTAACTTTTAGCAAATCCAAATCTGCCTTGAGAGCCCATGCATATACCACCTTTCCGCTTTTTTGCTCGATTGATCCAAGGGGTAGAGGAGTTTCGCTTGGCAGTTGAATGCCGAGTTCTTCTTCAAATTCTCTTTTGGCTGCCTCAAGCAAATCTTCGTTTTCTTCTATCTCTCCTTTGGGAATGCCCCAAGCGCCGTCGTCTTTATTTTTCCAAAACGGCCCGCCCGGATAGACAAGCAGGCATTCAAGCTCACCAGCGCGCTCTCGATACAGAAGAATTCCCGAACTTGTCTTTCGTTTTTGCACCAATGACCCTACCGGGAATCGAACCCGGATTCCGAGCTTGAAAAGCTCGTGTCCTGACCATTAGACGATAGGGCCTAAAACATTTTTATAAACAAAAATGTTCGGCCGAACGATTTGCTAGGCAAATTGTTTTAGGCCTTCAGAATATATCACTTTTTGAAAAATTATCAAAAATGATGTAGATTAGTGAAGGAAGGGTGTTCCGAATGGTAAGGAGCCGCTCTCGAAAAGCGGTGCCCGCAAGGGCGTGTGGGTTCAAGTCCCACCCCTTCCGCCGTTTGGCATCTGTGGGTATTCCAATTCTCAATTTCTTAAGAAATTGAGAATTGGAAATGAGAGGTGTTAAAGTAATGGTATGAAAAAATATCGTGAACTTGAGTTGATAGCAAAAGGCTTTGCGAATCACAGGAGAATTCAGGTTCTTGAGCTTTTGTCGCGCGAAACGGATGTATCCTTAGTGGAAATAGCAGACAGACTGAAAATGAACGTTAAAACTGCTTCTGATCACGTTCGTCGGATGGTACTTGGTGGTCTGGTGTGGAAGAAGACAGCGGGGAACATGGTTTACCACACGTTATCTCCGCGCGGAAAATCTATTCTAGTTTTCTTAAGAAAACTAGAATAGATTCGGTGTGATGAGGTGGTGTGATGGCAGAAGCCTTTATTTTGTTTGGGGTTTGGGTAAAATGTATCTACACGATGCGCGCTTAGCTCAGTGGTAGAGCGTCTCGTTGACGTCGAGAAGGTCATAGGTTCAATCCCTATAGCGCGTACCACGTTGGAAAAGTCAATGCCTCACCCCGCCTCGGGCGGGGCTCGGCGACCAAATCGTACGGACTTTTCGGGGCAAAAAGAAATTCCCGATTCCGTAAAATATGGTTCGAGCCGATGTTTTTAACGGGTTCTTTTGCGGTTTTGATTCGTGCGGCTCCGCCTTTCCAGATTTTCGCAGGGGGCCTTCCTCGCCGCCGCAAGCGGCGAAAGCGGTTCGGACTAATTCAAGTATTCTGCCCAGAATCTGACTTTCACATTATCCCATCTCATTTTACGCTATACATTTATGTAGTAGTATGCGCATGGAAACACACCTCGTAAATTCCCAGAACATCTGACGGAGAGTGATTATGTGTGGAGACTGCCACTTTGTCTCGCCGCTGTTCTCGCTATTGCTCCGGCGTCAACTTCCCAGGGACAAGAACCGCAATTCAGAGGTTTGCCAATGTTCAATCCGCGTTTCACGAAGGAGCAAATAATCCGAGCTGTAAAGGACAAATGCCCCAAACCAATATTCAACGTGGACTGCGAGGAATTCATCGCGCACAGGTTCAAGCAAGGGTCCCGGACGCCGGGCTACAAGGCACTCAAGACCTTGTGGCTTTCTTGGAGAAGAGCACGGAGAAGCCCTGCCCACAGAGGGAGTGGGTATTTGCCCGGATTGCGGTCTACCCGGATGGCAGGCGTATCATTCAGAGTTGACTGGAAGCGGCCCTGTAACAAGGATGAGACATTTCTCTTTGACGAGCACGATCGACCATTCATGTCTGAGGATTGCGGTAATGTGCCTTTTCCTCTGACTCCGATATCTCTTGTCGCGCAGGAACCCCCCGTCCCGCCGACGGCAGCCCAAGCTCCGGAGGCAGAGCCAACTACGTCAAAAGTAGATACGGTCAGAGTAGTTGTGACCAAGAACTCTGTTACAGTAAAAAGTCCTTTTGGCCAGAGAAATGTCCGAGATTCTCTCGAAATGTCTTTAACGAACCATCTAGTCGTGAAAGTTATCGTAAAGGACATAAAGAGAGGACCGAACCGGTTGGAGCGAGTCGGCTTCTTTACGGCCGGAGCTGTTGTCGGTTATGTCTTTGGACACGAGGGCGGAGCATGTCAGACCCTTGGCTCTCCGGTGAATCCTCCAAACGAAAGAGCCAGGATTATTATTCCGCTGGCACGAATAGTACTCCGACTCCCGTAATTTACCCCCTCGTTCTAGCATGGGCGGCGCCGTCGGGCCCCGCCTTTTTCTTTTAGGTGGCCTTGGGCGATTCTTCTTGTGCGGGGTTGACCGATGCACGACGGCGGGTATACTGGTCTGAGAAAGAGAACTTACTTGACACGTTGTAGATGATAGTGTATAAATGCAGCTGTCAAACTATTATTATTGCAACACCTAAAAAGCCAGCAAAATATGATTATTTTTCTCGGACGGGAGAAGCGATTGTATGCTAAATCTCTCCTTGTCCCTCTGCTTGTTGTTACTCTAGCGCTTCAGACACTCGGGTTTTTTACCTATATTCGTGAAGCAGCGGCTGCGCCAGTGACGATATTTTCCGACGGATTTGAGAACACTCCGCAATTTACCAATCCTTTGTGGGAGGATGCTGATCCCCTTTGGAATGTAAGTTCCAGCAATGCTCACAGCGGAACGAGAAAAGCCTTTGTGATTGGCAACACTGGAGGCTTTGACGATATGTTAAGGCAGGATGAGTCAACTGTGGGGTATCAAAATATAGTCTTAACCTATTGGTTTCGGGCTGATGACTTGGAATCCAGCCAAAACGATAAAGTTGATGTGCAGTGGTCTCCTGACGCCGGTGTTACCTGGAACACACTCTTTTCTATAGACGATAATTGGGACGCCGATCCCAATCTGTGGATACAGCAAACTCATTCACTGCCGGCGGGAGCGAACAACAATCCCAATTTTAGGTTTCGCTTCAAAGCCAAGTTAAACACCCCCAACGACAAGGTTTATCTTGACGATGTGAGCCTAGAAGGTGATGTTGTGCCGGCAAACCTCACTGTAAACAAGGTTGTTGTCAACAACAACGGCGGCGCAAAAACAGTCTCTGATTTTCCTCTCTTTGTGAATGGCCAGCCGGTAGTTAGCGCTCAGGCGAACCAATTTGCGCCCGGACAATACACGGTTTCCGAAACAAATCAGATGGGCTACACCGCGACCATTGGCGGTGACTGTGATGCACAAGGCAATGTCACTCTTAGCTCCGGTGATAACAAAATCTGCACCGTAACAAACGATGACGTCGCGCCGATACTCACGGTTGTCAAAGTTGTTGATAACGGAAACAACCCGCATCCGAAACAGGTTTCCGATTTTCTGCTCTTTGTGGACGGACTGCCGGTTGTAAGCGGCCTGGCAACCACGACTCCTGCTGGAACTCACACTGTTACCGAGACCACTCATGAACTCTATACTTCTTCCTACAGCCCCGAGTGTCCGAGCGGTCAGGCAACTCTCTTGCCGGGAGACAACGTTACCTGCACGGTAACCAACACTTACACCCCACCGGCATCTACCAGCACCGGGGCGATTCTCATTACCAAGTTTCTCTGCCCCGGGGGGACAGAATTAAGCCGTGACGCCAACGGTCCGGCTGCAGACGGTGCAATAACTCCGCCTGAAAGTTGCATACCTGATCCCGGTGAGCACTTCGGTTATATTCATGAACCCAACAGACCAAACGGCGATTTCTCCGGACCGTTTCCTGGTCTCGACGACAGCCAACTCTTCACCGTCGCTGGCCAAACTGACGCCAACGGGCATTTGGAAATTAGAAGATTGTCACGACTCGGCCGCTATGATCTTGCTGAAGTGCGGGAAAGCGGAGAGAGGATTCCTCAAGGTCCTGTTTTAGGTTTCTTCTGTGTTGGGGACACCAATTCCGGCAGCGACAACTATGACTCAACATTTTTCCCCGAGCGGGGCGCAATGTTCTGCGCAGTCTACAATGAAGGCAGGGTAGAAGCCCCGCCCGAAGACGACGAGTGCAATCCGACGGAAGATTCGGTGGTAAGTGACAGCAATACAATTGTCCTTGAAGCAAGTAGCAGCCCGGCGGCGGAACTCTCTTTCATTCATCCCGCTTGGAGTGCCACGGTGGGAAGCCCCGACGCTCGCTGGATTTGGGAAATCGACGGAGTCGCCAATCCAACCACTGATGAGGAAAAGACATTTGTTCGGGCCTTTAATCTCATTGGTGATCCAACCGGCGGCAGCCTTCGTCTTGCCTCGGACAACTCGTATGAGGCGCGGCTTAACGGGCAGCCGGTCGGCTCCGATCTCTCGGAGAACAACTTCTCCTCTTCTGATGAATGGGATGTTGGCTCAATTCTGCGCACCGGCGCCAATGAACTAATCATCAAAGTGAAAAACTGGGCGCTTCCCGAAGGAACGCCTCAAACCAATCCGGCCGGCCTTCTCTATCGTCTGCGCTGGACCGGCAGGCAGTGCGGAGGTGAGGAAGAACCGCCGAGAGAAGACCCAGGAACTTCGATGATCTTCATCCGGAAATATATTGACGGCGCGAGGGCGACCATAACGAGCGCGCTGGAAAGGCTTTTTAAAGTGCTGGTGGTTGGCGGGCCAAACGGTGACCTTTTGCTTTCACCGGAGAATCAATATCAAAATCAGAGCACTGAAATACTAAATTTCCAAAATCACTGGGAAATGCAGGAAGAGACGACCTTTCTTAATGGTGAGAGCAATGTTATTCCAGCAGGTGGTGAATGCAGTCAGGGAAAATTTCGTCTGGTTGGCTATACCTTCGGAGATAGCTGGGACGAAGCCCAATCTTCTGCTGGAACATCGACAACTGATGTCATCCTAAACAGTATTAGCAGCGACAAATATATTATCGTCTGGAACGAAGTGTGTCCTGATGATGAAGACAATGGAGGAGGCGGCGGAGGCGGTCCGACCACGGGGGAGTTGATCGTGACAAAAATCGTGGAGAACGGCGACAACCCCACGCCTAAAAGCATTTCAGATTTTTCTCTTTTCGTGTTCTCGACTTCAACTGGCACAACAACTCTCACCTCGAGCGCAACTTCAACGCTCTCGGCAGGTGATTATCAGGTTTCTGAAACGATTGATCCCGACTATGACGCTGTTATCGGCGGAGATTGCAGCTCGAGCGGCAATGTGACAGTTGTTGCGGGTCAAACAAAAACCTGCACCATCACAAACACCTACGCTCCGGCGATCGGCGGCAACCCTGAAGACGGCGGAGGCAACGGTGACGGAAGTGCTGACTCAAGCGTCAGCGGAGCTTCAACCGGAGGTGGCGGTGGTGGTGGGGGCTCGCACCGGAGATTTCCGCCGCCTCCTGCCGAAGAAGTGCTTGGCGCATTCTCTGTTGTTTTACCTGAACTCGGCGGTTCTGCTGGAGAAGTACTCGGAGCTTCCGGCGGGCTTCCGCAGGAGGTAATTGAAGAAACTGATGAAACGGAGCAAGTGATTCCGGAACTCGCGGCCGTCGAGGAAGCAGCCGGGAATCTCGGATTTAACAAATCTATTCTGCTCTGGATCATTCTTCTCCTCGTTCTTATCTTTATCATTTACAGGATTTTTAGACCAAGAAAGGACTGACCTGTGTTAAAAAGTAAGGGAACAAAAAGTGCCCCACCAGTCGGGGCACTTTTTGTATGGAAAATCCCCATAATTTGTCCAACTCAAGTTTCTTGAATATAAGTGTAAATCGTGATATAATATAGGAAAGTGCATACACAACTGAAAGATAAGAAACATTTGAAAAAGTATTTCATTCCAAATCGCGACAACGACTACAAACCACACATTTTGCGGGAAACTTCTGTTGCGGTAATTGCCTTTATTGCGGTGGTTGTGTTTTTTGGTGGCGTTCTCCATAGCGTTGTTCTCACTAAGACGGATCTTTTAAGCGCCGTCATTCCAAAGATTCTCGCCGACTTGGCAAACAGCGATCGGTTCTCAAGCAATCTTGACGCTCTTCAAGTTAGTTCCCTGCTCGAAGAAGCGGCCCGGCGGAAAGCAGAAGATATGGCGGCCAAGAGTTACTTCGCTCACGACAGTCCCGACGGAAAGACGCCTTGGCATTGGTTTGGCGAAGTCGGCTACAACTTTAGCTATGCCGGCGAAAATTTAGCGGTCAATTTTACCGATTCCGAAGCAGTCAATGCCGCCTGGATGGCTTCGCCTGCCCACCGCGCCAATATCTTAAACAGCACCTTTACAGAAATTGGAATAGCAACAGCTAAAGGGATATACAAGGGGCAGGAGACGATTTTTGTAGTGCAGATGTTCGGCAAACCCCGTTTCGCGGGGCAGCTTGCGTCTCTGCAAACGTTCCAAGGCGCAACAGTAACCACTATTCCCGCTCCTGCAAGCTCTGCAGGAACCGCTGCGGCACCAGAAACTAAGCCGCCAGAAACTGCGCCACGATCTGTCCTCGGAGAGGCGGGAGGAGCCCCGTCTGCTGACGAAACAGTGGCTCTAGCGCAAAACTCTCCCCTGGGAGAGGAGCGGTTGCCGGAGCCGCAGGGAAATCCCACCGAGCGTCTTCTTACCAATCCTTCACAAATCATTCGTTTTCTTTACGGTACCCTATTTGCGCTGGTTGTAATCTCGCTTATTCTTATGATTTTCATCGAGGTTCGCAAACAGCACCCTCTTCACATTTTCTACGGCCTAGCTCTTCTTGCACTTATTATCGGCCTGTTCTTTGCTTACAAAACATTTATTATTGATAGAGTCATTATTTTGTAATTATGGAACGCATACCAGAAACATCGCCGGAGTCTTTTGAGGGCGATGGTAAAAATGAAAAGACGCCAGCGGAAGGAAAAAGAGATAGAGATTCAGGTCAAACCGTTGGTCGCAAACTCACGAAGCTGGGGAGAAAAATTGCTCTGGCTGCTACTCTGGCTGGAGCCGTACCGGGCCAAGCCAAAGCCGAGACGCCTAGAGATATTGATTCTAACAAACCAACCGCTGCTGCTGTGGTAGAGGAGGGAAAAGAAAAAACCACAGCCCAAGCAGATACGCTTCGCGTCGGAGGCACGATTGAAGCAGGCGGCAGAATTCGAACTGCTCGCCCTCTTCGCGGCATCGGCGGGGATGTTCGCGCCGGTGGAGACGTTCGAGGCACTCGAAGGAACCCGGTTGGGGGAGACGTAAGGAGAACCGGCGGCTGGGTACCCTTTGCCGGCGGAGATGTTCCGGCTGGTGGTGTTGTCTACGGCGCCGGAGGGACAGTAGAAGCTGGCGGGAACATTCAAACACTAGCTGATACAACTACGCTTAAGGAGAAGACCGATTCTTTGCACAATATTATCAAATCAATGAACAAAAGTGAGCGAGAAGCATGGCCTCCTCCTCAGGGGATGGAAGGACTGTTGGCTAGTAAGGAAATTGTCCTTATGACGACTGAACGAGGAATGAGGAGAGCGATTGAAATCATACTAAGACTTCAGTCAGTGGGTGTGAAAGTTTCGTATAAAGTTGTTCCATCACGTCCCAATATGTCGAGGGCTGCCAACGCGCGCTATCATAATCGTGATTTGCAGACCATGCAGGCGATTGAATCAATCATCAATGATGTAGTTCCAATCAAATCTGATTCAACGTCTGAACCGATCGATCTGGAGATTTTCATCGATTAACAGGTTTAATTGCACTAATTTTATCGTCTCTTCTGGATGTCTGGATGCGGAAAATTCCACATCCAACAATTCCATGGAATTATTGGATGGACAATACAACCTGAGCTAATGAGCTAATGTGAGCTTTCGTTTGCTACACCTTTTTCCACATAATCAAATAATCAATTTACCTGCATTGTCGGTTGGTAGTTTTTAGCGGCAGCTTATTTCAACGAGCGAGAGACGGGTGGACAAGTATTATTGTACACAGCGTCCGAGCGAAGTTGAAACAAAGGTTCGGTACCCTTTATTTCGTATGCAGATACATATAGATGTCTTCCAGAGCTCGTACCGCGTCGCCGGCGGCAATGTTGTTTTGATGGTAGAGCACGTCGCTGGCGTCACCGGCGGCCCAGATCCCAGACACTGATGTTTTTTGGGTGCGCGGGTCAATAATAATCTGACTGTATTGATTCATTTCAACAAGTCCTTTCACAAAGTCCGTTGCTGGCATAAAACCAATTTCAACAAAAATTCCCTCGGCTGGAATTTCCAGGTGCTCTTTGGTGTTGGCATCTTCGTAGACAATTGAGCTTACAAACTTCTCTCCTTTTATTTCCGCCGGCACGGCATTTTTGATTGCTTTCATTTTCGGGTTAGCAAGCACTTTCTCCACTGTTACCGGATCGGCTTTGAATTCGCCGCTGCGATTTAGAAGGGTGACGCTTTTGCAATAAGCGAGGAGTTGGGCGGCGGTTTCAAAGCCGGCATTGCCTCCGCCAATGACCACAACGTCTTTGCCGGCAAAAAGAGGACCGTCGCAGGAGGCGCAGTAGGTGATACCCTTATTTTCAAATCCGGCAGCCCCGGGGATTTCAAGCTTTCGACGGTGACTGCCGGTAGTTATAAGAACTGTTTTTGTCTCGTACTCGCCCTTGTCAGTTTTTACAACAAATCCGGCATCTTTCTTTGTGACTGACTGCGCATATCCCCCCCCCTTTACAAGAACGGAGTCTCCGGCATAAGCCAAAAGGTGCTCTTTTAGAACTTCAGCAAACTTTATACCCGGAATGTGAGAGAAGCCAATCCAGTTCTGAATATCTTCAGAAACAACGCTCTGCCCGCCCCATTCGGCAGTAATGAAGATAGTTTTGAGCTTCTTGCGGGCGGCATAAACGCCGGCGGCAACACCGGCCGGGCCGCCACCTAAAATTGTTAAATCGTACATGCTAGTTTATTAGCTTTTTAGCTTAGGGACAACAGGTAAAGAATATCAGAAAAAAGAGAAAACAAAAATTTCCCCGCGGCCGCGGGGAAATTTTTGTTTTCTACTTTCTTAAGCTAAAGCTAACTAGCTAATGAAGCTAAAAAGCTTTATTTTAGTTTTGACCTTCTCAAAAATGCCGGCACTGCTCCCCAGTCGTCTTCGTCTTCGCCTCGCTCGGTTTTTTTCTCTTCTGATTTCTCTGTCTTGCCGACGGGCACAACATTGTAAATTTTACCTTTTTTGTCTTCGCTTACGTCCTGGAAGAGAGATTTTTTGGGAGCGTTTTCCGGGAAACCCGAGGCAATGACGGTGATTTTAATTTCTCCTTTCTTGAGCCTGTCGTCCCGGACTGTGCCGAAGATAATCTTGGCATTGGGGTCGACAGATTCAGTAATGACCTTTGCTGCCTCTTGAATCTCAAACATGGTGAGATCATCGCCCCCGGCAATGGAGAAGAGTACGCCTTTCGCTCCGGCGATGGAAACTTCGAGAAGGGGAGAGTTGATTGCTATGCGAGCCGCTTCCTCCGCTCGGCGCTCGCCGCTACCGTAACCAATGCCCATCAGTGCCGCGCCGGCATTCTCCATCACCGCTTTGATGTCAGCAAAGTCAATGTTAATGATGCCGGGCGTTGTGACTAAATCAGAGATGCCTTCCACGGCGCGCTTGAGAATGTCATCACACATGGCAAAGGCGCTTTTGGCTGTTGTTTCTTTATCAATCGTCTGGAGCAGGCGGTCATTAGGGATGATGATAATGGCATCGACCGAGCCCTTGAGCTCATCAATGCCCACTTCCGCAATCCGCATTCGTTGGGCGCCTTCAAAGAAAAATGGCTTAGTGACAACGGCTACCGTTAGACACCCCGCCTCTCTGGCGGTGCGAGCGACAATCGGTGCCGCCCCCGTGCCAGTTCCGCCGCCCATGCCGCAGGCGATGAAGACCATGTCCGCACCTTTTACCGTTTCTAAAATTTCCTCCTTTGTTTCTTCCGCCGCCCGTTTGCCGATCTCCGGATTCATTCCGGTGCCCAGTCCGCGCGTCAAATTTTTTCCGATGTGGATCTTTTTCTTCGCCAGGCATTGATGTAAGTCCTGCGCATCGCAGTTGATTGCAATGAAATCAACTCCGCGAACCTTCAAGCTGATCATGTGATTGGTGGCGTTCTTCCCCGATCCGCCAAGCCCGATTACTTTGATCCGCGCGAAAGTCTCAACTTCAGGTTTAATTTGTGGCATGGTATTTGTGGGTTTGGGCTGCTTTTAATTGGTATGACCATACTAGCAAAGACGCCAAAAAAAGGAAGAATCTTGACAAGATTAGACTAGACTGTTATTTTTTGAGAGGAAAAGTTCCAACGAAATGACATTGCAAGTAAGAAAAGCGAGGTTACCGTGAAGCGACTGGTCATTGCGCCCGTCGGTGCCAATGAGTGGCGGCCGGAGGGTTCTCCTGCCTATCTGTGCCGGTTTGATAAAGTTCGAGAACTTCTTGCGCGCTGGAGCGACCCGCTTCTTCTTGCCGCGCAAGATCGCATCAAGGCAGTTGCGGGGTACGCTCAAGCGATTGCCAGTTTTGGCGATTTGCCGGCAGGCAGAACAAAGAAGATCCAGGTGCTGGCAGATGTTTATGAATTCCGTCTTCTGCCGGAGTGCAGAGAGGGAACTGTCATCGCAGTGTTTCTCGCGGACGGCAAGATCTTCAAGGAGTTTGTCCGCGAGATTGACTTCTGGTCGCAGTGTTTCGGCGCACTGCTGGTAAACTGGCGCGGGGGGCGCGAGGACTGGAGCAAGGTTACCGCCATCGTCGTTGAGCGCAGACAGCGCTCAATCGAAGTAGTCTCACTTGGACTCTAGGAGGAGCCTTGAAATTCAATGCGATTTTGGCCGGTCTGGCAGCCGGGTTGGGGCTTGTCGCGATCGTCTGCCTGCTCTACATTCTTGGACAGCTCATTCAGAGTCTCCGGGCAAAAGACAGAACAGACAGTCGGTTGTGGGCTTGGCTCTCACTCGTTGCTCTTCTTGTAGTGGCGGCGGCGACTGCCACCACAGCTCTTTTCCAGCGTCTCTACCGCTTGCGGTAGAGACGCTTTACGTTGTTGCTAAATCAATTTTGCCCAAGCAAAATTGATCGCCCGAACATTTTACAAAGTAAAATGTTTTAGGGTAAAAATTGCCGGACCCACTCCTTGACGGGACCGAAGACACTCCTGTGGCTGCGCATGAGTTTCCCAACAGTCCTGCCGTTATCTTCGTCAGAAAGTCCGATGATGCAGAGACCTAAAGCAACGGCAAAAAAGGCGTCTTTGATTTTCCCTTTTTCCTTTTCTGGAAAGTTGATGTGAGCAATTCGCGAGGGGAGCTTGAGGGAAGCTTTAGCGAAGTCCTCGACCATAGAGATACTTGATCCTCCGCCGGTGATGACGATGCCAGCAGGTAGGAGCCCATTTCTTCCTATTTTCTTGAGATGAGCTTCAATCAATTCAAACATGTCGGAGAGCCGGGCACCAACTATTTCTTCAAGTTTTTTTCTGGGGTATTCGGTGGTGGTCACGCCTCCAAGCTTGATGCTCTCCGCTTCCTCGAGCGAGATGCGCAGCCCCAAGGCAATGTCGTTGGTGATGTCGGTCGAGCCGATAGGAAAGATTTCGAGCGAAACGGGAATGTTGTTTTCAAAAACCACAATGGAAAGAGTCTCGGAGCCGATGTTGGCAAGGACGCAGCCGGCGACTTTTTGGGTTTTGGTGAGGGTGACGAAACTGGCGGCGATGGGAGCGGCGAGAACATCAACTACCTCCACACCCGCCTCTTCGACCGCTTCAACCAAATCTTTCAAGTGATGCTCAAGGGAGGTGATAAAAAGCGCTCTAACCTCGAGCTTGGAACCTTTCATTCCCATCGGGCGGGTTCCGAGAATCGGCTTGCTGTCAATTTTGTATTGGATAGGAATGCTCGCGATGACGCGGCGGTTCTGGATGAACACCGGCGGAATGTCCTGCTCCGCCGCTTCGAGGGCTTTAAGGGTGTCGAGTTCGGTGATTTCTGAATCTGCTCTGGTGATGATGACCGAACCACTTCCGGTGATGCCCGATAAACCAATGCCTCCAACTCCCAAGTATGCCCGTCGAATCGAGGTACCAGAGGATTTTTCGGCTTGTGCCAGCGCGACTTTAAGGCTTTTGGTGACTTCGGGGATGTTGACAATATAGCCGTGCCGAAGCCCCCGCGATTCGGCGAAGCCGGTGCCGAGAATTGTCGGGAGCGATTTGTCGTTGCCGCTTAAGTGCTGGGCAACGACAATTTTTATCTGGTAGCTGCCGATATCAATACCGGTAGCGATGGGACGTGCCATGAAATTAAAAAGACGACAAAGGATTTACAACCTCGACCAACAACTTGTAACGGGAGATCAAATGAATTCGTTTCTCGCAGAGCGGTCATCGGTTGGTAGTTGTTTTGTTGTTGGTTGTTGGTCAGAGGAGATTAAATTTCTTAAGAAATTTAATCTCCTCTCGTTCCATTCTACTACCGTGACGCCGACCTTTCAAATGAAGCATGCCGTGGATAAAGAGCCCCCCGAGGTAAAGTGAGAGGGGTGTACTACTCGCCAGCGCTTCTCTGCGCGCCCGGGGGAGGTCAATGAAAATTTCGCCGCTCGCTGGACCAAGGGAAAAACTCAAAACATTTGCTGGCTGGTTTCTGCCGCGGTAGCGGCGATTGAGTTTCCGCGAGAGGTTCGAGCCGCTAAAAACCAAACTTAATTCGTAGCGAACCCCCAGTAGGCGCTCCTTAAGCAAGGCAAAAGGCAAGCGGGGAAGCTTGCCTTTAGTGATATTTGTGACTGCAAACCGGTCGCTATTTTTTTCTTCTGCCATTTCTGCCATTTTCCGGAATTTTTCCGAGTTTAACGAGTTCGGCGAGTGTTGCTCTGTGACGAAGGTATTTGAGAGTTTTCTTGCGCTTGACGATTTCGGAGATGGAACGACTTGAGTATCGAATAGAACGCAGGCGCGGCAGAATGCCGGCGGTTTGCACCCGCTTGGAGAAGCGGCGTAAAAGGCTCAAGTTGTTCTCATTTCCTGTTCGCTCAACTTCGACGTTAATCATAGAGCAGACAGCTTATCATGGATGATTGGCCTCGGCAAGCTCTTTTTAAATCACAACCGCATAATATAGCAAGATTTATTGCGCATAGCAGTCAGTAAATTAGTAAACAGTAATAGTAATTAGTAAATAGAAAAAGAAATCGCCGCACCTCCTTTTGCTAAAGGTGGTGCGGCGAGGCGCTCGCGCCGGCTGGTCAGCGGGTTACTGAAAATCTCTTCCGCCTTCTTGCCCAGACAACGAGATTGACAGCGGTGATTGCGACCACGATGGTTGCGAAGGTGGGCGCGAAGCCGAAGCTCAAGAATGCCAGAGCAATGGCGGCGCCTGCCAAAGTGCCGAGATTCCAGACGAGACCCTAGACGAGATCCCAGACGAGACCTCCGGCGAGACACCAGACGAGATTCCCTCCACTTCTCTCATTCACTGCTTTGAGCCGCTGACAGATGCGTGCGAACATATGAAGAACTCCTTTCTGTGTAGATTGATTTACCTTTAGGTTCTTTTTGTATTATATCATATTCAGTGTTTAATTGTCAAGAATTTCAAAAAGAGTCAATATACCTCTACAATCGTGGGGTTATATTGACGTCTGTTTTTAGCCACATTAGCTACAACCAAAAAACCCCGCCCTCTGTCAGAGGGCGGGGTTTTTCTATGTTCGAAACTCGTCATTCTTTCAATATTCGTTATTTCTATTTCAATTTCTTGAGATACGCCGCCAGTTCGGGGGTTGGCACTGTTTCCTGTTCTCGAGTATTCATGTCCCGAACGGTGACGGAGTCTTCGAGCGCTTCTTTTTGTCCGACAATGAGCAGGTGACTGACCTTCATATTCTCCGCTGAACCCATTTGGCTGGTGAGTTTGTCTTTGACCAGGGAATGAAAAACGGGAATTTTCGCTCGGCGAAGCAGTTCAATGATATTGAGCGTTTTGAGCTTTGCGACAAAACCGATTTGCATGAGGTAAAAGCGCGGCGAGGGCCTCCGCGCCGGGCGCGCCGGCGCCCCCTTTGATCGGCAGACGATGTTTATCCCGAAGCAGGGGAGTTCCCGCTTTAGCCCGGCGCGTTTGGCAAGTCGGCTGTAGCGGCAACCGCTGGCCAAGGCGATTTCCCCTCCGCCTTTGTCAGAAACGATTTCAAAAAGAACATGGGAGAGATATCGCGGATTGCCGACGAGATCAGGAGCAATCCGGTAGGAAAAGCCAAGTGCCTCAACATACTCCAACACTTCTTTGAAGTACTCCCGCGATTCGTCAGAGAGAAAGCTCATCGACTTGGGGACGGCTTCGCGCCACGGCTCGCTCCTTGACTCAGAGCCGCGCGGCAGCCCAAAGGGGTTATCTCTCACTAGGCGCCGCACCTCCGGTTGCATTTCGCTGAGATGTTTGCGGATATAGGAGATAGTCGCGCGCTCAAAGTCGGTGATTGAATCTTTGTCGCCGATGGAATTAAGCCGCAGCTCTAGGTTCTCGTGTCCCTCGTCTTCAAGAATGGAAGCGGCGGTGCGAATACCTATTGCTTCGGCGATCGGGCTTGCAATGCCAAAAATCTCGAGCCCGAATTCAAGGTAGCCAGCCCGTTTTGAATGCGTGCCGGGAATCGGTCTGTGGAAGGAAAAGAAAAGAGGATGCGGAAGTGAAGCGCAGTTGCGCTCCAGATATGCTCGCAACAGAGCGCTCTTTTCTGCGGCACTTGCCGAGAGCCGCCCGGGCAGAGTTTCTTCTCCTACTGTTCGGGCGATAAGTTCGTCGCTTCGTTCAATTCGCGGCGGCTTCCACGGAGAAAAACCGAAGTAAGCCGCTACCAGCGAAGGATGATTAAGTCTGCTTAAGGCAGAGCTATTTGCCCGGGCGGACGTGTCTGATCTCACTCGCTTTCGTTTCATTGTTGCTCGCGTAAAGTTTTACTCCCGTCACCGGGCAGAAGTGCGATGCGAGTAAATGGGAATAGACGGATGATGGGACGCCCAACCACAAGACTCACAGGCAACGGTCCCCAGAGCCGCGAGTCGGCACTTCCCAAACGGTTGTCGCCGAGCACGAAGAATTCACTCTCCTCTAGAGTAACGGTAAAATTGTCGCGCTTAATAAAGCTCACATAAGGTTCCGAGATGGCAAATCCTTCCGGATGCTCGCTGTTTTTGATATATACCCTCCCGTTGCTTATTGTCACTGTTTCGCCGGGCAGGCCAATAAGGCGTTTAATGAAGAATTTCTTTGGATCTTTGGGGAAACGGAAGATGAGCACTTCCCCGCGCTCTGGCGGCTCAAAGCGGTAAGTGAGCTGGTCGACGATGAGATATTCGCCGTTATCAAAGGTTGGTTCCATCGAGGCGCCGTTTACCACAAACGGCTGGGCGATGAATAGGCGAAAGGGTACAACGACGACAAGAGCGACAATGAGGAGTTCGAGAAGCTCGCGGAAGAATCCTTTTTGTTTTTTCGGCTCGGGCTCTGAATTGCGAGAGATTTTTTCTTCCGACGAATCAATCATGGCCTAGGCATTGTATTATGAAAGATGCTTTTGACACAAGGGCTCGCTCGGGTTCTGGTTTAAAAGACATGAATAATTTTCTGCTGAAAATTTTCTCTGCTCGGCCCGACGGCCCTTGCAAGATCTTTTAAACCAGAACCTTCGCTCGCTGTAGCCTTCACTCGCATAGAAAACTTCCGCAATGTTTCTCAAGCACATCCCTCGTTCGCCGGCAAAAACAGGAATAATTTTTTTGTGTTACAATGGCCCGCATGTTTATTGTTGTCGGTTTAGGAAATCCGGGAGTGCAGTACGAAGGGACGCGGCACAATACTGGACGGCTAGTCGTTGGTGCCTTTCTCAAGATGTTTGCCTTCCCCGAGTCCCTCTTTCAGAAGAAATATCAAGCACTTGCCGCAGAGGGGAAAGTTGGCAGGGAGAAAGTGCTGGTGCTTTTTCCGGAAACCTTCATGAATAAGTCCGGGGCAAGCGTTTCGACTATTGTTACCAGCAAAAAGAAAGCCGAGAGTCTTGTCGTTGTCCACGATGATCTGGATTTGCCATTAGGCAAAATAAAAATTTCTTTCAACCGCGGCAATGCCGGCCACCGCGGCGTGGCCTCAATTGTCAGAGCAATAAAGACAGAAGCTTTTGTCCGTATTCGCGTTGGCATAAGTCCCGCCACACCCTCCGGTAAACTTAAAAAACCGCAGGGCGATAGGGAAGTGGAGAGACACATTCTGGGAGAATTTAAACCAAGCGAGCTGGAGATGCTTAAAAAGGTTTCAAAGAAGGTAGCACAGGCGCTTGAGACGATTGTTCTTGAGGGAAGAGAAGGGGCGATGAATAAGTTCAACTAATTATGAATTTCGAAAGCGAGCAGAAAGAATCAAACATAGAAATCATTCGCCGGGTGATTGCTGAATCTCCTCAAGAAGTTGAAAGGGAGTACAAAAATACTCCCAACACTTGGCTTGCCTGTGTGATTACCAGATTGCAGGCTATTGTTGCGCATTTGGAGTTCGCTGAAGAGGAAGGGGAGATTTCCGCGGAGGAAGCGCAGAAGTACAGAGCGCGCCGCAAATCTCTCACCGACTACATTCGCGAGCTTAAAGGAACGTATGTGAGGAAGGAGGATGAAGTGCCGGAGGAAATCAAGAGAGAAATTTTGCAGCGTCTGGATATCCTGCGGGAGTGAAAAAGCTCCGCAGGCGAGCTGCGGAGCCAGATTCGTTTTCTCTCTTCTGTTATTCCTCCCACTACTCCGGCCATTCGCCGCGTTTGTATGCCACGACGGTCTCTTCCGCAATCCTGCTCACCGCTTTCCACTCCGGAACGTGCTTGGGGAGCTCTACGCACATTCCCGGCGAGAGAAGGAGGTGGAATCCGGCCACCCTCTTCATGCAAGAGGGGAGAGATGAGACCGCCGTAGATGAGCTCTTTGAGGATTCTGACGAGTTCGAGGCATGAACCGGTTGCGGTGTTCAGGTAATAAAATGGAGTCCCCGCTTCCGAGAGGTCAAGACGAGCAACAAATCCTCTGAAGATTCTGTCGAGCCTAGAGAGAACAATGTGGTCGTGTCCTCTGTTGCGAAAACACACCAAGAGAGCCAGGACAATGTCTTCCTGTCTCTGCTCAATAGTGCGCGGGGTTCTCTGCTCGGTTGACCCAGCCATAATATCCTCCGATGGAATGAGTGATTTCCAAGAAGAACCTTCCTTTGGTCAGTCTATATTTTTTTTGTTTCTTTGCAACCAAGACCTCACTCCAATGCCTCGTTTCATTTTTTGTTTGCCTCTGTATAAGAGAGCGCCATCTTCTGCTCCTTGGGGTCAAAGAGAGTAATTTGAAAGTCGTAGGTTTTGCCGAGTTCAAGCACCTCTCGCAGCTTCTCTTCGCTGCCAAATTCGGAGATGTGCACCAATCCTGCCACACCTTCTTCAATTGAAGCCAGAGCGCCGTGCTTGTTGAACTTGATGATTACCCCTTTCACTACATCGTCTTTCTTGTATTTTTTCGTTGCCTCAATCCAGGGATTTTCCTTGAGAGCTTTGATGGAGAGAGAAATTTTTCCGTCCTTGATATCGATGACTTTCACTCTGACCTTGTCGCCGACTTTGTATAGGGCGCGCGGGTTTTCCACCAATCCCCAGTCCATCTCCGAGATGTGCACCAGTCCTTCTAGTCCCTCTTCAATTTTCACGAAGACGCCGAAGTCTACGATACCCGTCACTTCACCCGTCAGTTCGTCGCCGAGCGTATATTTATCGATAATTTCCGTTTTGTCTTTCTGGTCGTGATCTTTTTCGGAGAAGATAAGTTTTCCTTCTTTTGGTGAGGCGGTGATTATGGAAACGGCGAGCTTGCTCCCCACCAGCTTGCGAAGTTCCTCGAGAATTTTATCCTTGTCGGCGTCGGGGACTCGCGGGTAGTGATTGGGCTTAAGCTGGGAGGCGGGCAAGAAACCCCCAATACCCTGCCAGAGAAGAATGAGCCCTCCTTTGTTGGCGTCAGAGACGGTCAGTTCATAAATACGCTTTTCTCTAATAGCGTCATCCGCTTCGCTCCAGATGAGCGCCTGCCGCGCTTCTTTGAGGGAGATTTCAATGTAGCCGTCTGGGTTTTCCAGGGAAACAACCTTGCCGGCGACTGTGTCGCCGGCGTTGATTTTCTTTATGATGTCGCGGGCGGCAAGAAACTCCCGTCCGTAGATGATGCCGGTGCCAAAGGGCGGCAAGTCAATATAGACCGCGGACTTGTCAATGCCGATGACCCTTCCCTCAACCAGTTCGTCAGCCGATGGGGGGGTTGGCGTCTCTGCCGCGAGCTTCCCCATCGGACTCTCTTTTTTCGTTGATTTTTCTTTTTCCGCTGTTTCTTTTTCTTTCTCTTCGTTTTTGAGAGCTGTTTGGTCTTTTATTTCATCCATATACGCCTGCGCCCGCTTTCCTGTCGTGCCTGTGCCGTCTTTCTCTGACAGGAGGTTATGAAAGCGCCGATAAAGGTCCTTGCGAAAACAAGGTGGCAGTATTCTATACGATATAAGTTCTCTTGTCTATCCGGATATGGCGAATGAGTATTTGTCGAGAAAATGAGTATTTGCCGAGAATGAGAATAATAAATGAGAATGATAAGATAAGAGAATAACGAGAGTACGTTAAAATTAGCCGACCGTCGCATTTTAACGTAGTGGCGGGAGGGGATTTGCCGAAAGGGATACTGTCAGAACGGAAAGAAACGAAAGCGGAATGTAACGAAAAGACCGGAGGGTGATCCGGTCCTAGACCTCTTTGTAATCGAGGTTATTTGTTATACAGTAGAGCGCGCTTCCGAATGGTCCGGCGTGGCGCAGAAGACTGGCGCCGTAGCGCGAGCGAGTGTTTCCGGTGTAGTAGAGCACCACAAATTGACCGCGCTGAACCGGAAGATCGTGGGTGCCATAAAACCGCATCGTCCGGCCTCCCGTGAATGAAATGTCCGTGACCACGATCTGCTTTTTCGTTGTCTCCCCGGGAGAGTTGTGAGACTCTTGGCGCGCTGTGATCACGGTGTCAACTTTGATGACGACGGTGTCCACAGCTCCGCAGGCAACCCGGGGTATGATGGCAACCGAAGGTCGTCTGGCGTCCGCCACAAGCACAAAAACGATGCCAATCGGCAGAAGCAGCCACTTCGGCATATTTACGCTCCTTTGAGTGAGGAACAGTCTAGCCTCTAAAAAGCACAGTCCTGTACAACCGTCAAGTGACGAAATATCTTATTTATGCTATAATTAGAATATGGTTATCACTTACCACGGCGTAGAATCTTTCAAAATTCAGTTCGGCGAGACGGTGATTGCTTACAACCCGATCTCCAAATCATCCGAATTTAAAAGAGCCAACTACGGCGCCGATATTGTAATGGTTTCCTTGAACCATCCCGATATGAATGGCGTCGAGAACGCTTCTCGCGGGGATAAGGCGCCGTTTGTAGTTAGTGGCCCCGGCGAGTACGAACTCGGCGGCATTACCATCCGCGGCTTTCTCTCAAAGTCTAGCTACGGCGGCGTGGAGCGGATCAATACTATTTATCTGCTTTCTATGGAGGGTATGAATCTCTGCTTTCTCGGCGCTCTTGCTTCACCCGAAAGTCTCTCTCTCGAGACGAAGGAAACCATTGACGGCATTGATGTTCTGTTTATCCCCATCGGCGGCAGTGGTGTTCTTAACCCTGAACAAGCCTATAAGCTTGCCGTCAACCTTGAGCCGGCACTCTCGATTCCTATGCACTACGGCGAGGGGCTAAACGAGACGGCCCTGCGGACCTTCCTCAAGGAGGGAGGTGAGGAAAAGATCGAACGGGAGGAGAAACTCACTCTGAAGAAAAAAGATCTGGAGGGGAAAGAAGGTGAGATTATTGTCTTGCAAGCGGCGCTGTGAAATACTAAATACATGTTTGAGACTATAGCGCGATGGCGGCAGAAGCCGGAGGGGGCACGGCGGCGGATTGCCTTCGGTCTTTCGGCGATTGTCACGGCTCTAATTTTTCTTGTTTGGGTTTCGGTGATTTTCCCCGGGAGCCGGACTCAAGTGGTGACGGCAAAACCCGCCGGGGAGACCCCCATAGCTACCCTTAGGAGCGGGGTGGCGCAAGCCTACGAGGCGCTGCGCGGCATCTTCTCTGAAACAAAGTCGCTCGATCTTGAGTCCGAGTACAATCGCATCCGGTCGCAAGTGGAAAGCGGTGAAATCAAGTTAGTGCCCGGTAGCGAGTAATCAGTAGGTAGTGGAGAGTGTAGAAAATGACATTTCTCGTTACTAACTGCTACTGACTACTCGTTATTTGCCTTTATGGCTAGAGAGAAAAGTAAAAAAGAAGAGAGCGGATCAAGCGCGCGCGCGGCTGTTTTACCGCGCAACATTGTTTCTGAAATGAAGGAGTCTTATTTGGACTACGCCATGTCGGTCATTACCGCGCGCGCTCTGCCTGACGTTCGCGACGGTCTCAAGCCCGTTCACCGTCGGATTCTTTTCGCTATGCAGCAGATGGGACTGACGCAAGCAGCCAAGTTCCGCAAGTCTGCGACTGTGGTCGGAGAAGTCTTGGGAAGTTATCACCCGCACGGCGACGCCTCTGTTTATGACGCTTTGGTGAAGCTCGCTCAAGATTTTGCCACTCGCTATCCGCTGGTACTCGGGCAAGGAAACTTCGGCTCAATTGACGGCGATGCGCCCGCGGCCTATCGCTATACCGAAGCGAAAATGTCGCGGCTGGCGGGCGAGCTGCTTGCCGACATTGAAAAAGAGACAGTTGACTTTCGTCCCAATTACGACGGCACCAAAGCGGAGCCGACTGTTCTTCCCGCCATCGCTCCCAATCTGCTCTTAAACGGCACTCTCGGCATTGCTGTCGGAATGGCGACAAACATCCCGCCTCACAACCTCTCCGAAGTGGCAGATGCGGCCTCATACTTGGTTGATCATCCCGAAGCTACAACCGAAGATTTGCTCCAATTCATCAAGGGACCCGACTTTCCGACTGGCGGCGTTATTTTCGGCGAGAAAGATTTGCATCACGCCTACGCCACCGGGCGCGGCGGGGTGGTGGTCCGGGGCGTTGCCGATATTACCGAGACCAAAGCGGGCAGTTTCCAAATTGTCATAAGCCAGATCCCTTTTCGCGTCAACAAAGCCGACCTCATTGAGAAAATCGCCGGGCTCGTCCGGGAGAAGCGGCTCGAGGGCGTCAAGGCGCTCCGCGACGAGTCAACCAAGGATATCCGCGTAGTCATTGAACTCAAGGCGGGCAGCCAGCCGCAAAAGATCCTCAACTTCCTCTACAAACACACCCAGCTGGAGGATGCTTTCCATTTCAACTTGGTGGCGTTGGTGGATGGCGTGCCGCAAACTCTTTCCCTCAAAAATATCATTGAAGAATTTGTCAGTCATCGCCGCCGGGTTATCCGCCGGCGAACCGAATTTGATTTGGCGCGGTCAGAGGAACGCGAGCATATTCTTTTTGGCTTGAAGAAAGCTCTCGACCACATCGACCGCATTATTAAACTAATCAAAGGATCAAGGACCGTCCTCGAGGCTCACGCCGGGCTTCAGAGGGAATTTAAATTCTCTGACAAACAGGCAACCGCAATTCTCGAGATGAAGCTCCAAAAGCTCGCCGGGCTCGAGCGACAAAAAATCGAGGACGAGCTTCGCCAAGTTCAGGCGCTTATTGCCGAACTCCGGGGCATTCTCGAAAACCCCAAGAAGATCTCCGCTATCATCAAAAAAGAGATGGCAGAGCTCGAGGAGCGCTACGGCGATGAGCGTTGCACCAAAATCGTCAAGCATGCCGCCAAGTCATTTTCCGCAGAAGATCTCATCCCCGAAGAAGAAAACGCTCTGGTGCTCACGGCCGGCGGATACATCAAGCGCACCAATCCGGACGAGTACCGTCGCCAGCGCCGCGGCGGAGTGGGGGTGGTAGATTTAGATACTAAAGAGGAAGATTTCGTCACTCATTTTCTGACCGCCTCGACTCACAGTGACCTCTTGTTTTTTACCGATCGCGGCAAGGTTTATCAGATTAAAATGTACGAAATTCCGGAAGGCAAGCGAGCCACCCGCGGCAAGTCTGTCATGAACTTTATTTCTCTCGGGAGCGAAGAGAAGATCACTTCCATTCTGCCCGTACCCAAGGAGGCAGGGGGCAATGAAAGTCTTTCTCTCATGATGGTTACGCGCTGTGGTAGCGGCAAAAAAGTTTCGGCGCAGGCTTTTCGAGATGTTCGCGGAAGCGGCATTATTGCCATCAAATTGCCTGCCGATGACCTTCTAATTTCCGTCTCACTTGCTGACAGAGGAGATACTATTGCCGTGGTTTCTGCCAAGGGTCAGTCTATTCGCTTTAAGGAATCCGACGTCCGCGAAATGGGACGAGGTGCCGCCGGCGTGCGAGTCATGAAGCTCGGCAAGGGAGACAGGGTGATTGGGGCGCAGGTTGTAAAAAAGGGTGCTCTCGACGCCAAACTTATGGTGGTAAGCGAGCTCGGCTTCGGTAAGAAAACCGCTCTCAAGGAATACAAGATCCAGCGCCGCGGCGGCTCCGGCGTCAAAACTGCCAAAGTTACCGCCAAGACGGGCAGTCTCATCTCTTCGGCAATCATTGACGAAGGGACTGAAGAAGTTGTCGCTATTTCGCAGAAAAGCCATGTTATCCGCACTGGCATTGGCGAAATTCCGAATCTCGGACGGCAGACTCAAGGGGTTCGGATTATGAGGCTGCGCCAAGGTGACAGATTGGCATCGCTTATTTGCCTTTGAATAAGGAGTCCCGCAGAGCGGGACGACTATATTCAAAGAGCACCCAGCACTTACTGTGGTATTATTTACTCACAGGTAGTGTAACAGGTGTGTTTATGTAATCTGTCTTTATGTTGAGTCCTTTGAGGTAGGTGCTGGGTGAAAGTTTTTATACTCGCTACACTCGTTAAAAACTATTCATGTTCACTGATCCGATTAAAAACGTAGAGCAATTTGGACTTCAGAGCGGTATGAGAGTGGCTGATTTGGGAGCGGGCTCGGGGTTTTATGCCAAAGCCGCCGCTCGAGCGGTGGGAAGCGCCGGTAGAGTCTATGCAGTCGATATTCAAAAAGAGCTTCTCACCAAGATCAAGACTGAGGCGGCGGGAGAGAAGCTTTTTAACATTGAAGTCATTTGGGGAGATATTGAGAAGCCGCTCGGCACCTCACTCCGAGACGGGGCGCTTGATGCCGTTATTCTTTCAAACATTCTCTTCCAGCTGCGAGGTAAAAGCGAGATGGCGGATGAAGTCAAGCGAATCCTCAAACCTGGCGGCAGAGTACTTGTTGTCGACTGGACTGACTCTTTCGGCGGTTTGGGTCCCCAACCAGGAGACATTGTCTCCAGAGATTCTGTCAAAGAGCTCTTTGAGCCGCGCGGCTTCGTTGTTGAAAAAGAGATTCAAGCCGGCGCGCATCACTTCGGCTTAATTCTTAAGAAAGCGTAATGCAGTGCATTACTATTTTCGCAGGATATAATGAGTTTAGCCGTGATTAACGAATCGGAACTCTGCCATGGGAAATTTGAGTAAATTTCAACTCATCCTAATCGGTGTTTTCGCTTTTTTCATCATCGTTGGCGTTGTTGTCTTTGCTTTCTCAAAGGGAAAGGGCCAAGTTCAGGCGGAGGTGACGATTTGGGGGACAGTCCCAGAGGCAACCTTTTCCAAAGTTTTTGTCGAATTGCCGCTCTATCAGGACAGGACGGTATCGGTGAGGTACGTTGAAAAGCCTCAAGCGAACTTTAGTGGTGAGTATGTGGAAGCGCTGGCGCGAGATGCCGGTCCGGATATTATACTTGCGCCGCATGAAGTGATTCTTTCCGAGCGCCGAAAGCTCTTTGCTATTCCCTACAATTCTTTTCCCGAACGCATCTTTCGCGATACTTTTCTTGAGGAGGGAGAGCTTTTCTTTTTTCCGGAGGGGATTCTGGGCTTGCCGCTCACTGTTGACCCTCTTCTTCTCTACTGGAATCGGGATATCTTTTCGGGCGCCGGTTTGGCACAGCCGCCGAAGTTCTGGGCAGAATTCTTTGAGCTTTCGCAAAAACTTACCCAGCGCGACGGGCTACTCAACATTACCCAGTCGGCGGTGGCGCTCGGAGAGTATCGCAACATTCGCGGAAGCAAAGAGCTTATTGTCACCTTGGTGATGCAGGCGGGCAACCCCATTGTTCTCAAAAGCGAAAACGCGTTTGCTTCTGTTCTTGCCGAGACGCTTAATAAAGCCGCGCCGCCCGCCGAATCGGCGCTGAATTTTTATACTCAATTTTCCAATCCGGCCAAGCCGTTTTATTCTTGGAATCGCTCCCTGCCGGATTCCCAGCAAATGTTTCTAGCCGGCGATCTGGCCCTTTATACGGGCCTTGCTTCGGAGTTACCGCTTCTCAAGCTCAAAAATCCCAATCTTAATTTTGACATTGCTCTCCTGCCGCAATCGCAGTCTGATGAGCGCAATTCAATCTACGGCAAAATGCTTGCTTTCGCCATCTCCAAACAGACGCGCAACCTGCCGGCGGCTTTTAAGGTTGCCACGCAACTAATCGGCCGAGATTCAGCAAAAGGTTTTGCTGACTCTCTCTCTATGGCACCTGCCCGCCGAGATCTTCTCTCGCGCCCGCCAGGGGATGCCTTCGGTGCCGTGCTCTACCAGAGTGCTCTCATCGCTCGCGGCTGGCTCGACCCCAATCAAGAAGGAACTTCAAAAATTTTTAGCGAAATGATTGAGGACACGACTAGCGGACACCTGCGGCTCGAGCAGGCGATTAGAGTGGCGGCCGGAAAAATTAGCGAGCTTCTCAAATCATGGTAGGAAAGAATGTGCGAAACGTTATAAGTGTTATAGCTGTTATAAGTGTTCTAGCTGTCGTGAGCGTTCTATTGATTGCGCCGTTTTTTGTTTCTGCCGCAGAACCGACCGTTCCGCCTCCGCCGCGCTCGGGAGGGTCGTTTCCGAGTTTAATAGTTTGTGATGGTCCGGACTGCAACTTCAGCAGTTTTATCCTCTTCATAAAAAATCTCATTACCGCCCTCGTCTACACTTCTATTCCTCTTGCCGCCATTTCGTTTGCCTGGGCAGGGTTTCTGCTTCTGACGTCCGGTGGAAGTGTTGCTAAAAAAGATGAAGCCAAAGGAATTTTCAAAAAGGCCGCCCTCGGCTTCATTTTTGTTCTTGCTGCCTGGCTCATCGTCTACTTTATTACGAGCATTTTGCTCAATACTCGAGTTGATCCGAATCTTATTCTACTTCAGCCGTCTTCGTGACATGCTAGAATACGTACATGAAAATTAGGCACAGAAGTCTTGTGTTTTTGGGCTTATTTTTTATTTTGTTTGGAACTTTTGTCCTGTCGGTTTCTGCTGTTCATCAGGGCACAGAGCATCCCCCTGTCCCGGGCACAGAGCCTCCCGGTATCATCACACTCCAAAACCCCTTCAAGCACGGCGACAATCTCTACGATTTCATTGTGGCAGTCATTAAAAATATCATTCTTCCTGTCGGCGGCGTGATTGCCGTTATGGCTTTTATCTACTCCGGCTTTCTCTTTGTCACGGCGCAGGGCAATGAGGAAAAACTCAAGACCGCCAAAAAGGCTTTTCTCTACACCGTCATCGGCACTGTCATTCTCCTCGGAGCTTGGGTCATCGCTCTTCTCATTGAAACAACAATAAATCAGCTCACTAGCTAATATGCGTTCCGCTATCGTCTCTCTTTTCCTTGTTCTTGCTGTAGCTGCTCTAGCACCGCAGCCAGTCTCGGCACTTAACTGCGGCACTACTCTTTCAGTAGTGTCCACCGATATCAGCGGGATTCCGTCCGGATTTACGGTCAACCAGCCGAAAAATTTTGAGGAGCTAGTCTGCTTTGCCGTCATTCACATTAACACCATCCTCTTTATCCTCGCCAGCGCCACTCTTCTCGTCTTTTTCTGGGGGGTGGCGAAGTTTGTTCTTGCTGCCGGAGATGAAAAGAAGATTGGTGAGGGTAAAGAGCTCATGAAATGGGGGATTATTGCGCTCTTTGTAATGTTTTCCGTCTGGGGGATTCTGCAGCTTTTTTATAGCGACCTTTTTGGCGGAAGAATCGGCATCCCCAAACTTCCTGAAGCCACCCGAACACCATGACACTACTCAATGTTCTCTTCGGCATAGCATTACTTATAAAAAAGCTAATTCCTCTGGCTTTTGTGGCGGCGCTTTTGTTTTTCTTTTGGGGCATCGCTAAGTTTATTTTTAAATCTGGGGACGAAAAAGCGATAGAAGAAGGAAAACGCATTATAAAGTGGGGTCTAATCGCCCTCTTTGTCATTGCGGCCATTGGCGGAATCATAAGTTTTCTCCAGCAGGATATTTTAGGAGGAAGCGTTCCCATTTCTATTATTCAAGATCAGAAGCCCTAATTATCCCCAACCCCTTGTTTTTCAATGTTTTTTTGATATTATTGGATTTATACCCTAAAGGTCTTTATAAGTAACCTGAAATAATAATGAAAAAAGTTTTAGGAGGTGCTGCTCTTGCCTATGCTCTTCCGCTGGTGGCGCTTGCCGCCCCCTTGAGCAATGTTCAGCAGCTTATCCAAGCGCTTGGCAATGTTGTTGATATTCTGCTGCCGATCGTTGTTGCCATTGCTCTTCTCGCCTTTTTCTGGGGACTGGCAAGTTTCATCTTTGCCGCTGGTGATGAGGAGAAGAGGGATAAGGGGAAGCAGATTATGAAGTGGGGTCTCATTGCCCTCTTCGTAATGGTGGCAGTCTGGGGCATTGTGAGCTTCATCGGCAACGCTCTCGGCATTGGCATCGGTCAAGACTTGCCTTCTGTTCCCGGTGTCAGTTTGACTCCCGGTTCTACGCCGTAACCCCCTCTCCATAAGGAATGGACGCCTCCGGCATCTTAAACAAAATAAATGCCGTTATTCTGAATCCGCTGATTCTCCTTCTCTTTACGATTGCACTTCTCTTTTTTTTCTGGGGAATTTTTCAGTTCGTCAGCCGCACCGGGGACGAGACAAAGCGGGCAGAAGGCAAGAAACATATTCTCTGGGGGCTTGTTGGAATGTTCATTATGTTTTCCGTCTTCGGTCTGATTCGGATTATTCTCAACACTCTCGGAGTAACTCCGACTTATCCTTTTAATCCCTAGAGTCGGTTTACAGAAGTTTGATTCAACCCCCCAGATGCGCGCATCTGGGGGGTTTTGCAAATGAAAAGGCGAGTTGTTCTCTTAAGAGCCGAGAACAACTCGCCGTCTGCTACATCGCGACAGGGCTCGTCGGCAGCCGCCGCGTTACTCTGATTCGTACGATAGAATCAGGTGAATCTGACCGAAACCGCCAAGGTCCGACCTCGTAGGGGAGCCGAACGTCCGAGAGAATCTCCACCTTTCGCTCTCTTCCTGATGGTGTCAGGACCCAAAAGGCCCTTCGCCGCTCCTCGGGGAAGTCGAACATAAGTGGGGCGATGAGCTCGACTGGCTCGCTCCAGTTGGATCCCGCCCTCGGTCCGATGACAAGCGAATCTCGGAACTCTCCTGCGGTGAACCGAACTGGTACTGCCACTGCTTGCCCCGGCAATTCGTGCCCGAGCCAGCAGGGAGCCGACTCCCGCCAGTGACCCCAACCTCCTTTGGTGTTCCGGTAGAGCCACTTGGCGAATCTCGTATTTCCATCCAACGTCTCGATGTTGTAATCGAGGCCGTCAGCGGCCGTGAGAGAGTCAGCGGTGCGCCGCCAGCGAGGCATGATCTGGAACGCTCCCATCGCGCCGCTCTGGGGATTTGCGGTGACTCGCGTGTGTGCCGAGTCGGCCCAGTGATTGAAGCCGCTCTCGCAGGCTGCGATCTCCGCCAGAATCGAATCTTCCGGTGCCTTGAGCAGAACAAGAATTGAATCCCTGTCTCGCCCGCGCCATCTGTCCCGCGGATTCCCTTCGAACTTCCGCGAGAGGGAAGCCGGCTGAACCGCAATCGGCGCCGTTGATTCCATCTTCTCCTTGGAGAAAATCTTCTCTCCCACCTTCCATAGTGCGAATAGCACTAGTGTGGCTAGGGCGGTGATTTTCAAGAAGGAAAAGCTTCTCTTGCCGCTTGAGAAGTAATCGGTTGTGGCCCGCCAGTACTCCTTCCGCTTTCTGAAGATTGCTACCAGCACCCATAAGCCCAGTGCCCCAAGCAGGAGGAAGAGCCAGAGTCCGAGTAGGAAGAACAGAATTGCTTTGCTCCATGATGGGACAGAGGAGAGAGAACCGGCGAGCTTCCCGTATGGAATCTGCCGGACGAGCCAGACCCCAAGAGCAAGTACCAGAAGAGCGAATGCTACACGACGTGGTTTCTTGGGCTTCGGGACTCTCGTCCATAACCTCTTCATTTCGCCCAACAGGCTTGTGGTGAATGTACTACCGGCTTTCACTACAGATCTCGCGGCGGTTCTTGCTGCGCCTACTGCAATGGTGATAACAATCATCACCACTGCGAACATGAGTCCAGCAAACCACCAGAGACTGTCTCTAATGATTTTCCCAGTTGCGGCCCCGGCGGGGACAATTTGTCTCCTCCAGAGGCGGAGTGCAAGGAGAGCTAGACGCAATCTCCCATGCCTAGCACTTCTTGCTTTTCTTCTCCAAAAGTTGCGGAACGAAGCCAGTGCGGTTCTCCATGCGCCCGCCGCGCAATTTATTGTGCGACGGTAGTTGTGAGATGTTCGCGCCCGCCACCTGCGGATATGCTCGGTTACCCACAGGATTGCGTTCGCGACTATTGCGATTCCTCTGACGGGTAGCGTCACGACACGCAGGAGAAGTACTGCGGAGAACCGGAGTGTGTTTTGCAGCCATCCCGCGATGTCTCCTCCCGTCCCCCACGCGAGGTTTCGGAGAAGGAGTGTCTGAAGTCCTGCGGACCGCAGACCGCTTTCCCGCACCTCGTAAGGTGTTCCGTGCGGCATGACTTTTGCCCGCTGCATCGTGAGAGTCAGTGCTCCCCATCGCAGGCAGAGCTGCCTCTTGGCGCGGTAGCGTTGCATCCGGTGCCTGTGCTTCCGCCGAATTTTCCGCCACTTACTCCACGCTTCTGTGAAGCTGTAGCGATAAGGACCCGGCGGCCCAACGCGGAACCACCTGCGCCACTCCTTACTTCTGACGGTTGCCAAGATTTCTCGAGGCAAGTGTCGAAGAAGTAGAGAGAGTTGTCCCACCAACTTTACCCACTTCCACTCCTCTCGAGTTGGAACTTCTTCCGGTTCAGGTTCGACGGGCCAAATTACCCCGTCGCTGAAGACAAATCCCCGATCTCTGTTCAACGGGCGTTGCGGAGTCATAACTTTTCCTTTCTATGTTTCGGTCTGTGTAAATGAGCGTCTGATCGGATTATATCATAAAAACAACTAATGTCAAACAAATGAAAAGGGACCAGACACTCCTACTGTGAATGGCCCCATGCGACACAGTGTCGCTTATTTTTTGTCTTCCTTCTTCTCTCCTTGTCCGAGAGGGATTGCCGGAACTACGCCTGCCCCGCCCTCAACGTAGGTGTTGAGTTGGCTGACATTCTGCCACTTCCAGGCGACAACTCGAGCAGGATCCTCGGCCACGTAGCCAATCGTGCTCTCGAGGAAGCTCCGCTCTCCCTGACCGGCGAGCACTCTTTGTCTCTTTTGCCGTTCGGCTTCGTACTCGAGGGTGGTGAGCTCGCGGTACTTGTCTCCGAGCTCTCCCGACGGCTCGATGTTATCGATCTGGACAAGCCGCACCCTAACACCGTAGTGCAGAGTGAAGTCAGCGAGAATCTCGAGGGACGAAAGTGTTCTCGAGACAGAATCTCGATCCGAGACAGAATCTCGATCCTTGTCCTTGCCTATGTCCATCTTTGCGTATTCCATCGAACGAGTCCAGCTTCGAACGCGGTCAGCGAGCTGGTTTTCGAGTGCCTCAAGCCAGTGCACAGCTCCGTACACCGCCTTGTAGGGGTTGACGATCTGCGCGGTGATGGCGAGCACAATCCTAAGAGGCACTCCGTCCTTGTCCTCGGCGTTCTTGATTGCGACGTAGTAGACATCGTCCTGACGAACAAGAACGTAGTCGAGGCTCCGCTTCTCTGTCTTGTACTGGTACCTGATATCCTCCCCTTGCTGCTCCACCTGCTCTCTGCTTGTCCAGGTCAGGGTGTAAAGCTTAACTTGGTCGAGGTAGGGAATACCGAGGATGTGAATTCCCCCCGTGAGCCGATCCAGCCGCGATGGAGTGGTGGTAGTTATGGATGAGTCGGGGACAACATCCCACTGATGCGGTTTGACAAACTCGAGCTTGCTGTCCAGGAACAGCTGTTTGATCTCTTTCTCATTCCCGCCGCCGATGAGATTTTGCTCGCCCTTGGTCCATTGGTCACTGTCGCGCCAGTGGTGTCCGGTACAGGCCATTACTGCCTTGCGGAACTTCCCACCCCGCTCAATGATGATCGCTTGCCGCTCAAGGGCTAGGACGAGAAAGAATCGTAGTTCGGCGAGACCCCTTGCAATGAGAAGGAGTAAGAATGGTGAGAGAACTACGAGAACAATTCCCAACACGACCAGAAGTGCCAGTGCGGCCGATGCGAAGCTTGCCATAATTAACGTCCCTTCGTTTGTGAAGGAAAATATGTGATAGAACAAATATCTGTCCGTGATTCTATCACAGTAATTTAAAAAGTCAAATTTTGTGCTGGGGAGAGGACTTGCACCTCCACGCCTTGCGGCACTAGCTCCTAGGGCTAGCGTGTCTTCTGTTTCACCACCCCAGCACTTTTCTAATTGAGCTAATTAAGCTAATTAGCTAACTAGTTTCCTAGTGTCCTCAATTCTAAACCACGCGCGAACCTATTTTGAGCGAAGCGACTGACTAATGCCGCGCCTGCGGCGCGGCATTCCCGCCCACCACCCAACGCTCGGGCGGGGCGGGCAGGAAAGGG
>SCSN01000003.1 GCA_004322205.1 Patescibacteria group bacterium
TCCGGTTCCCGCCTATCGGTCGGGCAGGCAAGGCGAGGCGGGCGGAAGGAGGGTGTGGGGGGAATTCCGCCCGCCGAGCCCAGCCAGTTCCGTTCGGATATTTTCAAACAGACACCGCCAATAGAAACTTCACGATTTGAAAGGGTTGCTCCGCGCGGCCGCGAGACGGCCGCGCTCCGCAAAATGGCTCGCCGCTCCGCGGCGAACTGGCTTGCTGGGCAAAAATCAAAGACGGCGGATTTGTTACGAACCAGAGGGTTCGTTCCGATTTTTTGGACAAATGTTTTGATTTCGTGGAAATTATCTGATGTACTCAAAAAATCGGCCTGTTTCGTATCTAAAATCCATTCCCGCAGGGGTTCGACCCAATTTTTTCTCCCGTTTTCAAAATCTTTCTTCCTTTGTTCTAAAACGGCAGAAGCGAGTAAAATTTCGTCTTTCTTTTTGAGATAGGTTTGTTTTGGTATGTCGCCGTCTAAATAAGTGGAAACCAACTTTTCCATTTTCGCTTCTGCCGTTTTTATATTTTCGGAAAGATTTTGAACCTCGCTTTGCGACGCTCCAACTTCCTCGCGCTCCCAACTTTTTACTTTTTCCAACATCCAGTCGGTGAGATTGTCGCAAAGCGAGATTGTTTGAAGCCGTGCCTTGATTTGCCGCGCCAACTCCACTTCTTGGATATATGGTTGCGAACAGCGGCCGCGCTTTTTTGAACACCGATAATAGCGATATTTTGTGCCCCAGCGATTGACCGCCCATTGCGCACTAATCATCGAGCCGCACTCGGCACAGCGAAATAATCCGGTGAACGGGAAATCGTGCCGAGCGCGGCGGTGGCGCGGCCGCTCTTTCGTTTTCAATATTTTCTGCACGGCTTCAAACAATGCGGGAGTTACAATTGGCTCAAAGTTTCCATCAAACCATTCGTTACCATGTTTGACGAAGCCGAGATACGCACGATGTGTCAAAAGTCGTTTGATGGAAACTTTGGCAAGTGGCGTTCCGTTTCGAGTCACCACGCCCAAGTCTGCCAAAAATTGCGCGAGCGAAATAAAAGTATGCGACCCTTTGGCGTATTCTTGAAACGCTAGAGTAACCACGCGAGCATTTGTCGGATGAGGCTCAATATTTCTCACCTTCGGATTATTGGTGTAGCCAAAGGGAGCTAAATTCAACCATTCGCCTCGTCGCAATTTTTGGCGGACGCCGCGCTTTATATTGTCAGATAGATTATCGCTGTAATATTTAGATTGCCCGAATGCCACTTGCAACATAAAGAGCCCCTGCGGGGTTGGTTCAAACCAAAATGTCGGAAAGCGCAAAGACACAACCTTGCGAGTATCTACGGCGTAAATTACTCGTCCACCGTCAATACTGTTACGCGCGAGGCGGTCGGGATGCCACGCCAATATGCCGACACCATCCATTTTTTCAATTTTCGCGAACATTTCACCAAACACCTCGCGCCCCGGTGTCTTTGCGCTTTTCGACTCTTGAAATCCCTCAAGGATTTCAAGATTTTCTTTACGCGTCAATTCTCGCAATTCAAAAAGCTGTGCCTCAATAGACATCACTTGTCGGTCATCGTCCTCGGTACTCTTACGCGCGTATAGAAAATATTTTGGTTTGGACATATATAAATAGTTTTTAGATATGAAACAAGGACAAATCCGCCCATTTCACCGCCAGTTAGGGTTTTGCTATAATTTAATGTGCCTTTATCAGTCTTAAGAATCACCATGAACAAAACTATCATTGCTATTTTGGTAATTGTCGCTGTTATCGTCATCGGCTTCGTGCTTGTTGGTAAAAAGGAAACCCAAGCGCCGACAACTGGAGAGACTACCAGTACTGCCCAAAATCAAACTAAAGCACCCGCTGCTCCAAGTCAGACCGTACCCTCTCAAGGACGAATTATTCCTCCTCCGCCGCCAGTCCCTACCCCGCTGTCAGTGCCGCAGACAGTTACCGTCACCTACAGCGACCAGGGATTTAGTCTAAGCATCGTGACCATCAAGGTTGGCGACCGCGTTCGATTCACTAATGAAAGCTCGGCTGGAATGTGGATTGCCTCGGCCCCTCATCCAACACACACCATCTACCCGCAATTCGATCAAAAGGCTTCTGTTGCAAAAGGGGGAGCTTACGAGTTCACTTTCAGCAAAATCGGCGATTGGACCTATCACAACCACCTCAACCCCGCACACAAAGGCAGGGTCATTGTAAAGGAGTAAAGATTGTCTCTTCGCTCCGAGCGCGGAGTTTAGTATAAAATGAGGGAATGAATTTATCCGACCCTCTGGAGGGCTCCTTCCGACTGACTCCCACACACGTCCACGCCTTAAAAAAACTCGGTCTTGCAACCGTCGGTGATTTGCTCTATCACTTCCCCGTCCGCTACGGGGACGTTGCAAGCATAAAGACCGTGGCAGAAGCTTCCCGCGGAGATTCAATAGCGCTTGTTGGTCAAATAAGCCATCTCCAGAGCAAAAAAGCCTTTCGCAAAAAAATCCCTATGGCAGAGGGAAGGCTTCTCGACGAGACTGGTTCGATCCAAATCGTCTGGTTTCATCAGCCCTACCTTGCAAAAATGATCCCCGACAGCTCATACGTCAGAGTCGAAGGAAAGGTGCAGGAGCGCAAGGGAAAACTCTATTTGAGCAACCCAAAAATCGAAAGACTTTCTTCCCTGCCGGCTGCCGCAAGTCCTCTTTTTGGCGGCAATATTGGCGCCGGCACTCTCTATCCTATTTATCCCGAAACGCGAGGCGTCACTTCCAACTGGTTCTACCACGCCGTTGGGAAAATTTTCAAGAGCGGTCTCCTCGAGACACTTGATGATCCTATTCCCCCTGCCATTCTTGAAAAATATCATCTTCCCTCGCTCGCTACGGCCCTCATTTGGATCCATTCACCAAAAAAGGAAACTGATGCGAGGGCTGCTCGCAAGCGATTCGCCTTTGAAGAAGTATTCTTTATTCAGCTTGAAAAACAGCGCGCCCGGAGAGAGTGGCAAAATCACTCGTCCTTTGTTGTGGATCCGTCTTTAGAAAATGTACTTCAATTTGCGACTCGTTTCCCTTTTCCACTGACGAGAGCTCAAAGGCGCGCAGTTGAAAACATTTTCCTTGATTTCAAAAAAGGACGGCCTATGTCGCGACTGCTTGAAGGTGATGTCGGATCAGGAAAGACCGCCGTTGC
Source organism: Patescibacteria group bacterium (assembly GCA_004322205.1). Lineage (GTDB taxonomy): Bacteria > Patescibacteriota > Minisyncoccia > Phycocordibacterales > Zambryskibacteraceae > SCSN01. Next base: position 3,202 of record SCSN01000003.1, read on the forward strand.
GGCAATGGCAGCCCATGCAATCATCACCACACACCCGGAAGGGAAAGATTTTGGAAATCTCCAAGTTGCCTACATGGCTCCAACGGAAATTCTTGCCCAACAGCATTTTGAATCGTTCATTGACTTTTTTGCCGAAAGCGACATCCAAATCGGTCTCATTACAGGAAGCGGGTGCAAAAAATTCCCGTCAAAAGTAAACCCTAAAGGAGCAACCAGTATTTCTCGCGTACAATTCTTAAAATGGGTGGCGAACGGGGAAATTCCAATTCTCATTGGCACTCACGCTCTTATTCAAAAATCTGTAAAGTTCAAACATTTGGGATTTGTCATTATTGACGAACAGCACAGGTTCGGAACCGCGCAAAGACAAAAATTTCGCGAAAAAGAGGGTCGCATCCCCCACTTGCTTTCAATGACAGCGACTCCGATCCCAAGAACACTGGCTCTCACAATATACGGAGACCTGGATTTGACACTTCTGGACGAGTTACCGCCCGGAAGAAAAGTTCCAATAACAAAAATTGTTCTCCCGCAAGAAAGAGTCATGACATACGAAAAAATCAGGGCAGAGCTTCATCTCGGTCGGCAGGTGTATATAATCTGCCCACGCATTGACGAACCAGACCCGGCAAAAGAACTGGCTCTTCAGGCAAAGTCAGTCAAAGAAGAAGCAAAACGATTGAGGGAGGGAATATTCCCAGAATTTGAAGTCGGGGTTCTTCACAGCAAAGTTCGCCCCGCGGAAAAAGAAAGTGTGATGAATAATTTCAAAGACGGCAAAACCAAAATCCTTGTATCAACTTCAGTCGTTGAAGTCGGCGTAAACGTACCGAATGCGACAATGATTATCATTGAAGGTGCTGAGCGATTCGGATTGGCACAGCTTCATCAGCTCCGTGGGCGAGTGATGAGAAGTACTCATCAGCCGTATTGTTTTATTTTTTCCGAGTCGCGGAGTGGAAAGAGTCTGGACCGCTTGAAAGCACTCAAACAAGCAAAAAATGGATTTGAGCTTGCTGAATTTGACCTCGCCCAGCGCGGAGCGGGAGAACTTTACGGGCGCAAGCAGTGGGGACTCTCCGACCTCGGCATGGAAGCAATCCGAAACATCAAAATGGTGGAAGCCGCCCGCCACGAGGCGGCCGCGCTCATTGCCAAAGACCCGGACCTCAAAGAGTACCCGCTTCTCTCCAAACGCGTAGAGTACTCACGCCAGAAAATTCACTTTGAGTAGTCAACTGTTGGTCTCTAGACTTTAAGTGAGTTTTGTTGACAAATAATTGGCAATAATTAGAATGCGCCAATAGTTCTTATAGTTCTTACCCAAAAAGCCGGGGGAGGGACGCTGGACGACTGCCCTTGAAAAAGGGCCAGTTTCCTGAATTCAGCGTCCCTTCCCCGGCTTTTTGTCCTTTTTGCTTTCCTTTGAGCTGTCCTTCTGCCGTCTTGATCTATTGCTCCCCGAAATGGCCTATATATTCTTAAGGACGGAACTGTTGATTACTTTCGTTGACTGAGCCCGCTTTTATACTAGAATTATATCACAATAACCGCTTGTTCCTGAGAGGAAACCAGGACAGTGCTATAAGTGGCATGATTCTGGTTTCCACAAAATTCAAGTTTCTGCAGGAGCAAAACCACAAAGAGTGACTTCTCTGTGGTCTTTTTGTTTTTGGAGGTCCTTTGACAGAAAAGTTCAGCGGTCAGCCGGTATTCTTTACAGATTTCACTCTCTCTCCATAACGTACTCTTTAAAGACAAAAATGTTGGTTGACCCTTGAACTTTTTGAAAGATTCAAGCGGTCGGTATTTTCTTCCGTTGTCCCTTAAGGGACGGAGGAAGATAAAATGTCCTTTATCAGAAATTAACAAATGAGCAAATGAGAAAATTCGTAGCGGTTTTTGCTATCGTTGCCCTCTTGGGATTTGCCTCACCGGCACTTGCTTGGCATTGGTCTAGCAGTGACATTACTGTAAACAACAGTAACTGGGCTTCTGTTACCAACACCGTGAACACAACAGCTTCAAGCGGGAATAATACTGCTAATGGAGGAAGCGGCGGCAATGGCGGCACTATCGTAACTGGTGATGCGGGTGCTCTATCTATCGTAACCAATGACGTCAACTACAACGACACCGATATAGACGTGGACTGTGGTTGCAAGGGTGATATTACGGTAGACAACCATAATGGAGCGCGCGTTACCAACACCGTGAACACGACAGCTTCAAGCGGAAACAATGTTGCCAACGGTGGCGACGGTTCGCACTCACATCATCACCACGGTGGCTCAAGCGGTGGAGATGGCGGCATTATCGTAACTGGTGATGCGGGAGCAATAGGCGACGTTGCAAACATTGTGAATAGCAATATCACTCGCATTCGACGCTAATCACTTCGAAGTGTCCCGCTTACGGGACCTTCGGATGACTTATCAAGCTTCTGCGTGCAGTCCGCACAGTTCTGCGTCTGTTGTGTATGGGTTTGAGAGGTCATGCGAGGGTATGAACGTTAGTAAATTACAAATCGGGATATTGTGTGCCGCGGCGACGGCGCTTGCGCCGCTTTTGGCGGCGCAAGCGGATACAGCGCTGATTACAAACACCGTCAGCACCTCGGCCAACACCGGCGGCGGGAGCGCCGCAAGCCGCGTGCAGATAAAAACCACTATTGACGGCGAAGTGGTTGAAAACATAGATGAAGAGATTTCACTGCCGGGGCCAAATGTTATTGAGAAGATTTTTGAGCGCGGCAACGTGCGCTCTTCCATCCGTCTTGAAGTAAGCGGGTCCAAAGAATCTCAAGCCTTCGGCGCTTCTCCGGCGGCAACTTCTGCGCCGGCAAAGAGTTTGTTCCCGGAGAAAGTAAGACCGCCCTTCTTTCTTCTGCCCTCCACCGCCAAGGCAACAAGCAATCCGGCCTTGACCCCCAAGAGAGTGCCGCTCGGCTCGTTTATAGAAAACATTTTGCGTTATGTATTTTCAATTTTTCCATTCTAAATATCGTCTGAAGTGGAAAAGAGCTTACTCGGTTTTTTTAATCATGGCTGTTCTGTTTGCTGTCTCGCCCTTTAAGACAAGTGTTTTGGCTGAAGGGGAAGAGGAGATATCTGTACCGCCCGCCGACTCAAACACTTCGGTAGAGACGCCCGAAGCGCAGGCGCCAGAGCTGGCGGCAGAGGAATCTCAAACTACGATTGAGACAGGGGACGCCACGGCGGAAAGTGACACTCAAAACACAGTTAATGTCAATGAGACGACAACAGCCTCAAGCACTCCGGCGGAGGACACCGCGCCAGAGCTGACCGGGGAATCAGTGGCGGAAGAAGAGAACAGCCAAAGCGACAGCCAGCCGCCGCTTAGTGTAGAAGTGACGAATGAAAACGTAGCGGAAGCGGAAAATGACGTTTCGACAGAGGCCAATACAGGAGAGAATGAGGCGCAAGGAAATCAAAATGTTCTCATTAATGCCGGCAGTGCACTTGCTTCAGCCAATGTGGTCAATGTAATTAATGTCAACATTGCCAACTCAAGCGGTTTTCTGGCCTTTCTGAATAATTTTCTCACTCCGCTTGGCACTCTGGATTTGCGTAGCTACATGGCAAACCCGGAGAATTCAGCCGGTCTGCCTTGTGGAGCGGAATGCGGCAGTCTTTCAGGTCTTTTAGTCTCAAATTCCAACCAAGCGGTGGTTTCAAATCAGGTAGCAGTCAGCGCAACAACAGGCGGCAACAGCGCCACCAGTACTGACGGCGCGGCGACAGTACTAACAGGAAATGCTTATGCGGCGGCCAATGTCGTCAACTTGGTGAATACCAACATCACGCTCTCAAATTACTATCTTCTTGTTCTCAACAGTTTTGGCGATTGGAACGGCCACCTCGTTTTTCCTAACGCCAACTTCTTTGACTTGTTCTTCGGCGGGCAGACAGCTACAGAGACCGCCGACCAGTCACAGAGGGAAGGTGGTGAGGAGAGCGTCGGCACAGAAAGCGAAGGAGAGAGCGCAGAAATTTCCGTTTCAAATGACAATCAAGCGTCAGTGTCAAACACCGCCTCGGTTTCAGCTGATACGGGAAGCAATACGGCTGTCGGCGCGGATGCGGTTGTAGAGACAGGCAGGAGCTATGCCGGCACCACAGTGATGAATTTTATCAACACCAACCTCTTCGGCGGCGGATCTTTCTCTCTTATCGTCCGTGTTTACGGAGAATGGAACGGCGCGGTTTATAATCTGCCGCAAAGCATTTCAGTTGACGCATCAGGCGGGGCGGTAACTTTCTCCGGCAACTCCGGTTCTGGTTCCACAACAATTCCGTCCAGCTCTATTTCAAATACAAACTCGGCGACCGTAAACAACGCAGTGTCAGTCTCTGCGGCAACCGGCGGCAACAGCGCTTCTGGCGGAGCGGCGACAATCTCTACCGGCAATGCCTATGCCGCTTCAAACCTCATAAATGCCGTCAACACGAATATATTCAGCCATAACTGGGCGGTTGCCATTGTCAATATTTTTGGCAACTGGAATGGCTCTCTCTCTTTCGGAGCGCCTGACCTTTGGGTTGGGGCGGTGGCCCAAACCACAAATGCCATCAGCCGAGGCGATCCGCTCACCTTCTACCTGACGGTTGCCAATCGCGGGGATGTAGAAGCGCGGAACGTAACCTTAAATATGAATTTTGATAAGCCGTACATCTCCCTTATTGGTCAGTCACCGCAGGCAAGCGGCTACCTCTGGAACCTCGGCAACATCGCGCCCAAATCCTCCATTGAGTTTTCTTATCCGGCCACGGTGGGCGGCGATCTACCCATGGGTGACACGCCGGTTATCGGCTATGTCTCGGTAGCGGGCGACGGTCTTGAACTCAACACCGGCGACAACCAAGACCAGTTGACTGTTATTGTTTCAACGCCGCTCATTTTTCCCGTAAGTTTTCCGAGTGATTATATTCCTCGCGTATCAACCACCTTTGATATCAAAAAGAGCGCCGAGAAGACAACAACTGTTGCTTCAAGCACGGTTAAATACACGATCGTGGTTGCAAACAACGGGGCGGACGGCGCTACGGCGAAAAATGCCGTACTGCACGATGTTTTGAAAAGTCCTTCCGGAGAGATAATCCATGAACAGGATTGGGAACTCGGCGATGTCTACGGCCGGGAAGAAGTTACGGTTGATTACGATGTTGTGTTTAATAGAAACATTACCCCCGGAGTTTACACCAACCATGCGCAGCTTAAGAGTGACAACGGCTCTTCACCGATCGCTTCGGCGTCAATTACTGTTCTCGCGCCGACGGTTGCAGAAGAAATAACTGAAAAGACGATTGAAACTCTGGCAGAGGCGCCTCTGCCTGAAGTTGCCGGAGCATCTGAAGAGGCGCAAGAAGTGCTCAAGTATCCTATAAATACTCTGACTTTGCCTCGATACGAACAACCGAGGAGAAATGTAACTTGGGGTGACATTTTAGCGGCGGTTAAAGAGGTTTTTTCCAAATTCACCAATTCTCATCCTTCAATTCTCTTCTCCGCCGTCATCTACTTCTCCTTGCTCCGCCGGCAGGAGGAAACCGGCCTTCACGGATTTTTCTAACTCCGGCAGACAAAAACAACATTCTAAAGACCGGTTTTTCCCAAGGTCAGAAAGTCCGATCTTGTATTAATTCAGATCTTGTATTAATTCAGTTAAATTGCCGCAACTGCCGATTTGATATAGTATTTTTGTGCTAAATCCTTTTAGTTCCGACCTGTAGCTCAATGGCAGAGCATTCGGCTTATAATTGGCAGCGAGGTAGAAATGGGAGCTTGCTTACATTTATACCGAGTGAACCGATTATATGTGTTAAATTTTATGGTGCGCGCGCATAGCTCAACGGTAGAGCATTCGGCTTATATCCGAACGGTTCTAGGTTCGAATCCTAGTGCGCGCACCAACAACAAACTCAACGTCTTTTTGGAAGCCAACATGCGGGACGCGCGAAGCGCGTCCCAATGGTTTCCGCCTGAATTTCGCCCAGAATCCAAAGGGGATTTCGCCAAAAATGAATC
>SCSN01000018.1 GCA_004322205.1 Patescibacteria group bacterium
CATGAAAAATCTCGTCGTCAACGCATAACTTTCACCTTATCCCTTACCCCTTATGACTTCTTCATTTATTACCGCAGTCGGGCGACGCAAGACCGCCATCGCTACCGTCCGCATGATGCCAGCCGAGAAGTCAAGCGTCACGGTCAACGGCAAGAGTGTGAAGGAGTATTTCAAGACCGACGAGCGCGCGAAGATCGCCGAGGAAGCGCTTTCGACGGCTGAAGGCGCCGGACCCTATGCCGTCACCGCGCATGTGGAGGGCGGCGGCACGGCCGCACAGGCCGACGCGCTTCGCCACGCTATCAGCCGCGCGCTCGCCGAGGCGGAGCCGAACACGCGCAAGGCGCTCAAGGCGGCGACGTTCCTCAAGCGCGACCCGCGCGCCAAAGAACGCAAGAAGCCGGGCCTCGTCAAAGCAAGGAAGGCCAAGCAGTGGAGCAAGCGCTAATAAAAAAATAAAGAGAATGCCTGAAACCTCGGGCATTCTTTTTGACTCAGCGCGCGATTTCGGGAATAATGGAGGAATGAACGAAGAGGAAGATGTAAAGATTGAGCCGGAACAGGGCGAAGGGGAACGCGTCGAGGATCCCGAGTCTGTCGAGGGGAAGGTGCGGAAACTCCGCGAGGAGCTGAACGCCTGCCGGAGGGAGAAGCAGGAATACATGGACGGCTGGCAGAGGGCGAAGGCCGATTATGTAAACCTGCTGAAAAGAATTGAAACCGGCGCGAAAGCGTCGGAGCTGAAGGGGAAGGTGGGAGCCGTCGAGACGCTTCTACCCGCGTTTGATGCGCTTGAGAGAGCAAAAGAGCATGGCGAGATTCCCGAGGGGTTCCTCGCTATCGCGCGCCAGCTTGAAAGTGCGTTCGCCGCGCTTGACCTCGAAGAAATGGGGAAAGTCGGCGAGAAGTTCAACCCCGCGTATCACGACGCGCTCGGGCAGGACGCGGCAGAGTCAGTTGAAACAGACGACACGATTACGGCGGTATTAGAAAAAGGGTGGCGCGTGGGCGATACGGTCATCCGCGCGGCAAAAGTCCGCGTCGCGCACTTTGCAAACGATACGCAAGAAGCGTAAACTACACGCATAACTTTAAAAACAATATGGCAAAAATTCTTGGCATTGATTTGGGCACCACCAATTCCGCGATGGCTATCGTCGAGGGCGGCGAGCCGCGC
>SCSN01000017.1 GCA_004322205.1 Patescibacteria group bacterium
AAGTTACAGGAGGCCTATTCCAGGATTCGTGAGGACCTTGATGCCGCGGTGAAGATGCAGCGAGGTCTCCTGCCAAGCAGTGCGCTTACCGTCCCTGGGTTCAGGTTTGAATGGATATTCATTCCCTGTCATTTCGTTGCGGGGGATATCTTTAATTTCTTTCAGCTCAATGAACACCAGGTGGGCTTTTACATCCTTGACGTTGCCGGTCACGGGATTCCTGCGGCAATGCTGTCGGTCACGTTGAGTAAGGTCCTCTCCCCCATATCCAGTCAGGGAAGTCCCTTGATGCGTTTCATCCCCGACCCTCCCCACTACGACATCGCGACGCCTGCGGAGGCTGTCCAAGCCCTCAACCAACTGTTTCAGTCCGAAGACGATGCGATGCACTATTTCACTATGGTCTATGGCATCGTTGAGACTCGGAGTGCCAGAATGCTGCTCACTCAGGCCGGCCATCCATCCCCAATCTATCAACCCAGGGGGGCCAAAGCTGAGCTACTGGGAACAGGGGGGTTCCCTGTGGGGATGTTACCCGATGTCAAATATGGGGAACAGGATCTCACCCTCCACCCGGGCGACCGACTCTTCCTGTACTCCGACGGCATTCCTGAATGTACCAGTAAGCATGGAGAGCATTTTTCCGTAGACCGCCTCATGGCCCTCTTGGAAGAGTGGCGAGACCGTCCGTTACAGGACGTGATGGCGGGTGTAGAGCAGACGCTAGGACGCTGGAGGGGCAGCGATGAGTTCGAAGATGATATCACCCTTCTGGCGCTTGAGAGGGTGTAGCGACTACTAGAGGATATCGATGCAGCCAAGCTCGCCTCCCAGCCCATTCCGTTCCCTCAAGACCAAGATCGTCATCCCGTTGCTCGTAATCAGCGCGGTCTTGGTGCCGCTGAGTGTGTGGCTTACCCAGCGTCTTTTCACGCAGCGGATCGAAGAGCAGGCACGGTTCCGTGTGCACCATCTGGCAAACGCTGTCAAGGCAGCCGCGAGGGCGACGAGCGAGCCGGCGGAGCTGATGCGGATCGTCCACGCCCTGGGGGAGGAGCCGGACGTCACCTTCATTGTTGTGGCAAGCGGGGAGACCCTTCGCGTCTTGGCTGCAACGAAGCAGGCCTGGATCGGCCGATCCATTTCTGACTTGTCCGAGAAGGACGTGACTCAGCACCTGGCCAACACCATGGCGACACAACAGGCGTACCCTCACTTTCACACCGAGACCGGTGAGTTCGAGTTCATACTACCCTTCGACCTGGATAGCGCAGGAGCCAGCCCAAGGGACAGGGCGGATAGGGCGGTCATGGTCCGTCTGGA
>SCSN01000004.1 GCA_004322205.1 Patescibacteria group bacterium
TGGGCAGTTTCAGGAACGCAGGGTAGTCATTCCGAGGTAGGGCGAATGACGGGGTGAATGACTAGGTAAATCAGTCGGGATTTTGCTCAAAATGAGTCCGAACAGTATCATACAAACACCACCAAATTTGATTTGCCGAAGAACTTGCGGGTGCGCTTGATGTTTCGGTAGATGAGTTGTTGAAATGACCATGTTAGACTCTAATTTTATAAATGAATGGCAAGAACTAATTGGGGCCGCGCTTGGCCCTTTTCTTGCCGTTATTCTTTCCGCTATTGGATTTTGGATAAAATCCGTTATTGAGGATAAGAAAGAGCGGAAAGAATTTTTACGGAGAATAGAAATTAGTCTCGCAAGAAGTCTCAATGATATTTTCACTGCTCGCGAACAGTTGAGATGGTTTTCTAGCCGCGTAAAAAATCTTGCAGCTGAATCAAGATCAATAACAGACGACAAGGTCTTTTTCTTGAATCGGGTGAACTTTCCGACTATGCGCGAAATTTACCGAGATATTGATATGCCAAACTTCAAAGTCAAAAGTTATTATCTGCATAACAAGATAATGTGGGTTGACGCTGGCACAAAAGAAATGAACGAAGTTGTGTTAAATCTAAAAAGTGACTTTGAAGATTTGATACGACAAAACGAATTGCTTGTTGCGGTAATGAGGAACAGCCCCAACCCGAAAATGCAACGAAGCGCATACGAACAAAATCTAGAATCTTTTGCAAACGCAATAGATGACTTCACCTCAAAAAGTATGGGGCAAGGAATTGAGATAATGACGCAGGTCAAAATCTACAATGAGAAATTACGACGCAGAAATGGTCACTTGTTCTTATGGAAGCAAGAAGGAACAAAATTTAAGTTTTTCCGAAATAAAAAAGAGCAAAAGGCGTTTGCAAGAAATCTCGATTCACTAGATCGGATTGATAAAGTTATAGAAAAGGAGGTGCAGAACGCAATAACGAACGCAGAAGATAGGGCTAAAAAGCTAGTACATACATAATTCAGCGGCGACTTGCCGATCATTGACTTTTATTGCGTAATGTGCTAAGCTGGTTGGCAATAAGCTAATCAGCTTATTTTGTACACCACAACAGAAGAAAGGAGTGAGACATGGGACTAGACCTGACCTTGCTGCCCCTCCGGGGACCGCAACAGATGGGCGACACTTCGGTTCTCTGCCATGATCGTTTGAGCTTCGATCGAGACTACGAGATCTTCGGTCAACTCACGGATGTTGGCGAGGGCAACAAGCCGACAATCAAGGCGAACTCGATCCCGCCGCAGATGTGGGTCGAGACGTACGAGGACGAGGGCATCAAACGACGCCGCGACGACAAGTACGGCACCGAGCTGACGTTCGTCTACGCCGAGCGGCTCAAGAAGCTAAAGGTGTCGGACGACGCGTCGGCCAAGAACAAGGCGATCAAGGCCTTCGTCGAGGCGTTACCGAACGACACGCCCATCCTCCTGCTCTGGCGGTGAGGATAAAATGTCTCACCGCCCACAACACAGGCGCACGACCTTCGGGTACGGCGCCTTTCTTTTTTCACAAAAAATTTCTATACTAATTTTACTTGTCGCCGTCAAAAAACTTGGAAGCCCAAGCGAGGGCGCGGCGGAAGGGGGGTGTGGGGGGAATTCCGCCGCGCCCGAGCGTCCCGCCGGAGCGAAGCGGAGGCGGTCAGTCAGGGTTCTCCGCAAAATGGGTTCTGACTTTTTCAAACAAACACCACAATTCAAAACTTTTCAACTTTTTCGCTGGGGACAAGACCGCATGCTCGCCGCTCTTCGGCCCGAAAGATTAACGGTGCTCCCTGTTTCGCCACGCGAGCCCAGGTGGGTTCGCTTTTCGTTTTGAAAAATCACTTCTCGCTCCTCTTTTTATCAAATAATACTTTGTAGCCGGCGAATTCCCTCGCAAGCATCCTCCCCACAACGGCAGTGTCGGGGGACGGTCCGAATTCGGTGCTCCAACCCCAGAGCTTGATTGTCTTTGCAATATGATTGAGAAGAATCTTACCGCCGCCCAGTGGAAAAATTTTTACATTCGGATCGGTCACCATAATTTCCTTTTCAAATTTTGCAAGAATATCCCTATGGAAAGAAGAATCTGTGTCTGCGCGAAGAAAAAGAGTTCGTTTCCGGGAATCGTCAGTTACTTGAATCAAAAGATACTTCCGCCCCGGGCCTCTTATTGCCACAACGGGAATTTTAGATAGCATACTTTACTTCTGCCAATGCGATTCGATATAAGAGTTGACTTCGCTTACCTTGAGGGGGGTAGTGGTATTGCCGGTGCGAATGTAGAACTCCTCCTCCCCGTTGGCGCGTACATAAGCCGGTTTCGGAGACGGCACCACCTCGATAAGACAGATATTCTTCTCCTCAATTCGCTCAAAAGATAGGTCAACGTACTGACGGAATTCCGCGCCGATAGTTGTCTTAAAAGCCTGATTGAAGTGATTCTCAAACCCGTCCTTATCCTTACGGATAAGCGTTTTGATGTCATCTTCGAGTCCGGCAATACCACCGTTGTCAGAAACACCGACAATAAGGTTGCCGCCGTCAGAGTTGAGAAAAGCGGCAATGGTTTTCATGACCGAGCGCTCGAGGTCCTTATTGACTGCTTTGCGTTTGGTATCCCAGCGAAACGTTTGCTTGAACTCCAGTCGGCGGTTCTCGCCCTCGAGAATCAAATCGAGAATGGAAAACTTTTTGCTCTCCGGCGGTTTGCGGCGGATTGCAAGATCAACTGTGTCCTTGACAATATTGGCGTAAATCTCCGCATTTTCAACACTTCTGATGCAGAGTGGCCTTTCCGAGACCAAAGTGTGAACAACAATTGTGCCGTAGTTAAGGAAAAATTCGAGAGGCGAGCGCTTGTATTCAACGGAGGAGACATTCTTTAGCATGATGGAGTTCTCGCGATTGAACATCATACCCCAGCGGTGGACAATTTCTTTTTCCTTGATGCGATACTCCTCGCTGTGCCAGCGCAGAAACACCCCGAGGGTGACGAGCAATTGGAGAATTGAGGCGGCAATGACGAGAAAAATATCGTAGCGGATGAGCCTGCCGATAAAAGTTTGTCTGTAAAGCTGCTCGTAGTTGGCAATAAACGAAATGGCAAATAGAACGATGCTGATACCGACCTCCACTCCAATAATTCGGCGGATCAGGACGAGCGGACTCTGCCGTATCACCACAGGGTATCGCATGACATCATCATATCACCCCGAAAGAGGCTCCGCATCTGACGGGCCAGGCAGGCCTGCCGCCGGCAAGGCAGAGAAAACGCTCTCATGCGCTTGACGCTCTAGCCGCGGCGCAGAGCTAAATGAACAAGATGATCCAGAAAGTCAGGAAAAGACAGCTCTGCCACTTCCAGAGCCTTTGGAAGAAGTGATTTGGGCGTCAGGCCGGGTAGGGCGTTGGCCTCGATGAGATAGACCCCCCGCTTGGGGTGGATGATGAAATCGGCGTTGGAATAGTGCCGCAGTCCGAGCGCCCGGTGAACCTTCATCGCCCAATTCTGAATTTGCTCTTTTTCCTCACGAGAAAATTTGCTGGGACAGATTTTTTCCGTTTCCCCGACATATTTGGACTGGTAATCAAAAAAGTGTTTCCCCGGCGGCCGCACCACTTCTACTGGAAAAAGCGAATAAAGACTGCGGTCGGTGGCACTCTCGACGACACTTGCCGTTGCCTCCCGTCCCGGAATATATTCCTCGATAAGCACATGCCCGCCGTGGCGGAAAGCTTCTTCGATCCCTAGCGCAAATTCAGGAAAAGTTCGAGCAACAGAAATACCAATGGAAGAGCCGCCGAAGAGCGGTTTAACAATTGAGGGCTGGGGAAAGGTCTTGAAGAGCTCGAGGGCGTTGCGGTGAGTGTTTGCAGAATGCGGCAAGACGGCGGAAACTGGCGTCTTGATCCCGTGATTTTCAAAAATCTGCTTAGACCGAGCTTTGTTCATTGAAAGCGCCGCCGAGAGCGCCCTTGAGCCGGTATAAGGAATCCCAAAATACTCGAGCTGGGTCTGGACTTTGCCGTCCTCGCCGTAGGCGCCGTGCAGAGCGTTGACTACCAAATCCGCCTCGCGAAGTGCCCGCTCCGGCAAGAGAGTCACACCCCGAACATGCCAATCGCCGTCTTGGGAAATAAAAATGTCGAGCGGGACATACTTTTCCGGCAGATGCCGCAAAACTTGTGCCCCGCTCTGAAGCGAAACCTCGTATTCAGGAGAGGGGCCGCCGCGCAGCACTCCGACGCGGAGCTTGCCGCGGTTCAAGACATCGGTTGACATAACTTCATTGTATAAAAGCAAACTGTAAAACGAAAGCCGCCGAGGTGATTCGGCGGCCGGCAGACCTGGCAAGCGCTGGGATGATCGCGGCAGAGGGACATTTACTCAATGAGAAATGTCTACTGCTGGTCTAACCTCCTTTCTTAGCGACCATGAGGGTTTCCATCGAGGGGTGTATCCAGCGCTTGCCTCTATTTTCATTTTACAAAACCCAGCCTAATGCGCAAGGCGGCCCTTTCTCATCCTTCGTCGGTGATAACTTACAGCAAAGCGGTGAGCCTCTGCATTCACAAGCAGAATTTCTCTCGTATGATTCTCAATTATTCCTTTTTTTCCTAAAACCTCCTTCGGCCGATGTTTTTCATTTTTGACAACCGAGACAACTTCGATGTTGAAACCTCGCCCCGCAAGCACTTCTCGTGCAATGTTTCTCTGTGCCCCCCCTCCATCAACCACAATCACCTGCGGCAGAGGCCATTCTGCGTGACCGAGGCGCCGAACAAGCACTTCTTTTAGATTGGTAATATCGTCAATTGAGACTCTAAGCCTGCTCTGCCCGGTCGGCGGTCTGGTGCCGCGAATCTTAAACTTTCGGTATTCGCTTCCCTCTAACTCGCTGTTCTCGGCAACAACCATCACTCCCACTGTTTCCGCTCCGGCACTATGCGCAATGTCATAAGCTTCAATCCGAAAGGAATCTTCGAGTTTCGCATTTCGATTCTCGAATTTCGTTCGCTTAAGCAACGAAACGTCCTGAATATGTTCGAGTGCGAAAATTTTCCGCCTTAGCTCATCCGCTTTCTCAAATTGAAGCGCTTTGGCAGCTTCTCTCATCTCTCGCTCGAGATTTTTTACAACTTCTCTTTTCTTACCGCTGAAAAAAAGGATGATATTCCGAATTGTCTTAGCGTAATCTTTTTGCGATATTTCGCCGGTACAAACTCCGGGACAAAGGCCAATTTGTCTATTGAAACAAGGTTTGGAAACTTTTGTCTTTCCAGACACAGAAGTTATCCCAACATTCTCAAGTTTGTCAGTGTGTTGTTCTGATGACGGAGAGCATTTATCCCTAAAAGGGAAAATTTTGCGGATAATCTTGAGCGCTTCTTTGAGTTGGGCGCCATGGGGAAAAGGGCCCGCCACAAAATGAACAGCGAATGAGGAATAAGGAATGACGAGTAACTTTGTGGATTCATTCTTTATTCCCAATTCCTTATTCTTTATTCGGAAAAGTTCCTTTTGTCGCATTGTTAAAACTCTTGGGAACTTTTCCTTTATGATAACCACATAGTTATAGCTTTTATCGTCTTTTTCGCGAACGTTATATGGCGGCTGGAACTTTTTTATGTAGTTGGCTTCGAGAATCAAAGCTTCCAGAACAGAATCAGTTTGCTCACACTCAATCTTGTCAGCTTCTTGAACCATTTTGGCAATGCGAAGCCCCCGCACCATTGTCAAATCATTTGAAAAGTAGCTTTTAATACGATCGTGAAGAGAGGTTGCTTTTCCGACGTATAGAATCTCCTTGCCAGTTTTAAAAAAGTAAACCCCCGGAGTGTCAGGCAGATCAAGTTTCCTCAAATCTTGACTGGTCATCGCCTTCAAGATACGCTACGCGAGGAACGCACGCAAACTTCCAAGGAGGAGTTATGAGCATCGACAATCGACCGCTGCCAGACGAGCAGGCCCGGACACTTTCGGATGACGCTCATCAGGTTTGCCGGGCCCTCAACGGGTATCTGTCGCCGGAAGTCAGAAGCGACTTCCGGGCAAGGTTGAATGAGCTTCAGGAACTCTGTCCAAACTACCCCCACACTGGTTCGTCGCCGGATATGGTAAACGACCAGTGCGAGATCTGCTGCGCCTACGCAAGCTAGAGAGACCTTCGGGTCTCTTTTCCTTTATATGAAATAACCCCGCCCCCACATTTTTCACATGTGAGGAGCGGGGCAACTGCTCCGAGCTTCTACTGAAGCCCCCGAGCTCGGAGGTTCTCTTCGGCACGCTTGCGGAGCTCACAGGTCGCGATGTCACCTCTTTCACCCTTCTCCGCCTTCCCTTTCCAGAGAAGCTCCGGGGGTATTTGGGTAGGTAGGATGATGCCGAGAGACTCTCGCCGCTGAAGGCGCGGAGCAGAGATCGTGTGAATCTCCATCTCGGGTCGAAGAGCATCCCGAAGCCGACCGATCAGACCGACCAGTGGATTTCGCATATTCAAAGGTTCTCCTCTCCGTCCGGGTACCTACTCTTTCCGACTCTTTTTTTATCATACAGCAAATAATACTCGATTGTCAATAGAGACAGGAATTGTGCACCACATTACCACACGTTCTTGACATAGTACATCTTTTTGTTTATAATGTATCACGGAAAGTACCTTATAATCTACCCTCTCAAGGAAGGGGTCAATGACCGAGAAACGCGATATTATCAGGCTTGACCTGGTGGATGAGGATATCCGCCTGGTCATTGAAGAAGTTGTTCCCGAACTCCGCGAACCCCAGCAGCCGAAAGTTCTTGGCTTTTGGCAGGCCTTGAAGAAGTCGTGGCAGTTTTGGAACGATTTTGAAAGTAATGTCGCAGGACCCGTCTCATTACTCGTCGCAGGACTCGTCGCAGGAGTCAGCGCAGTACTCGGCGCAGTACTCGGCGCAGGACTCGGCGCAGGACTCGTCGCAGGACTCGTCGCAGGACTCGTCGCAGGAGTCAGCGCAGTATTCGGCGCAGGACTCGGCGCAGGAGTCAGCGCAGTACTCGGCGCAGTACTCGGCGCAGGATTCGTCGCAGGATTCGTCGCAGGAGTCGTTGGCGGCGCAAGCGCCGCGGGTCTGGAGTTCGCTCTTGTTACCGGGCGCGCGCTTGTGCTGATGCGCCGATCAGCCCAAGAGGCCGCTAGGATCCCTGTCTCGCCGGCCCCGATACCCACCCTGGCCGAAGTCGAACGCCGCTTCATCTCTTATATGAGAAAAGAGGCGGGTGCTTGCGAAGGCGAGTTCGCTGGAGAATCCTCGTCTATTGAACGGCGAGCGGCGGAAATTCGGCGACAACTCAACGAGGCGAAAAAAGCCGAGGAGTATTTTCGGGCGAGGCGATCCGACGAGCCTGATGATACGAGGCTCGCCGCGGACTACGCCAAAGCCTGCCAGACAGTCAAGGATTTTGAGGCTGATCTTGCAGTGCTCAAGCGTACGCAGGAGGCGGCGCTCAAGCTCCTGCGCGAAGCCGACATTTTCCTGCCGCAAGAGGAGCGACGGGCCACCGACGAGGAATGGCGGATGCGCCTGTATGAGCTCCGCGGCGAGGCTGATCGCGGTCCAGCCGTAACCCGCGAGGTGATCGCGGCCGCCGTGCGGCCGATCGCCGAGCGTCTTGTGCCGCTCGCTCAAGCGCGCGAACACGTTCGGCTCATGGCCACCGCCGCGCTCACCGGCCCAGGTGCCTTGAGCCGGCTCGAAGCTGAAGCTTCCTCGGCCGGCCGCACCTTGAGCCAGCTGGCTCGTATTAGTTCCGCGGCCAGCCGCCTTGCCGAGGAGGATGGAGAGTAATTGTTCCTTAACCGGGCCCCGACAGTTTATCTGTCGGGGCCCGAACTCTTTTATTTTTATTGATTTTTCAGAACCTTTTTCAGGTAATTGCCTGTATGCGAGCCCGAGACACTGGCGATGTGCTCCGGCATGCCGGCGGCAACAATTTTTCCGCCGCCTTCCCCACCTTCCGGACCGATATCGATGACCCAGTCGCAGGATTTTATGAAATCCATATTGTGCTCAATCACTACAACAGTATTGCCATGGTCAACAAGTCTCTGCAAAATTTCGATAAGCCTCTTCACATCATCGTAGTGGAGACCGATAGTCGGCTCATCCAAAAGATAAATAGTTTTCTGCAAATGCGGCCGATAGAGCTCGGAGGAAATCTTCACCCTCTGCGCTTCCCCGCCAGAGAGCGTAGTGGCAGACTGCCCAAGCTCCAAGTAGCCGAGGCCGACATCTTCCATTGTTTTAAGCCGATCATAGACAGCCGGGATGTCCTCAAAAAATTTCAGGGCTTCTTCGACAGTCATCCGCAAAACGTCGTAAATGCTCTTTTTCTTATATGTGATTTCAAGTGTCTCTTTCATGAAGCGTTTGCCGTTACAGACATCGCAGGGCACGTAAACGGCCGGGAGAAAATGCATTTCCACAGCAATCTCACCTTTTCCTTGACAGGCCTCGCAACGCCCGCCTTTAATGTTAAAAGAAAAGCGGTTTGCCTTCCAGCCGCGCGCCCGGGCCTCCGAGGTTTGCACAAAGAGTTCGCGGATAAAAGTGAACGCCCCCGTGTAGGTGGCAGGATTTGAACGCGGAGTTCTGCCGATGGGAGATTGGTCAATAAGGATCGCTCGTCCCAGATATTCAGTGCCGGAAAATTCTGTGCAGTTGTAAACATCGTTGGAGCGATACCGCCGCTCAAAACGCACTTGAAGATTCCGGTGGAGAATCTCATACATAAGTGACGACTTTCCCGATCCCGACACACCAGTAACGGCAATCAACCTGCCAAGCGGCACGTCAACATTCATATTTTTGATATTGAAAATATTGCCGCCGCGAATGGAAATTCGTCCCCGGTTCTCCGCTCGGCGCTTCTCCGGCAACGCAATTCTTTCCTCGTCCCGAAGATAAGACAAAGTTCGCGATCCAGAGGCATTTTTCTTGGAGGTGATGAGTTTTTCGAGCCAATCGGCAACAACGACATGCCCACCGTGCACACCGGCGCCCGGGCCGAGGTCAACAATGTAATCGGAGGAAAAAATCGTGTCCTCGTCATGTTCCACCACGATTATGGTATTACCAAGGTCGCGAAGATTCAGGAGTGTCTTAATCAGCCGATCGTTGTCACGAGCGTGAAGACCAATAGTCGGCTCGTCAAGAACATAGAGAGCTCCGACCAACCCCGAGCCGAGCTGGGAAGCGAGACGAATGCGTTGGGCTTCACCGCCAGAGAGAGTGTGAGCGCGGCGATCAAGAGAGAGATATTCAATGCCGACGTTAATCATAAACTGAAGGCGAGATTTGATCTCCCGAAGCACTACCTTTGAAATGCTTCTCTCGCGCGCTGTAAGCTTCAAATTTTCGAAAAACTTAAAACAATCTTTTATTGAGAGCGCGGAGATGTCAACAATATTTTTCCCTCGGTCTGCCGAAGCTTTATGCGAAGGCGACCCGCCCACAAGCACCTGGAGAGCTTCCGGCCGCAGCCGCACCCCCTTGCAGGCCGGACAGGTTTTACCCGCTCTCTGCCAACCTTCATTCTCTTCATATTCCCATTCCAGTTCAACCTGACCCAGACCATGGCAGCGCTCACAAGCGCCGAAAGGGCTATTGAAAGAAAAAAGGCGAGGCTCAATTTCAGGAAAAGAAAAGCCGTCGTGCGGGCAGGCGAATTTTGACGACATCAGGAAGCTTTCAATCCCAGGTTTCGAGTTTTTAGTTTGTTTTGTGTCGCCAAAGGCGATGCGCACTAAGCCGTCCGACTCGTGAAGGGCACGCTCCAGCGATTCGGAGAGCCGCTCTTCCGAACTTTTCGGATCATTGACGAAATCAGTAAGACTGATTGAATCAACCAAAACATCAATTTCGTGCCGCTTGTACTTTGAGAGAATGATTTGCTCGCGAAGTTTTTTGCGAACGCCGTCAATAAGCACTTCAGAATAGCCCTTGCCCAAGAGGTCGTAGAGAAGCTGGTAATACTCGCCTTTTCTACCGCGCACCACCGGCGCAAAAATTTCAATGTACTGCGGAAGTGTAATTTTTCCAACCACGTTAGAAGCAACTCGCGGAACGCGAGCGCGGCTTCGTACGTGGTCGAGAACAAAATTTTTAATCTCTTCGACCGAGAGTCTTTTAATTTCCCTGCCGCAGACAAGACAGTGAGGTCGGCCCATTCGCGCGAATAGTACACGCAGATAATCGTAGATTTCAGTAATAGTTGCCACCGTCGAGCGCGGATTGTTTGAGCGAGATTTCTGATCAATTGAAATTGCTGGAGAAAGACCCGTAATTTCATCGACATCGGGCTTTTGCATCTGGCGCAGGAATTGCCGAGCATAGGCAGAAAGCGACTCAACATAGCGCCGCTGACCCTCGGCAAAAATCGTGTCAAAAGCCAAAGAGGACTTGCCGGAGCCGGAAAGCCCCGTAAAAACAATCATTTTGTTGCGCGGCATTTCAACCGTAATGTTTTTGAGGTTGTGCGTGCGTGCGCCTTTAACTATGAGTTTTTCTTCAGTTTCCTTTTTAGACATACAGCCAACTCACCCCAGGTTTTGCCACAGGGTGCAATATAAGCACTCTATCAAATAAGATTGGCTAGAACAAGCACTCCTTAATATATCATATATGATACATTAAGAATCTTAGAAAAAATTTGACAAGTAACTACTAGTATGATAGCGTATTATTGGAAGTAGCCGAATCCCGCGGCGGCAGCTGTTTCATCCCAGTACCACAAGCTTCGCTTGGCTACGGGATTTCGTCCTCCTTTTTACTAACTTTTCTCTATAGTTTTCAATTTTTCTTTAAGAGCCGCAATTTCATCTCTTAGAATAGCTGCGGACTCAAAATCCAAAATTTTTACCGCAGCGTTCATTTGCAGTTCTTTTTGGCGGATAAGTTTGCGCGGGTTTTTTTTGAATAAGTACTCTTCAAGAGCAAGCTCATGCTCGACTGCCCTCTTGTGTTCGCGATTAAGTTCTTGAGTGATGTCTTTGATTTTTTTGACAATGGTTTGTGGTGTAATGCCGTGTTTTTCGTTATAGGCAATCTGAAGGGCACGCCGCCGGTTTGTCTCATCGACAGCGCGCTCGATTGAACCGGTGACACTGTCGGCGTAGAGAACCACTCTACCTTCTACGTTTCTGGCGGCGCGCCCGATAATCTGAATAAGCGAAGTTTCGCTCCGCAAAAACCCCTCTTTGTCGGCGTCAAGAATTCCGATGAAAGTAACCTCCGGCAAATCAAGTCCCTCCCGCAGAAGGTTGACGCCAACCAAAACATCGAACTCCCCTTTTCGAAACGTTGTCAAAATCTCTATGCGCTCAAGGGTCTGAATATCACTGTGAAGATACCGTGCTTTAATCTTTTTTTCTTTTAGAAACTCTGTCAGATCTTCGGCCATCTTTTTGGTAAGTGTAGTAGCTATAACTCTTCCTCTCTTTTGAATAACTTTTTCCGCTTCAGCAATAAAGTCATAGATTTGTCCGCCGTATTTGTTTGGCGACCGGACCGCCGACTTGGCGGTTCGGTCGCCAAGTCCGCTTCTCCTACCTGCTTGGATTGGGTGCACCAAAACTTCCGGATCAACCAGCCCCGTCGGGCGGATAACTTGCTCCACCACTTGCCCGCTGACTTGCCGTTCATATTCCGCCGGTGTGGCTGATGTAAAAATAATTTGGCCTACGCGCTCGTTGAATTCATCAAACTTGAGAGGGCGATTGTCTTTAGCGCTCGGCAACCGAAAACCATGCTCGATAAGAGTCTCTTTTCGGGAGCGGTCTCCTTCGTACATTCCCCGAATTTGAGGAACTGTCACATGCGATTCATCAATAATGGTGAGAAAATCCGGCTCGCCGCTTATGGCGTGCGGGAAATAAGAAAGCAGAGTATCAGGGGGCTCGCCGGCCGCCTTGCCCGAGAGGTGGCGCGAATAATTCTCAATACCATTGCAATAGCCGATTTCGCGAATCAAAGCCAAGTCATAATTCGTCCGACGCTTCAGCCTCTCTGCTTCCAGCAACTTGCCCTGCTCTTTTAATTCCTCCAACCGTCTTTCCAATTCCGCCTTTATATCTCGCAAAGCTCTCTCAAGCTCGCTCGGAGCAGTGATGAAGTGTTTAGCGGGGAAAAGAAAGAGAACATCAATGCTGTCTTTGAGAATAACACGCGAGACCGCGTCAATTTTCTGAATGGAGCTCACCGCGTCGTGAGCCGCCTCAAGCCGATATATTACCCGCTCGGAGACAGGCATAATTTCGACAATATTGCCGATTGCGCGGAACTGCCCCGGAGTGAGGTCTGCATTGGTGCGCTCGAAGTGAATATCAACAAGCTTGCGGATAAAGTCCGCCCGGGAAAACTTGTCGCCGCGAGCAATTTTTAGATTGACTCTCTCATACTCGACAGGACTTCCTAAACCGTATATGCAGGAAACTGAAGCGACTACGATCACATCTTTACGAGTCAAAAGAGCCTGGGTTGAAGCGTGCCGTAAACGTTCGATTTCTTCATTGATCTGTGCTTCTTTTTCAATATATGTGTCAGTTATCGGCATATATGCCTCCGGCTGATAGTAGTCGTAGTATGAAACAAAGTAGTGAACAGCATTGTTAGGGAAAAATTCTTTGTACTCTTGAGCAAGTTGGGCAGCAAGAGTCTTGTTGTGTGCAATAACAAGAGTGGGCTTTTGAACCGCCTCAATAACATTCGCAACTGTAAATGTTTTTCCTGAGCCAGTCACACCTAAAAGAGTCTGGTGGGTTAGATCTTTCTCAAGCCCATCCACCAATTCCTTAATTGCATTTGGCTGGTCCCCCGCCGGAGCAAACTCACTTTTGATTTTAAATTTTTTCTTATTCACGTACGTAATTCTTCAAAAAATCTTCTCGAAAGTCAAAAAAGTTGTCTTCCAGAATTACCTGCCTCATCTTACCCACCAAATGAAGAATGAAAAAGAGATTATGAATGGTCGCCAGCGTTCCGGCAAGCATTTCTTTACCGCGAAAAAGATGCGATAGATAGCTTCTGGTGTAATTCTTACAGGTATAGCACTCACACCCGGATTCAATGGGAGAAAAATCTTTTGTAAACTGTGCGTTGGTGATATTTATCTTCCCTTGCGCTGTATAGAGTGTGCCGTTGCGAGCATTGCGCGTTGGGGCGACACAGTCAAAAAGATCGACCCCGTTTAGAACTCCCGTAAACAAATCTTCAGGCTCCCCTATCCCAAGCAAATGACGAGGCTTGTCTTCCGGCAAAATTTCATTGACCCATTTGACCGCATTTGACATATCTTCTTTAGCAAACGAACCGCCAATGCCAAATCCGTCAAAATTCATTCCAGATATTATCGTTGCACTCTTTTTCCGTAAATCCTCGTGTCGTCCTCCCTGCACAATTCCAAAGAGCGCTGGCACATCTATTCGCTTATTCGCGCGAATTAGAGAACGGTGATGTTCAAGTGAGCGCAATGCCCAGCGGTGGGTTCTCTCAAGCGCTTCCCGCTGATAACGCAAGTCTTCGGCAGGAGATGTGCATTCATCAAAGGCAAAAATGATGTCGGCGCCGAAATTGTGCTGAATCTCAATGGATTTCTCCGGAGTGATGAAGTGGACCGAACCATCCAAATGAGATTTAAATGAAACTCCATCTTCGCCTATTTTTGCCAAGCGCGGCAGGAGAGCTTCATCGGCGCGTTCGAGAAAGGGTGGGTTTGGGTCAGCTTGAGAAACAACCTTTGAAAGTTCCTTGCCTAAATCAGACTTGCTTGGCAAATCTGATCGGCCAAACTGTCCTATTTTGGAGAGTTTTAGACCATAAGCCGCCCCGAGAGAAAAAACTTGAAAGCCGCCGGAGTCGGCCATGATCGGCCCTTCCCAATTCATGAATTTATGCAATCCTCCGGCGTCCCGAATAAGCTCGTCGCCTGGCTGAAGATAAAGGTGATAAGTATTGACAAGCAATGCTTGCGCTCCAGTATTTTTCACTTGCTCCGGTGTAAGTGATTTGATCGTAGCCTTAGTGCCAACTGGAATAAAAGCTGGAGTATTAATTTTGCCGTGTGCAGTAAGAATAGATCCGGCGCGCGTAAGCGCGCCGGCAACTTTCTTCTCAATGCGAAAAGAGAGAGGCTGCATGAGAGATTACAGCCGCAAGACAAAAATTACTGCGGCCTCCGGA
Organism: Patescibacteria group bacterium; assembly: GCA_004322205.1. Classification (GTDB taxonomy): domain Bacteria; phylum Patescibacteriota; class Minisyncoccia; order Phycocordibacterales; family Zambryskibacteraceae; genus SCSN01. Next base: position 14,251 of record SCSN01000004.1, read on the forward strand.
CGTCGAGCAACTCCACCTCAAAGACAAGAGTTGAGTTAGCAGGAATAGGGCCGGCGACGACGTTACCGTAGCCGAGTGACGGAGGAATGGTAATCCGTCGCTTGCCGCCCACCTTCATGCCAAGCACGCCGCGGTCAAAGCCCGGGATGACTTGACCGCTGTCGAGAATAAATTGAAACGGCTGTCCGCGAACTCTAGAGCTGTCAAAAATCTGCCCATTCGTAAGCATGCCGACATAGTGAATCGTCACAAGACTGCCGCGGAGTGCTTCTTGGCCGCTGCCAAGCGAGAGCTCATCAACGCGAAATTGGGAGTCATTAAACGAGACGGCGGTTTCAGCTCCACCGCCGAGCGCCGGAGCTTGAGCACGAATTCCACCAAAGAGCTGAGCAAAGGAGTCACCGAAAAAGAAAAAAGCAACGGCAACAAGACCGACGGCAAGAGCGATCCACTGGATCATGTGTTTTGTTTGCATATGTTACATGTTAACCCGTATGCATTTATTATACCCCATGAGATATTATAAATCACTCGTCATGCAACCTCTTCAGGTATCGCCTAACTACACATCTAGTGCATATATTGTACTATCTCACTGTTATCTCACGGGGTATACGCCAGATGGGAGACTAAGGAAAGGAAAATTGCAAAAGTGTTTTATTGGTTTAATATATGTGCTATATGACTGACGACGAACATTGTGCCCGGGTCAATTTACCCGAAAAACAGCTTCATAGAGTCCCTCTCTCGCACGCCGAAATGCACCGTGCAACACAAGAGCGGATTTACGAAATTTCCCGCGAATTCGAACAGGGCTTCAAATTTCTAGAGCGGTTTCCAAAGTCGGTAACATTTTTCGGATCAACTAGGGTCTCGGATGGTCACCCAGACTATGATCACGCTCGGCTTCTCGCCGGGAGAATTACCCGCGAACTCGGCTATTCAGTGGTAACGGGCGGCGGTCCCGGCATCATGGAGGCGGCCAATCGCGGTGCCAAGGAAACCGGCGGGCACTCTGTCGGCCTAACTATCCGTCTGCCCAAGGAGCAGGTGATGAACGACTATCTCACCGAACACGTTGATTTTTACTATTTCTTCAGCCGAAAAGTCTGCCTCGCCTATTCGGCAGAAGCTTTTCTGTTTTTCCCGGGCGGCCTCGGCACCCTTGACGAATGTCTCGAAAATATCACCCTACTCCAGACTCACAAAATCCCGTCCGTACCTGTTATTCTTGTTGGCGATGGTTATTGGGAAAATTTCCGCGAGTTTTTGCGGAAGAATCTTCTCGAGCGCAGGACAATCGATCCGGAAGATCTCGAACTCTTCACTATCGAGAATGATGATGAAAAAATTCTCTCTATCATCAAGTCGGCACCAGTGAAAGAGTTCGTCCCCTACAAAGGTCTGCGGGTCAATCCTATTGAATAAGACTTGGGAGCTTAGCTTCCAAGTTCCAACAAGCTTTTTTAATATGGAGCCACTCGCCAGAAAAAAATGTGTCCCTTGCGAAGGAAGCACGCCGCCACTCAACCACTCCAAAAATCTCGAGTATCTAAAGCAGATCAACCAATGGGAGCTCGAAGAAGACAGAGCGATTGAGAAAACATATTTGTTTAAGGATTTTGCGGCGGCGATGAAATTTCTAAATGAAGTGGCGCGTATTGCCGAGGAGGAAAGTCACCACCCTGATTTCTGCCTGCGCGGCTGGAACAAAGTGACAATCCGTCTCTCCACTCACGCTGTTGGCGGACTTTCGGAAAACGACTTTATTCTAGCCGCCAAGATCGATGAAATTTTACCAAAAACGTGAACCCCGCCAGCCCTGAAGCTGGCGGGGTTATGTCGCGCGCTTGCTTGCTAAACTAACGGACTTCCATCTGGCGTCTGATGTGCGTGAAAGGCAAGATCGCTATCTTCCCGTTCTCGCACACGACTACCTCCAAGTCCTCCTCGGAGAGGGCGCTCTGGACATGCACCAGAACGCTGTCTCCATCTTGGAAGACGAAAAGGGAATCACGCCAGAGCCGTTCCCTGCCATCCAGAGAGTGCGACCCTCGCCCCCACGAGAGCTCTTGCGGTGAACCGCTGTACCTCCTCACCCACCCATCTCGAGTGCCGATCGGAGCAGCCGATCTGGTGATGATTCGCACCAGATGGAGTGCCGTGAGAATTCCCATTGTTCCTTGCAGAAAGAGTGCGCTGGGATCTCCCGGCCTCTGGAACTCCGGATAGGCCCGGAAGATACGACCATCCTCTGCAAGCGGAGGGTTGTTCTCGGAGAGTGGAATGAAACGCTGAACTCGTCTTCCTTTACCGCTTTCCCCGAGCGATATACTCCGCTTGCAGACAACTAAGCCCGGTTCCAGAATGTGGTTCGCGACAGTGTAGAGCACTATTCCCCCTTTTCTTATCTTGTTGGTTTTGTGTTGTGCGCGCGACATCAATGAACTCCGTGCTAAAGATAACACATTGAAAATGTTTGGTCAAACAAAAAACTCGAGGCGCGCCTCGAGCCGGTGAAGACTAGGTACGGAAACCCGCTTCCCTGTCGGGGGGAACGAAGATGGCAGGTTTGCTCTGGCTTGATGAGCTGGCGGACCCACCAGCGACACTGCAACCGTATCCGTACCCAGTCTTCAGATCTATTGTAAGGATACAAAAACGCTTTACTTCTGTCAAGAGATATGCGGCGGCGGGCTTATATTGCTTTGGTATTTCCTACTCGGCCTCCCCGTGTAAAAGCCACTCTATAGCTTCTTCTTTGTTGCGAAAACCCTTGAGATTTTTTCGGCCGGAGAGCGCTACCACCACGTCCTCCGCCATAATCATATACTGGGTGCCCCCAAAGGTAGCGGTGCGAAGCACATACGGCTCGTTTTCTTTCATCAGGGCGACGAGCTGCGTTACCACTTCGGCGTCATATTGGTGCAACTCGGAAATATCGATCAGGCAGAGAACCCTCTCTCCTTTCTTATCAAAAAGACTTTTGATTGTCTCCTTTACCTTTTGCGCCCACTCGGCAAATTTCGGCAGGTGGCGCGCCTCTAAATTTCCCCCGATGGTTACGTGAACAACATCGGAAGTACCAACAGAGACTTCAAGTTTCACTCCGTTTTTCATTTAAAAATTATACCAAGCCATTTAAAACTATCGTCTTCTGCCGTCGAGACCGCGATACCTGCCGGCATTAGCCGCGATAAAGAGCCAAAATAGAAGAGCGTAAATAATATGCTCATCGACCAAATAGGAATGGTCGCCGGCGTATGGGAACTTGAGAATTGGAAAGTAGTAGAGCGTCATGAGAACAATCCCAGCAATTGACGCCCAGCGAACATAAAAGCCGATAAGTAGAGCAATGCCGATAATTAGCAGACCCCATTCGTTTATAAAATTCACCCAGCCGATATTGCCGGGGCTTGCAAACCAAGCAAAGGGTCCCTTGAAAGACTGCGCGTTCTTGAGATAGCCTGCCGCCGTCCACGAGGCGTCGGTGATTTTCGAAAGCCCGGCATAAACAAACAACCAGCCCATCGCCAAACGGAGAACAAAAATTACGTTTTTCATATTCGCGCTTCAAAAATTAACCACCTTTATAGAATTCACCAAATTGCTAACGTAAGTTATTTTTTGCTCTGCTGGGCTATCCGCTGGAGTTCCTGCTGCATTTTCCCCAGTTCCCGCTCGTGTTCGCTCATCCGCCGCTTAATCTGTTCAACTTCAAATTGGAGTTTATTGAGCTCTGCTTCCTCCCTCTGCAGTTCTTGTTTCTTTCGCTCCAATTCTGCTTTCCTCTTGTGTAAATCACGCTCTTTATCCGCCAGCTCGTTGTTTTCCTTATCAATTTCTCTCTTGAGCTGTTCGAGAGTTTGTGTTGACGCATTCATGCTGTTGCCGTTAGTTTGTAACAATACCTCTTTTCTTGACTCTCATTTTACCACAAATATCCGCGCGGTATGTGCATACTACCAAGGTTTAACCTTGGTAAAAGCAAATAATCAGTTTTGGTTGTAAGTTAAGAGAAAACGAAGCTTGGATTACGAAAGATGCTTGGAGACAAGTTTTGTCATCTCAAACATATTGACAGTCGCTCTTCCGTCAAATACTTTCTTGAGCTTTTCATCGGCGTTAATGTTGCGCTTGTTTGCCGAATCTTGAAGACCGTTTCTTTTTATGTACTCCCAGAGCTTCTTAACCACTTCGGAACGAGGCATTGGCCCTTGCCCAACTACAGACGCCAATTCCGGGCTAATATTCATCGGCTTCATAAATGCAGAATTGCTTTTTGCCATGATTGTTCTTTTTACTTATTTAATCATTCAATCATATCAATTTTATAATGCAAAAGCCATCAAAATTTCCCATTCTTAGAGTTTACCGAGGTTTAACCTTGATGCAGGGATAATTGTCTAAATTCTACCACAACACACTCTGCAATACACAAAGGAAAACGGCAGCCGCGTAAAGACTAAGCTTTTGCCTCGTCCACTTGGCCACGTAAAGCTAAGGCCGCGTGGCCGCGTGGACTTGCTGCAAGCAAGTCTTTACGCGGCTGTTCCTCCTGAACAAAATCCGAACTTTTTACCAAACGAATCCTGACTAAGGAAGCCAGCCCGCCGCCGCTCGCTACCACTCGCCACCCAGCAAAAAAGTTTTCTCTGCATTTCTGATTTTGCGCGCGCCGGATTTCTTCTTCCCCGCCTGCGCCGAGGCTTCAGCGGGCAGGTAAAAGGAAAAGAAAACTTTTTTGCTGGGTTCTGCTCTCTCCGGCGAAGCCGCGAGGCAACCTTTCAATCTTATCCTTGTTGGCTGCCGGACTTGGACTCGAACCAAGATACTCGCCTCCAAAGGGCGATGTCCTACCATTAGACGATCCGGCAAACTAATAAGCTTCGTCAGCTAATTAGCTAATTAGCTTTGGGAGTTATTGTTTACCAAAAGTTTCACCAGCGCAAGTTCGACAGGAAGTTCTGGGATAGCGGTTCTAGATACCATATCGTGTGCGGAGAGAAATTCAGCGAGCGTGGCGGAGCTTATAGCATCAGTACCCTTGGCGGCTACTTTTTTCAAAAACTCGAGGTCTTCATCGGAGAAGTCCTCCGCGAATTCTTTCTCCATCTCTCCGGCATAGCGCAGAAGAAGAACTGCCCGCAGTTTCTGCAGGACGAGCTTGAGAAAAACCTTGATATCGATATTTTCATTCTTTGCCCGAGCAACAGTTCCGAGCGCTTTATCAATTTTCCTCTCCGCTATGGCTTCAATAAAACCGTTGACAAGTTTGCCGCGCGGAGCGCCGGTAACTATCTCAACTTCTTCCGGGTCAATTTTCTTGCTGCGGCCAAAACTCAAGACCTTCTGCAAAATCCCCTGCGCGTCGCGAAACGAGCCTTCCGAGAGCACCGCTATAAGCTCCGCCGAGGACGGCTCCAGAGTAAATCCCTCCTTCTTTGCAATGGAGAGCGCCAACTCCTTTAGCACCTTCTGGCCGGGGCGTTTGAATGAAAAAACCTGACAGCGGGAAAAAACAGTTTCCGGCACTTTTTCAATTTCGGTGGTGGCAAGGATAAAAATTGCGTGGCGGGGCGGCTCTTCAAGCGTTTTCAGGAAAGCGTTCCAGGCTTCTTTGGTAAGCATATGCGCCTCGTCAATAATATAGACCTTGTAGGGAGACTCGAACGGCAGACTCAACACCGACTCGCGTATGGCGCGGACATCATCAATGCCGCGGTTGGAAGCGGCGTCAATTTCGTAGAGATCGGTCTGGCTGCAGCCGATATCTTTGGCAAAAATACGAGCAACGGATGTTTTTCCCGTCCCGCGAGAACCAGCAAAAAGATAGGCATGAGAGATGTTGCTGAGCTTAATTGAACCTTCAAGAACCTTAACCACCTGATCCTGACCGATGACGTCGGAAAAATTCTGCGGACGATACTTGCGATAGAGAGCGACGGGGTCAGTTTTATTCATAGGGACACATTATAACAAAGCAGAAAAATTATCTAGGCCTGACATCTATACTCCAAAACACGAAGGGGCGAATCGCAGACGATTCGCCCCCGCTTCTTCACTACTCCGCGTCGTAATCGAGATCCTCGTCCGGAAAATCACCGAATATCGGCGTTCTCCGCACGACAGAGAATTCTCCAGTGTCTTCTACTACAACCGAATGGAAGAGACCATTCTCAACCTCATCACTTCTGTCCTCCTCCTCATCCTCCAAGTAAACCATAAAGGCAGAGGCGTAAAGGGTAACTTCATCTGCCGCCAGTCGAACATTCGACTCGCCGCAATCTCTCCACTGCCTTCCTCTTCCCCCTCCTCTGCTTTCTTTCTTGTGAATGGTGAGAACTTCTTCGGGGTCGAGCTCCTCCCCGCCACAGCTGCAGCCTTCGTCATTGAGGTACGTCTCCTGGTCGCGAAACTGTGCTTGGAGCGACCTGTACCCCTCCGGGACCTCTCGTCTCTGCTGTTGTTGCATCGCAGTCCCCCTAGACGTGAGCGTGAAGAAAACATGAAACAACACCTCTAGCTAAATTATACCACTAAAAATAAAAACTGGTCAAGTTATCCACAGTCTCAAATTTTAGAAATTCGTCTACAAACCTTGCAAATCGGCGAGAGTGAGTTCAAGTGTTGAGCCGGGGCGTAATTTACCGCCAATGATTTTATCGGCGACGACTTTCTCTACCGTATCTTGAATGGCACGATTGAGGGCGCGCGCTCCGAACTTCGGGTCGTTTCCCTTCTCGGCAAGAAACGAGAGGAGCGGGTCGTTTACGGCAAGGGTGATGCCGCGCTCCCGAAGCCGCCACTCGAGGCGCTTGAGAAGCAAACCCGCTACCTCTTTGAGCTCCCCGAGACGAAGCGGATGGAAAAAAACAATGGCATCAAAACGATTAAGGAGCTCCGCCTTGAAGATACCTTGAGAGATCATTGTATCTAGAATCTTTTCTCGATGGGCACTTGGATCTTGGCCGCGCTTGACGAGATCAAAAATCAAGTCACTGCCGGCATTCGAGGTAGCGATGATAATGAGATTGCGGGCATTGATTTTCCTGCCCGACGCGTCGGAAAACATCCCTTCATCAAGAATTTGCAAAAAGAGATCGAGGGCGAGCCGCTCCGTTTTCTCAAACTCATCAAGCAGAAGTACTCCGTACGGCCGCTCACGCACGAGTGATGCGAGCACCCCCGGCTGGCGGCCGAGAGAGTCTCCTATGAGGCGCGAAAGAGCGTCGGCGCTCTCATATTCCGACATATCGAGGCGCGTCATCGCTCCCTCTGCGCCAAAGAAAATTTCGGAGAGCGCTTTGGCTGTTTCCGTTTTCCCAACACCTGTGGGGCCGAGAAAAAGAAATGAGCCGAGAGGACGGTTGGGATTGCCGACATGAGCGCGGGCGCGGCGCAGGGCGTTGCTAATCGCTCGGATAGCTTCATCCTGTCCGACAATGCGCTGGTGAAGATGCGCTTCAAGATTTTCAAGAAGCGCCGCGTCCGCCGAAGAAACACCGCCTGCCGGCACGCCGGTGCGCACCTCAACAATCGTTAGAACATCATCAGGCATGAGCACCGCCTGTCTTTCTTCCCGCACCCTGACAATTGATTCTTCAAGAAGATCCTTGGCGGCATCGTAGAGAGGAGCAGAGACAAGGTATTGAGCGGCGCCCCTCACGGCTTCCACCAAGGCCGGATAGGTGATAAAGACTCCCTCCCGGCTCTCAACAATCTCCACTTCTCCCTCAAGAAGAGAAAGGATCTCTTCCTCCGTTCCACCACGCACCATAACTACATCAAAGCGCTGCATCAGCTCCTGATTGCGTTCAATCAGGCGGTGGAAATCTTCCGTATTGCTTACCGCCACGATGAAAATATCGGAGGAGCGCAGATAAGGATTCAAAATCTCAACAGCATTGACTTCAAGGGCCTCCGCCGCGGCGAGAAGAACCGGCAAATCGGGAATGATAAGAACAATGTTGCCGGCTCTGTGTGCTTCGGCGAGAACTCTAGCAAGGGTGCGTTCAAATGCTTCTCTCGTAGCAAAGATGGTACAAAAATCACCCGTTGCAAAAACAAGAAACCTTCTGCTGAATAGACGGGGGTTAGATTTGCGCCCCTCTGCCAGTCTTGCCAGTCGCTCAACTACCTCAATCTTCCCTGCACCCTCTTCGCCTACCAGAAGAGCGTTGCTTTCCGCGCTTTTTCCAAGAATTGTTTCGAGCGCCCTCATCTCTTCCTCGTGAAATGTCACCTCCGGCGGAAGCGTCTGGAGAAGAGGCGCACTTAGGCGCTCCAAAGTAAAGGCTCTGCCGTATGTCCAATGTTTGCCGACACCCTCAAAGCGAGCGAGGTTATCCGGATGCCACCAGCGCTCGCGATGAACTCGGCCCTGCCGCAGGCGGAGAACAAATCGGACACAGCGCAAAAAGAGATCTTCGGGGGTGGCGTGAGAAGAAAGAAAAGCAACGAATTCCGGGTAAGTTTGGAGAAGAGCTCGGAAATATACTTCGTCAAGAAGCTCTCTGTCGTCAACCGAAAATGTGCGTCGTTGGACAATTTTCTTTGTTTGCGAAAGAAAGTACTGGCGCGAATCTTCGTCAATACCCAGGCGTTCAAGTATCTCGGAACCGAGAGAGGAGCGGAAGAAACCGAGAAGAGGATCCTGTCCGCTTCTAGAGACAAGCATCACAAGCTCAAGGGAATGAGACAGACGATGTCGCGATTCCTCAAAATAGAGGGAATAGAAATAAGCCTCCCAGAGAGCGAGTAGCAAAAAAACCACAAGAGAAAGAAAGAAGAGTCCCGAAAGCCGAGTGCTTGGTTCGGAGAAAACAATGCCAGAGGCAAGAGCAAATAGGATAAGAGAGAGGGCGAAGAAAATTTTGAGGAGGAACCGGCGCGTCTGGTGAGAAACAATATGCTCAAGAAAAGCGACTGGTCGCCAAGGAGAGAGCATGTGTTCTAGATCGGCGAAGGTCATAGCAGTCGAATAAGACCGAGAGCAAAAAGAAAAAGAACGACCAGTGGGGCAACCAACCAGAGCAGGAAGAAGAGGGCGGTAAGGGCTAAAGCAGTGAGAAAGACAGCAAGTCCAAATAAAAGAGTTACGGAGCGGACCACAAAACCAACGAAGCGCAGAACACTGTTAATAATAAAAGTTTCGAACCACTGCCCCGGCTCAAGCCCTCGAGCGTAACCCTCGCTCATCCGCTCCCACGGTGCAAAGAGAGTTGTGATAAGAACAGAGAAAGAGAAAAAGTTACCGAGAAAAGCGAGGAGGTTGCGAAGATTTCGCGAGAGATCTCGAATGGCTAAGCTGTAATGCCAACCGACGTAGCGCGGAAGGATAGAAAGAAGTTCCATACCAGTATTATACCCAATATCTCACGGTTGACTTCTATCTGTTTCGCCAGACTCTCTGTAAAAAACCTTATTACCGAAGCGAAGATCCAGAACTGCGGCAGTGAGTTTACCACCATTCAACAGTCCCAGTTTCGGGTCGCTCAAGACCGACTCCAAATTCGAAAAGACTCGCTCGAGGTCGGCATTTGCTTCAAAAAGAATTTCACTTCCGGGCGCCACGGCAAGACGCACGTCACTCTCCGCCGTGAGAGTAAGCGTCTGCGGCTCAAGCCGAAGACCTTTCAGCCGCTCAACCAGAGCGGCGAGGTTTGCAAAGAGCTTGCGCTCGATGGGATAGATTCCCAGTACTTTGCCGGGCAACTCTGAAATATAAACAAAGTAGAGCCTGGGCGGCACTTCCGCCACTGCGTCAAAAGCAAAGCCTTCCTTATCAATGAAATAGCACGATTGGGAAGACACTTCCCCGCCGCACCAGACTGCCGCCGGTTCACGCTCCTCGATAGAAAGAGTGAGCACATTGCGCCCAAGCTCGAGATCCACTGCAATGCGCGCAATGCGCGGGAACTGCTCTCTAATCTTTTTTTCGAGCGCTCCCTTCGGATAGAAGAAAATGTTGGCGCGAGAAAAAAGACGCGCGTAATTGCCGGCGAGAGCGGTTTGGGCTGTCGCTGCTATCGCCTCGCTTGTCACAACCGAGTTGCCCGAGATCTCAACAGTGCGAATCTGCAAATACCGGTTCTGGGAAAAAAGCACCGGACCGCCCAAGAGAGCGATAAGAAACATGCCGCCGAAAGCGATTCTTTTGAGTAGCCGGAGCCGCTGCTTTCGTCGCAATTTTGGAGATCGGAGAAAAGCTCGCATATTATAGAACTTTTAGCCCTGGCGCTTTCGTCTTGGCCCCGACTTCCCGTCGGGATTTCCAGCTCGGATTACAACATTAATTCTTTGTAATTTCCGTGCAACCATTTAGATAAGGAACGAGGGCTTTGGGAATTTTCACGGAGCCGCTCGCGGTTTGATTGTTTTCAACAAGCGCAACTAATATTCTGGGAGTGGGGATAGCTGTATTGTTTAGAGAGTGGGCATAAGATTTTTTGCCGTTATCATCATATTTGATGTTAAAGCGTCGGGTCTGGAAATCGTGGTAGTAAGAGGAGCTGGCAATTTCTCGATATGCTTTTTGAGAAGGCAACCAAAGTTCAATTTCATACTGTTTCACTTTGCTTGCCGACAAATCTCCACCGCAGATCACCAGCCGTCGATAAGGCAACCCAAGACTTTCAATAAACTCTTCGGTGCGGCGCGTTAGCTCTTCGTGCAGGCGTTCGCTTTCTTCATGTTTGGCTTCACAGAGCACTAGTTGTTCCAACTTGTAAAATTCGTGAACGCGGATAAGCCCTTTGATGTCCTTGCCGTGGCTACCGGCTTCGCGCCGATAACAGGGAGAAAATGCAAGAAACTTTTTCGGCAACTCTTCTTTCTTCAGAACCTCGTCCGCATAGAAAGCCATCATCGGCACCTCGGCCGTGCCGGAGAGAAATTCATCGTCTTGAGTTTTAAATAAATCTTCGGCTTCGTTGGGTAAGTGTCCAGTGCCGTAGAAATGCTCCTTGCGTACGATGGCCGGAGTAATGACATGCTGCGCGCCATTGACAGAAAAAAAATCACGGGCATAGTTCCAAACCGCCCAACTCAAATCAGCGCCGGTATTTAAAAGAAAATAACCGCGAAAACCGTGAGCCTTGATACCGCGCTCAAAATCCACCATGTCCAAAAAGGTCATGAGTTCAACATGGTCCTTGATCGGAAAATTGAAGGTGGGCTTTTCACCCCAGATTTTTAGTTCAACATTATCTTTCTCTCCATCGCCTTCCGGCACAGAAACGTCGGGGATATTCGGCACCTGAAGCATGAGCGCCTGCCATTCCTTCATGAGCTCGCGGAGCTCGTTCTCCTCTTCCTGAAGCGACTCTTTGAGCGTTTTCATTTTCTCAATCCATTCAAGCTTCAAGGCAGAGTTTCTCTCGGCGGCAATTTTGAGACTAAACTCATTCTGTTCGCGGCGCCGCTCTTCCACACGCGCCAGTACCTCACGCCGCTTGTCATCGAGAGTAATGAGCTTATCCACGTCAAACTTAATTCGCTTCTTGCGGGCGGCTTCAAGAATAAGATCTTTGTTTTCTCTAATGAATTTGATGTCTAACATGAATAGCTTTCTAGCTACTTAGCTTCACGAATTTCTAGAAAGCTTTCTAAAAAACTAATGAAGCTTGATAAGCATAATACTAGCAGAAAATGCTAAAATTTGGCATATGTCATACACAATTCGGGAACTCAAAAATTCAGAATTTCCCCCCCTTCTCAAGGAAATTCCCGATCCGCCGAAAAAGCTCTTCTGCGCCGGCACGCTGCCTCCAGCCGAAAACAAAATCCTTTGCGTCGTCGGCTCGCGTAAAGGGAGCGACTACGGACGAGAGGTTTGCGAGCAGATGATTGCGGGATTGCGCGGCTTTCCCATCACTATTGTCTCTGGTCTCGCCCTCGGAATTGACTCTCTCGCCCACCGCGCCGCCCTCGAGAGTGGCTTACAAAATATCGCTATCCCCGGCTCGGGGCTTGATCCGAAAGTTCTTTATCCGAGCTCTCATATCCACCTAGCAGAAGAAATTATTGAAAAAGGAGGAGCTTTGCTCTCTGAATTTGAGAATGACTTTCGAGCCGCCCCATGGTCATTCCCGCAGAGAAACCGAATCATGGCGGGCATGAGTCATGCTGCTTTCATCGTTGAGGCAGAGGCACGCTCGGGCACTCTTATCACCGCCCGCCTTGCCGCGGACTACAACCGCGATGTACTCACCGTCCCCGGCTCGATTTTTTCTCCAAACTCGGAAGGTCCGAATATGCTCATCAAGCTCGGTGCCGTTCCTGTCACCTCCCCTGAAGATATTTTGAAAACTCTTGGATTTGAAGTTGTTGAGAGGCGCAAATTATACGATTCGTATGAAAACCTGTCGCCCGAAGAGAAAAAAATAGTTGGACTTCTCACAAATCCCATGTCTCGCGATGAATTAATCCGCGCTCTCAACGTGCCGGCAAGCCAAGTCAATATGATTCTCTCTGCGATGGAAATAAAAGGACTTATAGCTGAATCAATGGGAGAAATCCGTCTAAACTAGCTTCCGGCTTCAAACCTCTGCAGGTTGCATTGAAAAAGTATTTATAGTACTAATTGATTCCAACATATGGCGGGAAAAGTTTTAATTGTTGAATCGCCGGCGAAAGCGAAGACAGTTTCAAAATATCTTGAAGGCGAGTATGAAGTGATCGCTAGTGTCGGTCATATCCGTGATCTGCCAAAAGGGAACAATGCCATCGACATCGAAGGCGGTTTCATCCCTCACTATGAAATTGTCAAAGGTAAAGAAAAGGTAATAGAGAGCATCAAACGCCACGTTGCCAGAGCCGACGAAGTACTTCTTGCCACCGACCCCGATCGCGAAGGAGAAGCAATTGCTTGGCACATCGCCCAAATCATCAAAGATGATTTGGGAAATTCAAAATCCCCTGCCCGTCCCCGCCTCGCCGGCAGGCAGGCGGCAGGCGGGAAAATTCAAAGCTCGAAAAGTAAGGGTCAAAAGATAAAGAGAATCACATATCACGAAATTACAAAAGAAGCTATTCAAGAAGCGCTGAAGCACCCACGTGACATAGATATAAATTTGAAAACAGCGCAAGAGGCCCGGAGAGTGCTTGATCGTTTGGTTGGCTATGACCTCTCGGGGCTTATCTGGAAGAAGGTGCGCTATGGATTATCCGCCGGCAGAGTGCAGTCCCCCGCCTTACGCATTCTTATGGAGCGGGAGCGCGAAATCCGCGCTTTCCTGCCGGAGGGATTTTGGACGATCGCCGGGCAATTCAAAACCGAATCCGGCGACACCATTACCCTAACCTGTGAAGAAGAACCGCGTGACAAAAAAGAAGTTGATCGTATTGTTCGTGTCGGCAAGGCGAAACAGTGGTCAGTTGTTGATGTTAAGGAAACGGAAATAACGAGAGTTCCACGGGCGCCTTTCATTACCTCTACACTCCAGCAGGCCGCCAGTTCGCGGCTCGGTTTTTCACCCTCGCGCACTATGAGAATTGCCCAGCGGCTCTACGAAGCAGGGCTAATCACCTACATGCGAACGGATAGCACAAGCTTAAGCGTCGCCGCTCAAAAGCACATTGCCGGGGTAATAGAGGAGAAGTTCGGAAAAGTAAATCTCTCCCCGCGAGTCTACAAAACCAAAAGCAAAACTGCCCAAGAGGCCCATGAAGCAATCCGCCCCACTGACGCTTCAAAGGAAGACGCCGGCGCAAACGAAGAGCAGAAGAAACTCTATAAGCTCATCTGGCAAAGGACAGTGGCCTCACAGATGGCAAATGCCAGAATTCTGCGCACCAAAGTCTCGGCAAACGTTACAAGCAAATCAATACCAGATTTTTCCGTCGTTGGTTCAAGAGTGCTCTTCGAAGGATGGCTCTCTGCAGACCCGCGAGCCAGACAGGAAGACATCGAACTTCCAAAACTTAAAGCGGGCGATCCGCTGACACTTCTTTCTCTTGACTCCCAAGAGAAAGAAACGACCCCGCCACCGCGCTACTCCGAAGCCGGTCTCATCAAAGAGCTTGAAAAACGAGGCATCGGGCGCCCCTCGACATATGCCACTATCGTTGAGACGCTTGTGAACCGCGGTTATGTCACGAAAATTGAACGCTCACTCATGCCCACCGACACCGGCGATGTTGTCAGCTCGTTTCTGGAGAATAACTTCGCAAAGTACATCAGCGACTCCTTCACAGCCGAAATGGAAGACGAACTCGACGAGATTGCAGACGGCAAGCGTGAGTATGTTGCAACTTTGAAGAGTTTTTACGCGCCATTTTCCAAAGACGTTAAGGCTAAAGAAAAAATTGAAAAAATCACCACTTTGGGAGAGGCGGACAAAAAGTGGAAATGTCCAAAATGCGGGAGCGGTATGGTAATTAAACTCGGCCGCACCGGCAAATTCCTCTCCTGTGAGCGTTTCCCCGAATGCCACGGCGCGCGCACTATTGACGGCGAGGCTCTCGATGGTCCCAAAGACACGGGTGAGGTTTGTCCTGAATGCGGCAAGGGTACGCTTGTTGAGCGCGACGGAAAATTCGGCAGATTTATTGCCTGTTCCCGCTATCCCCGCTGCAAATACGTCAAACGAGACGAGGCAGAATTGGAAAAAATGAATACCGGAGTGAAATGCCCGCTCTGCGGCGACGGTCTCATGATGGAACGGCGCGGGCGATACGGAGTGTTTTACTCGTGCAGCAATTATCCCAAATGCAAGAATGCCATAAAAGCAAAACCAACGGGACGCCTCTGCGACCTCTGCGGCTCGCTTATGATGCAAGGCACAAAGATCATACCAGAACGGTGCAGTAACAATAAATGTCTTAATTACAGACCAGATAAATTAGGCAAGCTGAAGTAGCGCCGCAGTCCCGTAGTCAGCTTTGCTGTACTACTGGGATTCGTTCTGCTACTGGGAGAAGGCACGAAAACAATACCGGAGAGATGTTCAAACAAAACTTGCATTAACCACAATCCGCACAAGGCCAAGAATAAGGAATAACGAACAACTATAAGAACGGAATGACAATTTCGTTACCTGTGGAATTACTTTTCTCTAAATAGAGTACAATAGAACACGGACGCACCCCTTAAGGAGGTGATATGTTCTACACCTTGCCCGCTGTCACGAAGAGCCAGATTGCATGGTACATTAAAACCTTCGTGGGCCTCTCCGACGTCGAGAAGGCAGTTCTGCGAGACCACCACAACATCCCGCAGGAAGATGAGGCACTGCCGAAAGGCTACGGCCGAGGAACGTTCTTGTACACCGCAACTCTGGCGGATCTCTGGCGGCGGGGGTTTCTATACGCACCCCATCCACAGCCCCTCAAGACAGGGACACCCGCTCGCTCGCCGTAACGGCAAGATAAGTCGGGGACATGCAAATGCAAAAGTGAGTCCTAAGCTCGGCGCACACGCCGAGCTTTCGTTTTTCTGGCGCATAAGGATTACGAGGTTTAACCTCCGCTATGGAGGTTAAACCTCGTTTGCTTTGCATTTCCATTTGCCTTAATTTCCTGCTTCCCTAGAATAAGGACATGGATGATGTTCAGAGCATCATATCGCTTCTTCATTCACCCTCGGAGAAAGACCGGGCGCTCATCGCTCAAGCGTTTGCTTTTGCGGCGGAAGTTCACAAGAGCCATGTCCGTCTCTCCGGCGAGCCGTATATAATCCACCCCGTTGAAACCGTCAAAATTCTCGCCGAATACGGCATGGGGGCAACCACCATAGCGGCAGGTCTTCTTCATGATTCGATTGAAGACGGCAATATCGAACCGAAGATAATCGAGAGCGAATTTGGGGAAGAAGTCCTTTTTTTGGTTGAAGGAGTGACCAAGCTCGGCTCTCTCAAATACCGCGGCGCTGATCGGCACAACGAAAGTCTGCGCAAACTTTTTGTGGCGATGTCGCGCGACATTCGGGTGCTGATGATTAAACTCGCCGACCGCTTGCACAACATGCGCACTCTCTCTTTCGTCCCTGAGGAGAAGCGCGTCCGGATTGCCCGCGAGACTCTTGAGATTTACGCTCCTATCGCCTACCGACTCGGCATCAGAAAACTCTCGCGCGAACTTGAAGATCTCGCTTTTCCATTTGTCTATCCGAAAGAGTACGAGGAAGTGCGAGGCGCCGCCGCGGAGCGGCGCAAAAAGCAGGAAGAAAGCCTTCAGAAATTCCTCAAGTCAGTCAAGAAGGCTCTGGCCAAAGAGGAAATCACCCGCGTCAGAACCGAGTACCGCGTCAAGGGGCTCTACAGTCTTTGGAAAAAACTCCATGCGCGGGAGAAAAACATTGACGAAGTTTACGATATCCTCGCTCTCCGCGTCGTTGTGCCTACGGTCCAGGATTGCTACCGCGTGCTTGGAGCAATCCACGCCTCATGGCGGCCGCTTCCGCACCAGATAGACGATTACATCGCCTTCCCCAAACCAAACGGCTATCAAGCTCTCCACACAACAGTTTTTACCGGCGACGGCAACATTGTTGAAGTGCAGATTAAGACTGAAGCGATGTATCAAAATGCCGAGTACGGCATTGCCTCACACATCTCGTACAAGGAAGGGAAAATGAAAGGGGAAATCCCGGCAAGCTTGGTTTGGGCTGGAGCGCTGCTCCCGCAGGGTGCTACTCCGAGAGAGACGGTAAATCCCAACACCCTTCATAAAGATGTCCCGCAGTGGATCAACGAGCTTGTTTCGCACCACGAGGAAGAAGCAAGCGTTGACGTTTTCAACCACGGTCTGCGGAGCGATTTCTTTCAACACCGCATCTTCATTTTTACCCCCAAAGGTGACGTGGTTGATTTGCCGAAGGAATCATCGCCCGTTGACTTCGCTTACGCTATTCACTCCGATATCGGCAGCCACATGACAGGAGCGAAGGTAAACGGCAAGCTCGTTTCTCTTGACACACATTTGCAAAACGGCGACATCGTTGAAATTGTAACAAAGCTATCCGCCCATCCGACAGCAAAATGGCTGGAGTACGTAAAAACTTCGCTGGCGCGGCGGCGCATCAAGGCGTCAGTGCAAAAGCAAAGCTAAACTAAATAGTAAAATTCCTCATCGAATAGAGATCATCGTCTTCGGAATTTGATTCACTGGGAGCGCGATCGTCAAGAGGAGTTTCCGAGTCGGCTTTTGCCACTTCAGGATGCTCGGCTTCCCGCCCAAGGCGGGCCAGCCTCGGGCTGGCAAGTTTTTCAAGGGAGTCGTTGGGACTCTTTTCAGCATTGCTCTGCAAGATGGCAAGCAAGCTGCGCAGATCATCGTTCGAAAAGAAGTCAATCATAACCTTGCCGCCGACGTCACGCCGCTCAATTTGAACGCGGGTGCCGAGCGCTTCTCGGAGTTTCTCCTCGAGCTCAATGATTTCGGGATCGATCGCCCGCTCCTTCTTGCGCACTTTGTCGTAAGCGATACGCCGAGCAATGCCCTCTGCTTCCCGCACATTAAGTTTCTTGAAAGTAATTTCTTTAAAAAGCACTGTCTGTTCATCGGGGCGGTCGCCAAGCATCATGAGCGGCCGGGCGTGGCCTTCGGAAATCTTCCCTTGGCTTAAGGAGTCCAAAATAAACTGCGGCAGGGAGAGCAGGCGCATGGTGTTGGAGACATATTCGCGGCTCTTGCCGATCTTGCCGGCAATGATGTGGTGTTTGAAACCAAACTCGCCCGCCAGCCGCTCGAAAGCGCGAGCGCGGTCAACAGGATTAAGATCTTCACGCTGAAGATTCTCAATAATGGAAAGCTCAAGCTTCATAAGGTCGGTGTCTTCGCCCGTTTTGATAAGCACCGGCACTTGAGAGAGTCCCGCCATTTTAGCGGCGCGAAGGCGCCGCTCACCGGCAATGAGCTCATAGAGGACGCCGAGCCCGCCGTCCGGCTTTTCGTATTCGCGGCGCGTAACCACCAATGCTTGAAGCACACCGTACTGGCGGATGGAGTCAGCCAGACTTTTCATCTCGGCTTCATTGAACTCGCGACGTGGCTGATATGGATTCGGCTTGATCTTGTCAACGTCAATCCAGAAAACCGAGTCGTTGTAGAATTGAGTCATGCTGAAATTTTATCACGAATAAAGAATAGCTAATAAGGAATTCTAATCAAGAAATTGAAAAAGACCACCAATGTAGTAGAGTGGTACTCATCGCTGGGGTGGCGGAACCCCGAAGGACCCCGCGTATGCAGGGCCTGTGGGGCAGTCGGCAAATTTATCCCGCACAGTTGGTGGGCGAGTGATGGAATGGCAGACATGCACGACTCAAAATCGTGTGCCGTAAGGCATGAGGGTTCGACTCCCTCCTCGCCCACATTAAAGAACTTTGCGTTTTGAAAGCCAGATTGTGGGCCGCAAAATACAGCACTTTCGCCAGCTCGTTGTGCTTGATTTTTTAGATGTTTCGTGGTATTATTATAATAATGACAAATCTGAAGCAAAAAACACGGAAGATCAGGGTCAAAGGGAGATGGGTTACCATAGTCGCAATGCTCTCTCTCCTTCCCCTCTCTTTCGCGCTGGCAGAGCTTCCCAGCAATGAAACCCCATACCCGGAAAAACTCTACGCCCAATGTTTTGACAGCAAAGACAATGACGGCGACGGAAAAATCGACCTCAAGGACGTTGACTGTCCTAAATGCGCTGACGGTATTGATAACGACGGCGACGGCTTTATAGATCAAGCTGATTCTGATTGCCCGAAGAAAATCGGGTTCTGGAGGCAAGCGGCGGCGGCAGTTCTTGGCGTTGATACGACAGACGAAGGCACAGCTGGTGCGGGATTTCCTTCAGGCGGCACTGTTGCCGCCGGAGGCACGATTGCGGCAGGGGGTGCACCTTGCAGCGGACGTGTTGTTGTTTTCCAACGGAGAGTGAGGACTGCGACGAGCTTTTATCTTCAGCCGGTTTATACTACCTGCATTAATCAAGTTGACGCCGGAGGAGAAATTGGAACAATAGACGACCCTCGCGACGTACCTGTGGGGGGCGAAATTTCTGCAGGCGGCAGGACCGCGAGCAGTGAACGTATCCAAGCTGGCGGAACAGTCCCCGCTGGTGGAACAATTAGTAGCGGCGGAACAATTACTACGGGTGGTACTCTTCCTGGAGGTGGCACCGTCACTTCAGGGGGCAAGATTATCGCTGGAGGTGCGGTGGAAGTTAGTAGCTCGATTAATGTTGGCGGCAAGATTCAGGGTGGCGGAATAGTTGACGCCGCTAGCTCCGTCATTTCCGGAGGAAGAGTCTCTGCAGGCGGTTCTATCCCTGCAGGCGGAACTATATAATTGGGGAATGAAAAAGAGACTCCTTGTTGTCATCGGGCCGACGACATCGGGCAAGAGCGCTTTAGCGGTGGCGCTTGCCAAAAAATTTTCCGGCGAAGTTGTATCTGCCGATTCACGCCAAGTCTACAAGGATCTTGATATCGGCACGGGAAAAATCACGAGAAAAGAAAAGGCAGGGATTCCTCATCACTGCCTCGACATTGCTAGTTCCAAGCGCCAGATTACCGTCGAAGAATACCGCAAGCATGCCGAAAAAGCGCTCGAAGAAATCTGGGCGCGCGGAAAACTCCCCATCATAATCGGCGGAACCGGATTTTACATCCAGGCTCTGGTTGATAAAGTAGTTTTTCCTCATGTCCCGCCGAATAAGATACTGCGCAAGAGATTAGAGAAGAAATCTGCGCAGGAACTTTTTTTAATACTCAAAAAACTGGATCCTGCCCGCGCCCGAACAATTGAACCAAAGAATCCGCGCAGACTTATCCGCGCCATAGAAATCGCCAAGACATTAGGCAAAGTGCCGCAGTTAAAAAGACGAAAGAAAGAACTTGATGCACTTTTCATGGGTATAAAAATTTCCCCGCAGATTCTCAAGAAAAATATTGAAAGACGGGCAATAGAAAGACTGCGCCAAGGAATGATTGCCGAAGCACAAAGACTCCGAGCGAGAGGGCTTTCACTCAAGCGAATGCGCGAACTCGGTTTGGAATACCGATATTTGGCTGACTTCCTGCAGGACAAAATTTCAAAAAAAGAGCTCCGCCAGAAAATTATCAGCGGCAATTGGCAATATGCCAAACGCCAATTGCGCTGGTTCAACCGCGATAAAAGAATTAAATGGTTTGATATCTCCAAAAAACAAGAAAGGAAGAAACTCGAGAGGTCGGTGAGAAAGTTTCTTGATATTGACACAATTCAGAAATAGAGGTATTCTAAAAAGAGAAGGCTCACCAGACAACTTGGACAACTTGAAAGGGGCACAGTATGTCGAAGAGAGACGAGTTCTTTTGGGGTTCACTCTTGCTGTCCGCTGTCCTTTGGTTTATCACCTTGCTAAGCACCAAATGGCCAGCCAATCTTGTTGCAACCTCGTTCCTCGGCATGCTAGCAACGATAAACACGGCGATATTCGCTTTCCTGCTCGGAGAAAGGTTGCTTCGCGGGAAGCCGAGGCTACGAAAGATTGCGGCAGGAGGTGCTTGGCTCGCAAGCGTTTTCGTTACGCTCGTCGGCTGGTTCAGAGGTAATACACTGGAGGTAGGTGTAGCTCTGATCTTCATGATCTGCCTTGTGGCTTTCGGCGCCGGACTTTTCGATTCAGAGAGTGAAAAAGCACCTGTGGTATAATTCCAGCATCCCCGCCCCGTGAGATAGCGCGCACGCGCGCCAACTCACGGGGCGGTTTTTCTTTGAGAAAAAATTTGATACGATTGTGTGCAAATATAAAGGTGGTTGGTTGAGTGGCATAACTTCGGCCTCCAACCCAGCACATTATTAGAGGTCAATGGGAGCTTAGTTAAGTGGTATAACTGCTGTCTCTCCGCCTGCGTATGGGTCTATAGTTCAACGGTAGAACGATGGTCTCCAAAACCATTAATCCAGGTTCAAGTCCTGGTGGACCCGCAAATTTCGGCGGGCAGGCAAAACAGCGGTCGGAGGTTCGATTCCTCCAGCTCCCGCTAGAATGTGCTGGGCGAGTCCTGGTGGGCCCGCAAATATTAAACCCCGCCGTATGGCTGGGTTCAATGTTATTTCTTTGCCTCCTTGTGAAGAGTGCGCTTTCTGCAAAATCTGCAGTACTTCTTGAGCTCGATTTTTCGCTCGACTTTCTTCTTATTTTTGCTTGTCCAATAGTTAATCCGCTTACAGTTCGAGCATACAAGTTTTATAAGATTTTCTTGAGACATAACAGGACGACAATAACAGAAAAAACAAAAATAGCTAAGCGCTCTTTTCTACAAAAGAGTTGTTGCTGAAAATCACTGGTTACTCCGCGGCATAAATCGCCGCCCCCTCTTTTGCCTGCTGCGAGAGTTTGACGGCTACCTCCTGCCCTTTCTTGCCCGACTCAATGGCTTGGTGGTTGAGCTGCATGGAGTCCACAGAATCTTCAAACTCCGTTTCTCCACGCCTCACCTTAATCTTGTCTCCTACCTTGAGAGCGCCTGCAAGTTTAATAACCGCAACGCCGATTTTGTCGTACCAGTGCACAACTTCACCAATTGGCTTTGCTTCTGCCATATAACCATATATTAGTACGGAGCGCTTTAGATGTCCAATGTGCAGAATACTTGAATTAGCTCAAACCGGCCGTCAGCTTTTTGACAATTTAAGGCTTTCTTCTGGCGGGCTAGGTTCGAGCGCACAAAGCTCTCACAATTAGCTCTCTATAAAACAGAAAGCCGCCCCGAAGTCGAGACGACTTTCAGGGGCGGCTGGAGCTCACGCGACTACCTTGTTCAGACGCAGCTTGCGTGAGATCAGAAGTACCATCAACACCTGGAGGAAGAGGAACCAGACGGGGGTGAGGGCCGCCGCGATGTTCCAAGTCGGAATCGCCAGCACTCCGAAGACCCCCCCCCGCCAAGAACAGAAGCCAAGGCAGGAGCGGCTCGCGTGCGGGGTTCTCCCAAACGTTCACCACCATGGGGACAGACCCGATAGTGATGGCGACGAAACTCAAAATGATGGCGACGAGACTCAAAATGATGGCGATGTTCGGGTCCCCCGAAACCGCCCAGAGCCCGATCGCAACGATCACGACGGTGAGACAGATGAAGTCGAGACGAGTCCACCCAACTGCTGCGCCCTTGTAGACACTGGCTCCAACAAGGACCGCGACGCCGACCGTGTACGCCACCATCTGCCATGCCATCTCGCTAGCAGCGATCATACCCGCCAGAATCGCGGCGTTCATGAGCAACCAAGAGATCCACGTTGAGACTGTGAGCTGGGCATTGCTCGTGAGCACTGACTTGGCGTAAGGCACGTAGGCCGCCGCCGAGAACAGAAACGCGAGAACAGCAAAGACGGAAATGAGCTGCATTTGGCCCTCCTCTAAGGGTCTAAAGTTGACAGTGAACTCTATTTAACATTATACACCCAGTATCAATACTTGTCAAACCATCAAGGGAGCCAATGGCAAAAGCGACAAAAACCCAAGCTATCGAGACTATTGAAAGCGGGTAAATTTGCCTGCCCGACGCATAGCTCTAAGACTCGTTATGCGTCGGGAGGGATTCGAATCTTACAGATTCTGTACACCTTTCGCATTCCGCTTCGCGGAATATGCTCAAGGTCTTCTCATCCCTCACGCGAGCGAAGCGGTTCGCTCGCTCCGACGCATTTTTCACTTCGTTTCAAAATGCAGTATTCTTGAATTAGTCCGAACCCATTTCG
>SCSN01000005.1 GCA_004322205.1 Patescibacteria group bacterium
GTGAAATCAAGCTTGCTTATAAGCGCCTTTACCTCGTCTACAGAAGTACGGCTTGTATCAGTAACACTGTCTCTATAAATAACAGCGTTTCTCATTTCACTAATCTCTTTCCTGTTGGCTTCGCTTCCGATAATCAATATATAAGCGTTGTATTTTTTAACAAGATAATCAGACACTTTAGCAAACCTTCGAGCTGACCATTGCTTTGCTTTGTTCCCTGCGCCGGGCATAATACCAACAAGCCATGAATAGGGCTTGTTTATTTCTGAAATTATTTCTTTGGCTTTCGCCTCGCCCTTCGTGCTCCAATATATATACTTTTTTGTATCTTCTGTATAAATACCGATTGGTTCTAGAAGTCTCAAATACTCCCTTGGCACATAGTGGCGCATTCTATGATCTCTCTTAATAACAAAATTCCTTATTATTTTATATGACCGAGTTTCGTACGGACTCCAGCCGTTTTTTATTACAGGCGCAGAAATAGTCTTTATTCCGCTTAAGAAAAGAGCGGCCAGGGAATGGAAGTTTGGCCCTGTCACACATCCAAAATCATATGAATTTCCCTTGAGAGTACTGATCATATTATCGACATCGTTATCCCAAACGATATATTCATCAATATCGAGATTGCCTTCTACTAACTCTTTATTGACCTTGTTCCCTATTACTGTCACGCGGCAGGCCGGATAAGTCTTTTTGACAGCCCGAAACATAGGCGTAGTCGCGAGCATATCGCCGAATTTACCTAGCTGGATTATAAGTACTGACTCGGGCAAGTTAATTTCTTTGTTGGCCTTGCCATACACAAGAAAACGAAGAAAGCACCTTGCAACGAGGATCGGATTTTTAACTTGAGGAATTAGCATCTCCGTGATTTCGCCCGCTTAGGATATGGGTGATAGTGAACAGCATTAGTATTATAAGAAACGGTTCTGCCGGCAAGCGGTAGCGTGGAATGGAAACCGGGCCGGTGAGAAGAGCAAAATAGAGAATAATGGCGAGGAATAAAAGGCTGTAAAAACGGTGCTTTCGAATGAATATAGCGGCAAAAGCGAGGAAGGTTACGGCAATCATCAGCAACCTATCAAAAGTAATCAATGTCTGCGTCCTTAGAGTTTTTATCACCAAAGAAAAATCTTTGTGAACAAGCGCGGAAAGAATATCAGGAGAGTCTGCAAACAGACCCAGGCGCTCCTTAAATTTTGGGGCATTGATCTGTATGGCTAGATAACGCAGATTGCTAGAAAGAAAGAACTTGGCTGTGCCGATAATATGATAGACACCATAGCTCACAAAATCTCCCTTGAGATAAGGCCAAAAAATATTTTTTAATTCGGAGGAGTACTCAAGTGAGCGCGCTTTTTCACTCGGCAGGGCACGAAAGATTTTCTGATACTCTGAAACTATAGATGATGCGGGACCATATTTTGAGGCCAGAAAATCAGGAATATTATAGGAAGCAAGGTTATAGACACCAAGGGACGAGAAAGCAAAAACGCCCGTTTCTAAACGGTTTCGAATAAGCCACGGAGACACAATAACAAAAAGGCCCACTACAAACATTCCGGTCAAAGACAGAGCTCTTTTCCACGTGACCTGGTGGCGTATTTCATACAAAAGAAAGGGAATAAGGATGAGAGGAAGGTAGAGTGAGATTGGACGAAAAAGCGTTGAAAGGCCGAGACTGATGCCGGCCAGAAACATTACTTTAAAAATACGGCTGTCTGCAAAAAAAAGTAAATAAATAGAAAGTAGGATAAAGAATACAAATGCCATATCGCTTAATAGAACAACGGAGTGAAAAATGGCGGACGGGGAAAGAGAAAAAACGAGCGCACTTATAATAGCAACTGTTTGACCGAATATCTTTTGAGCAATTAAAAATATTAGAATCGCGCTTAGACCAGACAATATTATTTGAACGAATACTGCCCCAGAGACGCCGCCAAATATGCTCTGTGAAAGGAATATTAGCGCTGGGTAGCCGGGAGTTCTAAATGTTTCCGGCTGAACACCATCAAGGGAAAACTTGTGATACTTGCTTAGATTGTCCGCAAGAGAGACAAACTGGGGCGAATCTTGGCCGTGAATGGGGAAAGAATAAGTTGGGTCCCCGTCTAAATCAAAAGATGTCCGGTCAAGGTATTTAAAACCAAAAAATACTGCGTATTGAATTGATACGACACATAAAAAAAGCGCTATTATCAAATTTCTACCGCTTGACCTCATAGAGATGAATATTATTGAACGAATATACCTCTTTCAAGAAATTGAGTTCGCGCACGTCGGGAGTAGGGTCTGCATTTTCGTCCCACATGACATAGTCCAGGCGATACTTGGCAAGCTCGGTATAAAAATCATTTTGGAAAAATTGCTTATAGTCAGAACTAAGTTTGATTACCAGAGTTTTCTTCCATTCATCAATAGCTTCCCTATCACTAATCGAGATAAGCCAAGGATCCTTTGAATGAGAGAACATCTCCTTCCAATCCCGGAAAAAGTTGGCGTTAATATCAATTGGATTCTGATCAAGATACGACCCAAGTTCTTGAGGATTAATATTATTGAGCTTTAGCAAACTCAAGTAGTTGTGCTCCAAGCGGCCATAAGGCACACCGACAAAAGAATAGCTGGTGTAGTAGCTATTGCAATGTGTGAGAGCGGGGACGAGGGGGGCCAGAATTTCCTTTTTTTCTTTCACGAAGACAACGCAATCCTTGGCAGTGTGAGAGTTCAGCCAATCAAATACCGGCTTGTAATTTTGTTGATAAGAGAAATCATCAAGAACCGCCGCGTATGAGCCAAGTGTTCGCAGGCCAAATACAAACGAAATAATAATTAAGGTAATAGCGATTAATTTACCAACTTTTAATAACAGCTCTCTGGAAATGAAAGATAAAGACACAGACAAAGCAATGACAGAAATGGGAATAGTATATTGGATAAAGTGCTGCGGCCAGACCGTCTTGCCCGTTATCAGCTGTTGGTTCATCGCTATGAAAGACGCAACTAACAGAGAAGCAACAAAAATATCTGAGTCGCGAACATCGCTTAATGAGTATCTTTTCTTGATGAAATTATACAAAAAGAGTCCAAGCCAAAGCGCAAATGCCAGTAATAAGAGCTTATTTAAAAGTGGGGTGTGCGTAAGAAGGAGGCCATTCTTAAGAGCAGACGCATTACCTTCGGTAGACGATAATGTAAGCAGAAAATTCTTCAAATTAATTACATTTAGTAATCCCCCAGTAAGCAAAACGCCTATAAATCCTTTAACGATTGCTAACCGCCTTTTGATGGCGTATATGAAAAGAAGTAGTACGGCGGTCGCTATTGCAATGCCAAATGAAAATACGTATCCGGTCATAAGTCCGAGGGTAACCCCGCCAACTAGCCAAAAATATTTCTTTCTCCGAATTACTGCCCATATTGATAAAAAGAAAATAAAAAGAAAAAGACCTCCTGTTATTGGGTTAACTAATCTTGTCCAGATGGAAAGGTAAAGCGAAGAGGACCCGGAACTGAAAATAT
Organism: Patescibacteria group bacterium; assembly: GCA_004322205.1. Lineage (GTDB taxonomy): Bacteria > Patescibacteriota > Minisyncoccia > Phycocordibacterales > Zambryskibacteraceae > SCSN01. The sequence continues at coordinate 3,532 of SCSN01000005.1, forward strand.
CCAGAACTTCTCTATAGTACGCCAAATCAAATCCAAGAATAGAAACCGAGGCGGCCATGAGAGCAAATAGTTTGGGTCGAACTCCTTTTCCGTCTTGTATCAACAAGTATGTAAGGGAATATACAAGAAGGAACAAGAGAAGAGGAAATAGAAACTTACTAAACACCACCATTGCAGCGAGAGGTAAACCAAAAAAGAGTGTCGGGAGAGCATACATATATTCCCCTATCGGAGTCAGTGGGGTCGGGGCATTCTTGTATTCATAGACAATTGGTGAACCAACTCGAAAGTGGCCATCAACAATTTCCTGAATGCGAGCCAGGTAGAAATTTTCATTATCCTGATAGAGAAAAGGCATTCCCTTATATTCAGGACCCAGAGCGGACACTGAAAGAAAGGTCGGCGCTGATACAATAATTGCAGCAACTACTGAAAGAAAAATTGCCCACCGATGGCTTTTAAAAACCTCCTTTAGCCTGAATATAAGAGTACTCATTACTTCTTGCGGGCAATAACATATAGCTCGGCCGAGCTGTTAATAGCAAACGGCAGCCTTGAAGCTATGAAATCAAAGAGTTTAATTGGGAAGAAAACGAACATAGATAAGTTCATTAGAAACCAGTATAGCGAAGCTGATCCAAAAGAAAACAAAGAAGCAAACAAATAAGAGCACCAGACAGTAAGGGCTGAAAATGGGCCCGCATACACGCCGATCTCGATAGTTTCAAAGTCAGCAAATAGATTACGCAAGCCCCCGTGAGTCCAGCGTCTAAAATCGCTCGGAGAGGAGTGAAAGGGGAAAAGAAAAGGAACACTTACATAAACGCTTCCTGACTTAGTCAGAACACGGTTTATTTCACTGACAGCGACTTCTGGATCCTTCAGGTGCTCGAGAATTTCAGTGCAGACCACCGCTTCTACTGAATTATCTTTAAATGGAAGATTTAGTGCATCAGCAACTACAGAAACCCCCCTATAGGGGAAAAGATCCAGATTGATTACCGTTGACCCAATGACTTTTGGACCGGAACCAATATTGAGAACTATGCCTTTGCCGCCGTGGACTTGAAGAAATTCTTCCGTGCCTAAACCGCTGCGCCAAAGAGGGCCGAAAACAGTAGCAATAAAGTAATAAAACTTAGGCCACTTTTTAAAATAATCTCTAATGTTGCTGATATCTTTCTTTTCTTCACTGTAAGAGGCACCAACGAAGCGGACACAAGGATTTTGAGTATTTATGGGGAAAATGCTCCCGCATGATAGACATGTAAAGTTTCCTTCTTTATATCTAAGAGAACGCCGGCACTTGGGACATTGAAGTGCGTTTTTAATTCGTTGTATAAAATCCATAGACTTATATGCACATTGAGTTCCTTACATCATCCCAATTATTATCTTATTATTTATTATTTATATATTTGAACACGCTTTTCTCCAGGATATCGGCGTTTTCTTTATACCAGACTATTGACATATCAATGCCTTCTTCAAACGACACACCTGGCGAAAAACCGAGCTTCTTTATTTTTGATGAATCCAAATACTGATCCGGAATTTCAATAAAATTCGCTGGTTTTTCAATCATAACAGGGGCAATATTCCTTATTTTTTTTCTCAATGAACTTATGACGTCAGTTACACTTTTTATTTTGTCACAACGTGCAAGATTTTTAGTTTCGTTTCCAGTATATGAACCGATATTAAAGGCCGGCCAGCCATAACCAATATGACCGCTTTTAGGCATCTTACTGTTGCCTTGCCCGTAATAATCCTTGGTTTTTTCAGCCAAAAGCATATAAGCTTTTACCTGATCCGCAATAAATATATACTCCCTCAAGACTTTCTCATTTCCGAGATTGATAACGGGAGGCCTTCCTGCGAGTAAACACATAATCGTTCGCGGAATCAGCCGCGTAAAATTGAAGTCTCCCGGCCCATAGACATTGCATGAGCGAGTAACAATTACCGGAATCTTGAACTGAAATGCGTACGTCTGGGCCAGCATATCGGCACAGACTTTGGAAGCACTGTATACATCGAGGCCTCGCAGTGCATAGTTTTCTCGGTAGGGCAGGCCCTCTGACTCATCAGAAAAGTGGTCACCATACGATTTGTCTGTAGAAGCTATAATTACTCGAGGAATTCTATTGATACGGGCCACCTCTAATACATTGAGAGTAGGGATGATATTATTTTCCGCCGTCGACATTGGTGAATTTGCCGCTTCGCTCACGATTGTAGTTGCCGCAAGATGAAAGATGGTGTCTATTTGATGTCTGTCGCATATGCGTCTCAGCTCGTGATAATTTAGCAAGTTACAGAATTCGATATCTGGTTGCGGCGCACCCTTAAATCCGTTCAATAGATCAAGCGTCTTAATTGGTCGAATGTGCCTAACAGTTGAGACGACGACGGCCTGCTTCTCAAGCAACTCCTTTATCAAGTGAGAAGCCGTAAAGCCGTCTCCTCCGGTAACAAGAACTCGTTTACCAAACCAAAAATTTTTGTTGTTTTTCATACTTATGAGAAGTCTAGCATTGCTTTCGGGAAAATATCAATATGACCTTATCTGATCATAACACAGGCCAAATCAGACCAGCGCGAGATAAAGCTACTTGCCGAATGTTTAAATTCCTATCGTCGGAATCGATAAGAAATGAGGTTCTTAATAAATTCAAAAATCGCCCCGAGTCTTACATAAGATGGACGAAGTTTATTTTTATGGAAAACTGTGGGGATTTGAGAAATTTTAAAGTTTTGCTCAGTTGCTTGTATGAGAACTTCCGCATCGATGAACCAATCACTTGACACGAGGGTGAGCTTTTCGAGAGATTCACGGGTAAAAATCTTCGGTTTCGAGTTTGCATCAAAGACAGTAACTCTTGGGAACAAGATTTTCAACAACATATTGTATATCCGAGAAATAACAACTCTCTGCAAAGTATCAAGTCGCTTAACACGAAACGTCTGAACCACATCACTCCCAGTCCTTACAAGTTCGTCATAAACACGAACAACATCATTGGCAGGCATTTGCCCATCGCCATCTATAAACGCTACAGTTTCCCCTCTGGCGATGGATAATCCGCTGCGTACATCCCAACCAAATCCTCCATGCTTTTCCTTAGAGACAGGAATAATGTGCGAGTCGCGCTTTGCCAATTCCTTTAAAATATCTGGGGTTTTGTCTTTTTGTCCACCATTTTCGTAATAATTTGCCACTGGGATTAATTCGTATGAGAGACCGCGTTCTTCAATTAATCTCTTCATCTCCAATATAAAACCTACCACCGTTCTGCCTTCTCTATAGCAAAGAATTACAACAGAAATGTCGGGAACTTTTGTTTCATTATTGATTTTCTCCATCTCCTTTTTCAATTTCCTCGTGATAGACACGTTCGACATTCACATTCCAGATGTCATGTCTGGCCCCAAATATATTTTCAACTGAAAGCATTGCGGTTAGCATTGCGTGATCTTGATTATTGTATTTGTGCATACCGTTCCTTCCCACTGGATAGAGGTTTTTGAATTTTTTAATCTCCTCCCGGACTGTCGGCATGACTCGCTCGTAGGAACTGTCGTACACTGGGTATGTCTTTTCCATTCTTGCCACGGCCCCATCAAGAACATCTCTTTTTTTCGCAAGCCCGATCTTCTCGAGCTCCTCGGCTCCCAACCTAATAAGCTCTTTATCGGACATATTCCAAACGTGATCATTCTTGAAGCAATAATACTCGAGACCAAGGCAGGTGGTGTTTGGGTTAGAAACCATCTCAGGCGACCAGTTCTTGAAATTCTCAATTCGTCCCATTGAAACCCCGGGGTCGTGAACGTAGATCCAGTTATCCGAAAACATATCGCGGTGATTAAGAATAAGCGCCACTAAAATAAAGTCACGGTAATGAAGTCCTTGTGCTGCTTCCCTTAGCTCGGACGAGACGGGGGGGTCCAGAAGAAAGAGAAGCTCACTAATCGGCATACTCGACACAAGTGCATTACATTCTATAATTTCCTCCTCCCCTTCTTCATTACGAATGCGCACTCCGGTTATTTTTTTATCTGCGCGAAGAACAGAGACCACCTCAATAGCAAAACGGACTTTTCCGTATCCCGAGTCTTCAACAAGTTTTTTGGTGCGCTCCCACATCATACCGGGCCCAAACCTTGGATAATAAAACTCTTCAATCAAGGTTTTGATTTTATTCCCGCGATTGCCAAAAAGAGCGGCGCGCACCAAGCCGCCAAATGATAATCCTTTAATCCGCTGAGCTGCCCATTCCGCACGGATTTCAGTACAAGGGATGCCCCAGACCTTTTCGGTGTACGATTTAAAAAATGTACGATACAGCCGTTCGCCAAAGTTGTTAATGATGTAATCTTCAAATGACTCCTCGCGAGGACGTTTGTTCAGTTTTGCATATAAAAAACTGCAGCCAGCAAGAAAGGTTTCCCACAAACCTAATTTATTGAGAACATCAAAAGGTTTGATTGGATAACTAAAAAATTTTTTCTTATAGTAAATTCTAGAAAGCCGGGGGCGACGTAAAAAATCACCACCAAGAACTTCCCGCCACATATCCATTGCCCGATCAACTTTGGTAAAAAAACGGTGCCCACCCATATCAAAACGGTATCCTTTATATTTAACTGTTCGAGAAATACCGCCGACAACCCTGTCTTTCTCAAGAATGACTGACCGCGTCTGCCGTTTTGCAAGTTCATACGCGGCAGTAAGCCCTGCCGGTCCGGCTCCAATGATAATAACTTCTGTAAAGGATTTCTTCATTACACTAAGTCGGACATTTTATCAGAATGATGAATGCGGTGAAAGACAAGATGTTTATAAACAAAGAAACTGTACAGAGCAATAACACCACTTGCTAAGATTTGCGCCACTAGATAATGGAATCGCATGATGTCAACCTGGACATACATAAAAAAAGTATTAAGCACCAAATTCGCGAGAGCAATAATAAGATAAAGTGTGAGCTGTTTGGGAATTCTTTCTCGAGAATACTCACCGAAAGTCATAAATTTTTGCATTATAAAACTTACGGAAAAGGCGGCAATAAAAGCAATAATCGCTGCAACCAGATACCACATCTGAAATATCTGGACCAAAACGTACAGAAGCCCCAAATCAACGACTGCCGCCGTGCCGCCGGCAAAAAGAAAACGAAACACCTGATGATTAAAAATTTTTTTGAATACTTTTCCCATCAGATGTGCGGTTCTATAAATGCCAAAATATTTTGCGCTCTCTTCCTCCAAGAATATTGCTCTACTCTGGAAAGTGCCATATTGGCTTTCTGTCTCGCTTCATCGTAGTTTTTGAGAACTAAGTCAACTGTTTCTGCTAAGCTTTTTGGATCATCTGGAGTAAAAAAATATACCATACTTTCATCAAGCACTTCCCGCAATGACGGCAGATCTGAAGAAATGATTGGTGTGCCGCTGGCCATGTATTCAAAGAGCTTCATTGGAGAAGTGTATAACTGAGAAATTCTGTCTTTCGAACTGTTAGGAAGAACCAAAACGTCGGCAGCTTTTAAATACAAAGGAACTTCATGGTGGAGTTTTTGGCCCAAAATATGAATATTTTGAATATGCCTATACTTTCTCTGAAAGCTCTCAATATCCTCTCTCGTCCCGCCGACAAAAAACACTTCCGCATCGATATTTTTCGCGGCATCTGCCAATATATCCACCCCTTTCCAAGAGTACAGATGTCCAGTATACAAAACTATTCTTTTTTCAACAGGTAAACCCAATTTTTTTCTTGCGTCTTGTTTTGGAATCGGAATTGAAAAAGGCTCCAGATCTACTCCATCAGGAGAGACTAAAATGTTCTTTGCTCTGGCGCCAAATGATATATAAAGACTTTTCAGTGCTTGTGTAATCAGAACAAGTTTAACTTTTTTTCTCTTAACAACTCTCCTGACTATAAAATTTTTTTCTCCTCTGTGGCTTTCCCAGATTACATTGCGACCTATGTTTGAAAAATAAAAAGCGGCAACTTCATCGCGAGTGTAAAAAACGGCTTCGGCAGCGGAAAAAAAGCGCCAAAACGCAAATTCAAAAAAAGTAAGCGATTCAATTAAAAAACCTAACTTTCCCCACCTTACCAAATCAAGACACGGGATTTTTATTATCTTAAATTTTCTTTTGATTCCGTAATACAAGAATGGATCATCTTTAATAAAGTTTTTCCGCCTGGGAACAACCAGTTTAACTCCCACCCCTTGAGCGGCAAATGCCTCGCACATCTTCATTATCTGAATGCCGTGCGCCTTTTCTGTCGGAAGGCGTATGTTGGCTATGTATATCAACTTCATACTCATTTAATCAAAAAAACATTGTATCCGCTTACTTGTTTCGTTCGGATTTTGCCGGACATCATATCAAGAAAATACCAAAACGGATGGAGAAATCGAATCCTCCCCAAGGGGCTTAATTTTATCCATGTTTCAATTGCTCCTCTCACTGGCATTGTCTCTACGCTTGAGAATGGTTTTGATAACCATCGAAGGCTGTCCTCGGTAAATCTCCAAAAATCTCCGTAATATCCTTTTTCTGCATGATAATAGTAAAGAAAAGGTACATAGACGAAACAATATCCTCCACTTTTAAGTACTCTATGAATTTCTCTAAATGCTAAAATGGGGTTTTCAACATGCTCCAGGACGGCAATACAGATAATTGCATCTTGGGAATTATCCGGAAATGGGAGGTTGTGTATATCTCCCACCATATCTGGATGATATGTGTCTACCAAGTCAAGAATTTTATAATCAGCATTTGAAAGATGCGGACGAATCCATTCACGAGAAGCATCATACCGGTTATTTTTTCCTTTCATCAAACGCAAACCGCCCCCAATGTCAATAACCGATTTTTTTTCGGTAAAAATCTTTTTAATCTTCTCTACAAAAAAATGCTCCCAGGGAGTTTCCATAAATCCGAAGACACTATACACGTTTTTTGAACCTTGTAATATTTTGCTCTCGAGGTATTTTCTCAAATACTTAAAAGAAAGCGCGCAGTTTTAACATTCAGCTGTCAGTACAGTAACATAAAAATAAAAAATGGACAAGTTATCTATTAAATATAATCCTCCGTAAGAACTGCTTGCAACAATAGACTGGGTTAACAAAACTACCCAGATGGGAAAGACAATATTAAAGGAATGCTCATATGGGGAGTTTCTTGCCGGTCATTATGGCCTCAATGTAAAAATATGCGTCTTCTTTGACGGCGGGGTGTCTTTTGGCTACATCTTGAAGTACGCTTATTGCCTCGGAGAGAAAGCCGGCCTTGGCGTAAGCAGCGGCCAGAGAAAAGAAGTTTTGAGAGTTGCCCGGCGCTTCCTCGACCAGCTTTTTCCAAAGCGCAATAACTTTGCCGTACTCGCCGACAGCGGCATAAGCGTTAATGACTTCCGGCCTCGCCCAGAGTTCGCCGTCAAATCTGCTCTTTACAAGCTCCTCGGCCTTCTCTGACTGGCCGCTTAAAATCAAAGCCGCCAAATAGTCCGCCATAGCATTGTCAATATAGAAAGTGTAAGCCGGGTCGCTGACGTCAAAGCGAGACTCCAGCTCATAAAGCGCTCCGTACTCCTGTGCGGCTTCGGCGAATTTTTTCTCCTCCATGTAAATGTCTCCGAGAGCCTTACGAATATTTTTTCTTGACGGAGAAAGTTCCTTGGCGTGAGAGAGGAAAACGATTGCCAAGTCCTTCTCACTGTAGGCACGGAAAAGATCGCCGAGAAAAATAAAATTCTTGACAACACGAGGATGTCGCAGAGCTTCCTTGCTGACTTCCCTAACCCCTAATTCAAACAACGCTCTTTTCTCTTTCTCCTCTACTGTCTGATTTCTGGAAACAGCAACAGCAAATTCCGCAATTTCCTGTCTGACTCTGCCCTTATCAAACGGTGTCCAAGAGAGAGCACGATTGAAAAAAGCACTTCTGCCTAGAACGGGAGTAATCTCTGGCGGGGTGATGGAGAGAGTAAGGAGTCTTCCGGCGACGGCCGCCCTGACATGAAAAACCACTCCCGCCGCCACCAGAAAAAGAACGGCAGCTCTCAAAACCCGCTGGCTTCCTCGCGAGAGTCCCCAACCTAAAACTTCGGGTGAACTTTGAGAAGAAAGATAAGAGAGAAAAAGAAAAAGAGGAATAAGGCCGGCCAGAGTATCAAAAACAAAAAGGATGTTGATAAAATATGCCGAAAGTAAACCCGTGAAAATTGTCCTCTCTGCAAGAGAAAAGACGTACTCCCCTTCTTTCTTACGCCAGAGAATAAAAAAAGGAGATAGAAGAAGCAGAAGAAAAGCGAGAGCGCCCAGAAAACCCGCGGAGACAGCCCAGTCCAAAAAAGAGTTGTGGGCTCGGTCAAACCACGATTCCTGCAATGAGAGCTTGGGATTGTAGAAACGCTCAAAGACAAGAGGAAAACTCTCCTGTCCCCAGCCCAAAATTGGTCGTGCCAACACACCTTGCCAAGCTGTGCGCCAGACCATAAAACGAGGACTATCAGATATGCGGCCTTGGACAAGCTCTTGAAAGCGCGAGAGAGTCCGCGACTCCACTGGGTCGGCGTGCTTAAGGAAAATAGCCGAACCAACAGCCAAAGACAAAGCAATTAAGAAAACGGCGCCGACCAAAACGAATTTTCTTTTCCCCGCCCTTCTCATAATCAGCCAGATAAAAAATGTAACCAAAGCACCAATCAAGAGTGCCAGAAGCGCCCCGCGGGTAGCTGTTTTATAAAGCACAAAAATCTCCAGAGCCAAAAGCAATAAAAGAGCGAAAGGGCGGTGCCGCTTGACTAATAACCCTTCTTGCCGAGCCCGCCAGATAAGCAAGGCGATGAAGAAAATATGAAAGAGAAGGTAGGTGGCAAAATAGGCGGCATTGCCGAATGGGCCATCCAGCCGCTCTACCACGGCGCCTCCGGCAAAGAGTTTCAAGACCTCGGCGAAAGAAACAAAGGCGCTTACACCGACAGAGACCAGAAGCATTCTCTGCCACAACTGCCTGCTGGCGAGAGCGCTTGCGGCAACAACAAATAAGACAAAGAGATGGAGATAAGTGATAAATCCCTCCATTCTCTCGTAACTTGAGAGAAAACTTGCCGCGCGATCGGGACTCACGATATCGGCAAAGAAAACGACAGTCAAGAACGCGGAGAGGGCGTAAAAGATAGGCGAAGAAAGACCAGAGAGACTGACTTTCTTTTTCAAGAAAAGGAAAAACCAGACAAGAAATAAAAATTCAACCAGGAGCCGGAAGAATAAACTGCGGCCTAAAACAAAGGGGAAAAAGAGAGAGTTAGTGACAACCAGAGGAAAAAACAGAAGCAGCAGTAAGCCAGTGGTGAGCACTACAAAAGAAGCAGAATTTCTTTGCATAAATGCCGAATTTCTCAGCAGGAAACATTATACTTTCTGGCCCAGATTTGGAAAGTCAGAATCGCCCAAATGAGGTTCAGATGATACCCTCGCTTGGCCATGTGGTCATCAAGAAGAACATTTATCCTCGGCCAGTTAAAGATCTTTCCAGTTTGGCTATTGTACCCTTCACTCAAAATCAAACGAACTACCGAAAGAACCTTGGGTTCCCGGAGCCACTTTGCACCGGGCGCAAACCACCCTCTTTTTGGCTGGCGGAAGAGAAAATCTGGCAGATCTTTTGCAAAAGCTTCTCTTATAAGACGCTTGTTTGTCCGAAAGGAAATTTTTCGGCTGGCGGGAATGGAGAGGAGAAACTGTGCCAGCGGGAGATCCAAAAGCGGCACTCTCTGCTCCAGACTCGCCATCATAGACATGGTGTCGGCCAAAGCAAGAGCTTGGTCTGGAAGCCAACTTTCAAAATCCGCTCTCATAAGCATGTCTGGGCCGCTCTGCCATAGAAGATTTTCAAAAATATTTTTTTGAAAAAATTTTACAACATCGTCTTCAGATAAAAGTGTCCTTTGCTTGAAAACACCATCAAAATCAGTATCCTTCTGAAACATGAAAAGCTTGAATTGATCAATGCCGGGCTTGACAAGAAGTTTTTTCGCGCGACCACCGAGAATTGGCGTTATGAGTCCTGCAAACCCTGCCACTTTCTGGAAACTTTCTGCCAGTTTGGCGTAGCGATAGCGTTCATAGCCGCCGAACAATTCGTCACCCCCGTCGCCGGAAAGCGCCACAGTCACAAACTTCTTCGTGAAGTTGGCCAGAAACAGCATCGGGATTGCTGTTGGGTTTGAAATAGGATCATCGCGTCCAGCGACTGCCTCCTCGAGAGAGGAAGCAACATCATCCGGCGTAATCTCAACTGCGTGATGATTCGTTCGGTAATGGGCGGCGACCTTTTTCGCAATCAAAAAATCCTGATTGAACTTTTCTTCCTCTGCTTTGTTCGAAAGGCGAAAGCCGACTGAAAATGTTTCAATGTTCTCTGTGACTTTGGACATCGCATGAAGAACAGTTGTGGAATCGAGTCCGCCGGAGAGGTAAAGTCCCAATGGCCGGTCAGAAACCAACTGCCTTTTTACAGCCTTAAATATGAGTTTTTTGACTGTATCAAGAGTTTCTTCCCTCGACATTACAGCATTTCCCGCCCCCCACTGGAAAAACTTTTTGATTGTGATATTGCCGCCGCGCCAGGAGATATAATGTCCGGGCAGAAGTTTTTGTATCTTGGAAAATCCTGTCAGCGGCGCAGGGGTGTAAAGAATTCGAAAGAAAGCGGCAACTGCTAGAGGGTCAACCTCTCTCAAAACATCTTCGTGTAGAAGAATGGCTTTAATCTCCGAGGAAAAAATAAATTTCTTTTGATTAAAATAATACAAAAGTGGTTTCACGCCGACTGGATCGCGTGCCAGAACTAGCTCCTTCTCCTTCTTATCCCAAATAGCGAAGGCGTACATGCCGTTGAGCTTTCTGAAGCTCTCTTTACCCCACTTCTCATACGCCGCAAGAATTACTTCCGTGTCGCTTTTTGTTTTGAATGGGTAGTCGGAAAGTTCACGCCTTATATCTTCAAAATTGTAAATCTCCCCGTTATAGACAATGACAAAACGTCCGTCTTCGCCAGTCATGGGCTGATTTGCTCGCGGATCAAGGTCAATGATGCTTAAGCGGTTATTGCCAAGAGAAACAAGATCGTCGCAATAGAAACCAGCCGCGTCAGGACCGCGATGCCGAGTGATCTCATTCATCCGCCGAATGAGCTTTTCGTCTTTCCAGTTGAATCCGTTGATGCCGCACATATATCATTCACTCTTCAGTGCCCTGATGCCCCTAACGCGCTTCACTGTCAAAAATTCAGAAACGTGTTCAAAGTGTTGCCGGGCTTTTTTTCTAAAGACCTCATCCAATGTTTGGTCGTAAAGATTATAGGAGCTCCAGTACGCATACAAACTCTCCGGTGAATTAAATCTCAACGGATTTTCAAAATCTGTTAGTAGAACTTCATCAAAGTATCTATAGGCCAGTTTCCGTCCTGTCTCTTCCATAAATTCTACTCCTCCAGCTTCTGTTAATCTTACATTGTCTGCCAAAGTTCTCTGGAAGTCCTTAATCTCCCTGTTATTGTCTCCGGAAGGACCGCAGAAAAAAAAGATCCCGCCGCCTTTTAGAGCCCTGTAGATTGATGGGAAGAGTCTGTCCGGGGCTTCCGAATAATACAGCGCATAACTTGAAACCACGCGGTCAAAAATTCTCTCGAAATGATGCGTCGGAAAGTCGTCCAAACCCTCCCACACAGGTTCGACAATATTTGCAACCCCCGCCTGCTCCGCTGTCTCTCTCAATACCCGCAGCGACTCTTCGGATATATCTACCGCCCTAATATGGCCAGCCGGGCCTACAATACGCGCTAAATCAATACTCTGCTTGCCCCTGCCGGCCCCAAGATCAAGAATCTCCATGCCCGGCTTCGGCTCGAGGTGTGAAAATATCCAAGCGTTCAGCTCCTTTTCTCCGAACTTCTCATGCGCCTCAATCCGCTTCGAAAGCGCTTCTGAATTAGTGTTGAAGCGAGGAGTGTTTCTCATACAATACTTCAATAAAACCCCTCCGAATGACATTGGGCACATGGCTTCTCATTTCCTTATCAAATCTTAATTTTTCCATTGGAGAAAAGTTTTTAGTCTTCTCAAGAAAATACTCCTCAAGTGCGTCTTCCGGTTCTTTAGATTCGTCCGCCCACCAGATAGGATGTGTGAGAAATTGGATCGGTCTGCCATCGGGAGCTTCCCTAAATTTGTCTAGAGGGTGACCCCAGCGGAACATCCCTCTTGAATCTGAACAATACTCTTCAGATAACTCTTGGGCATGAGCATTGATTCTGCCTTCGATTAAAAGCTCTTTGCCAAGACCTGACCACGGGCGATGAAACGAAAAAGAATGGACTGGAATATCAGTGGCCGCTTCGAGATCTCTGCAGGCATCATCAATCTCATTAGAGAGAAGTGAAACTTGGACTCCGGAGTCTCGGGCGGTTTTACTGTCGAAATGCAAGCCAATCTCATGTCCAAGGTCATGAATTTTTCCTATACGTTCAAGATTACCTTGATCCTGGAGAGAATATACCGGGGCATTACTCATAACAAAGTACGTTGCCCGAACACCTTGGGAGTTTTCAATTTCCGCCATCTGTAGGGCTTTTCCCAGGTCAAAATCTACATCATGCCTAAAAAAAATACTCTTCGGCGAGTTGCGAAGAACAGACTCCGCTTCAGACATGAGTGCGGGGTAACGAGAGCGGCACGCCTCTTTAAGAAGATGCTCGTAGTACCTGTAGCTAAAATCCCGATTCATTGCTCCATATACTAGCCTACCGACGGGCTTTTTCAAGCAAACGAGCTATTTCAGAAGCAACATGGCGAACGTCATGTTTGTTTTTAACAATTTCACGGGAAAGCTTGGAATATTCTGCTCTTCGAGCCGAGCCCCATGAAAGCACTCGAGTAATACAGTAAGCAAGCCCCCGTGCGTCATCTTCAGGAAAGAAAAGATCATCGGCAAACTTTCCAAGATCGTTTTTATACACAGGGGTTGGTGTAATTGCAGGAATACCCGTACTCATCGCCTCAAGTTCAGTTTTTCCAAACCCGCCGCCGCCCTGCATGCGAATAAAAATCTGGTGGGATCGATATACAGTCGGAGCGTCTTTGTTCGCAACCGGCCCCTCCCACGTAATAAACTCCCTCAGGTGATTTGCCACGACAAGAGCACGCAGTATTTTTTCATATTCCATATCATCACGACGCAGAGGGGTGCCGAAGATGTGCAGGCGAACGTCGGTTCTCTTTCGGTCTTTCACAAGTATTTTCATAGCCCGAATTGCTACTTCAATGCGCTTTTCTTTTGATATGCGAGAAATAGTCATAATTGAACTTGAAGTTGGAGCCGAGAGTCCGGGCGAGAACTGTTCTGTATCAATACCATGTCCGGTCGCGATAACCTTTGGAGAATCAAACTCAAAACTATCTTTTGACGGAGACAGAACAAAATCTGCGTGCTTTATTGCCCACCGCGCGGTCGGACTTACTTTTAAGTGCGCATACCACATAATAACTGGGCGGCGGAAGAAAACGTTTAGAGGATAGAGGGCTCTGACATATTCCGGTGCCATGTGTGCGAAAACTCCATCAACTTTGGGCAGGATTCTGAAAAGATACCAATAAAATCTAAACGCCTGCAATAACTTTGGCGCATTTTTTTCTTTACCGAGAGAGAAAAGCTCGACATTATCAGGTAAATCAGACGCCCCCACTGAAAGAGCAATGATCTTTATTGTGTCAAAATGTTCTGCCAAATGAGAAATCCAATAGTGAAAAAAACCGAGTACTGAATCTTCCCGATCAACTTTTTGCGTTATGATTAGAAGCCTCACGATTGTAGTATTCTGACGGATGTCCGATACCCGTCAAGACTTTCATAGAGTTATTTGCATGCCACTATATCAAAATGCACAGCAAAATATCCCTTCCATTTTGCCGGACAAATTCTCTCGAAAAGTCTATTGATTCGGTAAAGTCCAAAACTAATATTCCATTTCGAGAGAAAAATCGATTTCGGAACAACTTCGAATCCTATTTCATAAATTCCTACCCCCCTAAAGCCTCTGAATAAATTATTCACCTCTTTTCTAGAGAAATATCGAACCGGCCCGTTCCTTAACCCCTGTCCCAGAAGAATGAGAAAACTAAGATATAGACCATCTCTCAAGCCTCTTAAGCTCCACTTATTAAAAAAAGAGCTCATTACAAAAACCTTACCGCCAGGTTTCAAAACTCTATATATTTCTCCAATGGAAAGACTGGTTACCTTTTTGGGATTATGAAGAAAAACGGCGGACACGACCGCATTGCTAACACTGTCACTTTTCAAAGGAATATTATCTATACCACTCAGTATCAATAGCAGCGGTGTTCGATTCTCCAGATTGCTATTTTGATAGCGTTCATAAAAGAGGCGAAGCATTTCAGAAGAGCCGTCAAGACCGATATAGCCCTCAAAAACTCGCCTCTGCAGTAAATATTTTGCTATCCTTCCATAGCCACATCCAATATCAAGAATAACTCCCTCTATCAGTCTCGAGTTCAGAAAATTGACCGCTTCTCGACTTCTCTTTTGCTCCCAAGATTCACCGTCGGCGGCGATTGCAGCCGCAACCGGATTACGCCTGGCAAGATCACTCCAAATCTGTGATTCATTAAAATAATCCCTAGAACGAAAGAAGAAGGTTCCCTTTACGGCTTTTTCTAAAAGAACTCTCTTTAAAGTTGAAGCGGCGTGCATCATTTTAGGTGTTGTTCTCGCGACTGGTTGTGCGCTTCAAAACGTTTTTGTTTCGCAATAATCGATCGACCAAAGCCGAAGCGAAGACAACAAGTATCGGCAAAAGCGGAAACAAAAAGCTACTGAGGTGAGAAGCTCTCTGAAATGTTCTAAGTGCCGTAAAGCCGATGGCCGCGGCAGTCACATATCCGAGGTAGAGAAGAATCAAAATACCCCATCCGCCCAAGGAAAGTGAAAAGAGAGCGTATATTCCCAGCATTAAAAGCGCCCAATGAAGAAAAGTGAACGTTCCCTTGAGACTCATAACCGTCAACAACTCTTGGGGTAAACGCCGTTCCTTAATGCTCTTTAGGGCTACTTCCCGGTAAGAAAAGTCGGCATCCCGATCAACCAGCCAGAGATTGTACGGGAACAAATACATTCTTTTTAGGCCGGAGAGAAGTGTTGAGGACTTTGAAAGAACTTTTGCTAGAGAGCTCAACTGATTAGGCGAGATGAGCCCTAACTCGCCCTTCGCGACAATCTGCACTTTGTGTATCTCGTCGGATACTTGAAAGTTACGGTAAGTCCATGGGGCTAATACGGCAAAGTAGGCTAAAATTAAAAGAAAAGTAAGGAGTCCGGTCTTTTTAAACCTCGTTAGAAATCCGCGCCCCTTCGGAGCGGCGGCAGCCATTTGGGAGTGGTTTATTTCTAACGAGGTAAGAAAGGGAGAGGTAAACTTCATCACAATAGAGCGGCCAACTAGCCAAATAAAAAAAACTAAAGGAACGTAAAATCCAATCGATTTAGTCAGAGTGGCAAATCCCAAGAAAGCTCCCGAAGCAAGCGCCGACCTCAAACTCCCTCTCTCAACCAACCTAATAAAAAAGAACAGCCCGAAAATAGAAAGAGTAGTGTAGAGTAACACACTACTTCCATAATCAAGCGTTTGCAGTAAAAACGGCGGCCAGAGAGCGGTAACTACTCCTGCCGCAAGCGCCGTGCGTTTTACAAAAAGTTCTCGCCCGATAAGATAGCTGGCCACTGCAAGAAGAGCGCCCAAGATTACCTGCGCGCCGACAACAACGACAGGCGAGGTTCCGAAGATAAAATAGAGCGCAGCAAGAAATATAGCGAAGCCGGGATTAATATTCGGCGAACCGTAAGTTTTTGCCGGCTCGCCGGCAAAGTCGCCCTGCACCAACAACGATTTTGCCATGCGATCAAAAAGCGGAAAATCGCCGCCAGAAGGATCAACCGGACTAAAAAGTAGTACCGTGGCAATCCGGACAACAATCGCAAGAAGTACAATTAATACAATCGGTCGAGAAAATATTATTCTGATTTTATACATGACCGAAAGCTAGCCTCGTATAACTTTAAATACTTTTCTTTGTATCTCAACTCAAGATTAACTATTGTCTGGTATGCTGACTTGCTAAGCATCTCTCTTTTTTTTGGGTTTCGGTAAAGATCTTCAATTGCGGCAACAACAGCCGCCTCGTCTCCTACCGGCACTACAATACCGTTCTTACCATTTTCAACTATTTCCCCAGCCAAGCCAACGTCGCTCATTATTATAGGTGTTCCGGACGCCATGGCCTCAATCACTGTTCGGGCCCACCCCTCGTATACTGAGGTCAGAAGAAACAGATCGGCGGTCTTGTAGTAGGAAACTAGATCGTCGCTCCAAGATTCAAACGCGACGTTGACGCGAATATCCTCGCTTTCTTTCTTAAGCCGCCCCTCAAGAGGGCCGGAGCCGACAATCAAAAGTCCGAGCCGGGGATACTTTTTGCTTAGTTGACGTACCGCCCGAATCGCAAGAGAAATATTTTTTTGCCCAAAAAGGCGACAGGCCATCAGAATTATAAAATCGAAATGGGGATATTTTTTGTGTAAATTAACCTTCGCCTTCCCGTTCAAATAACGATCGAGGTCTACGTATACAGGAAGAACCGAGACCTGTGGAGCAGACAGTTTCATGGTTTCCATGATGTATCTTTTTATGCCCTCGGAAACCACGCGTATGCAGTCGGCGCGCGAGATGAGAAACTTTGCCATCAGCACAAAGAGCTTGTTTTTCAGCGACTCCGACCAAAAGTATGGAGTGAATACGCCGGTATGTATCTGGAGTTGTAGCGGAAGATTAAATTCTTTAGCAAGCAAATAAGCAACAATTCCGCAGACAAAAGGATCTTGTGCGGTGATAATGTTAAACGATTCGCGTTTAATTCTTCTTCTTCCCTCAAACCAAGCTTTGAGTACGTTTTGTAATTTACGGGCCGGTGATTTTTTATACGTATTTAAAGAAATAATCGAAAGTTTCTCTAAAACCCTCACATAGAGAGCCATGCGTTGATTAACCTCGCTGTCCGGATCCACCAAGTTTGGATCCATACTAATCATTAGGACTCTCATCATGTACGAAATAAAAATTTATAATCTTTGTTTCGACTTCGCTCGGATGCACTGTAAACAAGTTTCCACGCATCTCTCGCTCGTCGAAATAGGAAATATCCAGATTCCCGTAGGTTATTGTTAAGACTTTGTCCTGTCATTGTACTCCATTACTGAATCCATCGCTTCTCAACTTCATAACCGAGCAATTTTGTACGAGACTCATGAAAAAAGAAGTTTTGTTATGGCATCTAGCATGCGCTCCCCACCAAACTCCTTGGCTCGCTCCTTCCCGCACCGTGAGAGCTTTGCCGAGAGCCTCCTATTTTCAAGAACCTTGAGAATAGCCTCAAGCAAGGGCCCGCTTTCGCCCGGCGGCACCAAGAGCCCACTCTTCCCGTCTTCAACAATCTCCGCATTACCTCCGGCATCAGTCGCAACTGTCGGCACGCTGAGAGATAACACCTCAAGCAACTGGTGCGAGAAACCTTCATAGGAACTATTCAAAACAAAAACGTCAGAAGCCTGAATATGCTCCAGCGCTTCTTTTCTCGGAAGTCTCCCGGTGAAAAACACTTTCCCGCTGATGCCTAAGCGCGCGGCAAGACTCTCGAGGCGCGCGCGGTCAGGCCCGTCGCCAATTAAAACCAGCCGCGCCTCGCGATAACTCTCGAGGAGACGGGGGAAAACGCGCAGCAGACCGTCAAACCCCTTCCAAGGCACGAAACGGCCGGCACTTGCAAGAATTGGACCGCTCCAACTAAATCTCTTTCTCAATGATTCCTTTGAATCTAAAACTTTGACTTGTTCCGCGGCATTATAAATGACGACAATTCGCTCCTCTGCTATACCCCAATTTGAAACAATGTTTTTGAGATAGCGGCTCGGCACAACAACCCTCTCGGCTCTCGAAGCTACAAAACACTGGACTCGTTTGAGCACTGCTACAAGAAGCGGATAGCCTTCACTTCTTTTTGAAAAAACGTCGAGCGAGTCGGTAATACCGGCGCGCTGAACACCCTGCTCCCAAGCATAATCGCCGACAATTTTTAAAAAGAATCTCTTGCCAAGAATTCTGGCGGCAAGAAGGGATGGGAGTCCAACAGAAACCGGATCCTGGGCATAGACAATGTCCGCCCCAATACTTTTCAGCACCACAAGTAGAAAATAAGCAAGGTGACTTAAAAGTTTGGGTAAGAAAGAGATCGAGCTGAATTTCGCCAGAGAAACTTCAAACCCGCGGCCGGGAAGATACTCAAAGAGGATCTTACTGTAAGTTGCCGGACCACCCGCTTGAGGCGGAAAAAGCGGGGTGGAAATAAGAATTTTTGGCTTTTCCACCTTTATTTTCCGTGCTAAAATTGCCATTCATTACAGTTAACCACACCAATTCATTCATGGAAACCCCCCAAATAACAATTTATGGCTTCGGCTACGTCGGGAAGACACTCTGGCAGTTTCTCAAAGAGCACTACGCTCTTCAGGTTTTTGACCCTGGAGTCAAAAACCTTGCAGTAAAGAACAACCGCGAAGAACTAGTGGACACACCTTACGCAGTCATCTGCGTACCTACCCCGCCGCAAAAAGACGGCTCGTGTGACATTTCTATCGTCGAAGAGACAGTGAAAAAATCAAATCATGAGTTTTACCTCATTAAATCAACCGTCGCTCCTGGCACCACGGCGCGTCTCGTCAAAGAGACAGGTAAAAAAATTGCCTTCAGCCCGGAATATCTCGGAGAGGGGAAATACGAAATCCCTTTTTGGAAAGACCTGCCCCATCCAACAAACATGAAACTGCATCAATTTCACATTTTCGGAGGCGAAAGAGAAACAACCAGAAAATGGCTGGAAATCTGGCAAAAAGTTTCTGGTTGGGGACCAACATACGCCCAAAAACTGACAGTACCACTGCCGAACTGGCAAAATACATGGAAAACGCCTTCCTAGCGACCAAAAAAATTTTCTGTGACGAATTTTACGATATCGCCCGGTCATTCGACGTCGACTATAACGAACTCAAAGAGCTCTGGCTGCTTGACGGCCGGATGGGAAGAGCGATGACTCTAATTTACCCTGAAGCGCGCGGTTTTGGCGGTAGATGCCTCCCAAAGGACGTGAGTGCCATAATTAAACACTCGGAAAAATGGGGACACACTCCAAAGTTACTGAAACAAGTCTTGTCTCTGAACAAAGAACTTAAAAAAGAAAACTGAGACTACCGTAGTAAAAGCTATTCGGCAAGCGAACGAAACACCTTCGTCATGGCATCGGCAATCACAGACCAATCGTATTGCCGGCGCACCATTTCTTTTGCATTTTTAACGATCTGTTCTGTAAGTTCTGTATTTTGTAAATACTCCTGCACTTTTTCCGCAATGCTTTTAGGATTACCCACCTCGCAAAAAAGTCCCGTCTCACCGTCATGCAGGAAATCAACTATACCGCCAACAGGAGTGGCGATGACAGGGATTCCTGCCGCCATAGCTTCAACAAAGGAACTGCCCATGCCTTCGGAGCGCGACGGTCGGACAAAAATATCAGAGATTTGAAGGTAGAGAGGGACATCAGTTTGTTTAACATAGCCGAGGAAAACCACCCGCTCGGCAACCCGGAGACGGCGGGCCAGCTCTTTGAGCTTCAACTCTTCCTGCCCCTGCCCTAGGATAAGCAGCTTGAAAGTCGAGGGTAAGAAAGTGATGGCACTAATGATGTCACCAACAGCATTCTTCTCTTCTAGACGCGAAGTGGTAATAAGAAAAATATCGCCGGTTTTTTTGTTGAGCTTATGTTTCAGAGCACGTATCTCTTCTTCGCGGCGAGGCTGCGAAAAACGTCTTACATCAACACCATTGGGCACAACCTCCAACGACCCGTGATAGCCCATCTCCCGCGCGATTTGCGCCAGGTAGTTCGAGATTGCTTGTATGGCATCAGCCGAGAGAAAAATTTTCCGGTACAAGAACAAGAGCGGACCAACCCGTCGCTTATAGTGCTCGATCGGATCACCTTCTTGGAGAGTTAAAAGAAACGGAACCGAGGAGTGCCAAATTTTAAAAAAAAGAGCGGCGAAGCCGGCGTAGTTCGCTTGAATGCTCCAGATTGCATCGTAGCGATGCCTAGCATAAAGCTTCCGGGCAAAAAGCGCCCCGAGAAAAGGGAATAAATACTTGTTGTAGTGGAGGGGGAAGCGTCTCACATCCCCGACGACAGGATTGCGCCCGGTAAAGCCGAGGCGGTGCACTAGAACATTGCCGACACGCTCGAGGCGTGGCAGAGACGAGTCAAACCGAAGTGTCACCATATGAAACTCAATCTCGTCGGGCGCTATGCGATCTGTAATTTCTTTGACGGCAAGCTCTGCTCCGCCCATGAAACGGTTATCGTAGATTGAAGAAAAGATAAGAATTCTCCTCATGAAATGAGTATATGGAGTCACTGTGCCTAGTCAACCCCGTAGTGAAAAATGACGCTGTGCTATTCACGCGCCTCTGGCGAGGCGTCATTTTCTATTACAGGGTCAACATGAAGGAGCTTTTTGAGTTCTTCTTCCGAAACTCCGTGTGGTCGGGGCCGTGTCCCGGAGGCAGCCGCTGATGAGTCCTCTTTTTGACTGTCGGCGGTCTCCGAAACGTTTTTAATTTCCTGATCTCTGACTTCCGCTTGTTGTTGTTTATTGGTTGGTGGTTGCTGGTTGGTTATAGCGGCAAGGGCGACGCGCAGCTCAGAGAGATGCTCCGGGCTAGGCTCTTTTTTCTTCTTCGGCTGGCGCAGCGCTCCAAGCGGAATCGGCGCTCTCTCACCCCCTTTCTTCTCTTTCTGTCCTTCTTCCTGTACTCTCTCGGCGCTCATGAGATCTTCAAAAACCTTTCTTTTCTCCCTCTTGAAATCTGTGAAGTCTGTCCTGCGAGGTTCTTTCCGTTTATTCAGCTCGGGAGTGAGATGCTCCTCCTCGTGCCACTTTAGAATCTCCGCCTCCACCAGAGCGCGCGGGCGGGCAAAGTTTACTCGAGAATGGTCGATGATTTGCTCCTTGAGACTCGCTGGCGGCTTGTCCATGGGCGGCAAGGTCGTCGCAGAAAATGGCGAGGAGGAAACGCCGTCAATCATGAGTTTAAGATAAATCTGGGCGAAACCGAGGTTGACTAAATCCTCGGCCGTAAAAGTAGGGGCAAATTCTTTCTCCAGTACTTCGGCGTCGTAGGCACCCACCCGGAAGGTAACCATTGTCCCGACGTTACCGAAGACTGCTGCTCTCACCTCTTCTGACATTTGTTCAATATACTGGTGAGCGATAGTCAGATTGAGTTTATATTTGCGCGCCTCGGAGAGAATATCGGCAAATGATTCATTGGCAAATGACTGAAACTCATCAACAAAAAGGTTGAAACTAGGCAAGCCGGCAAGCAGGGACTCGCTGGCATCAGCTCGGGAGAGTGCCGCCAGATAAATTTTAGTGATAAGCATGCTGCCGAGGAGATTGGCGTTGGTCTCTCCCACTCGCCCCTTGGAGAGATTGATGATAAAAACTTTGCCCTCGTCCATGACCTTGCGGAAATCAAAGGTGGAGCGGGGCTGGCCGATGATATTGCGCACCAGCGGGTTCGAAATGAACTGACCGACTTTATTCTGGATAGCGGGTGTGGCTTCTTGAGTATAGCGATCGGTGTATTTGGCAAATTCATCCACCCAGAAAGCTCTGACTGCCGGGTCGGTAATATGCGCTACCACCTTGCTCCGATAGCCCTTATCGGCAAGCATTCGGTTAATGCTAATGAGCGTCGAGTCGGGGTATTCAAGAAGGGCCAGGATAGTGTTTGAGAGAATGTATTCCATGCGGGCGCTCCAGGCATCCACCCAAATTTTCTTAAAGGCGGAGAGAAGACCGCTCGAGACAAGATGGCGCTTGTCGGCACCGACGTCCTCCATGACATTAAAAGAAATTGGATAGTCAGTGTCAAAGGGAGCAAAGTAGATAACATCTCGAAGACGATGCTCGGGCACATAATCGAGCAGAAACTCGGCGGTCTTGCCGTGCGGATCGACAAATGCCAGCCCTTCGCCGTTCTGGATATCCTGAACGGCCATGTTTTCAAGGAGCGTGGATTTACCCATCCCTGTTTTTCCGATGACGTAAACGTGGCGCGTCCGGTCTTTGGCTTTAATGCCAAATTTGACCCTCTTATTGCGGGCATCGGTCTCGCCAACATATGTCACTCGTTCTGGGTCGTACATAGAAAAGTTTCCCTAATTATACAACAGTTTATTGACAAAGCGCCTTAAACCTTTAGGATACTTGGCAGAACCTGCACGGGAGATGCGACGTGGAGCAAAGAAATATTGCCGGCGTCGTCATTTTTCTGGTGTGGCGACATCGGTTCCTTATGATCCTCCGGGATAACAAGCCAGACATTCTCTTCCCCGGTACCTGGTGCCCTGTCACCGGAGGAAGAAACGATGAAGAGGACCTCGAACAGGCAGCGCTTCGTGAGCTTCGAGAGGAAATCGGCTTTGTCCCTCTCGATCTCGCAACCCTCGGAATATCAATCAAGGGAAACGGCTTCTTCTTCGGAAGACTCACCGACAAAGAGCGCGGGGCCATCGTGCTTGGAGAAGGTCAGAAGTATGACTTCTTCTCGTACGACGATCTTTTGACTCTAGACATTGGCGGGGCGATGAAGCCGTACCTTGAGAGACGCTCTCGAGTCTTCCGCAGGATGGCAGAGACAGGATTGCCACCGTTCGGCCGTGAACTCGGTCTTGCAACCTGGAACGGACGTCGTTCCTAGAGAGAGCTTCTTGGGGCTCTCTCTTCTTTTTCATATTCTTTAATATCGTGATACGCTAGCTTTCATGCAAGCGGTTATTTTAGCGGCAGGTAAAGGTATTCGAATGGGAGAAGCGACAAAAAATTTCCCGAAAGTCCTGCTTTTATACAAAAACAAAACCCTGCTTCGTTGGAAATTGGACGCCCTACCAGATAACATTGACGAAGTTACAATAGTTGTCGGTCATGGCGGGGATCTCATCAAAAACGCAGTGAGCGGTGCTCATAACGGCAAAAGAATAACTTTTGTCGAAGAAAATGAAGCGAGGGGGACCGGGTTTGCTCTTTGGAAGACAAAAGAAGTCCTCGGGGAAAGATTTTTAGTTTTAATGGGAGACGACATCTATAGTCCGGAATCAATAAGAGAGGCGACCAAATACCCCTGGTCCATTACCGTGAAAAAAGTTAACAGGGATGATAATTCAAGCCGCGTGCTTCTTGACGATAACGCTAAATTTATTGATTTTGTTACTGCAGATAAATACAGAGAATTGAAAAGTGGTGGGGGGTTTGCCTTTACCGGGCTTTATAGTCTGGAAAAAGCAATATTTAAACACCCTCTTGCAAAAATGAAAACTAAAGATGAGTGGGGACTGCCGCAGACCCTTGTTCAAATCGCCCCCGACATTAATTTAAGAATATTAGAGACGAATTTTTGGATCCCGATCTCAACTCCTAGTGACTTAATTTAACGATATAATCCCCGATAAACAACGGTCAGACAAAAACTGTCCCCTGCGGTCGAGCAAAAGTTCTATGACGATAGTTTTTTCCACGCGAAATATTCCCCGCGTGTAGTGTATAGCAGCTACCGCAGCACAAAATCGATTCCGCAAACGAAAAGGGCGGCGCTCACCTGCCGCCCCACGAGCTCCGTCGCCAGAGGATTGTCGGTGCTGTCCAGCCCTGTTGAAACCGGCGGGTTTCTTGCCGCACATCCCGCTCCGGCGGAGAATAATCCCCTCGCGATTCGGCAACCTCAAGGTAGGTAATAAGAGCACCCAGCGTCTTCTGACTTCTGACTTGGAGAAAGAGCTGTTCCCCTGCTGCCGCTAGCTCCTCAGTCGAAGCATCATCAAAGTGCCACTGTGCTGCAACTTCCTGGTGAACTTTTCTCATCAGGAAATCCCAAATTTCCATCTCATCGGTGATGAGACTTCTGGGGATTTTAGAGAGCGACGCCATCAGTTCGTAGACGTGCTCTCGAACCGTAAGCGCGCCCATACACTCTCCTAGTAAGAACTTCTCTCGCCACTCTACACGCTTACTGTACACTCTGCAATGCCGCCCTGGTGTAGAGATTCCCAGCATCCCAGAGCATCCAGGAAGTCAGGCCCGCATCGTAAGTTGCCTGAATCTGGGCGCGGACCATCTCCGGCGTATAAGGCACAGGATAGTCGTTGTCCTGCAGCCATGGCCTAATCTGAATGCTGGTGCTAGCCACCGTATCGTTATAAGTTTTGAGGCGCATCAGGGCACTGTCGAGAGAGATTTTAACAATCTGATACGGAACTGCGTTGACGTCGGCAAAACCCTTAAAACCGCTCGGGTAATGAGAGGGATAAACCATGGGGGAAAGATAATCAAAATACGGAAAGGCACTCTCCAGCACTTGCCCAATATTGAGATCGTCGGGATTTGTCGTTGTCATGCCAAAAAGATCGACGGAGAGAAGAATGGTAAGTGGCTTCAGCTGCCCGCTGATATAGACAAAAAAACTCTTGATGACATCGTTTTTAACCTGACCGTTGCTGTAGGGATAAGTGATATCAACCATGTTGCCGTCGGAAGGAAAGCGAATGTAGTCAAACTGAATTTCGTCAAAACCGGCGTTGTATGACTCTTTGGCAAGCGCCGCCAGATATTCCCACTGTTTTTTGGCGCCGGGATCAATCCAGGAAAGACCTTTGCGGTCACGCCAAATGCCGCCGTCGCTTAAGCGCTTGACGGCAAATTCCGGATGGAGTTTCACCATGTGGGGGTCCTGAAAGGCAGCGATGCGCCCGATGACATAGACTCCCTTATCGTGGAGCGAGCCGATAAACTCGCGAAGGTCTTTGATTCGCCCGTCAGACGAACCGACCTTCCGAAGCTCCGGGTCTTCGACTTCAAAAGAGATCCTGCCGGTGTCGTCTTTAATATCAATGACAACTGTGTTTAGCTCTGTTTCGTCAAGAAGCAAAACGATATGATTGCGCAGCGACGGCGTGCCCGCTACCCAGCTTGTCATATACACACCTCTCACCGACTCGGGAGTGGCAAGATGGGTAACCACAAACTTCATTTCTTTCCCTCCTGCCGAGGCGTCTTGGGGGAGACTGTTGTCATACGAAACACTAAAGACCCTGGGCATGTAGAGCACCGCAAATAAAACAGCTAGCCCTACGGCCGCCCAACACCACAGATGAAGATTTTTTCTTATCATTGGGCCTCTCTAACATTTGCTCCATCAGCAGTCTCTGTTATTGACGGAGGAGCGGCGGATTGAGAGCCGTCATGTTCAACAAAAGAAGTTTCCTCTCGAGAGGAAGCGCCAAGTCTTCTCCTTCGAGTCGAGAGGCGGCGTCGAACAGAAGTATGAATCGAGATTGCGATGAGTCCCGCCCCAGAGAGAAATACGAAAAACCACTTCCACGAAGACGGGAAGCCGGTAAAAGGCAGGAACATAAGCACTACGCCGATGCCGAAGACCAGACGGTGTTTAGCCATAGAAAATCATTATACGCGAGAGATACCCATGGGCAAAGACCTAGAGAGCTGTGTCCAGAAAGGAATATTTCTGTGGAACAGAGAGGCTATGTGAATTCATCCCGTCCCAGGCAATTTCACCGTTTACCACCAGACTTGTAGTTTTTGGCTGCCACTGCCGCTCGACGGCATTGATTCGCCTTGCAAGACTCTCAAGGGTATCGTCTGGCTCAATAGGAACAGGGTAGCGGAAAAAGACAGGACCCTCATCATAGACGGGAGTAACAAAATGCATTGTAACTTCCGTGTGGGCCAGCTCTCCTTTTCGAAATGCTTCCAGCACCGCTTCATGAACATGAATCCCATACATCCCCTTGCCGCCAAAGCGCGGCAAGGGTCCCGGATGAATGTTAAATGTTTTCGATGGATCCAAACCAAGAACCAGCTTCAGCCACCCCGAAAGCGAAACCCATTGTGCACCGCTGGCACGAATAATTTTCTGATATTCGCCCGCCTCAAACGGTCCGGGGAAATAAACAAATGGAATGCCGAGCCGCTCTGCTCGCTCTCTCACGCCCCCATGCTCATGATTCGAGACAACTGCCACGATTTCAAAATTCAAATCAGAATTATTCCGCGACTGAATTACTAAATTCTCAAAACCCGAACCACCTCCTGTTTTCGATCCAGAAGCAAAAACAATAATTTTCGGTTTCATGATAGAAAAGTGCGCGCGGAAAGGATCGAACTTTCGGCCTTCCCCTTATCAGAGGGATGCTCTACCACTGAGCTACGCGCGCAAACGATCAAGCAAAACCAAGATAACAAAAACTCACACAAAATGAAAGAGCCCGATTCCCCCGCTATGGGAATCGGGCCCGCTTCGCTCGCCCTCAGAAGAACCAGGTGACGTCAAGAGCGATGAGAGTGAAGAGTGCGATGACGATGAGCCATGGCAACCACTTGGGCCACCTTCGCTCATCTTGCTGCGAAAGCGGCGTTCCGTCTGCCTGCCAATGTAGCATGCGAAGCTCCTGTTTAGGTCCGCCTGTAATTATATCACATCTCAGTATAAAAAGTCAAACACTAAAATACGCCTAAAAATGAAGCTCTTTTGACAGGTAAAAATAACAAGCGACATTTTCACTTCTCCCCCATAGACTGCCAAAAGAGCGAAATCCCGCCCCTCACATGCACGCATGTGAGGGGCATGGATAAGGATAAAACGAAAAGGGACAGCCGAAGCTGTCCCTACCACCGGTTCACAAAATTCGTCACCCACGGGACGAGAATCCTTCTTACCACCTCTGTCCCGAGAGTGATGCTGGTGATAACCACCGCGATCACCACAAACACCCCCGGCAAGAGATCAAACCCACTGATCTCACCGTCATCGTCATTGCCCAGACGAACCAGATCTTGACTCATGGTTCCCCCCCGGTGAAAAGTGAAAGTGCAAATCTTCTATCTTTATATCACGATTTATTTTTTAGTCAAGAAAATTAAACCCCGTCCCGCAAAATGCGGGACGGGGTTTACTATCCTCTTTTTTGTTCCGTTCTGCCAATTCGATTTATCGAATTGAGCATCCGCCATAGCTTAAGCGAACTTAAGCGAAGGCGGACTTTCGTTACCGATTTTATGATTCGGCAATCACTCCGATCTTACATGGACCGGGGATCGACACTGTAAGCCCCGCCTGCGCGGAGCGTTTTTCACTTGAATTACTCCACGAGCAGCTTCCGCTACCCGTGCCTTGTTACGACTTGGTCCTTGTCATTGAGCTTACCTTAGCCCCCGCGGACGCGGGGGTTTCGGGTACTCCCAACTCCCCTGACCTGACGGGCGGTATTGAGATCGAATACTCGTTTCCGAGTGGGTCGTCTCACACCACTGGGCGAGCGGTTTTCCCGCACCCTAGCGGTTTCCATAGGTTTTTGCTTTCTTTCCATTAGCACGAATGTGGTCTCGTAATCGAACGATTCTTTCAAATCCCTTATCGCTCAAATGTTCTTTATTGCAGACCATTAGAACAACGGATTTGAATAACTTGTACGACTTCGCTTTCTTCGCCTGTAACGGATAGCGATCAAGGAATGGGAAGAGATACTCCTTCATGTCCCAAATGCTTGTAATTTTGTACTTAGCATGAGGGAACCATCCATATCTCTCATATGAGAGATCGTATATCCTTCCCGCTCCAATGGTTATTAGGATTCTCTCAAGGATTTCTTGATCATCCTTCCGAACTTCTATTTCAAACTCTGGACGGACTTCAAAACCTCTTTTTAAGGTTTTGTGTTTCCCAATACTTATCGAGAACGAGCCTTCGCCGTCGATGAATCCGACAACATGGTGCGGATTTAGCTTTTCCCTACGAATTTGTTCCTTTCCATACGGCTTCTGCAACTTCAGGTTGCGTCTTCGATCTTTTGGAGACCAAAGACGCTGCCGTCTGGTACTACGAACTCTGCTGACTTCTTGCATAACGTTTACAGCAATCGCTTGCCGCATACTCTCGATGTTAGTTTACATTGAGATTATACAAGATCTCCCATGGTAACCCTGTGGACAATTTCTTCTCATCTCGATGCCACGATACGCTTATCGAATTTTTCACAGAAGGTTTCTCCATGTACTCGCAGGATAACCTCCGATAAGCGCCATTACTGGCATCCAAGCTAAGAAATGCTACTTTACCCCTTCAATCTAAATCCTCGCGGAAATAAATCTGGTATTTCGCTTCAAAACACTGTGAATTGTTTTGGTTGGACTTCCTCGCCCTCCGTAGCTTTAACGAAGGACGGGTCACCAACTTGCACACAAGATCGCATGGCGACCCGAGTACAAGACTTGAGAACGTATTCACCGCGGTATAGCTGACCCGCGATTACTAGCAATTCCGGCTTCATGAGGTCGAGTTGCAGCCCTCAATCCGAACTGGCGCCGCTTTTCTTAGGATTGGCTCAGGGTTACCCCGTCGCGACCCGTTGTAGCGGCGATTGTATTATGTGTGTGGCCCAGGGCATCAGAGGGCCATGCGGACTTGGCGTCATCCTCACCTTCCTCCCCCGTGAAGGGGCAGTCTCGCCTGACAAATATAACAGGCAACGAGGGTTGCGTTCGTTACCCCACTGAAGGGAACAACTCAGATCACGAACTGACGACAGCCATGCAGCACCTGCCCCGCCGTCCTTGCGGACTGCCCGCTTTCGCGGACATTCGTCGGGGTTTCAAGCCCTGGTAAGGTTTTTCGTTTACCATCGAATTGAACCACATAATCCACTGCTTGTGCAAGTCCCCGTCTATTCCTTTGAGTTTTAGCCTTGCGGCCGTACTACCCAGGCGGATCGCTTAACGCGTTAGCTTCGCCTCTCAGAGGGTCGATACTCCGAAAAGCCAGCGATCATCGTTTAGGGCGTAGACTACTGGGGTATCTACAATATGTTACTGCCTGACAAACAGCTTTTAGGTTTTAGCTATAAGCCGTTAGTAAATGCAGATGCGGATATTTCTACCGCATTCTCATAGTCGCCTATGAGTTCGGACTATATCTTCTCCCCACCAGTTTTACTTCCGTAAAACTAGTGGGGGGCTTGGCGTTTAGTCTCTGAGGGGAACACAAGGTTTACTTTCTTCAAACAGTACAATTTCATCGCCTCTGCTCAGGATCTTGACGAGTTTCACTGGAACATCTCTTACATGAGGGCTTCGAGATAGGCGGCAATCTGCCTTCTCTTTAGCCTCCCAATCCGAAGACG
The DNA here is from genome assembly GCA_004322205.1 of Patescibacteria group bacterium. Classification (GTDB taxonomy): domain Bacteria; phylum Patescibacteriota; class Minisyncoccia; order Phycocordibacterales; family Zambryskibacteraceae; genus SCSN01. The sequence goes on from SCSN01000005.1 coordinate 32,993, forward strand.
CTTCAAAGTCCTCGAACTGCATCGTTATCTGAGTCTCAGGGCCTAACCCGCATTGTAACGGTCGGCGAAGAGTCGCAATCCTTCGATGCTCGAAGTGGTATTTCATACTACCTCCTTTATGTTCTTCCCTGCTGATTGTCCGCACCGGATGGATTTTCACTTTCTGCCAATTTGATCAGAGAGTACCACCGGATACTATTCGGATTTTCCAGCATATAGCTCACGCCGTCGCCTCGCGGCCATGGCGGATTCGCGTTCCGATAAATCGGAACGGAACAAGTTTATATTCCGACATTGCTGCCGGACGGAACTAACACTCAACGTACCCCTACGCTTCGTCTGATTTTGATTTGCATCTCCACCAGAACGAGCATACTTTTTTGAAAAGACTTCGCGCAGGCCGATGAGGCCGAGCGAGAAGAAAAATTTCACCAGAAATTTATTCTGGTCTTTTCAAAAAATGTATGCGAGTGATTCTAATCCCATTCGCTACCTACGCTTTCGTGTTTCAGCGTTAGGAATGCGCCAGTGCACTGCCTTCGCTTTCGGTGTTCCCCATGATATCAACGGATTTCACCCCTACACCATGAGTTCCGTGCACCCCTCACACCCTCGAGCTGTGCCGTTTCTCCCGCGCGCCCCCGGTTAGGCCGGGGGATTTTACAGGAGACTAACACAACCGCCTACACACGCTTTACGCCCAGTGATTCCGGATAACGCTTGGGGCACTCGTATTACCGCTGCTGCTGGCACGAGTTTAGCAACCCCTTATTCGCCGGGTACTGTCAATAAACTTCATCCCCGGCAAAAGGTGTTTACGTCCCAGAGGGACTTCATCCACCACGCGGCGTCGCTCGATCAGGCTTTCGCCCATTGTCGAATATTCTCGGCTGCAGCCACCCGTAGGTGTATGGACCGTGTCTCAGTTCCATCGGTGGGGAACAGGCTCTCACCCCCCCTAGCCGTCATTGCCTTGGTAGGCCATTGCCCTACCAACAAGCTGATAGCCCGCAGGCCGCTCCCAAAGCGTCCGAAGACTTTGGTGTTGCCACCGCATCGGGAATTACCCCGCCTTTCGGCGAGCTATGCCCGACTTTGGGGTGCGTTCCTACGTGTTACTACCTCGTCTGCCGGTGATGCACCTCGCAAAACCTCGGTGCGAGTCTTAAAGTCGAAAGTCTGTAAAGTCCATAAAGTAAGAATTTTACTTTATGGACTTTATGACTTTATAAACTTTTGACTTGCATCGAACCTTCGTGAGATGCACCCCCTTGACTTGCATGCCTTATCCACGCCGCCAGCGTTCATCCTGAGCTAGGATCAAACTCTCAATAAAAGTCCAGAATTTTCGAGTCTCGCAAACGCGAGGCGAAGAAAATTATGATGACTTTTTTGACCCCGCCCTCTGACAGAGGGCGGGGTTCTCAAAACAGCATGCCAAAATTTTTTGCCGAAGCTCAAATTTTGGGCTGTTTTGGAACGGAACAAAAGAGAGAATAGTATCTTGTATCTTTTGAGTCGCAATTCAGGGTCTGTCCTCGCTCATCACTTTATTTTTGGGGACTTGCCCCGTGAGATGGCGCCCCGCGTATGCGGGGCTATCTCATTGGGTTTCAAGTCACTTGCCTCACCCGTCGTGAAGCAAGATTTTTTCTTGCACTGAATTGTCAAAGAACTTGTCACCTCGCCTAGAGGGGACGCGGGATAATTATATGCGAGAAAAACATTGAGTCAAGTAGTCCAATACCCTAAAACCCCTATCTCTTTTTCTGAATTCGTTCAAACAAAACCAGTAACGGAGAGGCAAGAAAAATTGAGGAATAGGTGCCAGCAACAATACCGACGAGGAGTGTGAAAGCGAAAGCGCTGGTTGATTCGCTGCCGATAAAATAGAGTGCCACAAGAACAAGAAAGATAGTCAAAGAGGTGTTTATCGAACGAGTGAAAGTTTGTGCTACGCTCCGCCCGACCGTATCGGAGAATTCCTCATGGCGGCGCTCTTCTTCACTGACTCGCAGGTTCTCGCGGACACGGTCAAAAACAACGATAGTGTCATGCACCGAGTATCCGAGGATAGCTAGAAGAGCGGTGACAAACAGCAAATCTATTTCTGCTCCCGTCGCTTTGGCATAGATTGCATAAGCCCCGGCTGGCACCGCCACGTCGTGCGCCAGAGCAATAATCGTTGCCAGTCCATACTTCCACGACGGCACCGGGCGAGAGATTTTGCGAAAAGCAAAGGTGATAAAGAGAACAATGCCGACTATAACCACGGTGATTGCAATGATAGATTTTCTCTTGAGATTCTCTCCCACCACCGGGCCGACGGAACTGAAGCGTTCCTCGAAAAGTTTTTTTGCTCCTTCAAGCGAGAGCGCCTCAATGGCTTTTGTCTTTTCCTCTGGAGTCAGTTCTCTAGCGCGCAAGACGAAATTGTTCCCTCCCGAAGGACGCAGAGAAAAGTTTCCGATTGGAAGAGTACTAAAACGCAGACGAGCTTCAGAGAGCGAGGGACGGACATTCTCATAGCGGACCTCTAAGATAGAGCCGCCGACAAAATCCGTGCCGAAGGCCGGACGAACAAAAACCCAAGCGGTCAGAGAGCCAAGAACAAAAACAAGCGAGAGAGCGAAGAATATTTTTTTGTTTCTGACGATGAACATAATCAACGCAACCCACTGCCAAACAAAAACCTAATAAGACTACTCTCGCTTTTGAAACTCAAAGCGAAAAGGAATGTTCGCGAGGCGGTGATGGCTGTAAACATTGAAACCAGAACTCCGATACCAAGCGTCAGAGCAAATCCTTTGACCGCCGAGGTGCCGAGCCAGAAGAGAACAACAGCAGTAATGATACTTGAGATATTGGAGTCTCGAATAGAGAGCCAGGCTCGGTGGAACCCCTCGCGCATAGCATCGGCAAGCTTCTTGCCGCCGCGGAGTTCTTCTTTTGTCCGCTCGAAGATGAGAATGTTGGCGTCAACCGCCATGCCGATGGAGAGAATAAATCCGGCGACACCGGCGGCGGTCAGAGTCACCGGAATCAGCCGAAAGAGCGAAAGAGAAATGAGAACGTAGAGTGTCAGAGCTACAACTGAAACAATGCCCGGCAAGCGGTACCAGAGAATAAGAAAAGCGGCGACCAGAAGAAAACCAATGACACCAGCGCTCAATCCGGCGCGAAGAGCCGCTTCACCGAGAGTCGCCCCAATACTTTGAGTGCTCGAGAGTTCAATTGGCACCGGAAGAGCACCGAAGTTAAGCTGGCGGACAATTTCCCTGCCCGTTTTGGCATCGTAACCGGTAATCACTGCCGACCCATCGCGAATTTCCTCTTTGATGACCGGCGTCTGAAGCAGAACATGGTCGAGGAAAATACCGAGAACTTTGCCAACGTTGTCTCGCGTCACCCGAGCCAGAATCTCTTTGCCTTCCGAGTTAAACTCCAGAGCAACCAGAGGTTTGCCCGTGTTCTGATCAAATTGGAGCGAGGAGCGCCGTAGCAGGCGGCCGGTAATGCCGCTCGGAGCAAAAAGTGTCTCGAGAGAAGTAGTTGCAATTTCCTCATTCTCTAGCCGCTCGAAGGTTTCTGGCTTTTCCAAGCGAAACTCAAGAAGTGGGGTTTCGCCAAGCGCCCTCTTTGCTTCTTCAACATCCTTGTAGCCGGGAAGTTCGACAATCAAACGATGGTCAGGGTTACCGGAGAGAAGCCCTGCTTTTTCGACTTGGACAATTGGCTCGGAGACGCCGAAAATATTAACCCTTCGTTCAATGACATCTCGTAGTGTATCCATCGAAGAACCGATATCCTGCGAGGCAATTTCGGAGACCTCCGCCCGATAGACAAGCTCGGTGCCGCCGACCAAATCAAGCCCGAAGCGGAAAGGGAGTTTCTCTTTGGCGTAGAAGATAAAATAGCCAAGCAGGGCGAGAGAGAGGATAAGAACAGCACTTCCGATTCGGTATTTGAGCATGGTGATAGTATAGATTATTACATTCAAAAATCAACAAAGGTTGGGTGAAATTTTTTATATAACTGACTTAACATAAAAATCCTTTTTATTCTGTTTTATTCTGTTTCTAGTTTTCTAATTTTTCTAATTTAAATTTAAAATTTAACTTAATTTAATTCCTCACATCATGCTATCGTGCTATTTTTAAGCTATAGCTTAAAAATAGCATATTATGTATTTTGAAACATTCCCTATTCGACATCTCAAAAAATATATCGAGGTTAAACCTTGATATTAGTAATTTTCTAATTCGCGCGAATTAGAAAATAGCAAGCTAATCAGCTAGGGTTGAACTCATATTCCCTCCCTCGATAACAAAATCTTTATTGTCCTTAAAGCAACTTTCAAGTCCAAGGTCAGAGAGCGGTTCTTGATGTAGTAGAGATCGTAAGAAAGTTTATTTTTGGTTTGGCTGACATTAGTTGCGTGATGGGCATGCTCGCCATAGAGTTGAGCCCAGCCGGAAAGACCGGGTTTAATGAGATGCCGAACATTGTAATAAGGAATCTCTTTTTCGTAGTGCTTGACGAGTGACGGAATCTCCGGACGCGGACCGATCATGGAAAGGTTGCCCTTAAGTACATTCCAGACTTGAGGCAGTTCGTCTATACGAGTTCTTCGCAAAAACTTTCCAACTTTAGTCGGCTGCGGCGATTTGGCAATGCCTTCTGGGTCATTGTGCGACTTCAGACTTCTAAACTTCACAACTTTAAAAATTTTATTATTCTGCCCAACTCTCTCCTGCCAAAAAAGAATTGGACCGCCGTCATCCAGCTTAATGGCAATCACTACCAATGGATATAGCAGCAAAGAAATTATCCCTAGAATAAGAGCGAGCATAATGTCCATAGCGCGTTTCAAAATATCGTAGCTCTTCTGCGCTGCGCCTGAAATATTTTCGAGAAACCAGCTGTATTTCACAAGTGAGAGAGGAACCCGATCAAAAATGTCCTCGTAGATTTTGTGCATGTCAATAAAACGCACCTGCGAAAAGATGAGATTGTAGAGCGACGGCAGAAGCGGCTCAACCTTCTCGCTTCGGAAATCAGCCGCAATAATATGCACATTTTCAGCGTATATTCGTTTGAGAATCTCCTCTTGAAAGTCAAAACCACCAATTTCGTCTAGCTCCAGAGAAGAAATAAAGTAGAGGTTGTAGCGCGTATTGTTGTTAACTTCTTCTTCGAGCTCTTTCATCTCTTCTCCAGTGCCGATGAGAATAGCATTTTGCTTCTCGGTTACTTCCAACGACGGAAAAAGATAAACTCGCCAGGCGAAAAGCAGCAAAAAAGAGAAAACAAGATAGATAAACAGATTGGTCTTAGGGGTAATGCCGAAATACGGAATTAGATAAAAGAAGAGAACGGCAATGAAACTATTGACAAGTTGAGTGTTGAGAATAAGACTCCCGATTCTTCCCTTGAGAAGCGAAGTGTGTTTTTCATAAAGGCCGGCAATAAAAAAAACGCCAATCCAGACTGCAAACAGAAAGGTGAAAGGAAGGAGGTGGGCTTGAAGTTTTGCTTCATCCGGGATATTCCAGTAGCGAGCCGCTAGCATCGCCCAAAGCGAAAAATACAAGACGATAACATCGCCCAGAAGAAGCAGGAGCGGCTCACGTCTATGAGAAAACGTCATAGGGTTTCGTGCAGGTAATACTATACGAAAGTTGGCTCTTTGCAACTCGCTTTTCTGCCTTTTTTCTGCCTTGTTGTGCTCATCCGAAACGCGCTAAAATCAAAATATAGATAAAAAGCTTGCACCTTGAGGCAAGCATCTTCTAAAACAAATATGACTTGGATCCTTTTCGCCCTCCTCTCTGCCCTTTTTGCGGCGCTGGTCGCCATCTTCGGAAAAATTGGGCTTAAAAATATTGACAGCACTCTGGCAACAACTATTCGCTCCGTTGTGATGGCTGGTTTTCTCATCATTATCTCCCTCCTTCTCCAAAAGCAGAAAGGTCTCGCCTCACTTGACGAGCGAACGCTCCTCTTCATTGTTCTCTCCGGTATTGCCGGGGCGCTCTCCTGGCTCGCCTATTTCTTCGCTCTGAAGTATGGAACGGCAATAGGTGTAGCGGCTCTCGACCGATTGAGTGTTGTTTTTGTTGTAATCCTTGCCGCACTTTTTTTGAGCGAGAGCCTCACTTGGAAAACAGGTCTCGCCTCGCTTTTTGTCGCCCTCGGCGCTATACTCATGGTTCTAAAATAGCCAGCTAGCTATTAGCTGATTAGCTTTTTAGACAAGTAAATAGATATGGCCAGAAGAAAAATTCTATATATGATCACAAAGGGCAACTTCGGCGGAGCGCAACGATATGTTTTTGATTTGGCGACTCACCTCCCCAAAGACCGATTCGATGTGACAGTAGCCTGCGGTGAAGGGCAGACGCTTAAAGAAAAATTGCGAGAAGCTCATGTCCGAGTAATTGAAATTCCTTCACTTCAGCGAGATGTAAATATTTGGAAGGACATTTCCTCCTTTTTCGAAATTACCTCTATTATCAGGAGAGAAAGACCGGATGTTCTGCATCTGAACAGCTCAAAAATGGGCGGCCTCGGCGCTCTAGTAGGAAGATTGCTGGGGATCCCCAAAATTATTTTCACCGGCCACGGCTGGGCATTTAACGAAGAGAGGAACATTTTTTCAAAAGCAGTAATTGCCTCACTTCACTGGCTGACCATTCTTCTCTGTCACATCACCATTGCAGTTTCAAGACGCGTTGAAGATCAAATTACGCGTTTTCCTTTTGTTAGAGATGGGGTGGTACAAATCTACAACGGCATCGACACCATCAAATTCGCAGGCACAGAGGAAGCAAGAAAGAAATTGGCTCCGCGGATTTCCAAAAATTTCTGGATCGGAACTATTTCAGAACTTCACAAAAACAAAGGATTGGATTTTCTGATTGAAGCGTTTGTGCGCCTTGCACCAAATTACCCAAACGCCGTATGTGTAGTTGTCGGTGAAGGAGAAGAGCGAAGGCGCCTTGAGAAACTTATTGAAAAACATCACCTCTCAAACAGAGTTTTTCTTCTCGGTTCTGTGGCGGACGCCGCTCAGTATCTCAAGGCTTTTGATATCTTCACTCTGACCTCTCGTACCGAAGCCTTCCCCTACGCACCCATGGAAGCCGGCCTCGCAGAACTCCCCGTTGTCGCAAGCTGGGCAGGAGGAATTCCTGAAATCATAACGAACGGCGAATCAGGGGTTCTTGTTGACCCGACGGATACCGAAATGCTCTCAAGAGCCTTTCAAGAACTTATTCAAAATGAGAAAGCAAGAAATGAACTTGGCAAAAACCTCAAGGAAAAAATAGAAAGAGAATTTTCTCTTTCAAAAATACTCGAGAAAACAATTCGTTTATACGAAAATAATTTCCACCCCACTCATCAAAAAATGGCTTAAATAAGCCACTTTTTGGTAATCGCCATTCGTAATTCGATATTCGTTATTCGCTGACAACTATTGAATTCCCGGTATTTCGCTTTCTCTAACGTCGTCGCGGTGTGTGGCGCGGCTGTACACCCGCTGTCCCATAAGAATCCCTAGCCCCAAGAATTCAGTTACCAAGTGACTGCCCCCGTAGCTCATAAACGGAATGGTAACACCGGTTATGGGTAGTAAACCAATGTTCATTCCTACGTGAACAATAATGTGCGCCATGAAGAAAATGGCAAGACCTAAGCCGAAAAACATTTCAAAGTTGCCGGCGCCAAGCATCGCCGCCCGGAGAATCCTCCAAATTATCACGCCGTAGAGTGAGAGGAGGAGAAGCGAACCGACAAACCCCCACTCCTCCGCAAAAGCCGCGAAAATAAAATCGGTTTCATACTCGGGGAGAAATCGGAGTTTCGATTGGGTGCCATACCCCACACCCTTGCCAAAAAGTTCTCCCGACCCAACAGCAATAGTGGACTGACGGGCGTTATAGCCCGTCCCGCGCACGTCAGCTAGCGGATCTAGGAAAGTGATAATCCGTTGTTTCTGATAAGGCGCCAGTGCGAAAGACCACAAGAGCATTGAAGCAACTGCAACAGAGGCGATAACCGCAAGGAGGTGCTTCTTAGATATTCCCGAAACCAGAACCATCCCAAACCAGATGAGAAAAATAATAATGGCTGACCCGAAATCAGGTTGAAGGAGAACTAAAAGAAAAAAGATTAGAGCATACGTCCCCGAAACAAGAATGTGCCGGATGTGAGCGATCTCGACATGCCGACGGCTGAAATACTTGGACAGTAGAAGCACTAAAGTGAGCTTCGCCGGGTCAGACGGCTGGAATGAAAAACCACCCAAATCAAACCAGCTGCGAGCCCCCTGAAAAACAGAGCCGGCGGCAAAGAGAAAAAGAAGAAACAGCGCCGAAACCACAAAAAGAACAACAATTACTCCAGTGCGCCGTAAAAATCTCCAGTCAACGAGGCTCGCAGCAAAAAAGACGACGAGGGAAAGCGAGAGCCAAACGCTCTGCCGCTCGAAAAAATAGCTCTCCCCCACAAACGAATTCATAGTCGCGAGCCCGGCGAGAGCAACAAGAAGAACTGGGGCAAGAAGCACCCAGTCGACGCGAAGAATAGAGATCTTCTTTGAGACAAGAATCTCTCGAACGCCGGCAAAAAGTTCGGTCACGATAATTTAGCGAGGATAGATGCGAGGGATAATTTCAATCACTGCCGCGCGGGTGGTGCAGATTTTCTCTGCGATTTTCTTATAAACTCCCCGCAGCTCCTTTGCCGTTGGAGTAAGGAAGAACTCCTCCGAACTCGAGGCAATCGACCGCAAGAATGATTCATTTACATTTTTCCCAAGGCCGATAGTAAAGAGAGCAATCCGACTCTGTCTCATGTCGTTGGCAACCTGCTGCGCGTATGTCTCCGGGTAGCCGGGATCACCGCCCTTCTCCGGACGTGTGGCCACCCCGTCAGTGAGAAGAATTGCTACCTGCGAGGCAGCGGAAGCGTGCCGAGATGAAACAAGCTCTTCCTTGGCTTTGAGCAAACCGTCAGCGATGTTTGTGTGCTGAATGTCGGTCTCCCGAATCGCAATCCTCTCGATTGCCCGTTTGACCGCCTCGAAGTTTCTGCCTAAGACACTTTCTATAGGACTCGCCGCCTCTGTCGCAAATGAAACGACCGCTGCTTGATCCTTCTCATGCAGAAGATTCACAAAATAGACAGCGGCGTTCTTCACGTCAGTAAGCGGTTGGGGAGGGTTTGCACCTAAATCGTCCATGCTGCCGGAGCGGTCGAGCACCAGAGTAACGTCAACGGGCGCGGCGCAGACCTCGGCACGAGTCGGGAAAGGTTGGGGCCAGGTAAACACCACCTCGGCTTCCCCTCCTTTATCCAGATATTCAAGAAAAGTGCGCGAGGAGGCGATGGCATTGCCGTCGCTGTCAAAGATAAGAGCAGTAAGTTCAAGGTCCCTGATCGGCTCAAGAGATTTGTTTTCAACCGTTGCCTCGACGCGTGGGGTGGTCTCTTCACGCATGAGCGCCTTATTAGTAATGGAGATCTCCGGCCCGGAGACGGTCGTTCTGCTCCAAACAAGCTCTCCCCACTCAAATGTCGCCTTGGCGGGTATGCGCTCTTCCAGGGAAAAATTTCCGTCAAAAACCGCGAAAGTTTTGCCCCTGGGAATAAAAGTCGAGCCGCGACGCTCAAGAATAAGGAGTCCCTCTTTGTCATAGATCCGAAAGATATAAGGAGCAGAGCGAACTCCCGCAGACACATTGGGGTTCTCAACGTAAGCGAGTAAACTGTAAACGCCAAGTGAGACACGGAAAATCCGCGGATCCCACTTGAGAATGGGATCGAGGGCCTCCGCCCGGCAGAGCAGCCGACAGGAGCCGCCGCAATCAACGCCAGTTTCGTCACTGTTCTTTTTCCCGTCAAAACAAGTGGGTGGTTTGTAGATAAAAATAAAAAACGGCAACACCACAAAGAGAAGAATGGCGGCAACCAGAATGCCGAAATACTCAAGTTTACGCTTGGTAGACCAATCCATGCAAGAATTCTAGCAGAATCCATGCAAACAAAAAGCCCCGTGTACAAGCAGGCTTTCTGCTGTAGACAGGGCTAGGTGGTGATCCCCAACTTCCTGGCAATCTTATCCCTTCTGACGGAAAGAGATCTGATTACCTCGATGTTGTCGCGGATACCATCCACCAGGGAAGCGGCGCCGCCCACGCGGTAAGGATCATTAAGATCCTTACGCATGTCTCGATTTTCGAGCAGACACTGCTCGATCGTGCACTGCAGAGCTCGGTATTCTTCCTCCAGCCTTTCCTGACGATGCCGCTTCATCCCACGAGAGGTTCTGAGCAACTTACCCCCCTGGCCTTTGGCCGGAACAGGTTTGTTTTCTATTGCTATTATAGCATACAAGATGCTAAGGCGTCAAGTATATTTTGACACAGAAAAAACCCTTAAAATAAGGGTTTTTTCTGATTGAACACTTGGTTCTGGCGGCTAGCTATTTCCCCCGCGAGGAGTATCACCCGCCCGACTGAATGATTTCAGTCATTCGGACAGGTCGCCACGGGCTTTCAGCCCGAGGCTGATCCGCCTAGGGTGGAAACTTCCGTGTCCTCGTAGGAGAAATTTGAAAAGTTAAGTACTTTGTGCTGGCGGCTAGCTACTTTCCCCTTGCGAGTATCATCGCCACTACCGGGCTTAACTTCCGTGTTCGGAATGAGAACGGGTGTGACCCCGGCGTTAAGCCACCAACACAAAGAACTCAACACCGCACTCTTAACCCAAACTGAAAAAGAAATTCAATCAAATGCTTTGAAGTGAGTGCGATTCGCGTCCGAATCGCACTGTGGAAAGAACAACGTGAGACTTCGGCATGGCCGTGGCAGGATTTGAACCTGCGACCCCTCCATGCACTGGAGCGCTCTGCCCTGACCTTCGAGTCCGTGCCAGAACTGCAGGTATTGCGTATTGCACGGAAAGCTCATGACTACGGTCAGTTTCTGAGCTACACGGCCAAACACAGATAACCCACTTCAAAGCATTTGATATCCTGCACACTTGACCCCGTAGTAGTCCCGCTTTGCGGGATCACTACGGGTTGATTTCATGAAACAGGGTGAAGTTTATGTCTAGCACATTGGTTCGCACATTTCCCCATAAGAATCGACGCGTTAGTACGCCTCGGCTCAACCCATTACTGGGCTTACACCTGGCGCCTATCAACGTGGTCATCTCCCACGGGTCTCAACGATTCCTAATCTTGGGGCTGGCTTCCCTCTTAGATGCTTTCAGAGGTTATCCAAACCGAACTTAGCTACTCTGCGGTGCCCTTGGCAGGAACAGCAGATACACCAGAGGTTCGTTCTCTTCGGTCCTCTCGTACTAGAAGAGACCCCCCTCAAGAATCAACGCCTGCAGTAGATAGGAGACCAACCTGTCTCACGACGGTCTGAACCCAGCTCACGTAACTTTTTAATTGGCGAACAGCCAAACCCTTGGGAGCTTCTTCACCCCCAGGATAAGTTGAGCCGACATCGAGGTGCCGAACTCCGCCGTCGCTGTGGACGCTTGGGCGGAACTAGCCTGTTATCCCCGGGGTAGCTTTTATCCGATAATCTCCGGCCGCCTCTAACGCGGACCGTCGGTTCACTTGGCTCTGCTTTCGCATCTGCTCGGCACGTACGCCTCACAGTTAAGCCGGCTTGTGCCCATACACTATCGGCACGGTTTCCATTCGCGCCTAGCCGACCTTAATAGACTCCTCCGTTACTCTTTAGGAGGATAGCGCCCCACTAAAACTGCCCACCAGATACTGTCTCTCGCCGTTTTTGCCGGCGAGGTTCAGAGCGCACATTTCACAAGAATGGTATTTCACTGACGACTCCGGGTCGCCCGAGAGCGACCTTTCAAAGTCTCCCATCTATGCTACGCATGCAAAACATACACTCAATATCAAGTTGCAGTAAAGCTCCCGGGGTCTTTTCGTCTAACTGCAGGTAACCGGCATCTTCACCGGTATTGTATTTTCACCGAGCGGATCCCCGAGACAGTTCTCCAGTCATTACGCCATTCGTGCGCGTCGGAACTTCATGTTCCCTCCACAGTTTCTTGTGGCACTGACTATATCTTCATCTCAACAATTTAAGGATTTCTTCTTTCTTATATTTCCTCTTGCCACTTGGATTCATTCCATATGCAAGATTTACTATTTTCTTTAGACCTTTTTTATTTCGATGCTTATTTTTCTTCATAAGAAGACAGATCTCACGAAATAACTTTAGATCTTTATTTTTAGAGGATAGCAAAGGGTAGTTTTTGAAGTGTGGAAGAATTTTAGTGATTAAGTCATCAAGACTTCTCACTTCATACTTTAGTGTTTTGTCCGAAAAATCTCTTTGCAAGAAACCACATTTAAATAGTTTCTGCATTACAAAGAGAGTTTCTGAACGATCTCCATTTTGGCTAGCAGAGAAACTTGGTTTGGTTTCCCAACCTACCAAAAATTTCTTTCGCCTAGAAAATGAGACACTAAAAACATCCTTCACCATCAACATACCCTGAAATATATTCTTGAACTTTTCTCATTGAGAGCTAGCGTGTTATGCATATATTTTAATATTTATGCATCTAGGTCGCCACTGGACGGTAGTGACCTAAGTCGATACGGGGTCAATCCTTCAATTACTTTAGGACGACTTCCCACGGTATTCTCCTGCCTTCTTGGACCCTCCTTAAGGCCTCCGGCGAGAACTCTACCGTTATAAGCTAGATTTGCCCTCGAGATTGCTCTCGAGGCGGGCAGTTCCTACCCGACAAGGAATTTCGCTACCTTAGGACCGTTCATGCTTTCAGCTCCTCATGGTTGCCCATGAGATTGGACTATGTCTTCACCATTTTCTGGTGTCTTGCGTATAGTCTCTGAGGATTCTTCCTTGTACACATCTGATAAAGAGTATGTACGTTTTCTACCTCGATCATCGTTGAGCTTTTCACGAAGCTGTAGAATTTCCTTTCTTCCAATGTGATTTAAGTGGTCACCTCGGTACATTTTTTCTACAATTTCCTTGAAGATCGAGAAGTTTTTTTTCTTTCGAGCGGAAAGAAAACCAAACCGCTGAAAAAATGGAACGATAATCTCTTGAAGTGATTTTATATTTGTCACTTCATAATAGATCACCCCATCTTTCCTCTCTCTAAGGGTTCCGCATCCGAGCGTATCTTTTATTTTCGCCAGGATTACACGATCTCTTTGAGATATATTGAACGAAGCGCAAAGTTTCCATTCATCTCGATAATCAAGCCTATGCTTGATTGAGACATTGAAGCTTCCTTCGCCATCAGTGAAGCCCGCAATGTAATTGCCAAGAGCTACACCTATATTTTGTATTCCTTTGCTCATAATTTTAAGCAAGGAAGTTTCCTGCTAGTTGTCTGCAATACAGCGTTGTTACTGTGCTTCGACAGCGCGAGTAGTTGTATTTCTTCACCGCTTCAATTCTAGCGGACAGAGTTTCTAGCATACAGCAAGATTTTTTAACGTAACTACAACGGTCATTCTCTATAGTTACGGCCGACATTCACCAGGGCTTACAACGGTCAGCCCGCAATCTTGCGATCGCGAACCGCCATCGTTTGACCTTCTGGCATTGGTCAGGCGTCACCCCCTATACATCCTCTTGCGAGTTCGCAGGGAGCTGTGTTTTTGATAAACAGTTGCCAGAGATACTTTTGTTGCAGCCTCCCACACTCAACCCTCTTTCAAAAAGAGGGGGCGGTGGAGAAACCAGAGAATGGGCCGCGGCCCAGCATTGTTTCGCTGGTAGCCGATTAACGTGCTTCCCAGTTCACGACTGAATCCAACATCACATATTTCGCATGCGCATGCGAAATATGTGAGAGATCTTCATCAGAATTCATTTCCTGTTTTTTCTCTGGCTCCTCCACTCTTGTGTACATTCACTTCCCTAACAAAAGGGCTGAATGTGGGAGGCAAGCCTTATTCCGAGGTTACGGCTGCTTTTTTGCCGAGTTCCTTGGGGATTTCTCACTCGTTCGCCTTACTCTACTCGAGCAGACCACCTGTGTCGGTTTGCGGTACGGGCTTAATACGTTTAACCTTAGAAGTTTTTCTCGGAAGGCGGCTTGCGCAAATCGACTGGTCCGAAGACCAACCTTCTTCCCAACTCCTCCGGGCAATACTCTCCGGATTTTCCTAGAGAGCACCCTCGAGCCAGGAACGATAATCCAATAAATCGCTCGCGTTACTCACCTTCGTCACTCCATCGAAACGCATCAAGGTCACGGAATATTAACCGTGTGTCCATCGGCTGCGGCTTTCGCCATTGCCTTAGGCCCGACTAACCCTTGGTTGATTGACATTGCCAAGGAAACCTTGGTCTTGCGGCGGGCCGCGTTCTCAGCGGCCTTGCGGTTACTTGTGCCAACATTCTTCCTTCGCAACGCTCCACCCCGACTTACGTCGTGGGCTTCACGGCAGATGCGAATACTCTCCTACCACGCTCGCGCGCAGCGCGAGCAAGTCAAAAGTTGAAAGTCTATAAAGTCTCTAAAGCAAATTTTTTGAATTCACTTTCAGACTTTATGGACTTTATGGAACTTTAAACTTGCTTGTGCTACGCACAAGCATCCTCAATTTCGGTACCACGCTTAAGCCCCGATTATCTTCGGCGCAGAGTCTCTATCTGAGTGAGCTGTTACGCTTTCTTTAAAGGGTGGCTGCTTCTAAGCCAACCTCCTCAGTGTCAGAGAAACTCCACCACCTTACGTGCACTGAGCATGGATTTAGGGACCTTAAGTTGAGATGCGGGCTGTTTCCCTTTTGACCAATGGAGCTTAGCCCCCACGGTCTAACTGCCGCGCTTTTACCCGGAGTATTCGGAGTTTGATAGGTCTGGCGAGCTTTCGCCCTGTCCAGACCTTCCAGTGCTCTACCCCTCCGGGGAACACGCGACGCAAGCCCAAAAGCTTTTTCGGAGAGAACCAGCTATTACCAAGTTCGATTAGCTTTTCACTTCTTATCACAAGTCATCCGAGAGTTTTGCACAGCTCACCGGTTCGGGCCTCCTCCCCGCTTTCGCGGGGATTCACCCTGCTCATGACAAGCTCACTTGGCTTCGGGTCTGATGCTATACCTCATCCGCCGATTGGCGGATCGCCCTGTTCAGACTCGCTTTCGCTATGCCTCCAGGGACAAACCCCTTAGACAAAGGTGTAGCATCAACTCGTTGGCTCATTCTTCAATAGGCACGCCGTTGCGGACATCACGCAAAGTATGATGTCCGCAAGTCTGTAAAGTCAAAAGTCAAAAGTCAAAAGTTAGGAACAAGTGCTCCGACTTTATGGACTTTATGACTTTATGGACTTTTAACTTGCGGCATCACACACTGTGTGATGCCCGCTTCGACTCCTTGTAGACATATGGTTTCAGGTCTATTTCACCGCCCTCACCGGGCTGCTTTTCACCTTTCCCTCACGGTACTTGTTCACTATCGGTCTCTAAAAGTATTTAGCCTTGCCGGTTAGTTCCGGCAGATTCCCCCGAGCCACTCGTGTCTCGAGGTACTCAAGAACAGTAACAGAAGAGATGTTTCATTTTCACGTACGGGACTGTTACCCTCTTGGGTCGAGCGTTCCAGCTCGTTTTGTTAATGAAACACTTTGTAACTCTTTTCCCTCACTAACTCTGCTACCAAGAGTGCCTGGGCACTGCTTCGGAACAAAGTTAGTGAGGGGTGTTACCGCCTTACTACCCCCACCTACGCTCCTTGCTTCCCAGCAAGAAGCTTCGGTGGGCACAGCCCAGCAACTGGTGCTGAGCTTGCCCGGCCGAAGTTCTTTGCGAAGCAAAGAACGGAGGCGGGTTTGGGCTTCTTCCTTTTCGCTCGCCGCTACTAAGGAAATTCTAGTTGGTTTCTTTTCCTCCAGGTACTGAAATGTTTTACTTCCCTGGGTTTACACGTAGGCATCTAAGTCCTACATTCCCGACGCGAAGTCAGGAGGGTTTCCCCATTCGGAGATCTCCGGATCAAAGGTTGCTAGGCACCTCCCCGAAGCGTATCGCCGCCACGCCGCGTCCTTCATCGCCTTTTAGAGCCAAGGCATCCACCATACGCCCTTACATTTCCTATGAGGAAATGTACGAACCGCTTACCCGAATCATTTTTGCTACGCAAAAATGATTCGGGCTTTTACTTCATCCCGTACCAACTTTGCAACTGAACTACGGCGCGAAGTGCGAGTGGCAAGTAGCCACATTCTTCTTCACGGCGCAGCGCTTCGCCCATCGAGGGAGGCACTATTCGTGCACGCACTGCGCAAAATAACTTCAGAAGCAAAATTGGTACGGGGCTTCACCCTGTTTCATGAAATCAATTCATACAACAGGATTTTTCCCGTACGAAATCGGTTATCCTTGATAACCGTAGTTTTTTGTACGGGACCTGCGTCCCGCCCATATTCATGGGCGGGACAAGCTTGCCTTCAAACGAAGACCCCCTTACCCGCAATCCGCCGGCTGGCGGAGCGGGAGAGAAACGTTTGCGACAAGCATTTAGTTGTCAAAGAGCCGACCCATTGACGTTCAGAAACGAAAATCGCCGCTCTCAAAGCGGCGACAGGTAACACACTTAGACACGGTGCTACCATTTCCGCTTTGAGAAAAGATTGCGAAGATACGTCATACAGGTGCACACTTAGTATAGTCAAGCCAAAAAAGCTGTCAAATTAGCTGGGGAAAACAAACAGCCCCCCGTGAGATGTCGCGCTCTACGCGCTATCTCACGGGAGGCTGTCTTATCCCAAATTACAGCGTATCCTAGTGCCGGTCTGCCATTTCGCTTCGCATCTTCCTAATGAAGTCGGCAGCTGCCTCCTGACCACCGAGGCCAAAGGCAAGCCCCAAAGCAAGCGCCAGGGCGATAACAAAGCCGGTAAAGAGAGTTTGGCTGAAAGCTGCAGCAACTCCGAGTTGAACAAGAGCGGCAAGGAAAGCGAAAATCCAAATTGCCCATCGAGTGATCGCTCCGAGCATCGCTGAAGCTCGAATTTCCGCCGCTCGTGCCGAGGACACCACCACTCGCTGCATGACTTCGCCCAAAACTCCTCCGACCAAAAGCACTAGCACCGCCACGATGACGCGCGGCAGATAGGCAAGGACAACTTCGCGAAGGAAGGTGTTTACTTGCGACAGCCCCAAGACATCAAAGGCGGCAATGAGGAAGACGATGATGATAAACCACTTCACCAGTCCTCCGACAAATCCTCCGGAGTTGAGAGAGAGCCCACCTCGGTGCAAAATCTCATCTGCCCCCGTTTTCTTGAGCGCTTCATCAATGCGGATGGAGCGGAACAATTGCTGGATGACTCGCCCGACAATTGTCCCGACTACCCAGCCGAGAACGAAGATGATAATTGCAACCACGAGGTTGGGAACTATCTGCGCAATCCCTCCCCAGAGGTCTTGAAAAGACGCCGTCAGGACATCTCTCCAGGTAGTGATAATCATGGTGCACACCGTGCGGCATCTCGCAAACAGGGCCGCACTCCTGGTTTACTATTGATAAACGTGACCTTTTGGAAATTCCAAAATCGCCACTTTCTATTATACCACCACCTTTTGCCTGTGTTTTAGCATCAAAACGTGTTGTGGATAACAGCTCACTCGGATATTACTAAAAAAGAGTACGAATATACCGCTGCTGCGGGGTTGTTCTGCTCGTCTAACCGACTGTGCAAGGCTTTTTCAGAAGCAACCTTCGCTCGCTTGTGGAAAAAGCCGCCGCGCTCCAGAGTTTCCCATTTTTAGAGAATGCCGATCTTGTTTAGGATTTTCTCGTGCGGGTAGTCGAGAATATCGCGCACTAGCTTGTCGTACATAGCCAGCCGATAGCGGAATTCCGAGGTGTCAAAGATGGTATAGCGCAATTCGCGCCCCATTTCCGCTTCGATTGACTTAATTGCCGACTCGATTACCCCGCGGCGGATATGGTCTCCCACCACCAGAAGATCGACTCTGGACTCCGGGTCCTGGATAAAAGTCCCGGCAATAATGATGAGTTTCACGGCGCCGCCGCGCTGAAGTTTTCTGGCGATCTCTTTCGGCTCTAGGTGGCTCATGGTAATGAGAAACGTTTGGAGCGGGACGCGCGGCTTGAAGTGGTCATTGAATATCCAGCCGGGAGTTCGAACTTTCTTTGAGAGGCGTCTGCGTCGCCGTTTGACCAGAACGGTTTTGTAGAAAGATTTGCGCTTGATAAGACCAACTCTTCGGAGGGCGGGTAACTCTCTTCGAACTGACCGCGGGTTCTCCTTCGTCCGCCGAGCAAGATCTGATATGTCGTAGATTGCTCCTGGATTGAAGACGAAAAGCTTCAGGAGCTTTACTTTTGCCGTGCCACCGAAAAGTTTGGAGAGTGTATCCATAGTTCCATATTGTATCAATCGAGCTCATTGCGCAAGATATCTTGACAGTAGTCGTAAAGCATATTATTCTACACACGGAAAGCACCTAACACGGACCTCATAACAGAGGAGGAACGTTGAGATCCAGTCACATCTTTCTCGTTCCTTACGCCTACGACCGTCTCAACAAGAACAAGCAGGAAGGCAAAGGAACAAGAGCGCGGTGCGATGCGCTTATTGAAGTCATCCGGAGGATTCCGGAAGAGGAGATTGTTGGTGTCATTCTCACGGCAGGGTTCACGAAGGAGAATCCCCGAGCTCCCAGCAACAAACACCGAATCAGCCTTGCCGAGCAGATGTCCGCTTACCTTCAGCTTTGCGAATGGAAGCTTGAAGGCAAAACCACGGTGGAGCCGTGTACCTGGGGCACTCTCGGCGAGACAGTGGAAGCAATTCGCATCGCAGAGGCATTGTGCCGACGAAGGCAGATGCCGCCGAAGTCTGTCGAGATATTCGTCTCGTCGAACCCGCTCCATCTCTATGGGCGTATAGCTCTCTGCTGGTTTGCCCTAAAGCCAAGGGGCTGGAGAGTGAGACTTGTTCCCGCCCGACACCGCTTCACCTGGCGTGAGTGCTTGAGGGAACTGTTTGTAAAGATTCCTTACTGCGCTTTCACTCTGCTAGGTATGGGGTTTTTGGGATCGGTCCGAAGCAAAACGGCGCTTGTGTGCTAGCACACAAGCGCCGTTTTCACTTTCCACAAACTGAAAGCTACATGAACATAACTTTACCCTCTAAATCACCCCCGCGTGCGCAGGATGCTTGAGCAGTCATTTGAAGTTTTACCCCGTTAGAAGCCGCGATCGCGGATCGCGATCTGTTTCTAACGGGATGAATGCAGTTTGGTTTTAGCGAACACGGGGTTTAATGCTCCGCGTGAGTTTCTAACGGGGTTTACTTCAATGCTACCTTGCCTCCGGCTTCCTCAACTTTCTTCTTGAGTTCTGCCGCCTCCTCTTTCTTCATATCAGTCTTGAGCATGGAGGGCACTCCGTCAACTAAGTCCTTTGCCTCTTTGAGCCCCAAAACAAGTACTTCCTTCACTACTTTAATGACAGCAATTTTGTTGGCGCCGCCATCAGTAAGTTCAACGCTGACAGTGCTTTTCTCTTCACTTTCGCCGACTTGTCCACCCGCAACTGGGGCAACGGCCACAGCGGAGGCGGAGACGCCGAATTTTTTCTCAAAGACTTTAACCAGTTCATTGAGTTCGAGCACCGACATCTCCCTGATTTCCTCAACAATTTTCTTGAATTTTGCAGGAACCTCGGTCTCACTTTTTTCTTTCCCGACGCTTTCAGGTCGGGACTCCGACTCGGCTTCAGCCGACGTCGGAGCTGTCTTGATTTCCTTCTTCTTATCTTCTTCTGCCATATTTTTTCGTTATTCCTTATTCCTAATTCGTCATTCGCGTTTTGGCAATTTCGCCTAGTGAAATAACAAAACGCTGTATTGGTGAATTGATAATGTTCACAAACTTACCGTGCAGGATTGGCAACGGCGGAATAGTAGCAATGTCCATCATTTCCGCCTGATTCAGGTACCGCCCCTCAAAGATTCCTCCCAAGATTTTGAGATTTTCGGGATTTTTCTTCTGAAACTCATATACCCCTCGCGCAGGCGCGACCAAATCATCGCCCCAAGCCAGCGCCAGTTCTCCGGCGAATTCCGGCATCGAACCGGAAACTTTTGTATCTTCGAGCGCCCGGCGCACTAAGTTTTTCTTGGCGACATAGTAAGCAACGCCCGCCGCCCGAAGCGCACGGCGCAGTTCACTGGCCGCCGCCACAGTAAGCCCGTGAAAATTCACAAAGACCAGCGACTTAGTGTCCTTAAGCGCTTCTTTAATCCTTGCAACAATCTCTTTTTTCTTTTCCTTTGTAACTGCCATCGAGAATTTACTTAGTGAACGCTAGTGAACTTAGGAAATCCTCGACCCCGCCAAGGCGGGGTTTAAGAAAATATAGTCACTCTGTTCCTTATTTTCTAAAACAAAACGACCTAAAGGCCGCATGGAGTCCGCCCTTCACGTGCGCGCACGTGAAGGGCCGCCTCGACCGGCTGACCCTTTGGGATTACGCCCCGCCTTGGCGGGGCACCGGCTGTCTTTGGCCCTTGCCAACTAGATTACACCAGCAAAATTTCTTGTCAAACGAAAAAGGAGTTACCCTCACCTCCAACCATACTCTCTGATGTATATTTGTTAAATTCTTCTTCAGAACAAATTATTTCTTGACTTTACTTGAGCACATGCCAATATCTTGTCCAGAAACAGGTCTTTCAACAGACCGCGAGGGAGGCAGAGATGTCCCCACGAATCAAGGATATAGGGCTAGAGATTCTGGTTGACCCAGAGAGAGTGCACCCCTTTCAAGACCAACCGCGGAAGCACTTCAGCAAGAGAGGCTTGGAGGAGCTGGCAGATAGCATAGAGACAAGCGGCCAGTTACAGCCGGCGACAGTCAGAATCCTTTGCGGAGATGGAGACGACACGGAATTCGAGCTCATCGACGGCGAAAGACGCTGGAGAGCCTGCCTCATTAAGAGGGTGGCCGCTTCGTGCGGTCATTCGGCACGTCGAGAACGAGAATTTGCAGCACCTCCAATCCGCAGTGTCAAATTTCGGGAGGGAAGGCCATACCCCTCTCGAAATTGCCCATGCTCTGGCGAGAATTCGAGCCGATTTTCACTTGACCCTAGAGCAGTTGGCCAAGCATTTCGGTAAGACTGTCGGCTGGGCTTGGCAACACTTGAGCTTGCTTCGTCTCCACCCAGACGTCCAGAAACTGATGTCGCCCGAGCTCCCAAGATCAAAGCAACTCCGGTTCTCAATCGCCATCATGCTAGTGAAGTGGTCTGTCGACGAGCAGACTGCAATAGCAGCTAGGATCGTTGAGGGTCGCTGGAAGTTGCGGCGGGCTCGCCACGAAATCCGCAAGCGAGCACAACAACTGGGACTCGAGACAGGTGGGGCAAAGCGACCAAGGCAACCCCACGACGACTACCGAATCCTAGCCAGCTTTCTGCGGCGAATCAGCGAGGACGCCGAACTTCTCTTGGGTCTCAAGGCCAAGAGGTTCGACGAGATGTTTGCGGCTCGAAGCCAAATCGAGCGAGTTCGGATGCTCAAGAGTGTCGAAGAGTGTATTGAGTCGCTTACGCTCATAAGGCAGCATGTCGAACGACCAGCCGAGGCTCAAAGGATTTTGTCCTCATAGGTCTGTAGCTCGCGACGCAGCAATTTGTGCTGCGTCGCGATTTATTTATTTATGAATCTCCTTGTCAAACAAAAGCCGCCGTCTGCGACGCAGACGGCGGTAACTTCGTGTTGCGGCTACTTCTCGGTCAGTTCCGGCTTGGGCGGCAGCCCGCGGATATCCTTGGGTAACCTCACCCCGTATTTCCACCTAATCTGATCATCCGGCTCCCATCCGTCCCGCTCCTTCTCCACAACCTCGAGCCTGACTGTTACCTCCGGGTGATGAGGATTGACCCAGCTCTCGGCTTTCTTCACAAGCACTCCGAACTCTCTGGTTACATACTCCTCCGGAGACATGCGCCGGAGATAGTCGGGGCGCGTCACGTAAAACGAAACGGTTGCCCTCATAATACCCACCGATGTCACTTCTCCGCCTGTCCCGTAGGGCGGCGACAGATGAGTGAGAAGTGAGCGGGCTGACTTATCTGCTTTGGCGAGCTCTCTTGCCGTAAGAATGGTCGCATCCCAAGCAACAACTGACGCCCCCTTGCCCAACTCCCTCACTACCCCGAGAAGGCCGGTTGCCGTCGGCTCACGGAAGGAATCAAGACCGACTCTCTTCGCCCAACCGGAAAAAAGAACAGGAAAGAGACCTGATAAATCAAAGCTGGATTTCGCTATCTGCCTGTCCCCGATTGTACGGAGGTGTCTCTCCACCCTCGCGATTGGAGTCAGCGCATCACGGTCCCTGACTGCCTTCTGCACAACTCCGCGAAACTCCGTCGGAGAAATTGCCACCTCAAGGAGGTAATTGAAGAGCTCATCGGCCTCGGTCTCGTCCTTGGTCTGCTCCCACTGGCGAGCGATTTCACCGAGAATCCTCGCCAGCGTTTTGGGGAACACCGGAACCTGCCTTTCACCTTTTCTCGTTTCATCTTCGGCAATCCATTCGCGAGTTACACCCTTGCCAGTGTGAGGAATCGCCTTGAACAAATCCTTGGCGAAAACTGCTTTGCGCCGATCGGCCGCCTCAAGCGCTCCTCGAACTCTTGAGGCCTCTTCTGTGTCTCCCGCAGAGGAGACTGCCTCGTCTTCAATTGCACAGAAGAGATACTCAAGGTACTTCAGGAGCTCCCCGTCAGCCCACTCATGCTCCTTCGGCATAGACGGTCGGTCAGCAACCGTTCGAGCAAAAACCACCACCATCTCATTGAGGAAAGTTATTCGCTCGCTTTGACCTCGTGGTTCGAGTGAAAACCACAAACTCCAGTTGCCTCCGACCTTCTCGAGCACATTATTGCGCGCAGGCATTTCTCACCTCTGTGGCCTCGGCCACGTTTGACCCTTCTCACAGGAAGAGTGGTTTCTGGTGCCGCAGCACCAATCAAAGAACATGAGGGTTCACCCTCACTTCTCACACTAACCTTGGGCACAATTTTGTCAAACGAAAACGGGCTCCCTAGGGAGCCCGCTGCGGCGTGGGGCGCAACCGCCGATACCTAAACCAGAGCAGGATAATCGCGGTGAGCACCACCAACGTCGGCGGATTGATGATCTGGAGAGGCACGTTGCCGGCAGCATAAGCGTAGATCGTCCAGAACAAAGTCGAGACGAAGAATACGCTAACGTAGTTGATGTCAACCGCCCCAGGGTCACGAGCCTGCCAGAGTTCATACAACTGGTGGGCCACAGCCAGCAGTCCTCCGGCAAAGGCCGCGGTCATTAACGTATCCTTCCAAGGCAGAATGATCATGCCCAGCGGAATGAGAGGAAGAATCTTCACCAA
The DNA here is from genome assembly GCA_004322205.1 of Patescibacteria group bacterium. GTDB lineage: Bacteria > Patescibacteriota > Minisyncoccia > Phycocordibacterales > Zambryskibacteraceae > SCSN01. The sequence goes on from SCSN01000005.1 coordinate 56,449, forward strand.
TCTCCTCTCATTTTTCGAAAACCCCTTGTGCCTCCAGAGACCAAAGAGTACCTGGAGATAGAGGATTCCGAGCAGACCGTTAATGACGGGTGCAATGCTGTTAGTCACGATCCCATAGTAGAGAAACGTGAAGAACAGACTGCACAGGTAGGAGAACAGTGGAACCGACACTGCCTTGCCGGACTCCATCTGCTGAATTGTGTTCTTCTGCTTGACGAGGCTCCAGCCAGACAGAATGGTGAAGAAGACTGTTGCGATGAAGCTGATGGTTACAACATTCAAGTCCCAGTTTCTCCACTCTACGCTTTCCCGCAGCCACTGTTCGATCAAGGGACACCCCCATGGTCAAAGAATTCTGCTAGAATGATAACATGACTACAAACCCGCGTCAAACCCCAGACTAAACGAAGACGCCCCGTGAGATGTATCGCCATCGGCGAATCGTCTCACGGGGCGCGGGGGTTTTCGACACCCCTAAAACGGCAAATTGTCGTCATCCTCGTCATTTCCTGTAGGCAACAGATGCCTAGGGAGAGACTCGGCGTTCCGTGGAATTTCGGGAAGTGAGACATGCGCTGGAAACGCTCCGGCTTGCACTCCTCGCGGGAACCAGTGGAGGTTGTCTTCTGTGGGAATGGTCTCCTCCCAAACCCCGCCCTTCATCTCAACCGACACATGAAAGACGGAAGTTCTTGGAATAAGCGGGATTTCGTATCTCCTGATGACGATGTTGATAGAATCCAGGACTACTCCTGCTCCTCCTCCGCCGCCCATATAAACCTCGCAGCTTGGGTTGACGTTGACGAGAACACTCCAAAACCAACCTATCACCCGTCAGAAGTTTGTCAAACGAAAACGGGCTCCCTAGGGAGCCCGTTGCGCAATCAAGCCTAATGAATTCTCCGCCGAGGGTCAGGCAGTTCCTCATTGTCGAGCTTGATAGCCAGAGCAAGAACGAGAAGAGCATTTCTCACTCTGGGGCTTCTGCCGCCGCCAATGAGAGGTACTCTAAAGCGGTGAGTGAAGTGTCGGTCGCCGGATTCCGGGTCAATGTCCGAAATGATGTCAATCCAGCCATCACTGTCCTGGCTGAAGCTGACTCCAAGAGTGCTGTCGAGGCCGTCGGTGTCGTCGCTCCTGCGCCTGTAGATAATGTTCGGCTGGAGCGCCGAGAGCCAGAAGTGGCCCTCGAGCAAGAGCTTCGCAAGCTCGTCCGGATATCGCTTCACCAACTTCCGCAGTCGATTCAGGGTTCTCTTGTCTGCGGGCATCTCACACGCTCCTACGAAAATGAAGAAGCGGGTCTTCCGACAGACTATCACCGTAAACAGAACTTGCAAACTACTCCTTTATTCTAATGTTCTCAAGAACATTAGAATAAGACAACAAAATGGTGAAAATAGAGATGTTCAGTAAAACACCTTGCGTTTCTTGTACAGTTTTCATAAAGAACCTCGCCCCAAGGGGGACTAGGCATTAGGAGCCCCCTTGGGGCGAACCGGGGTGTTCTTTGTTGTGGAAGCGCGAAACTCCGCTCGCAACGGATTATTATGCGGCCATCCATCCCCGGCCGCCCAGCCTTCGCAGCCGAAGCGGCTGCTTCGGCAGAGTAGGCCAAGCAGACGGGGTATTCTGGCCGCTTACAATAAAAACCAACGCCCACTCGGAGAGTGGGCGTGCGTTGCGCGCAGTTATGCCAAACCACAGGAGGAGCAATGGGCGAGGATGATGGACAGTATCATGAGTATGACCATGATAATGTTCAGCACCAACCCTCCCCACTTCAGGAACCGATTAGCAGAACGACTGCTTCCAATCACGAGAACAATCTCCTCACTGGGAGATATCTTAACGATAGCTCGACGACATGAGCCGACGATATGCATAATCAACCTGTTCTCGCGAAAGCTACAATCCGTCCTGCGGTGGTGCATGTGCCCTCCTTCGGGCAGTTGAAAGGTACACGCTGTCTTCTGCCCACACCAAACAGTGGGACCGGACAGCACAAGGAATCATACCAGAACTTTGAGAAGATACTGTGAATAACAAATTTCTTAGAAAAGACGTTATAGTGTCATGAAGGTGTTTTGCTGATTAGGAAAGATCACCAAAACAATTTTTCTAACTCGCTTGAAGCAAGTAAAAACGACCTGTAGGTAAAGTAACCCAAAATAAAATCACCAATTATCACAAAGAGAAAAACTCTCGTTCTTTTTCTCACAACCTGATCTCGGTTACCCAAGAACCCGATTAAAGCAAGTGTTAAATCTACTGCAACAAAATAGATACCTGCCTTCCAAAGAACATACGACGGCAAATACGAATTAAACAACGAAGAGACGCCTAGAATTGCAACGAATCCTAACAACAAAAAAACAGATAAATGAAAAATGGTGGTTCGAGGTCTCATTGAATATTTATAAATTATCCAACAACCCATTCAACATTTCAACTAAGAGCATCTTAGCGGCCAGATCAAAAAACATTGTGCTTCGGGTACGGCAATGTCTCCTCACTAAAACAACATTCTCACGCTCCTAGGAACGTGAGAATGTTGTCAGATGCGCAAAGAGCAACACTCTGCTCTCCGATCCAGAGCGAGCGATTATTTACAGCAATAGTGTAGTCTTAATGCATTCTCTACTTTAAACACTTATCTATCATCCTCAAAGTTTCGAGACTTAAGAGACCTGAACCTCCAAATTTGAGCAACGTATAGAACCACGGTAGATATAACAGATAAGATAAATAAGCCCTTGGCAAGTAGTTGAGTGTTGGCGATTCGATCACACGGAATTGCCCAAGCACTACAATAAACAGGTGATTGAAATATCAGAAACACAGAAACAGCAACAGCCGCAGATAGTATTGTTATCCATATTTTAAAAAACATCCCTCGCAGAAAGAACCCTACGACTATGGAAATGGCCAAAAAACGCAAGTAAATCTCCAGAGGCTCTAACACTGTTGGTCCCAACAAGTACAAAGTCAGATTATAACCACCCACATGAGAGTAAGTAAGTAATATATAGAATAACAGAGCTATTATGAAAAATGTTAGTACAAATTTTTTTTCTTTCGTCTTAGGCATATTAACCATTATTTAAATTATCCAACAATCTATTTAACATTTCAACTAAAACCGCTTTATCCGCATCACCAATTTGAGATGGCTTTTTCTCCCGAATGGAGGAGATAAGTTTGCTGATTAGAGATTTAGCGTCTTCTCTTGCTTTTCGTGGCTTACCAAATCTGAAAATCTTGCAAGCTTTTATACGTTACAGCGACCAAAACAACGCCTGATAAAACCAGGAAAACAGATAGGAAAAGCAAATGATATAACTCATTGGAAAGTATTTGATATTTAACGTTTAACTTCAGAATGCGAATGACCAGTAGAAAAATCAACACAAGAAGACCAAGGGGGAGTAAGAAAAGTATCGGACCATACAACCAAGACGCTGGCTCAACGAAACCAAGCAAGATGACAAAAAAAGCTGAAGCCAATTCAAAAAAGAATAGTGCCTTGAGTATCTTATGCATTTATTGATTTCTATAAATTATCTAACAATTTATAGAACATTTCAACTAAAACTGTTTTATCCGCATCGCTAATTTGGGATGGTTTTTTCTCCCGAATGGATGAGATAAGCCGACTGATTAGAGATTTAGCATCCTCGTTTTTACCTTGCGTACAAAACGTACACAGATTGGAGTCAGGTAGACTTTGTTTTTGCAATAATTTGCCTGAGAACAATACCTAGGGTAAGAGCAACGATTAGCACCAATACATAGAACCAAAGATGCTTAATAAAATAGGGGTCGAAGCTGATTAAATAAATGAGCGGCAGAATAAGTAAAATTCCAAGAATTACATAATCCGTCTTTTTTGCTAAATAGGAAAGAAACAACGTGCTGAAAAAAATAAACGCGGGAGCTATGCCGGAAAAATATTCAGAAGCGTCTGGTCCAATCCAACCGCCCCCACACTCAAAGTTAAGACAGAACAATTTTCCAAAAATAAGAGACGTATAATGTGAAAAGATTAATATTAAAATAACTCCTATAATTCTAATAAACGCTTCCATATTAATGATTATCAATTATTAATTAACCATTCAATGTCTTCTTTGATTAAATTATACGCCCGCTCATTAATTTTGTCCTTTTCATAGAGTTTTAAATCCAAAATAAGGGCTTTGAGTAATTTTTTATCAATCTTTTTTCCTGATTTTGCCGAATTAACCTTTTTAATCAGGGCATCTCTGCTCTTTTTGTCTTTTATCCAGCCCAAATGATAAGACCTGTTTATATCAGATATTGTGCTATCAATCGTTGCAATAATATTAAAGTTTACCGATGATCTTGACATATTGAAGAACATATCAAAAGCCGAAGCGGAAACAAAATGTTCCCCCAATTCTTCAAAAAACAAATCAATTGAGATATTACTACTAGTCGGCTTATCATCAAAAAGTATCGTTGATGAAGCAATCCCTGAATTATCATCAGAAATGTTTACATCAATTGATAATGTTTCTGATCTCAAGTAATCTTTGTGGGTTGGCGAATTAATAGAAACTAAAGGAGAAGTGGTGTCTTCCGGAATTGCTTTAAGAGGAACCTCCTTGTCTGAATCTATGCCTAATAAAATGTTTTGAATTAGCTGCGGCTCTGTTATTCCTAGAATATCTTCTTCAGCGGATTTCTCCCCATCAAAATATCCCATTGCTAATGTGTACTCTCCACTTCCTGTTCCCTGAACTTGAACCATATATTCGCCATCAAGCGGATTTGGTATTGAAACAAATTCACTGTCGGTGAGAAAGCCAGAATAAAAGGCGCCTAGAACTTCATTAATTTCCTGCCCTGTTGTGAAGTCTTTGCCGACTTTTTTGCCGTCCGGTGCAATTACCAAAATATCTGCCGGGGAGAGAACCTTTATAATAATTGATTTGAAGTTCGGCACGTTTGGATTGTCAATAATAATTGTGGCATTTCGACCGGTGAGTCTATTGAATACTAAATCACTGAACTGTTCTGGCAATCTCGAATGTTTTACATCTCTTAGTACAACATCTAATACTGGCATGCTGTCGGAACTTACTATTGGTACAGTTTTATCACCTTGGACTCTCTCCAACCCATTGTCAGAAGAATTAGAGTCTTTAAATCCATCGGGGTACCCGTCTTCCCACATTGGAGAAGTGCTAGCCGCAACAACTCTTATTGTGCCAATTGTATCTGCTCCCGTATTTCCGATAAAATTGGAAATTTTTACACCAGAATTTAGCAAAGAATTGGTATTTGCCGAAAGCGCTTCGAGGAAATTATTTATTGGATATCCAAGAGGATAATTCCTTAACTGATTTGAACTCTTATCCTTCAAATAATCGTAAATTGGTAATAATTCTTGGATAGATACGACTGGCTTATTTCTTACATAATCAAAAATAGATTGATAATTACTTTTCTGCGCTTCCCTAAGAAAAAAGAACTTTTTTACACTATCAAAAACATCTCTTATATCAATTTCTCCCCCTTCCCATGTTAAGTAGGCCTCGGGGGCCCCTAAGTGCGGGGTGCCGAGAAATATCAATTGGCCAACATCTCCTTGATACTTGCTTGACTGAATATACTCGCGCGCGATCAGACCACCCATTGAATGCGCAACTAAGTCAACCTTTGCGCACTGGCAGGTATTTTTTACTTCGTCAATTTTAAAACGAAGATTAATGGCATTAACCACATTAGACAATCTCCAGTCGTAGGGAAACGTAAAGAGATTTTGATCATTGGCATAACCATTTGCCTTCAAAGTGTCGAGAAGGTCGTCGTATGTATGTAAAACAGGATCGATGACCCACGCCCCGCTCTTTAGCTGTGAACCAAGAAGGCCGGGGATGATAATCACAGGATCTAATTTAGTTTGTTGCCCCGGGGGTGCGCCGAGCCAAGGGATAAAATCTATTCTTTCCGAAATTGGTTGTCCGAGACCGTTAGGATTAACAATGGGATTACTTGGACCCGTAGGATCACCCCACCAACTGAACCTTGCATCGGCTTGAGTGGCGCCGGAGTTATTGTAGGCAACAACGTTCCGCTCAAAAGAAGAATGGGTCGCGCTTGAACTACCCACCTCAATAAAAATCCCTGCGTCGTTGTCAGTAAAAGTAGAACCAGTGATATCTATACTCCCGGTGTTCTCTCTCACGGCAGCAAAACCGTTAAAGGAAAACGTGCTTGTACTCACAGTCACTAAACCGCCTTCATTGAAAAGGGCGCCCAATTCGCTGACAAAGATATTTGGAGTGATACCTCCTCCATATTCGAACACGAGATTATTCAGAACACCTTGAGAGCCTGAATAAAATCGAACTCCATGAAAATCGTTTTTCTGTGGGAAAGTCGCGCTTCCGTCCCCGTTCGAATCCCCTCCAACCGAGTCATCCCTTACAGAAGTAAAGTGAACTGGTTCCGCCGCCGTGCCATTAACAACAAGTTGGCCGAAAACATGTATTCTGCCATTGTCTGTAACACCGCGCCCAAATTTCACAACTGTGCCCGGATCAATAGTTAGAGTTGCACCGGGAAAAATCGAAAAAAATATATCACCCAGAATCAAATACGGGTCATTTGTCTTTGTCCAGGTCGTATCAACTGTTATATCTTGCTGAACTAGAGTGGCGGCTAGAGTGTTTCTAGCTGCGAGAAGTGCCAACAACACAAAGCCGACAAGAAAAACTCTTTTCACGATTAGCGAAAAATACTTTTAAAGAATGCAATGATTTTGCTCCAAAATCCTTTCGGCCGCTCAACCACATAGACATTCGCCGCCGCCGCGGTTTGGTCTTCTTGCGGCTCGACTTCAGACAGCTGGGGAGCTTGGCTTACAAGTTCCGCATTGTCGCTATCCTTCTTCGCAGTCTTCTGCTTGCTGTCCGCTGCCAGCTCTTGCCGAACACTGTCTTCTTCTTTCACCTTGGGTTCTGCCGCTTGCGTCACACGGTATGCGTATTCTGCTCCAAGGGGGTAAAAAATTTTAACAACCGACCCCGGGACGAGCGCAAAACCAGTCACTTCAGAGCCGAGAGTGAGTTTTCCTTTCCCAACAAGAATAGTATCTCGCGGAAAAACAAACGTTTTACCATCTGCCAAAAGTTTCCACTCCTGCAAGTTGATTTCGTGGCTGGAGAGATTGCGAATTTCAAGCAACCCGCTGGACAGAACCGAAACAGCAAGTTCCGGCTCTACCACTTTAATATTCACCCGATCGGTTGCTCGTTCATCGCCGTTTGAGACATTCAAGACCGCCACATAATCGCCCGGGTAGCGATAGTTGTAGCTGACTTCCTGACCGTATTTTATTGACCCGTCACCGAGCGACCAGGTAAATACACCGCCGCGGGTTCTCTGCGAACTTTTAATTTCCCCCCGAAGAATGACGACACTGCCCACCGCTGTTAGCCGATCCTTGCCGGCATCGACAACAAAGGAATCTGTCTGCTCTGATTCAGACGTGGCGGCCTGCGAAGTTTGAGTTTGAGATGAAGAGTCAGATGAACTCGACGAGGTCTGCGTCTGGCCTGAACCGGAAGAGCTCTGTGTGCCGCCAGCCGATGCACCTGCGCTGGCGCCCTGCCCCGGGGTTGGAGTTCCTGCTGTCAAATTTCCTCCCGAGCGGTGAAGCGAGTTGCCGTCTCCGGCCGCTCCGAGCGATGAAGAATACGAAATTGTATCCCGATCTGTGCCCGCCTCATCCCGAAGGACAAGTGTCTCGCCGGTATTTCCGAGGCTAAAAGAGCTGTCAAACAAAATCCCGGAGAAGTTTGGCCAATCGAGGAGAAACTTGGCGCTGTTATCAGCTATCACCGCATACTCACCGGCGCCAAGTGTTGCATTCCCCTGAACAATATTAAGAGTATGATTGGTATTTCCCTCAAAAAATCTCCATTGCGAGAGATCGACAGCGGAAGAGCCTTGGTTTTGAACTTCAACCCATTCGCGGTCGGTGTCGGTGCCGGAGAGATCGTACATAATCTCGGAAATGACAACCTGCGCAGAGAGGGGGAGCGGAAGAAGAAAGAGAACGGGCAGAAGTTTTTTCATATCCGGCTATTGATTCGTTGTGCCTTGACGAGCCTCAACGTATGAGCTTTCAGGCGGAAGGATTTGATTCTTCTGGCCGGCATATTTGGTTAGGAGAAGAATAATGAGACTGACGGCGAGAATGGCAAGAAAACCAAAGAGGAACTTGAAAAATGTCTTGTCAAAATAGCGAAGCATAAAGCCATCCTAGCATTTTTTGCGCAAAACGAAAACCCCCGCAATGCGGGGGTTTTCGCAACCAGCTAGCTTACGCTAGCTCGAGAGTCTGCTTGCTTTACGGCAAGGTAACTCCTGCTGTTCTCCAGCTTGACTTACCCGCCATGAAGTTCGATGTTGACGAACCTGCCGGGCCAACCCATCGGATTGATTCAAGACCAACCGTATAGGATCCCGTCGGGAAGAGAGCACCGGAAACATGACGGCCTTCAACTGTGAAGGATACCGGCAAGTCAATCGAGTTGCCTTCTGACAGAGTCCATGATTCGGTCAGACCGGCTGTCACCACACCTGAAGCAGGTGTCGTGTAGTCAGTCGAGGAAGCAGCAAGCGATGATGTCGCAACGCTGTTTTGGTAGAGATCAAAGCGTCCGCTGCCGCCATTGGCACTAATGGTTGTAGTACCAACCAATGGGCTTGTAGAAGCCACCGTACCGAACATAACATCTGCACCGACTGCCTTAATGCGAAGCGTAAATGTCGCTTTGGCAGTTGAGGTTGAGACATTATTCTGCGATGCAGTTGCACTCTTCTCAATTGTCTTAGAAAGAAGAGTGAATTCAGCGCCAGTATTTCTGACAGTAACTCGCTCTCCCGTCGTTGATCCCGTTTTGGTGATCGTGCCACCGGTTGAGCTCTCGGCGGTAATACCAGTACTTGATGCCCAGATTTCAAAGATAGCCGGGTTGCCTTGAGCATCGCGGATATCTAGTTTGACTGTCAGTGGCTTTGTCGTGTCTTTAGGAACGACGTAGTCAATGTCATCGAAGAGAGCATCCATTCCTCCGGCAACTGCCGAGGAAGAAATAGCTGCGCTTCCGACAAGAGTGCTACCATCGTAGAGATAGGCAGTGGTGGCTGTTGCTGTCGAGGCCCCGACTGTCACGCTCTTAAGCACTTGGACATGCATATCTACAATCTTGATGCTGTCCTTTTCCGCCTTGAGGTCGAAAATGGCAGCGTCCATTTTGTCATACTCGTCTTCAGTAGTACCCTGGCTTGCAACTACTTCACGAATCACTGGACTTGCGCTGTTCAGAGAAATAATCAGGTTTGCGCTGTCCGTAAGTGAAGCGGCGGTCGTCACGTCATTGCTGAATGCTGTGCTTGGGCTCTTCTGGTCAATGTTGGCGCCGTCAAGAGCTCGAACGCCGTCAACGGGCAGAGTCAGAGTCCAGGTGTGCTGATCAGCGGCCTTGATTGTAGCCATCATATCCATAGCAACAGTCAGGATCCTCTTCGTGTTCTTAGGTACTATCCAGCTGAAGCCGGTAATCTGAACGAAGTAATTTGAGCCCTCTTTGAAGACGGTGCTCGAATTAAGGTCAGATTGGGCTACAACTGTTGAACCATCCATAAGATAAACTCTTGAGAATATCTTAGTGTAGGTAGTCGTGGTAGTACCAATGTTGAGCTTGACTCTCTGGACCGCAAGGTCTGAGTTCTTAGCTTCAATCTCTAGACCCAAGACTGCTACCTTTGTTTCACCCTCGCGAATGGTTATGCCAGAGCTTGGAGAAGGATTCTTACTTACGGTAAGAGTACCTTCAATTCCAGGCGTGGTGATTCCCGCTGGCGGAGTGGTCGGAGTCGTGGGTGTCGTTGGGGTCGGACCTGCCATCGAGCTGTATTTTGCTCGAGAGATGGAACCGAAGTACCCCGCGGCCGGAGAAACTCCATTTGCCGCCTGCCAAGCTGCAACTGCTGCCTTGGTTATGCTTCCAAAGTAACCAGTTGCTCCGCCGGAAAAGGTGAAGTGCCCAGTACCCGTCAGATAATTCTGAAGGCAGGTTACGTCAGCCCCGCGTGAACCCATGGTGAGGTCACCCGTGAATGAACATGAACCAGCACTCCCACCGCCCGTAACAAGTCCTTGAAGGAGGGTGGCTTGTGAGCCAGTCAACCCAAGAACTTGGATGATGGCATTTACTTCGGCTTGAGTAAGTGCCTTTGCTGGGGTAGCGCCACCGACGAGAGCCAAAGCTAACGCCAGTGCCGCAAAACCCATAATAAATCTACTCATAATTAATTCTAATTTGATGCGATCTTCTCCACCTTACTAATAAAGATTGTGGAGAAGATCGCCCCGCGCTTTTCCGCGCGGTTGTGTTTTTCTTCTAATAACTACTGCTAATCTCAACTCTCCGTCTCATTTCCCGCACCGCAGACACGGGGCAGGCTTTCGACACTCGACGAAGAGAGTTGGCAATGTTGGTCTGAATGCTTTCGTGCAGTCGAGGCGGTACAAAGACATCAGTAACATACCTTTCTGTACTCATAAGAGACGAAGGGCAGGAAACTTTCTTACGCCATGCGGGCACATTCGGCGTGTCATTATTATAGTATGCCGCAAATGGCCTGCAAAATAAGGCTATGTGGATAACTCTCTACTAAAAGAGGAGTTTGTGTCATTTCTCTATTTATAGAGAGTTGAAATGCTACCAAAAAGAATAAAAAAGTCAAAAAAGGCTCAAGAAAGGCTATATCGAGTCCAACGGCGCTCTCCCCTTTTTTTAATAATTCCCTCCGAAACCAAGGAAAGAAGCTCTCTCTGAAGAGTTTTTTCACTGCAGTTTTTTACGAGCTCGCTCACATCTTTAACCGTAACCTCCTTTTTTCTCTTAAGAAGGCTGACAATGGCGCTTCTGCGCGCATTTCTCTTTATTGTTATGGCGCCCAAATTTGTGAGTGCCTGTCCCCGCGCGGCTATTTTAGCCTGCGACTCGCGGTCGCTAGCCTCTGGCACCGCAGGTCGTTCTAAAGGACTTTTTAAAAATGTCCTTGAAGATCCGTCTGTAAATTGACTTGCGGTTTCCTCTCTTTCTAATGTAGCGCTTGCCGCCTCAAGTTGAGGTGACAGGCGAAAGAAATCATCTCGGATCAAAGAACGCGAGAACTCGGGCTTCCGAGACGAGCTTGCCAGCCGGAATCGCTCCTCCAAATGGCTTAAGAGAGCCAGTAATTCACGAGTTAAAATCTCTGCGCTCTCGACAGAGAACAAACCAGAAGTTTTGCCGACTTCCAGAAGCGAGATGAGTTCAGAAACCGTCGGCTGGATACCTTCTTCATAGGCGGAGCTTCCGCCCGGCAGACTGTGAAGAAACCCGATACAAAAGGACAAAAGCCGAGAGGAAAGCGAGCGGAAAATCCATTTCATGGGCTCACTGTCGGCAAAAAAATTTGTCAGGAGATAGAACGCTTCAGTTATTCTCTCCGTCTTTTTCAAAATGAAAAAGACGTTTTTGTCTTTTAGATATGGGAATGAAATCAAGTGATTCTCTTGTGTAGCAACAGATTTCTTGTCGTTCTGTCTCTGACCAGATTGGTCTTTGTCCTTTTTAACTTCATCCCCCATAATTTTGTCCTTTTAAAGGACGAATAGATTTTTGTCTTTTATGGTCTGTGTGTAGGTCATACTAGCACTGTCCTTTATTGTCTGCAACTAACAAATCGGGAGCGAGATATACTCTCAAATGAAGGTAAGGGACAAATGCAAAAGGACAATGATCAGTCGGCATAAACCTCATATGATATGATTGATGAGCAAAGCAATGTCACGAAAAAATCGCAGCAATCAGCGGGGCTTTGGTGACAAAATCAAGGTGCGGATACGGGAAGAGACCTCACGGGGGGTGTTTGGTGTGGCTTTTGCTGTCCTAGCGATTTTCTTTATTCTCTCCGCCCTCTCCAAAGCCGGCGTGGTCGGGGAGGTCAGCTATCGCCTACTCGGAAGACTCTTTGGCTACGGCTACTTTCTCCTGCCTCTTCTCTGCGCTCTGCTTGCCTATTCCGCTTTCCAAAACCTCAAGCGCAAAATATCCGGAACGCAGATCGGCGCAAGTCTTCTTTTTTTTCTCACCGGATTGGGAACTATCAATCTCTTTGAGAGCGGGGCGGGCGGGATAATCGGTCGCCTCATTGGTGTACCGCTCGTGTCACTCTTCGATGTCTACGCGGCGGGGATTATTCTGGCTGGGTTTCTAGTAATCTCCTTCCTCATTGCCTTCGATACTTCCTTACGGCTGGACTTCCTCTTTGCCCTGAAGCGGCTCTTCCGACGCAAGGAAAAGGGGCCGGTTATTATTCAGAGCATCACGGAAGAAGAAAAATACCAAGAGAGAATCATGAGAGAGGCACAGGAACGAGCAGAAAGAGAAAAAACTGATGAGTTTGCGGTGATGCCGGCAATCAAAAAACTCGACAAGGAAGAAGCTTTCATCTCACTCAAACCAAAAACATTTTCCCTCTCTCCTTTCACTCCCCCGCCGCTCTCCCTCCTTGAGAGAGACCGCGGCCGCCCCGACGTCGGTGACATCAAAGCCAATGCAAATATCATCAAGCGCACGCTCCAGAACTTCGGCATTCCCGTCGAGATGGATGAAGTTTCCATTGGCCCCTCGGTTACCCGCTACGCTCTCAAACCGGCAGAAGGAGTAAAGCTCTCCCGCATCATGGGTCTTCAAAACAACCTCGAGCTCGCTCTGGCGGCGCATCCTGTTCGTATTGAAGCACCCATCCCGGGCAAATCGCTTGTTGGCATTGAGATCCCTAACCAAGTAAAAACACTTGTCGGACTCGGCTCGCTTCTCTCCGAAGAAGAGTTTCAAACCTCAGACAAACCGCTCCTTATCGCCATTGGAAGAGGAATATCGGGCAAATCGCACTTTGGTAGCATGGCGAAAATGCCTCATCTGCTGGTTGCTGGTGCGACGGGCTCCGGAAAATCAGTCTCCATTCACGCCATTATCGCCTCCCTGCTCTACCGCAACCCCCCAGAAAACCTCAAGTTCATCATGATTGATCCCAAGCGCGTTGAGCTCACTCTCTACAACGGCATCCCCCATCTCCTCACCCCGGTACTGACCGACCCCAAGAAGGCGATTCTTGCTCTTAAGTGGATTGCCAAGGAAATGGATCGCCGCTACGACATTCTGGAGGAATGCTCGGTGCGTGACATCGAGTCGTACCACAAAAACATTCTCGAGCCGGAGGTGAAAAAATTCCGCGAGAAGGGTCTTGCCGAGGCGCCGGAATCGCTTCCCGAAACCATGCCCTACATTGTCATCATCCTTGATGAGCTTGCTGATATCATGCAGACATATCCTCGCGAGCTCGAGAGCGCAGTGGTGCGGCTGGCGCAGATGAGCAGGGCCGTGGGAATCCATCTTATCCTCTCCACCCAGCGACCTTCGGTAAACGTCATCACCGGGCTCATCAAGGCAAACATCCCCGCCCGCATCGCTCTGCAAGTCATCTCCCAAGTCGACTCGCGCACTATTCTCGACTCTGCCGGGGCAGAAAAACTGCTCGGCGCCGGCGACATGCTCTATCTCTCCGGAGAAATGTCAAAGCCCCAGCGCCTGCAGTCTGCTTTTATTTCCGAAGGAGAAGTGAAAAAACTTGTCAAATACGTGAGAGACCACTCTCCAGAGGAAGCTACTCCCGAAATTAGCTTTGCTTCCGAGACAGCGGGCGGTTCTCTCTTCGGAGGTGCATTTACCAAGGAAGGAGAAGATGATCTCTACGAAGAAGCGCGTCAGACTGTGGTTCGCGCAGGCAAAGCCTCGACCTCATACCTTCAAAGAAAACTCGGCGTAGGATATGCGCGGGCGGCGCGGCTGATGGATATGCTCGAAGAGCGAGGAGTGGTCGGAGCAGGTTCCGGAGCAAAGCCTCGCGAGGTCCTCGTGAAATCAGACACCGCGCCAACCATTGAAAACAGCAATGACGGAATATAAGTCAAAAAGGCGAATCTACCTCGTCGTCGGGCTGGTCGGGGCGGCTCTGGCCGGCTATGTGCTCTTTCAGTCGCGCAATCTCATCCTCGGACCTTCGCTTACTGTGAGCGAGCCGCGCGACGGGGCGCGGCTCGAGAGCTCTTTCGTTACTGTTCGCGGCAAAGCCCGCAACATCGCCTACATCAAATTAAACGACCGACAGATCTTCGTCGACGATTTGGGGCTCTTCGAAGAAAAATTGATAGCTCCCGAGGGCTATACTATAATGAAGTTCGCCGCCGAAGACCGATTCGGGAGAGTTGTCGAGAAATATCTCCACTTTGTCTATCTGCCGGAGCGCGGGTGGTCTAAAGCTCCCTCATCCGCCGCAGAAGAGAAGGTGACAGACCAAAACAACAATGAAGAAAAACAAATCTGAAAGGAAAACATTCGAAAAAAGCTTGATGAGTATTGAGGACACCCTTCGACAAATCAAAACAAAATTCGGCGAAGAATCGATTATGAAGCTCGGTGAGAAGCCAAGGGTTGACGTCAATGTTATCCCAACCGGCTCGCTCGGCCTCGACGCCGCCCTCGGCGTCGGTGGGCTGCCGCGCGGAAGAATCATTGAGATTTTTGGGCCAGAGTCATCCGGCAAAACCACCCTCGCTCTCCACGTCGTGGCAGAAGCGCAAAAGGGCGGGGGGATTTGCGCTTTCATTGATGCCGAGCACGCCATGGATCCGGAGTACTCACGACGCCTGGGTGTCAAAATTGACGAACTTCTCATTTCCCAGCCCGACACAGGAGAGCAAGCTCTGGAGATTGTTGAAAGTCTGGTGCGTTCGGGAAAAATTGATGTGGTGGTGATTGACTCGGTTGCCGCCCTGACACCCAAAGACGAAATTGAGGGCGACATGGGAGCTTATCACGTCGGCAAGCAGGCACGGCTGATGTCGCAGGCACTGCGCAAGCTCACCGCCATCGTCGCCAAATCAAAAACCATCGTCATTTTCATAAACCAGATTAGGATGCAAATCGGGGTGATGTTCGGTAATCCGGAAACTACGCCCGGAGGTAAGGCTCTAAAGTTTTACACTTCAGTGCGCCTTGACATCCGCCGCATCGCCCAAATTAAAAAGGGAGAAGAGGTGATGGGCGGCAGGGTGCGCGTCAAGGTGGTGAAAAATAAAGTTGCCGCTCCCTTTAAGCAGACGGAGTTCGATCTCCTTTACAATGAAGGTATTTCCCGCGAAGGGGAAATTATCGCCCTTGGTGAGAAGTACGGCATCATTCAAAAAAGTGGAGCTGCCTACGCTTTCGGTGACGTTAAGCTCGAGCGCGGCTACGATGCCACCAGACAGTTTCTCAAGGAGAACAAAAAAATCACTGACGCCATCGTCAAAGAAATCAGAAAAAAACTCAAGGAAGAACAATGAGAGTGGACAAAACCAAACTGCTCGGCTAGAATTCCTCTCCGACAGCGCTCTACTTTTTTGGCGAAGGTAGAGCGCTTCGCAGAGAGACAGCTATGCTCGACTACAACCAAATTACCCAACGTAGCTTTATTGTTCTCGACGGTGAGCCCTACGAGGTGCTTAAATCACACGTCTTTCGCAAGCAACAGCGCAAACCCGTCAATGCCACCAAGCTGCGAAACCTCCTGACCGGAGGAGTCTCGGAGCGCTCATTTCACCTTTCGGATAAAGTGGAGGAAGCTGAGATCGAGACGAAAGAAATCAAATATCTCTTCAACAACCGGGGAGAGTGGTGGTTCTGCGAACCTGACGATCCGAGCAAGCGCTTTAGTTTAAAAGAAACCCTCGTCGGAGGAGGCGGAAAATTTTTAAAACCAAACACGGCAGTTAACGCACTAGTCTTCAACGAAAAGATTATCGGTGTCAAGCTTCCTATTAAAGTTGATCTCAAGGTCAGTGAAGCCGAGCCGGCTGTCCGCGGCGACACCGCTAAGGGCGGATACAAACAAGTAACGCTTGAGGGCGGAGCGACTATTTCCGCCCCCCTCTTCGTCAAGGCCGGTGACACTGTGCGAGTTAATACAGAAACGGGTGAGTACACCGACAGAGTACTGTGAGAATAGCCAAAATCCAAGAAATCCGAAGTAGAATCCTGGCTAATCATCCCTTAGCGTATCATATATGATACACTAAGGGACGACGGGATTAGAATCTGACTTCTTGACAGTTATCTCTCTACCCGCATGCGCCCATAGAGAAATCCAAATAAGAGACCGGCGAGCCCCCAAAAGACAAAAATAAAAAGCGGCTCCCACAAGCCGAGTATTGTCGGACCGCCAAATACCCCTTCCAGCAAAAAAAGCGGCGAGAAAAGAGGTGTTAAAAACGGATCGGCAAGGCAGCCGGTCTCAAGCGGACAAATTATTTTGAGAAAAAAAATGATAGCCACAAAAAATGTGGCGAAGAGCAACCCGCGAACCCAATAGGGAGTGCGCATAATGATTCGTACTGTCAGTAGCTCCACAATCAAACAGGCGTCAGTTTTAGAAATTTTTTGATGGGCTTCCGCAACGGAAGCCCATTGAATTTTCGCAACGCCTCGCGTCCGCGCTCTTGGTCGTCGCCCGCAGATTAGCCGCCCTTCCTTCGGTGTCGGCGATGGTCAAGACGCGGAAGTTTTCAATTTTCAGATGGTCGTTGTAGGTTTTCTCGGCAAACCAAGTCCAGTAAGCGCGCATTTTGGAAAGGAAGCGG
>SCSN01000006.1 GCA_004322205.1 Patescibacteria group bacterium
CTGTTTGAAAATATCCGAACGGAACTGGCTGGGCTCGGCGGGCGGAATTCCCCCCACACCCTCCTTCCGCCCGCCTCGCCTTGCCTGCCCGACCGATAGGCGGGAACCGGAGCGGAAAGGCAAACTGCCGAAGAACTGTCAAAAATGTCGGCTCGAACTTTATGAAGGCCAGAAGCGGGCTTTTCTTTTCGGGATTGAAAGAAATCATAATTTTTGATAGTATGATAATGAAAGTTTACTAAATCACTTTAATACTATCAAATTAGTGAAACTATGGCAACTGAAATCAACATTGGCGAAAACATCAAGAAACGCCGAGCAAAATTAGGGCTTTCGCAAGAGGATTTTGCCCAAAAATCAAGCGTGAAGTATACGACACTTACCAAGATTGAAACCGGGGTTATCAAAAAGCCCTCCGTAATTTTAATGGCAAAAATTGCGAAAACCCTCGCCGTTTCTATTGAGGATTTACTTAAATAGCTATGAAATGGGACTTCTCTTTTACTGGCACCGCGCAACAATTTCTCGGCTCTGGCGGGTGGGTGTATGTTGCAGTGCCAAAAAAATTCACCAAAGAACTTAAACAGCGAAGACGCGCATGGGGTATGTATCCAATTACCGCACACGTCGGCAAGACATCTTGGAAAACCAAGCTTATGATGAAAAAAGGTGGTGACTTTTTTGTGGCTCTCAAAACGAGTGTGCGAAACAAAGAAGAAATAACCGTTGGTGATCGGGTGGCTGTTTCTTTTAAGTTAGAACGGGAGTAGACTTTTCAAGCCGTCGTCGGTTTCAAAAAGAATTTACTACCAAAGAAGTAAAATCTGTTATGGCAAAAGACAAATCGTTCCATGACTACGTTGTTTATGACATTCTGAGAGATGTCCCTGACATCACAAGCCGAGCGATGTTTGGAGGGTGGGCAGTCTACAAGAACAAAGTAATTTTTGCGATAATTGTAGACGGAGAGCTCTATTTTAAAGTTGATGATAGTAATCGCATTGAATTTGAAGAAATGGAAAGCCACCCGTTTGTGTACACAAAGCACGAGAACAAGCCGATTACAATGTCATACTGGCTTGTCCCCGAAGATATTATGGAAAACCGCGAACGTCTTTTTGATTTGGTCGATGGGTCGGTCGCGGTAAGTCAGAAGAAAAAATCGTAAAAGATGTTGTAAAAGTAAAATAATTTTGTTATATTATTCATTATGAAAAACTATGATGTTCAAAGCGTTTTCATTAACGCTGGTTTCGAAAAAGTATTTAACTACATTGCCGATCCGGCAAACTTGCCGAAGTGGACTAGGGCATTCAGTTATGCCGACAGTAAAAAAGCTGTTTTATCCACTCCGAATGGCAAGCTTGAAGTCGGGCTTGAGATAAAAATCTCAAAAGAGCTCGGGGTTGTTGATTGGCACATGACTATGTCAGATGGCAGTATCGCATCGGCATATTCTCGAATAACTCACAACGGAAAAGCGAGCGTGTATACTTTTGTTCTCATGGCCCCGCCGGGACCGATAGAACAGGTAGAAGGAACCCTGAAACAACAAATGGAACTGTTGCGGGAAGAACTCCAAAATCTCCAAAAAATTCTCGGCGAGTAAAAAGAATTTGCCGCCAAAGAAAAACTTGAAATCGTCCTTTCCGCTCCGGTTCCCGCCTATCGGTCGGGCAGGCAAGGCGAGGCGGGCGGAAGGAGGGTGTGGGGGGAATTCCGCCCGCCGAGCCCAGCCAGTTCCGTTCGGATATTTTCAAACAG
>SCSN01000007.1 GCA_004322205.1 Patescibacteria group bacterium
TCAGAAAAAGCGGAGAACATTTTTTTGCGGGACACGCGAGCGGAGCGAGCGGTGGTGGGGCTGATTCATTCGTTCACCGATTTTGAAAATAGGTTCTAACTTGGTACAATAAATACACCAGAAAATTCTAACCATATACACACTGGGTCCTAGGTTCGAATCCTAGAGGGTGGACTGCTGTCAGAGGTTAAGTCTGATGCTCAATGTCAAGTTTCTTTTTTGGTTGAATGCCGTGGACCACAAGAATCTTCTCGAATTCGTCGCGCTCAATGGTTTCCACTTCGACAAGCCGCGAGGCAATGGCCTTAAGCAACCTGCGGTGTTTCTTGATGGTTGAGCCGGCGCGGGAGAGAGCATCTTTGATAATTTTTGAAACTTCGGCGTCAATCTCGGCTCCAATTTTCTCTGAATAGTCTTTCTCGTCAAACCCCTTACCAAAAAGCGGTCTGCCAGCCGGAGTTTCAAGCGCCACCGGTCCGAGTTTTTCCGACATCCCGTATTTCGTCACCATGTCGCGGGCCAGGCCGGTGGCAACCTGCAAGTCACCCGACGAGCCAGTGGTAATATCGCCGAACATCATTCTCTCGGCAACGTAGCCGCCAAGCCCGACGGCAATATCATCAAGGAATTCTTTCTTTGACTGAAGTTTTCGGTCTTCGATTGGAAGCTTCAGAGTATAGCCCGCCGCCCTGCCGCGCGAGATGATTGAAATCTTGTGCACCGGATCAGCGTAGAGCAGCACCGAGGCAACCAAAGCGTGCCCCGACTCGTGGTAAGCAGTAATTTCTTTCTCTTTAACGGAGAGAATGTGGCTTTTGCGCTCCGGACCGAGCATAACTTTCTCAATTGAGCGGATGAGGTCGTACTGGGAAATTTTACTGCGGTTTTCCCGGGCGGCAAGGATTGCCCCCTCATTCATAAGCGAATAAAGATCAGCACCGGAAAAGCCGGGGGTTCTTTCAGCCACAACCTTGAGATTAACATCTTCTGCAAAAGGCTTCTGCCGAGCGTGAATTTGAAGAATTTCCTCGCGATCATTGCGATCCGGCAAATCAAGTATCACCCGCCGATCAAAACGCCCGGGGCGCAGAAGTGCCGGATCCAAAACATCCGGGCGATTGCTCGCCGCCATAACAATCACTTTTTCGTTTGGCTCAAAGCCGTCGAGCTCAACCAGAACCTGATTGAGAGTTTGCTCTCGCTCGTCGTTGCCGCCGCCGGCGCCGAATCCCCTCACCCGCCCCACCGCATCTATTTCATCTATAAAAACAATGGCCGGCGCCGTCTTTTTGGCAATCTGAAATAGGTCGCGAACTCGGCTGGCGCCAACACCTACAAACATTTCTACAAACTCGGAGCCGGAGATGGAAAAGAAAGCCACCCCAGCTTCACCGGCGACAGCTCGCGCCAGCAAAGTTTTTCCGGTACCCGGCGCCCCCATCAGAAGCACTCCCTTAGGAATCTGGGCACCGATATCCAAAAATTTTTTGGGATTGCGCAGGAAATCAACAATTTCCATGAGCTCCTGTTTGGCTTCCTTCACCCCCGCCACATCTTTGAATGTTACTTTTTGTTTTTTGTCGTCCGGCGGAATGAGCCGTGCCTTTGACTGTCCGAAAGTAAAAGCTTGCATGCCAGCGCCACGCACCTGCCGCGAGAGATACCAGAGAAAGAAAACAATAAAGAGAATGGGTAAAATTATAGGGGCGAGATTCAAGGTCCAGTATCCAATGCCGCTCTGCTCTTTGATTTCAATCTGCACCTTGGCGATCTGCTCGGGCTTTAAGCCGTAATTGACGAGCGTCTCGGAAAATGCCGCCCCTTCCTCTTTCTTTGATTCTTTTTTCTCTCCGCCCGCGTACTCTGCCTGCAAAGTATTGCCCTTAACCGTTACCTTTTGGACACTGCCCGCCGCGATATCAGAAGTCAGCTGGGAAAGAGAAATTTTCTCTGCCTTCTCCTGCCGCCCGGCAATAGCCGAGTAGAGCGACATGATGATAAGAAAAACGAGTAGGGCAGAGAGAAAGTTGCGCCAGAGCGAATTTGGCTGCGGCTCTTTACCGTCGAAATTCTTGCGGATGATAATCCGAAGCTGTCTTTTATCCCGATTTTTCTTGCTATCTTCAGCCATAAGTAGAACGATTATACACGAACTCTCCCATTTTGCTATTATTGCCTTATGGCTCTCCTCGGGAACAAAAAGACGCGTTTTAAATATGAAATCCTCGAAACCTTTGAAGCCGGCATTGAGCTTCTGGGATTTGAGGTAAAATCCTTGCGCGCCAAACGCGGATCGCTGGAAGGAGCTTACGTTATCGTGCGCGGCGGTGAGACATTTCTTATCGGGGCTGACATTCCAGCTTATCAGCCCAAGAACGCTCCCAAAGATTACGATTCAAGACGCAATCGTCGACTGCTGCTCACTAGGAAAGAAATTGACTCTCTTGCGGGCTTCGAATCGCGCAAGGGTTTGACAATTGTTCCCCTCTCGGTGTATAGTAAAGGGAAGAAAATCAAAATTTCAGTAGGAGTCGGCAAAGGAAAGAAAAAATACGACAAGCGAGAAACAATCAAAAAGCTAGAGAGTGAGCGTGAGGTCAGACGCTCTTTGAAATACAAATAAAGAGGTTTCACCCCCAGAAAAAGAACTTGAAAAATCAAATTCTTTTTCTGGGGGTGAACCGCTTCGACAAAAAAGTAACGCAGAGCAACGCAAGAGGGAGCTGCAGTAACTCCTTAATCTGCTGCAAACGATAACTGCAAACAGCGTTGTCGCAAAGGCAAAGTCAATTCTTTCTCCATTCGGAGCGAATGACCTTGCTTTCGCCACAGCTCGAGGTTAACTCGCTCTGGCGACGTCAACTCTTGTGAAGTCTGATAGCAAGATGTTGGTGTAATATTCTCGGACTCTGAAGAATTGCGTCCCGCCTTTCTTCGAAACTGTAGGGACTCGATACTGTAAGGTTTTGTTTGCTTCCTACTTACAACATCTAGACTTCTGAAACAAACTAACTCTTGTAGAAGTTGTTAGGCGGCTTTTTTGGACGGGAGTTCGTTACTCCCCACCTCCACAATAAAAACTGCCCCTGCCATGGCGGGGGCAGTTTTTCTGTTTTTAATAAAAGCATAGATTGTAGAGCTATCTAATTGTGTTATGATGACAACAGAACGTACCATAACAGCTTGCGTTTTCACTTCGACTGGAGACGGAAATGACCACCATTATGGAACGGGTTGACAGAACGGCCAGGATCCCGCCCACACATCTGCGCGTGGATCCGCCGCCACCGCGCTCAATCAAGATCGAGATCACCGGCGTCTGCAACCTGCGTTGCGGCTTCTGTGCCCTCACAAAGCGACCGATCCAACCAACGAAGCCGATGGAGTGGGGACTCCTCGAGCGACTCATCCGAGAGAGTCGGGAGTTCGGAATCGAGGAAATCGGGGCTTTCTACATCGGAGAATCGTTTACGGCCACCGACGAGCTTGTCGCCACAGTCAGACTCGGGAAGGAGGTCGGTTACAAAAACCGATTCCTGACTTCAAACGCGACTATCTCGACACCGGAGCGGGTGAGAGCGGCAATCGAGGCAGGACTCACTTCCCTCAAATGGAGTGTCAACAACGCGAACGCAAAACAATTCGCTGAGGTGACGCAGAGACCCGAGCGTCTGTTCTACATGGCGCTCGAGAACATCAAGGCGGCCCTGGCAGTTCGTGACGAAGTTTTCAGACGGACAGGGCACTGGTGCGAGCTCTCCGCCTCAAGCATCCGCTACAATGCGGAGCAGATGAGGCTCATGCAACCGTTTCTTGAGAAGCATGTCCTGCCCTTCGTCGATCATCACTACAAGCTTCCGCCTTACACCATGGGCGGACCGCCGATCGATCAAGAGCTCCAACTCGGCATCATTCCAACAGCCGGCAATCAAGGTCGGATTGGTGCTCTTGTCGATCCAATCCCCTGCTGGGCAGTCTTCAACGAGGCGCATGTTACCTCGTCGGGCATGCTCACCGCCTGCTGCTTCGATGCCGACGGCTCATGGACAATGGCCGACCTGAAAAAGGTTCCCCTTGCGACTGGCTGGCACAGCGATGTTTTCAAGACACTGCGCCTAGCGCATCTCAAGGGCGATGTCCGAGGTACGGTCTGCGAAAGGTGCGCCCTCTACGTGGGCTAGCGGGAGTAAGAACGCAAGACAAACGCCGCTCTCGTTTTCACGAGAAGCGGCGTTTTCCTTTTACCCAAAAATTCTTTTACTTTCCCAAGAACGGTTCTATAAAAGCCGAGATGACATTTGCCATCAAACTTCTGACATTGGCACGGAAGAAACTTGTTGGAGCGGGCTCGGAAGGAGGTGGGGTAATGTAACCTTCAGGTGGCTGATAGCCCTCCGGCGGTTGATACGACCCGCCCTGATAGTCTGGCGGAGGGGAATAGCTCGACGGGTACTGACTTCCATCAGGTGGTGGGGGAAAGGCGTCGGGCGGCGGATAACTTCCCTGATATTGTCCGGAGGGGTATTGACCTCCCGGCGGCGGGAAGCCTCCTTGTGACTCTCTGTTATATTGCGAGCGGAATTCTTCCTGACGCTCTCGCATCATTTTCTCCATCTCTTCCCTGCTCATATTCGGCGGAAATTGCCCAATCCCCTCGCCACCGCGAAACTGCTCTGACGGAGGATGTTGGCCGACTCCCGACTCACCTCTTCTGAGCTGGGAAGGAGGGCTTGAACCTTCCGGGGGACGGAAGCGATTGCAGACTTCGGCATTGGCGGGGTCGGAGCAGAAATTGCGGCACTCTTCCGGAGTCTTACATCCGCCCGGACCATTCATCGTCCCCGGCCCGACACTGGGAGGGAAACTACCTTCTCCCCTAAACTCACCTTCATTCTCACCTTCTCCTCGACGAGTGCTGAAATACTGCTCAAAGCACTGGTGCATCTTCTCGCCAAGCTCTCGTGACGGAGGTCGAGCGCCGTTTTCAATCTGACTCAAAACTTCACTGCCCACCGTGTCCTTGAGACATTGAACAACCTCCGGCGGAGCATTCGTCAAACCTTCTCGAAATTGGGACATTCCCTCTTTCATGCGCTCCCGCTCCTCCGGCGGAATAAGGTCGTGCTCTTCGGCAAATTTGAAACACTCGTCCTGATGTTCTTGACAGTAGGCTTCACACTGCTCCTTACCGCGGCAGCCGCCGGGACCCTTGCCGCCAGTTTTCCGAATCATTTCTGCTTCTTCGGGCGGGATTATTCCTGCCTCAAGCCCAAATTGAATGCACTTTTGAAGTACCTCATCACTCTGGGGATTCTCACATTGCTCAAACTCCTTTGGGGAACGGAAGGGTGCTTTCCCCTCTTCTATCAGACGAAACATCTTCTCTGCCTTCTCTCTATCCACGTTCGGCGGCAAGAAACCAGCTTTTTCAGCAAAGGCGAAACACTCTCGAGCCACCGCTACTGTCTGCGGGTCCTCGCAAGTTGCGCGGCATGACTCCTTATTGGTACACCCGGCCGGGAGTTTCGCCCCCTGATCAAGGGCGCGAATGACCCTCTCCGCCTCTTCGAGTTCACCGCCGCTCATGAGACCGTGGTTCTTGGCATAGACAACACATTCTCGGATATTGGTTGTGGTGTTGCAGTACGTCTCGCAGCTTGCCTCTGGATTTGCCGCTCCAACGGCACACTGCCCCGGACCGCCATCCTCTAGAATCACATCAAACTTATCATCACGATCTTGAGAGACATCAAGCCCGTGCTTGGCCGCGAAGGCTTGGCAGGCGGAAATATTCGCCGGAGCGTCACAGTAAACCCTGCACTCACCTTCATTGGCGCAATTGCCAAGCTCCGGGACGGGAAAGGTGATATCAAACGGCGAGTTGGCAAAAGCACCGGAAACGAAAAGAGTGAAAATAAAAAATGCGGTCAAAAAAACCGCACTACTCAAAAGGATTCTTGTATTCATTTTTGAACGGATTAGTTTTTTCGATCGGATTCACGGGAGTGGTCACTTTATCAAGCGGATTGGCGCTTGGAGCAACGACGGAGGTTTGGCCGACCGCTTGCTCGAGCGCCGAGGAGAGATCTTGAACCGCCTCCCTCCCGCCCGCCGGTTTCCGTAAGACCGCCGCCCAGTAGACAAGAGCAATGATAACCAGCGCTGACAGGACAACGACGACAGCGATGGTTTGATTTTTATTCATCATGTTTATTTCGACGAGCGAGGAGTGCCGCGCAAACGTCCTCGTTTACATGGCGTCCGAACGAAGTCGAAACAAAGGGTTAATACTCTTTATAATACCACCCTCAACTCCGCTTCAAGCGGTGAAATCCACAGTTGCGATAGCCTCTCGCAGTGGTCTGACGTTTTGTTTTTGGTCAAAACCCTATATACTCCTTAGCATTCAAGAAGCACCCTTAGCTCAGTGGTAGAGCGCTCCCTTCACACGGGAGAGGCCGTAAGTTCGATCCTTACAGGGTGCATGGGCCGTTAGTTCAGTCAGCAGAACACTCGATTCGCATTCGAGAGGTCGCCGGTGCAATTCCGGCACGGTCCACTCGACCTTGCCGCATGTGGCAAAATTGACCGCCCAAACACAAAAGCCGCCTGCAGGCGGCTTTTGTGTTTTTGTGGAGCGTTTCCAGCAAGTCCGCTATAATAATTTCATTAACAATTAAGACAGCTCCGTGGAAACATTGATTAATTATCTGGCAGTTCTTGTAGGAGGGATTGCGGTAATTGCTATTGGAGCTCTGTGGTATTCCCCCTTGCTTTTCGGCAAACAGTGGGTGAAGCTCTCGGGCATAACCGAGGAGAAAATCAGAACCGCCAAAGCCAAGGGTATGGCCAAAGCATACATACTTCAGTTTCTTTTTGCCTTGCTCTCTGTCTATGTCCTTGCCCACCTTTCAGCCGTTCAAGGCGTCTCGACAGTAAGCGGTATCTGGTCTCTTGTCTTCTGGGTTTGGCTTGGCTTTCAAGTTCCCATCCAAATCGGCTCTGTACTCTGGGAAAATAAACCGTTTCAGCTTTTCGTCTTGAATGCCTTCCACGGACTGGTTGCGCTCCTCGGAGCGGGTATCGCACTCGTACTCATCAGGTAAAAGAAAAGACCGCGCGCGCTTGGCGGCGGTCGGTACGCAATCAGAACAGCGGGAGTTCATCGAGCGGGGTTCTGGGGTTACACTCAACCCGGTACCTCAACCCTTGAAGTTGCTCACGCAATTGGGCGGTCGGCGTGGTGTTAACCAGATCTTCAACCCGCCACAGAAAAGCTTGAAGTTCTTCACGAGCGTTGAAATCCAACTCCGCTTCACATTGATGAACCTCTGCCTCGATGCTCTTGAGTGTTTTATTCACCTCATCGGCAAGGTTCAAGCTGCGAGGAATTCGACTCCTGAGCTCCTCACAAAGCTTCAGAATTCGCTTGAGGTGGTAAGGGGGACTTTCCGTGTCAACCACCGCTTCCGGCTTCTCGGTCTGGCTTGTCGACATCTGTTCCTCTGTGAACTGGGTCCTCGGACATTCAAGCATAAAAAATTTTGAAACACAAGGGGGAGTAGAATTATGAGTAAAGGGGGCATATAGTATGCTCTGCTTGGAATCCTTATTGGATGAGGAAATTCAGAAATCTAGTAATATCCCACCTTGAACAGCACTCGCTGGCATTTTTATCTCAAAACCCAAGACGCCTGGCGCTCGATGAAAGAAGCGTGCTTAAATGCTCGCGCTTCCATTGACTTTGAGCAGTATATTTTTGAAGACGACGCCATTGGGAAAGAGTTCGTCGAGGTTTTTCTGAAAAAACAGAAAGAAGGGGTGAAGGTACGCATTCTCTGCGACATGGTTGGTTCGTTTTCTTTCTGGAGTTCTCCCCTGCCTCAAAGATTGCGCGCGGCAGGAGCAGAGATGCGCTTCTTCCATATTGTGAAGCCGTGGCGGATGGGAAAGATTCTCTCATGGTTCTTCCGAGATCATCGCAAAGTTCTGGTCGTTGACAACACAATCGGATTTGTCGGAGGAGTCTGCTTCCGGGACCAGATGAGAGACTGGCGAGATACCCATCTCAAGATTTTTGGACCGGTTGTCTCTGAAATGAGAGAGGCTTTTGAAGAGCTCTGGCAAGCAGCTGCCGAAAAAAACATCTTTCGGCGACTCAAAAAAGGCAGAAAATTCGTTCGCGGTTTCTATTTCATTACCAACTCTCCCTATTTCCGGAAGCGGTTTCTCTATCGAGAGCACCTCTCCGCTATCCGAAGCGCCAAACGCTTTATCTATTTCACCACGCCGTATTTTGTGCCTGACCACCGTATCTCCCGCGCTCTGCGGGCAGCGGCGGGGCGAGGTGTGGAGGTGAAAATTCTTCTGCCGGCAGTTTCAGACATTCCCTGGGCAGACCGCGCTTCGCGCGCTCTCTGGGGACGATTCCTTTCTGCCGGAGTGCAGCTCTTCCGCTATCATGGCGACGTTCTTCACGCCAAAACGGCAGTTATAGACAATTCGTGGAGCACTGTGGGCAGCTTCAATCTCGACAATATGAGCATTCTCTTCAACTACGAAGCCAACATCGTAAGCACCGAAGTTCGTTTCGCCGAAGAAGCGAAAAAGATCTTTTTAAACGATTTGGCGCGCTCACAGCCGGTTGTTCTTTCTGAATGGCTCAAGCGCCCGCTGCGACAAAAAATGCTCGAGTGGCTGATCCTCCCCTTCCGAAAATTTCTCTAACTGACAAGCTATTCACCGCCACACCCTTCCCCTAAGCGTTGCAGGTAAAGAGAAAACGTGATATAGATTATTGTATTCTCTTTTCTCAACCGTTGACGAACAAAGCACGCATCAACCATCAGATTCAAGCCCGGGAAGTTCGGGTTATCGGCCCTGCCGGCGAAAACTTCGGTGTCCTGACACTGGGCGAGGCGCTCAAGGCGGCGCAGGAGCTTAATTCGGACCTCATTGAAATTTCTCCAAACGCCACACCGCCCGTAGCCAAAATCATGGACTACGGCAAATTCCAGTACCTAGAGAACAAAAAACTTAAAGCCGCCAAAGCCAAGAGCCGCACCGCCGAAGTCAAGACTGTCCAAGTAAAAATCGGCACAGGAGAACATGACCTTCTGCTCAAAGCCAAGAGGGCCGGGGACTGGCTTGAAGCGGGCAATCGGGTTCAGGTTGATCTCTTCCTGCGCGGGCGGGCAAAATACCTTGATGAAAAATTTCTGCGGGGGCGAATCGAGCGAATTCTTCGCTTAATTCCCGTGGAATTCAGCGTCGCCGAACCGGCAAAAAGAAGTCCGAAAGGTTTCACTGTTCTACTCGAGCGAGGGAAGAAATAACTGCAACCCGAAAGTCCAGCCGCCGTGAAGTTGTAATGCTCCGGCTACTTGAGCTGTTATTCACATTCTCTAGGCATTTGCCTTAAAAAGAAATTCATAGTAGCCTAGTGTTTCACCTGCACATGAAGACCAACAAAGCAGTCAGAAAACGCTTCAAGATAACCAGAGGCGGGAAGATACTCGCGCGCAAGAGCGGCCAGAATCATTTCAATGCCAAAGAGTCAGGGCGCAGGCAACTTGGCAAAAGCCGCTACGGCGCCGTGAAACTCTCCAATAAAACAAGGAGTCGTTTTTTGGTAAATTTATAAGGAGCGTAGCGACTATGTAAATTACCACCCAGCACCATTTTTAAATATGAAATTATGTTTCATAAAAAATAATACAGTGCTAAAACAAACTTCTGGTGACCACGTAGAGTTGTTATTAAAAATGGTGCTGGGTGAAGATTTTTATATTCATTTCATTCATTAAAAATCAATCATGACCCGAGTTAAAAAAGCAGTTCACGCCCTTAAAACCAGACGCAAAATTCTCCGCCAGGCAAAAGGCTATCGCTTTGCCCGCAGCAAAAAAGAGCGCGCCGCAAACGAAGCGCTTGTTCACGCCGGCAGTTACGCTTTTGCCCATCGCCGTGACAAGAAAGGTGACTTTCGGAGACTCTGGACAGTGCGCCTGAACGCTCACCTTCGGGCGCTCGGACTCTCCTACAGCAAATTTATGGGTACGGTCAAAAAAAAGAAAATCGGACTGGACAGAAAAATCCTCGCTACACTGGCGGAAACTAAACCGGAAACTTTCAGAAAAATCGTCGAGAAAGTCTCATGACAAAAAATCCCCCGTTCGGTTTTTATCAAGAATTAAAGCGCTCGAGAAGCTTTTTTGCCAACTCCTACCAGCCCCAGCCGGGATCGATGTTCCAGGCTCGCAGACGGCCCCACCACACTGATTGGGGTATGATCGGCCCTTGATTCATGTTTCGCCCCAGCGCCATTCCATATATTGAACTCCTGTTAATTACCGTGTTCTTGATTGACATAAGTGGAACGCCGTCTATCCTGATTTCCATAAGACCATCTGGAACATTCGTAGCAGACGATACTTTCATGTGTTCTCTGATATAATGCCACTGGCCGTTAGTAATTACGCTCCACTGAATACTTGCTGGACCCCCCGACAGGAAGAATTGTTCATTGTCGGGCGGGCCTCCTGAATAATTTCTTCTCGGTGGATTGCCTAGCCCTTGGCTACCTACGACTAGACTGAATCTTGATACGCTAGGATACACTCTTCCAAATAGGAATTTATAACCATTTGATGAGACTCCAGTACATTGTTGAACATAAGTTTCAAACCCGGGAGTGAATTTAAACCATCCTTCAAACCAAACTTCCTTTTCTTGTTTAGGGAATTGTATATTTCTTCCTATAGTATAATCGCGACAAAGATTTGGATCATTTGTTCGGTCTGGGAAATCGTATCGCATGCTCTTTCCTGTCATTCCTGGCGGAGTATCAGTATCAAGAGCAATCCTATTTACACCCTTATCCTCATTAGCACCACTCCACATTGGGTTCGGATAGGCGAGAAGATCTGCTGTTGTTGAATAATTACTAAAGTCTTCTTCTATCCAAGGTTGTACTCCTGCAGTTACCTTTATGAGAAAATCTTCCACGCTCCAGCCGTCAGGAAGAGAGGCGTAATATATATTCCACCAATTATATCCACCTGCTGCTACTGGACCGCCTCTGACTGTGCCTTGAGCGCCCAAAGCTTGAGTCCCAAGCAGAGTGCCATTTGGCATAGCTCTGACGTTGAGGAGGTTGGCGGTGGTTTGGACAAAATCTCCAATTTGGAATTTGGTTGAAGACGGTTGTGTCACGGTTACGGTAGTGCTCTGGTTTGTGGTTCCCCCACTTCCGGTACATGCGAGAGTGTAGGTAGTTGTGACTGCGGGAGTAACTAATTGACTTCCTGATGCGCTAGTTAATGTCGTCCAAGGTGCGAAGCATGAAGTAGCATTTATTGAACTCCATGTGAGGGTTGAAGGGCCGGCTGTTATTGAGGAAGGAGAAGCAAAGAGAGTGACGATGGGAGCCGAGATACCACTATTCACCGCCGTTCGCCATCTTGCAATATAAACGTAAGCATCCTGTAAGATTGGACTTGGTGAACCGTTTGTTGGGTTCCAAGTTAATCCGCGGAAACCGGGATTGCCAGTAGGGGGAGTTATCATAATATTCTGAGCGTTTATTCTCCTAACTCCGTCAACCCACAACTCAAATGATCCATCACTTTGCCCAGGCGTTCCGGCTCGAATACGACGCTCCACCAAATACCATTTACCAAGTGGCAAAAGCGCAAACGAGGTCGAGTACTGCTGTCCCAAACCAGTGTACGCTCCACCAAATTGCGTTGCGAACCCAAATTTAAATGCGTTTGGACCGTAGAAGCCAATAAAGTGGTTCGTCAATCCATTGTTTGGATTCTGCAAATAAAATCCAAATTTCGCTCCATTATTCTGGGCTGGCTCAACATAAGCTGGGTCGTGCATTATATAGAAAGCATCATAGACATCAGAAAACACTTGCGAATTAGCAAATTGCAAATCCACCCTGAATGGCGCCGCGCCAGCCGGAGTTCCAGCGCCATACTTTCCTTCCAAAACTTTGGTTTGTCCCGTTGGAGACAACGGCAGACCTTTTGTCACCAAATCAGCAATCGTAAATCTTCCAGCTCCCGAAGTTATAGTCCATAGACCATTAGAGATACTACCGGTTGGCGGGACAGTTGTATTAAATGTTTCGTCAGAAATTACCGTGTGCCCTGATGGTTGGTTCGGGAATTGTACTGGTGTCGGTGTTGGGGTTGGGGTTGGGGTTGGGGTTGGGGTAGAGCCAGACCAGCCGGGATCTTGATCCCAGGTGCGCACACGTCCCCACTGCACTCGCACAACACTGTTGGCGGTCTGCTGATTCATATTAGCTCCCAGCGACCAGCTCCAGATCTTGCCGCCCTGTGCTGAAACAATGCCAGAATCATACTGAAGCACTCCGTCAAGCCATACCTGTAAGATTCCGCTGGAACCGCGCTTGGCGTGAAATCGGAAAGTGTGCGGCTGATTATCGGCGTATTTAGCCCATGAAGGTTTATTTAAGGTGACCGGTGAAAAACCCGGAACCTCGTAGCTTGTTTGGTGCGTCTGGAAAATTCCGATCATGTTTCCGAACCGCTGTGCACCAGATGGAGGTTGGGGCGACGTGATACGCGCAAAGATATATTTGTATGCGCTGCTGCTCTTTCCTACGCACTCGGGTGCGTAGGTCTCAAAGTTCACGAGTCGCACTTCGAACTCCCCCCAGACTTCGTCCAAAGGACGGCCGGTTCCGCCCGCAACGCCCGTGCCAAAGTCCATGTTGGGACCAATTGAGTGATCTATACAATTAGCCGTAGCGCCACGTTGGAACTTGTATTCCATGTAAGCGCCGTTCGAACCGAAGCCGGGAATCCACTCTGAATCAAGACCCTTGGCAGGATCGTTGTCTATGTATTGGTAACGCAAGAAAACACTGTTCGGATCATCCGCAGGTTCGTTCGTCCAGACACCATTAGGATTGGAAGCGCTATAAATGTCCGAGAGCATAGCCGTCTTGGTATTCCAGCGGCTGAATTGAATATCTTGGAATGGCTGAACCGATGCAGAAGACACGCTAACCGTAGCAGATTGACTAGCACTTCCTCCCGCTCCTATACAAGTAAGAGTGTAAGTAGTGTTTACTGTCGGTGAAACTAATTGAGTTCCCGAGATTGCTTTTGTTCCTGACCATCCACTACTTGCCGTGCATGAAGTGGCATTGGTTGAGCTCCAAGTGAGAGTTGATGATTGGCCTGGTGTGATTGTGGTTGGTGGGGCGGTGAGGGTGACGGTAGGGGTAGGAGTCGGCGGAGAGCTGTAGACAGCACTGACTTTTGCTGCGTATGGGCAAAATCGCTTCCCCAACCATTGAGAAAGAGTGGACTCTACATAGGATGGTCTGGCATCACAAACTTCCATGAAGACCTGGCCTAGAACTATGGTGGAAGGATCAAGATGCCAGCTCCAAGGCGAATTAAATCCCCCGTTACTTGAATTAATAATACCACTGACAATCAAACTTCTTGACCCGTTAAGATCATTGAGCGCTTGTTGAACAGTGGCTGGATCAGTCATTTTAACAAGAAACGATTCATTCTGGTTGTCTATCATGACGTACTTGAAGTATTTTGCGGTAGTTTGAGTGGTGACTGTCACGGTTGCGCTCTGACTGGCTGATCCACCCGAGCCGGTGCAGGTCAGAGTGTAGGTGGTGGTAATTGTCGGAAAGAAAATTTGGGAGCCGGAGATTGAGCGCGAGCCGCTCCAGCCATTACTTGCCGTACAACTTGTGGCATTGGTTGAGCTCCATGTGAGTGTTGATGATTGACCGGAAGTTATTGAGGAAGGAAAAGCGGAGAAGGTGAGAGTGGGTGAGGGGGTGGGAGTTGGTGAGGGAGATGGAATCTCTGAAGAAACAGTGACTGTCACGCCCCGGCTTGCAGTTCCCCCGCGGCCGGTGCAAGAGAGGGTATAGAGAGTGGTGGTGGTCGGGAAGAAAGATTGCTCGCCGGAGGTTGAACGTGACCCGTCCCATCCGCCGGAAGCGCTACAAGAGGTGGAGTTGGTGGAGGACCAAGTCAGAGTGACAGCTTGACCTGAAGTAATAGCGGCCCGGCTAGCGCTCAAAACAACGGACGGTTTTTCGGCTATCGGCTCTGTTCCCTTTTCAGAGGCGGTAGTGACGGTAACTGACTTTGAAACCGTACCGAAAGAAAGAGTGTAAGTGGTAGTTTGAAGAATGGGCTTGGTCACCTTGTCCCCTTTGTAATTAACAAAAAGGTTTGCAAACTGTCCGCCGTTCAATTTGCCGTCAGGACATGCGGAGCTTGCCTGCCAAGCGAGAACTACCTCCTGCCCCGCCGCGATTGAAGATGGGTTTGCAGTAAATGAGCTTATGGTGCAAAGCGATGAAGAAACTTCGGCGAGATTGCGCGAAGTGAGCGTGGAAATGAGAGTACTAATATTCTGAATAGCAAAAAGCAAAGCCGCCGCGATCGCCGCGGACAGGATTAAACGCTTCATAAAAGAGAAAAGAGGTTAGCTTGTATCAAGAAGTCAACCTCGCCTTGAGATACAGTATAGGGCAAAAAAAGATTAGAACAGTGGATAACTCCTCCCCCGCTCGGGGACAGTGGCTGAAATTCCCGAATAATCCCTTACTCTTTGGGCTAAAAAGAAAGATGACTTCGGCTCTCCCATAACCACAAAAACCTTCCGAAGAGTTCCCTTTGAACTTTCGGCAAATTCAATCAAGTGCTCTGAATCCATATGAGCGGAATAACCCTCAATAATCTCAACCCGGGCTCGCACTCTGACTATCGCGTCATCAATCTTTACTTCGCGCACACCGTCCTGAATCCGCCGCCCAAGCGTTCCCGGAGCTTGGTATCCGAGAAGAAGTACAGTTGTCTTCGGGTCAGGCAAGAGATGTTTCTCGTGCTCAACAACTCGTCCGCCAGTCGACATACCCGAGCCGGCAATAATGATTTTGGGGTTTGGAACAGAAATAATGTTTTGAGATTCCGCCACTCGAGCGGTTTCCTTGAGTTTGGGGAAACGAAAAACATCGTCGCCGGCCGCCATTTCTTGGCGAATCTCGGCAGAGTAGAGCGAAGAAATTGATTCGTAAATGCGGGTGATTTTTATGGCGAGCGGCGAGTCAAGAAAAACCGGAATGGAGGGGATCTGCTTTTCTTCAACCAGGTGATTAAGCTTGTGGAGGATGGTCTGGGTTCTTTCAAGAGAGAAAGCGGGAATCAGAAGTGTGCCGCCCCGCTCGATTGCCTCCCGCACCACCGTAAGAAATTTCTCTTCTCTTTCCTCTCGCGATTCGTGATTGCGGTCGCCGTAGACACTCTCAATGACAAGATAATGGATTCCGCCCGGTGGCGCTATTTTATTTTGAAGCGTCGAGTTTGTGTTGCCAAGATCACCAGTGAAAAGCACTCGCATAGTCTCCCCCCTCCGCCCGACAACAAACTCAAACATGCTTGAGCCGAGGACGTGACCGGCATCGCGGACTGCAACTTCCAAATCTTTGCTGAAAGAAATCTTTGCCCCGTAAGAAACTGTTTTCCACAAAGCAAATGTCTTTGCCACATCGCTCTCACCGTAGAGCGGATACACGCCCACTTTCTCTGCTCCAGTGACAAGTAAATGCAAAGCGTCAGCAAGCATGATTTCAGAAATTTTTTTCGTCTCGGCCGTTGAATAGATGACTCCCCGGAACCCTTCCCGCACCAACTTGGGGATGCGGCCGATATGGTCAAGGTGGGCGTGAGTAACCAAGAGACAATCTATGGAAGCGGGGTCGTAGCCAAACGGCGCACGGTTTTGCCGCTCGTTTTCCGCGCCTTGAAATAAGCCGCAGTCTATAAGAACGCGGAGATGACGATACTCCAGAAGAAAATTTGCTCCGGTAACCTCGCCCACCCCGCCGTGGAACGTGAGACGGGGACTATTTGTCTCCTGCATGTTGCGCTTCATTCGTTCGAAGAATAACTACATAGACCAGAGCAACGATGCCGCCCAGAGCGGTCATGACAATATCGAGCAGAGTATCAACAGTATAGCTTGAGGAAATAAATGTTACGCCAAAGAGAAATTCGAAAATCTCCCAAAAGATTGCGGCAACAAGCGAGCTTACGATAGCCAGAAGCGTTAGTGCCTGCCAAGAAAGTTTTGCCACAATTCTGCGCACATACCAGAAGACCAGAAGCGCCACGAAAACGCCAGCCAGTGCATGCACCGGAAGATCGAACCACCAATAATTCCAAAAGAGAGAAAGCCGCAGAGCTTCAAGATAAAGCCAGATAAGAGCAAAGAGAAGCACGACAACCGGTGCAAAGAAAATTCGTCCCGACATAGCTCTACATCATTATGAAGTTAAACATCAAATTAAGATACCCACGTCTCCGTGGGTGCCTTAAGGGGGCTACTTGTGCATGTACCCTAGCGTAAACTAGGTGGGTGCCTGCAGGAGTGTCCGTTGGAGTCTGCTTTTGGCGGACTCGCCCCGACATTCCGATTGAGGCTCCCTGAAAAATAACTTTAATCTAGATAACATGCCAAATAACCCTATCAACATTGTAGTCCTACCGAGCAAGGAAAAAAGTGTTTATAGCGCATTAGAAAACATCGGGAAGAAAAAATAAAGTTAATAGCTGAAAATATCACGTTGACTCGGCTTTTTTCGGAAGGTCTTTTTCACTTCATGACAATTTCAAAATAGGCTTACTTGGGAGCTCGGCTCCCAAGTGCTAAAAAGTCTAACTTGGTCGGGGCTTGGCTGAAGAACCTTTATTCTTTGGTGAGAACTATAGGTTCGTTCTCTGTAATCGCGATGGTGTGCTCAAAATGCGCGCTGTTTTTGCCGTCGCGGGTCTTGAAAGTAAAACCGTCTTTATCAAGAACAATGTCGCCGCTGCCGAGAGTAAACATCGGCTCCACTGCAAGCACCATGCCGGGTTTCAAAAGCTCTCCCTCGCCGACCGTTCCCGTATTGGGCACGTACGGATCTTCGTGAACATCGTATCCAACGCCGTGACCGGCGAGCCCTTCTGCTATGGAAAATCCTCGCGCTCGCGCAACAGCTTCAATTGCTGCTCCAATATCACCGACATGAGCGCCGCCGCGGGCGGCGGCGATGCCGGCCTCAAGTGCCTCTTTGGTTGCCTCAATGAGACGGCGAGCATCTGAAGAAACCTCTCCCACCGGCAAGGTCACCGCCATATCGGTAACGAGCTCCCAATGAATAAGCCCAAGGTCTAAGCTGACAATGTCGCCCTCCGCCAAAATCTTGGGCCGCTCGTTGGGAATACCGTGGACAATCTCGTCATTCACTGAAATGCAGAGCGCCGCCGGGTACTTCCGGCGCGCTCCATCGGGACGGTAGTGGAGAAAGGCCGGAGAATCTCCGAACTCACGAACGCGCTTCTCTGCCGTCTCGTTGAGCTCGATTGTGCTCACGCCGGGCGCAATCTGACCCGCCAGCTCGGCGACAATGCGGGCATGATGTTTCCCTCCCTCGCGCAAAATTTCTATCTCCTGCGGAGTCTTATAAGTGATCATCTGGAAGGAGGGGGTTCAAGCGAGACAATGATACTGCGCTGAACTGTCTCTATGGTTTGCTCTCCGTTTATTTCGTGGAAAGAGAAAAAAGGGTTGCTTTTGAAAAAATCAATTGCCGGAAGCACATCTCTATCAAACCAGTCGAGACGTTTCTCAATCTTTGATACATCAAGGTCATCGTATCGCTTCCTTGAAATGAGGTGCTTGCGCGACCACCCTCGAGAGACATCGAGATGAACAATAATTGGCTTTTCGAAATGAAAAAAACGCAAAGCAGTTTCTACAATTTTCGCCTCGGGCAATGACCGCGGGGTGCCGTTAAAAATAAGATGCTCTCTGCCATTATAGTGAGACAAGATAGTCCTGGTCCACATAAAACATGCCAGGAAATCCGGCTGCCGGTCGCCGCTTTCATAAATTGCCTTCGACAGCTTGTTCGGATATCCCTCTTCAGCAAAAAACTTTCGAAAAGATTCGCCTTCCTCAATCAAAAGTATGGGAGTGTCGCTTTTTTGTTTTAAGAAATCAGACAAAAGCGAGATTTGAGTGTCTTTCCCGCATCCAGAGCGACCGATGAAGATAAATGCTTGTGGCATTACAACAGCTGATCAGCTTCTTAGCTTTAATTAGCTTTTTAGCTCCACTTATTATAGCCCCCTTTTTTTAATTAGCTAACCAGCTAATTAGCTGAAAGCTTGTTTTCAGTATTCCCTTATCGAAACCTGGGCGTCAATTTTTTTCACCAAGTCAAGAACGACAGAAACTACGATAAGCAGAGCGGTGCCGCCGATAGAGAGGGCGGCAATGCCGGTAAAAGTTCGCATCAGAAGCGGCAGTACAGCAATAAGGCCTAAGAAGAGTGCCCCGACAAGAGTCAGTCGAGTGAGGATTTTGGCAATATGCCCTGACGTCGGCTGACCGGGGCGGACGCCGGGGATGAAGGCACCGTTTTTCTGAAGATTGGTGGCGATAACGTCAGGGTCGAATGTCACCGCCGTGTAGAAATAAGTAAAGACAAAAACAAGAGCAAAGTAGGCAATCGAGTAAAACCACTGATTCCCCATAATACTCAGAATCACTCTCGAGACCGTTTTAAAAATATCGCTGTCCACACCAGCAAGAAAATTAAAAATCATCTGCGGGAACAGGAGAATTGAGAGTGCAAAGATAATGGGAATGACGCCAGCTTGGTTGACGCGAATCGGCAGGTAGGTGGAGATACCTCCATACATTCTCATGCCGCGCACCCGTTTGGCATAGGTCACTGGAATTGGCCGTTCCGCCTCGGTAATGACAACCACCCCAAGGACAATGAGCGCCGCCGCCGCCACAAAGGCAAGATAGAGCGGAATCTGGGCGCGGTCAAAAGTGAACAGCAGTTGGCTCAACTGACCGGGTAGCCCCGCGACGATGCCAGCAAAAATGAGAAGTGAAACTCCGTTGCCGATGCCAAATTCAGAAATGAGCTCTCCAATCCACATCAGGAGCATGGAGCCGGCGGTGATAAGGATAACGTTGATGACAAGATCAAAAGATGAAAGTTCGAGAATAACCTGCTGGCGAGCAAGGATAGAGAGAAAACCAAAGCCCTGGAGAGCGGCGAGCGGGACAGTGAGGAGGCGCGAGTATTGGGCAAACTTTCTCCTGCCCGCCTCCCCTTCTTCCTGATAGAGCGCTTTGAGGCGCGGGAACATAATGGTGAGAAGCTGCATGATTATCGAGGCGGTAATGTAAGGACCAACGCCAAGCATAATGATAGAGAGGTTGGAGAGTCCGCCCCCGGAAAAAATATTTAAGAGCCCCAAGAACTCGCTGGACGAAAAAAATGATTCGAGCCGAGCTGTGTCAACTCCGGGAATGGGAATGGTGGCAAGAATCCGAAAGAGCACAAAAGCACCGAGGACAAAGAGAAGGCGCTTCCGGAGCGCCGGATCATGAATAATCAGACGAATTTTCTCAAGCAGTCTGCTCATTGGTTAATAGTCCCTCCGGCTTTTTCAATTTTCAGACGTGCGGCTGCCGAGACCAAACAGGAGCTTATAATGAGAGGTTTAGTCAGCCGACCTTCTCCGAGAATTTTGACGCGCGGCGGTCTGCCGCCGCACAGTCTCACAACCGACTTCAGAGCGAGTGTTTTCGGCGAAACAGTTTCTCCGGCGCCAAAGATTCTATCGATAACCGAGAGATTAACAGGAGATAACTTTTCCCCAATGGAGGTCAGAACGTTTTTGCCGCGGCCGCGCAGTTTAGGCAGACGTTTGATAATGTCGCGAAACTCCGGCCGCTTCTTTCTTCCGGCGCGGGCGCTCTGCCCCTTAGTGCCGCGCCCGGAAGTTTTACCGCGCTTGCCGCCGCGTCCGACCTGCACCGAGTGCTTCCCCTTATGAACTCTGCGAAGAGTGTGAAACTGCATATTGTTATCGTTTTATAGTCCGGGAAATCGCAGCTAAGGCTTTGACTGCTGCTTTGGCGTTATTTACCGGATTTTTCGAGCCGGAGAGAATCTTAGCGTTAATTGAAGTCAGTCCCGCAAGCCCTAAGACGGCGCGAACCGAGCTTCCGGCAAGGATGCCGCGCCCGGGTGCCGGCATAATTTTCACTCGGGCGGCGCCGAACTTCGCCTCCGTCTCATGGGGGATAGACATCTCTTTGGTGACATTGACGGTAATCATATTTTTCTTGGCATCCCGCAACGCCTTCTCTATAGCAAGAGAAGTGTCGGCCGCTTTGCCCGCCCCAACACCCACTGCTCCCTTGCGATTGCCTACTACTAGCGTGACAGAGAAGCTAAAACGCCGCCCGCCCGCCATCACCCGCGTGACGCGGCGGACGCTCACAATCTTGTGATCAAATTCGGAGCGGCTCCGCCCCTCCCGCTTGCCGCCCCTGCGGAGATTTTTCTTGCGCCCTCTCTTCTCCTCCCTTTGGTGAGACGGGACTCTCGCTGGCAGCGGCGCGAGAGGAGGAGGCGTTCCTTGGCTTCCCTTCTGCGCGGTCTCTTTAGGCACTTCTGTTTGATTTATTCTTTCCTCGTCTTTCATATTTAAAATGATAATCCTCCTTCACGAGCTCCTTCGGCCAGCTCGCGAATTCCTCCAGTATAGAGAAATCTGCCGCGGTCGAAGACCACCCGCCCGACCCCCGCCGACTTTACCTGCGCAGCGATTCTCCTGCCGAGCTCCCGGGCTTTCTCGCGCCGCGTCCGGCCGGCAAGCACTTGAGTTGAGAGGGCACAGAGCGTTCTGCCGTCGTCATCGTTCACAACTTGAGCAGAGAGAAATTTGTTCGACCGAAAGACTGAAAGGCGAGGACGCAGGGCGGTGCCTCTGACCCTTGCTCTGACTCTGCGCTGCCTCCGCAGGCGCCGCATCTTCTTAACTTTGGAGAGGTTTTTCATAACATTAGGCAACTGCTTTCTTGCCCTGCTTGAGTTTGATAACTTCGCCTTGGTAGCGAATGCCCTTGCCTTTATAGGGCTCCGGTTTTTTGAGAGAGCGCAGGCGTGCCGCGAATTCGGTAACGAGCTCCTTGCCGACGCCGGAGACAGTCAGAACATTTTTCTCCACCGTGATGGAGAGTCCGGCGGGAATAGGCACTTCAACCGGATGAGAGAAACCCAGGGCAAATTGAAGTTTGTCGCCCTTGAGCTCAACTCGGTACCCAATGCCTTCCACCACAAGTTTTTTGCTAAATCCTTCCGTGACACCCCTCACCATATTTGTGACGTGCGAAGCATAGGTGCCGCGCAGTATCCCCACTCCTGGGCTCTCTCCCCTCGGCTCCACCCGGAGTTGCGAGTCAGAAGCAACCACATTGAGAGACGGCGGCAGAGTACGAGAAGTTTCCCCCAGTGGCCCCTTGACGACAACGGTATTGCCGCTCACGCTAACCGTTACTTTCTCCGGGATGACAATTATTTTTTTTCCGATTCGACTCATGCCAATATTATACGAACGATACGAGCGAAGTGAGCAAATAAAATTGAGCACCCCCCACTAACTTTTCCACTCACCAGCCTCGATTTCTCGTCCCATGGACGAAAAATCATTTTTAATACCAGCATGATATATAAATTATTCTTCATATAAATCATTGTTCTGAAAAGTTAGTGGGGGGTAGAGTTTCGCAATCTCTGTTTGCTTCAGCAAGCAAACAGAGGGCGAATTCTCACCATATCTCAAACAACGCCTCACCGCCGACCCGAGCGGCTCGCGCCTCCTTGTCTGAAAGAATACCCTTGGGAGTGGAGAGCACAAGCATGCCGTAGCCGCGCTTCACCGCTACAATCTCCCGCACTGATTTGTAGACTCGGCGAGAGGGTCTGGAAAGACGTCTCACTCCCTGGACCCTTGGATGATTATCAACGTAGCGAAGTCCTATTTCTATCATCTTCGTCTTTTTGCCGCGCCGCGCGACTGCGCCGACAAACCCCTCTTTCTCAAGAAGTAAACAGATTTCCATCTTCACCCGGGAATACGGCAAAGTAACCGACTCTTTTCGAGCTCCGCCCCCATTCTTGATTCGAATGATGAGATCGGCAATTGGATCAGTCATATTACCAAGACGATTTCTTTACCCCGGGAATCTTGCCTTCGTTGGCAAGCTCACGGAAGCAGATTCGACACAAATCAAAATCTCTCATATAGCCGCGCTTCCGCCCGCAACGAAAACAGCGCCGAACCACTCTAGTTGAGAACTTCGGCTTCTTGAGCGACCTGGCAATGACTGACTTTTTTGCCACAAATAAAAACCCCAAACGGGTCTTGATACTAGCAAGACAAAGTAGTTAGTGTCAAACAAAAAGCTTTTCTAAATTTGGAGGTATCGCCGTGTTTTAAGAGGCCAACGTAAGAATTTAATGTTTGAGCTTCCAAGTGTATAAAACCCATCCTTACTCTTTCCTAAAAGGAAACTCTAAAAATTCAAAAAACGCTTTGGTCTCTTCTTTATTTTTTGCATTTGTCACAATCGTCACCGCCAACCCAAAGACATCCTTGAGTTCTTCGTCGGACGTCTCGGGGAAAATTGTGTGCTCGCGAACGCCAATGGTCAGATTCCCCATTTCGTCAATGGCGCTCGCAGGAATGCCGCGGAAATCCTTGGTGCGCGGCAGAGCAACGTGAAGCAGTTTGTCGAGAAAATCATACATTCTTTTGCCGCGAAGGGTCACCTGCAACCCCACTGGGTCGCCCTGACGGATTTTAAACGATGCAACCGACTGCTTGGCTCCGCGGACCGACGGTTTCTGCCCCGTAATTTTTGCCAGGCGATCAAGAGCGAGGTCTCTTTTCTTAGGGTCTTTAAACGAGCCGGTGCCGGCTGAAACCACTACCTTAAGAATCCGCGGCACTTGCATGGGGTTACTGTAGCCTAATTTGGACTTGGGCGCCGCAAAAGCCTTTCTTATTTTTTTCTGGATTGGCTCCATGTTAGTTTATAAGTTCCGTTTCGCTCATAAGTTTAATAAGTTATTGGGGCTGCAGTTTGTATTTGAGTCTTTAACTTATAAAACTTTTGAACTTATTCAACTTCTCAACCTATCCGATAACATTTCCGCTCTTCTTCGCCACCCGCACTTTCTTGCCTCCTACCTCTCGATAGCCAATACGTGTGGGTTTGCCTGTCTTGGGGTCAAGAATCATTACCGCGGCAGCCGCAATCGGTGCGGTTTTGTCAATCACTTGCCCCTTCTGACCAGCGCGCGTCGGACGGCGGTGAACTTTTTTGACATTGACGCCCTCGACAATCACTTTCAGGGTACGCGGAAGAGCCTTGAGAACTTTTCCTTTTTTCCCCTTGTCTTTGCCGGAATGTATATAGACCGTGTCTCCTTTCTTGATCTTCATAATTTTGTTATGAGCGAAGCAAATTGGAAAATGTGCTTAAAAACATAGTCACTTCATTCCTTGTTTTTATACCACCTCTGGCGCCAGCGAAATAATTTGCTGAAAGCCCCGCTCCCCTAGCTCTCGCGGGACGGGACCGAAAATGCGCCCCGCCACCGGCTCACGCTTTACCTTATCAATGACTATAACAGCGTTCTCATCAAAGCGAATATAGGAGCCGTCGCTTCGGCGGAAGGGGTATTTCTGGCGCGCCACTACAGCGTACAAAATATCTTTCTTCTTGACGGGTTTGCGCGGCTGGGCTACTTGAACAGAAAGCACAACCACGTCACCGATCCGGGCGTAGCGCTTGCGCGATCCTCCGAGCACTTTGAAAACTCTCCCGATTTTTGCGCCGGAGTTATCTGCAATTTTGACAATAGAGCGTGGTTGGATCATGCCAATATTATATGAGCGAAGCGAATAATAATATTGAGCATCCCCCACTTACTTTTCCCCTCAAAACAAGCGATTTTTTGTCTTGCAGACAAAAAATCATTTTCAATTCTTGCACGTAATCTAAATTAACGTTTTTGTAAATCATTGTTCTGAAAAGTAAGTGGGGGGTTGTGTAATTCATGGTCACTGCGTTTCTTGAATTACAACAAAGTGTTTGTGCTTCGAAATCGGTTTTGTCTCTTGAATCACCACCTTCTCGCCAACCTTCCGAACGTTTCCCGGATCATGCGCCTTGTATTTTTTCCGATATTCGATGTATTTGCCGTAGCGCGGATGCCTGACGTAGCGGCGCACAAGAACAACCACCGTGTCTTTCATCTTGTCCGAGATTACCACTCCAGAAAACTTTTTCCCTTTTGTTTTTGTTTCCGCCATGGCGCTTATTTGACCTTCGTTTTTCGGCCGGAGAGCTCGGTTAGAAGCCGGGCAATATCCTTGCGCAGGGCGCGTCCTTCTTTGACATTTCTCACCTTGCTGCCAGCAACACCAAACCGAAAAGCCCGCAAGGCTTCGCGTTTCTCACGCAACATTTTCTCCAAATCCTTCTCCGTTTTGTCTTTCAAATCTTTCACCTTAATGATTCGGTTACTGCCGAGCGATCACCCTTGTCTTAACGGGAAGTTTACTTCCAGCTTTGCGCAATGCCTCGCGAGCTCCTGACTCCGGTATCCCATCGACCTCAAACAATATCCGACCTAGTTTCACCGGTGCGCAGTAGCCGGCAATATCCCCCTTGCCTTTCCCCATCGGCACTTCGGCAGGCTTAGCGGTATATGGCATGTCGGGGAAGATTCGAATCCAAGCTTTTCCCGTTTTACCAAGCGAGCGCGCAAGAACCTTTCGCGCCGCTTCAATCTGGTTTGAGCGAATGCGCCCGGCTTGCATCGCCTTGAGCCCAAACGAGCCGAAGTCCACGCTCGCCCCGCGCGTGGCCACACCCACGCGCTCGGGGTGTTTGCGCATGGTGTGCCACTTTCGATATTTTACTTTTTTGGGGAAAAGCATGGTTGATTTTTACAGA
The DNA here is from genome assembly GCA_004322205.1 of Patescibacteria group bacterium. Taxonomy (GTDB): domain Bacteria; phylum Patescibacteriota; class Minisyncoccia; order Phycocordibacterales; family Zambryskibacteraceae; genus SCSN01. The sequence goes on from SCSN01000007.1 coordinate 24,904, forward strand.
CCTTGTTTTTTGGAAAACACTTCGCCTTTATAAACCCAGACCTTGATGCCGAGATCGCCGTACGGCAGTTTCGCTCGCTCGCGGGCAAAGTCGACATTGGCGCGAAAAGTCTGAAGCGGAATGCGCCCAAGCTTGCGCGTCTCACTACGAGCAATAGAGGCGCCGCCGAGGCGCCCGGCAATAGTAATTTTTACTCCTCCAACGTCGCGGTTTGCCATCACTTTCTCAACCATTTGCTTGAGAACTCGGCGGTAAGGCAGCCGCTTCTCGAGACCCTCGGCAATCATCGCCGCCACAATAGCGGCGTTGGACTCCGGCGACTTGACCTCCCTAATATCGAGCTTGACTTCGGTCTTGAGATTCCAGATGCCGCGCTTGCGCATCATAGACAAAAGGTCCTCTCGCAACTTGACCGCCCCGTCGCCGGCTCTGCCGATAATCATGCCCGGACGCGACGTCTCAATAATGACGCGCAGGGTTTTCTCGCCCCGTTCAATGTCAATGGAGCTGACAAAAAAACCGCGCAGTTTGCGTTCAAGAAACGAGCGGATGAGAATATCGCCGCGCAGAAATTCGGTGTACTTTTTCTTCAAGCCAAACCAGCGAGATTTCCAATCTCTAATGATGCCGAGGCGGTGTGAATATGGATGGACAGTGTGGCTCATAGAGCGGCTTTCAGCTTCTTAGCCTTAGATACTTTGTCTCCTTCGGTTTTCGGATTTCGTGCTTCCGATTCAGGTAGCTTTGTTTCTAAAACCAATTTGACGTGACTTGTTCTTTTGCGCACAGGAAGGGCTCGACCGCGCGAGGCAGGGCGATTTCGGTAGAGAATATCACCGCCGTCCACTCGAATCTCTTTGATTAAAAGTTCCTTGCTGTCGAGGTTCTGTGTTTTGGCATTCGCCACCGCCGATTTAATGAGCTTGGCAATCGGAGCGCCGGCGCGCTTGGGGATAAATAAGAGGGAGGTCAGAGCTTCCTCAACTCTCTTGCCGCGCACTACATCTGCCACCAGCCTTACCTTGCGGGGAGATTGTCTGAAGTTGCGAAGCTGGGCTGTAACAGTAGCCATATTTTATTTCGATTCTTGGGAACTTTGAGTGGGGGCGGCCTTGGCAGCTTGGGCGGCGGCGATCTCCGCCTCACGCTTTTGCTGCTCAAGCTCTTTCTGGATTTTCCCTCCGTGCCGAACAAACTTGCGAGTCAGAGCAAATTCTCCCAGCCGGTGCCCCACCATATCTTCCGTCACAGAGACTTCAATATGCTCCTTGCCGTTGTGCACGCCAAAAGTAAAACCGACCATCTCGGGAGCAATCTGGCTATCTCTCGCCCAAGTGCGAATCACTCCGACCTTGTCAGGCTTTTTACCCTCAATTTTTTTGAGGAGTTTTTCGTAGACGTACGGACCTTTCTTTGACGAGCGAGTCATATTGAAAAAAGAAGCTCGCAAGAGCTTCGCAAGATACTAGCAAATGAGCCCTTCTTGTCAAATTCTCCATGAAAATACCCCAGCGTCCGCTTATGCGGCGCGCTGGGGTATGCGCGGGAGGAACGGCCAGACGAGCCGAACCATTCCACCCCGCACTCGGAGAGCCCAATCTGCTTTGAGCGGAACTGGGTTGTCTCCAATCCTCCGTCCCTTCCCATCCTTGCGCCATTGAAGTATGGACCCACCTAGAGAGTCGATGACCGGGATCCGATGTTCGAAGTTCATCGAAATCCAAGTCTGCTCCATGGTGTTCCGATACGCCCTCACTCGCCAAAAAGCATCGGCGAGCAGGCGCACCAGTTCCACCCGGGCGTCGCGCAAGCGCTTCACCTTTTGTTGATCGAGCTTTCGACCAAACCACGGTGGAAAGAAGACAAAGCGCAACATGTTGTAGCGCCGCCTGTCCTTATCCAACCTTCGCTGGAACTGTACATCGGCAAGCCACCACCCTTCTAGCTCAAGATCAGCGAGAAGTTGGCGACCGGTGACCGGTTCTGTCTCGCGAATAAACTTAACACTCTTCCATTCGCGAGATTTGCGGGTTTCTACCTCCTTCTTTGATTCGTCGGAGAGTCGCCGAATCCAACATCGCGGAACCGCCTGGTCGTTAGAGAAGCTGAACTGCAGACGAAGCTCGTCCAGCTCCTGATCGAGCATTCCGGGAAACTCCAGAGACATGGTTGTCTCCTCCAAAGTTGGTGGACAATAATGGGATTAATTTCTAGGAACTCTTCTCTAATTATATCATAACATATAATAATTTGTCAATACCAAAACCAGCCCCTTGTTTAGGGCTGATTGATGTTTGCAAAACCCAAAGCCAAAGACACGAAGCTTAAAGTCCTAGCGTTTTCTTACCGCGCGGCGTTTGATTATGAACTTGTTGGAGTATTTTTTCGCTCGGCGAGACTTTTGCCCTTTGCCGGTGGGTTTGCCGAAGACGCTAATCGCCCGGCGGCGCCCTCGCCCAGCTCTGCCTTCTCCTCCTCCATGAGGATGATCCACCGGATTCATGGCCGTCCCGCGCACCGTCGGGCGAATGCCGAGCCAGCGGCTGCGCCCCGCTTTGCCGAGGCGCATCAGGCGATTTTCTTCATTGGAAACTTCTCCCACCGTCGCCCAGCAATTTTCAGAAACCATCCTCACTTCAGTTGAAGGCATTTTGAGATGAGCATAGCCTCCGTCTTTGGCAACAACTTCGATATAATTGCCGCCGGAGCGCCCGAGTCTGGCACCCCCGCCCGGTTTCAGTTCAGTGTTATAAACAAACGTCCCGACGGGAATATTTTTAAGCGGCAGACGATTGCCAGAAGCAAGCGGGGCAGTTTCTGAAACAAGATAGGTGTCGCCAACCTTTGCGCTCTTGGGAAGCAATACGTAACGCCGCGACCCGTCTTTATAAACGGCAAGACCGACAAAGCCGCTGCGATTTGGATCATATTCAATTGTCCGCACAGTAAACGGAATGTCGCGTTTATCGTATACAAAATCAACAAGTCGGTAGAGACGCTTGTGTCCGCCCCCTTTGTGGCGCACGGTAATTCTTCCTAAGCGGTTGCGGCCAACGGCGCGCTTTCTGCCGAAAGTTAGATGCTTCACCGGCTCGCCTGCCGTCACAGCGGCGCCGTAGGAGAGGGAAGTCATCTGGCGTCGTGATGGAGTTGTTGGTTTATACTGTTTCATGTTAGAGATTGTTAGTGAGCGAACGCGAGCTTACAAGACTCTTACACCCCTCACTTACTTTTCCTCTTAAAATAAGCGATTTTTTGTCTGCAAGACAAAAAATCATTTTCAACTCTTGCGTATAACCCAAACTAACATTTTTGTAAATCATTGTTCTGAAAAGTAAGTGGGGGGTTGAGTAATTTATATTCACTTCGCTACGTTAAATTACTTCAATCTTCTCTCCCGCTTTCAAATAGACATACGCCTTCTTGCCGCCGGCCTTCATGCCGCGTCTGCGCCTGCTAAAAATTTTCTTGCGGGGAACATAAGTTACGGCGACTTTGCGCGGCTTGACCTTGTAGACAAACTCAACCGCTTGGCAGATATCGCGCTTCGTTGCTTCGGGAGAAACTTCAAAAACATAGACATTATCGGCCGTTTTGTCGGTCGCCTTCTCCGTCACTCGCGGGCGAATGAGAATGTGATCGAGAGCGCGAGAGGGAGTAACGCTTGATTCAGCGCGCTCCGGCGCTTTCTCCTCTTTCTTCTTTTCTTCCCTCTTCTTTTTACCAAAAAGAGCCATGGTTCTATGGTTCTAAAGAGCCGCCGCGCGCGCTCTCCTCCGGCGCTCTACGCTGCGCTTCGGCTTCTTTTGTATAACCGCCGGCTCGGCTTTATCGACCGGTGTCTCAATCTTTGCTCCTTTCCTCACGGCAAGAAGAGAAAAAGAGTTCGCCGGATCAACTACGACAATCCCCTTGTACTTGAGGAGAGTAAGCGGGCTGACATTGCGAATCTCTTCGACTTCGATGTTGCCAAAGTTGCGAAAGCCACGCTCAACTGCATCGCTCCTCTGCGGCAGAGTGAGAAGAAAGGCATTTTTCTTTCGGTTGGCAATTTCCTTGAACTCGGCAATTTTTCCGAGAGCACTGACAGCTTTCTTCGCCTCTTTCGTTTTGGGTGCCGGCAGATCAAGTTTGTCGAGGAAAATTATCTCTGCGTCGCGCCGCTTGGCGGAGAGGATAGTGAACAGTGCTTTGGTTTTCATCTTGCGGTTGACTTTGCGCTCGTAGCTCTTCTCTTTGCGCGGACCGTGCGTCACCCCGCCGCCAACCCAAATGGGCGAGCGGATGGAGCCGTGCCGCGCTCTGCCGGTTCCCTTCTGCCGCCAGGGTTTTCTGCCGCCGCCGCGGACTTCGCCGCGGGTTTTGCTGTGGGCGGTGCCTCGGCGCGCTGAAAGCGCCATCGAGCGAGCAACTTGATGCACTAGGTCGGCGTTCCATTTCACACCGAAAATATTTTCAGGCAGTTTAACCTTACCCGCCTTCTCTCCCTTTTGATTATAGACAACTGCTTCCATAATTTAAATTCGAAATCCGAATATCGAAACTCGAAACTAAGAGTTTTTTTGCGTTTCGCGCTTCGTGCTTCGGATTTCAACAAGCGTTCCCTTTCGACCCGGCACCGCACCCCCCACCAAAAGAAGATTTTGCTCGGGATCAACCTGTACCACGGTAAGGTTCTTGACTGTTACCCGCTCTCCACCCATCCTGCCCGCCATCCGCATCCCTTTGGGAACTCTTGTCCGGAGCCCCCCGCCGATTGAACCGGGCTCGCGTTCCGAGTGCTTCTGACCGTGGGTGCGCGAGCCGCCGGCAAAGCCGTGCCGTCTTACCACCCCCTGAAATCCTTTTCCTTTCGAAATGGCAGAAACCGCCACGGTATCACCTGGCGAAAATATTGAGACGTCAATCTTATCGCCAACGTTCAGCTCCATTGGTTCGCCCCGGGAAGAAAACTCCTTGACCTGCGCAAAGTTTCCCAACCCTTTAAAGTGACCGCGCTCCGGCTTAGGAATCCTCTTTTCCTTACGCACCCCAAAGCCAAGCTGGACGGCAATGTAGCCGTCGCGCTCCTTGGTCTTAACCTGCGTTACCACCGAAGGGTTTGCAGAAAGAACGGTTACGGGAATCACTTTGCCTTCATCGCTGAAGACCTGGGTCATCTTTTGTTTTTTCGCCAGTAGAAACTTCATAGATTTTCTTGAGCGGAGCGATTAGAAAATCGTGACCCAGCACTTACTCTTCCGAGGCGCACACTACTATATCTTTATGTTCATTCCAATCTCTGTAGTCCTGTGCGAGTGAAAATCTTCGTAAGCGCTGGGTGACTTAAAACATAGTCTCCGCCAGCTGGCGGATCCTTGTTTTAATTCACATCAATTTCACGTCAATATTCACTCCCGACGGCAAATTGAGATTAGTGAGTGATTCCACGAGCTTCGGTGTGGGATTTATAATATCGATGAGCCGCTTGTGGATCCTCATTTCAAACTGCTCTCGCGCGTTTTTGTAGATGAATGAGGAGCGGTTGACCGTATATTTCTTTATCTCTGTCGGAAGCGGTATGGGGCCTTGAACCTGCGCATCGTAGCGCAGAGCGGTGTCAATAATCTGCTTCACCGAAAGATCAAGAATTTTGTACTCGTAGGCACAAACTCGAATGCGCAGTTTTGAGATCGGTTGCTCTTTCTGCGCGCCCCGTTTCCGGGGGGCTTTTTTCGTACTCTCTTTTGCCATAATGTCTCAACAAACAACTCACAACCTACGACCTAAAAAACGCGCTCTGTTTTCAGTTGTTGGTTATTGACCGTTGGTTGCTAATCAACTACGCGATGACCTTGGTAACAACACCTGCTCCAACAGTTTTTCCTCCTTCTCGGATAGCGAAACGCTGCTGCGCCTCGAGCGCCACCGGCGCCACCAGCTTGACTTTGACGGAGACGGTATCGCCGGGCATGACCATTTCCACTTTTTCGGGCAACGTTACATCACCGGTCACATCGGTAGTGCGAATGTAGAACTGCGGCTTGTAGCCGGTGAAGAACGGCGTGTGCCGCCCGCCTTCCTCCTTTTTAAGAACATAGACCTCCGCCTCAAACTCAGCGTGCGGGGTAACGGAACCGGGTTTGGCAATGACCTGACCGCGAGTGACATCTTCTTTTTTGAGACCTCGTAGAAGCACGCCGGCATTGTCTCCGGCAATACCCTCATCGAGGGATTTGTTGAACATCTCAATGCCGGTGACTGTTGTTTTTTGGGTCGGATGGAGGCCGACAACCTCTACTTCTTCGCCGACCTTAACCTTGCCTCGCTCGATGCGCCCGGTAACCACCGTGCCGCGACCCTCGATCGAGAAGATGTCCTCAACCGGCATAAGAAAGGGCTTGTCCACTTCCCGAACCGGAAGAGGGATATAGGAGTCGAGTGTCTCAACAAGCTCCATGGCTTTCTTGGCCCACTCGTCATCGAGAGACCTTGATTCAAGCGCCTTGAGACCCGAGCCGCGGATGATCGGCGCGGCAGCTCCGTCGTAGGAGTATTTATTGAGAAGTTCGCGGATTTCTTCTTCAACCAAATCAATGAGTTCCTTGTCAGGAACCGTATCGCACTTATTGAGGAAGACGACGATTTTGGGCACCCCAACTTGGCGGGCGAGAAGAATGTGTTCGCGGGTTTGGGGCATCACGCCGTCGGTGGCGGCGACCACCAAGACCGCCCCGTCCATCTGGGCCGCGCCGGTAATCATGTTTTTGATGTAATCAGCGTGCCCCGGTGCGTCGATGTGGGCGTAGTGGCGGTTGGGCGTCCAATACTCGGAGTGATGAAGGGCAATGGTAATGCCGCGCGCCTTCTCCTCGGGCGCATTGTCAATTTTCTCCACCCCCTCAACGCGTGCGCCGTATCCTTTGTCCTTACTCATATCAAGAACGTGGAGAACGGCGGCAGTCAGAGTGGTCTTGCCGTGGTCAACGTGACCGATGGTGCCGACGTTAATGTGCGGCTTGGTGCGGTCGAACTTTGCAGATTCTGCCATGGTTAGTGGATCTTACTTTCGAAAATTCATCGCACGAGAGAGTGGTGAATTTCCAAAACTAAGTAAATGAACTATTGATAATGTTGTTTACTATTAACAAACAAGCCACCCCATCATGCAAAGGGATGGACGCGAAAAATGCGTGGGGAATATCATAGCAAAGCAAAAAGAATAGTCAAATCGGTATTAGTCACGCCACGGCGGGGTTGTCACCGCGTCAAACTCTCCAGTTTCTATAAAAACGAAAACCCCAACGAAACATTCGCATGAATACCCCTTGCTTGTAAACTGTCACAACTAACTCATTTAATATGTAATATCCGATCATAGCACTTCTCAAATTCATTGCGACCGCGTATAATTTGTGTATGGGTGAGATTGAGAGAAAATCAGCGAGAAAACTAAAATACAAAAACATTCAGAATGCCGTTTTGGCAGTCGTAGCGACAGGTGTGTTTCTAAGTGCCGCCATTTTGGCTCCAAATGCTTTGCAAGTTTTTTCAAAACTCGGAATTACCGGAAAAAGAAAACGGGAAGGTGTAAGCCGAGCTCGCGACAGACTACTTGAAAAAGGAATGTTGAAGAAAGATGAAAAAGGATATTTGCAAATAACAAACAAAGGGCGCATCAAGCTTGGAATGAGACACGAGCTAGTGAGAAAGCCAATGCGCTGGGACAAAAGGTGGAGAGTTCTTATATTTGATATCCCAGAAAAAAGAAAGGAGGTTAGGAATAAAATACGACAGATGTTAATTTCGGCTGGATTTCTTAGATTACAGGATAGCGTGTGGGTTTACCCGCATAATTGTGAAGACTTTGTGGCTCTTCTAAAAGCAGATCTGCACATTGGCAAAGATCTGTTGTATCTGCTTGTTGACTCAATAGAAAACGATAAGTATTTAAAAGAAGAGTTTGATTTGAAAAAATAGCTATCTGAATATTAACGTTTTAATAATCAATCAACTATCTACCACAATAATTGCGCCATGGCGCAATTATTGTGGTAAAGTTTTCCCAACTTACCAACTACTTTCTCGCTTCTATTATTTCTTGTGCAACATTTTCCGGGACCACCGCATAGTGATCAAATTCAATATTAGCAACGCCGCGGCCCTCCGTCATGGAACGCAGAGTGGTAATGTAACCGAAAAGCTCCGCCAGAGGAACCTGCGCTCGTATGACCTTCATCTCACCGCGCTCTTCCATTCCCTCAACCTGGCCGCGCTTGGCAGAGAGGTTGCCCGTCACATCACCCATGAACTTCTCGGGCATAACTACTTCTACTTTCATAATCGGCTCGAGCAAAACCGGCTTGGCACGCTTAGCGGCGTCTTGAAATGCTTGTGAGCCGGCGATTTTGTAGGCGATTTCCGAAGAGTCAACTTCATGGTATGAACCGAAAAGGAGCTCCGCGGAAATGTCGGTCATTTTGTAGCCGGCAATCACCCCGCGCTCCATTGCTTCTCTAATCCCCTTCTCAACTGCCGGAATAAACTCCTGCGGGATAACGCCGCCTTTAATTGAGTTAATAAATTCAAATCCCTCATAGACAGAAACATTCTTGGGGATTTTGGCCTGCGGGTCGCGCTTCTCCAGAGGTTTGATGTTGATTTTGACATGTCCGTACTGCCCGTGGCCGCCTGTCTGGCGAATATATTTGGCTTCCGCTTCAGCCGGGGCAGTAATTGTCTCTTTATAGGCAACTTGGGGCTTGCCGACATTTGCTTCAACGCTAAATTCACGCTTCATCCGATCAACAATGATTTCCAAGTGAAGCTCGCCCATACCCATGATGACTGTCTCACCTGTTTCCTGATCACTTTTGATTTTAAAAGTCGGGTCTTCATCGGAGAGACGTTTGAGCGCCAAGCCCATTTTCTCCTGGTCGGCTTTGGTTTTGGGCTCAATGCGAAGTGAGATGACCGGCTCGGGAAAGGCAATAGCTTCAAGCACTATGGGATTCTCTTCGTCGCAGAAGGTGTGCGAAGTCTTTGCGCTCTTAAGCCCAACCGCCGCGGCGATTTCTCCGGCAAAAACTTTTTTCACCTCTTCGCGGCGGTTCGCCTGCAGGCGGACAATGCGTCCCAGGCGCTCTTTTTCCCCGGTGGTGGAATTATAGATATAACTTCCCGCCTCCACCGTCCCCGAATAGACACGGAAGAAAGTGAGTTGCCCGACAAAGGGATCAGCTTGAAGTTTGAAGGCTAGAGCTGAAAACGGCTCGTCGTCGGAAGCGTGGCGAAAGATTTCTTCGCCCGTTCGCGGGTCAATACCTCTAATTGGCGGAACATCGAGAGGGGAAGGCAGATAGTCAGCCACCGCATCAAGGATAAGTTGTACTCCTTTATTTTTAAGAGCAGAACCGGCAAGCACCGGAAAAATTTTGTTTTCAATGGTGGCGTTCCTTAGAGCTCGCTTAAGGTCCGCTAGAGCAATTTCTTTTCCTTCGAGATATTGGTGTGTTAGTGTCTCGTCGGTTTCAGCGATTTTTTCGACGAGATCGTGGTGATAACGCCGCGCCTCCGCCTTGAGATTGTCAGGAATTTCTTTCTCAACAACTTCCTCACCGAGCTTGCCTTCAAAGTGATACATTTTCATTCGCAGAAGATCAATCACTCCCTCGTGTTTTTCTTCCTCGCCGACGGGTAGCTGCAAACGCAGAGCGTTTTTCGAGAGGCGGGCAAGGATTGACTTGAAAGAGCGCTCGAAGGAGGCACCGGTGCGGTCAAGCTTATTTATGAAGCAGATTCGCGGTACTCGCGCCTCTTCAGCGTATCGCCAATTGGTCTCTGACTGCGGCTCCACGCCGGCAACACCGTCGAAAACAACAACTGCGCCATCGAGTACGCGAAGAGAGCGTTTCACTTCAACCGTAAAATCAATGTGTCCCGGAGTATCAATAATGTTAAAACGGTATTTATTTTCCTTGCCCGACGCAGTCTTGGCGAAGTCGGGTCCTCTTTGTAAGTAAGTTGGCGCCCAAAAGCAAGTAATTGCGGCGGCAGTAATGGTAATGCCGCGCTCACGCTCCTGCTCCATCCAGTCGGTGGTGGTATCACCCTCGTGGACCTCGCCTATCTTGTGCTGGGCGCCGGTGTAATACAAAACGCGCTCGGATGTCGTTGTTTTCCCGGCGTCAATGTGGGCGATGATACCAAAGTTCCTGACACGCTCGAGTGGATAGTCGCGTTCCATAAAATTTAAAGTTAAGTAATTTTTGTATTTCCGTCTAAGCGAAGATTGTTTTTGAAAAAGTCTTGCGCGGCCGCGCCATGGCGGGGCGAGCAGAGCAATCCCGCAGTAGCGGGATATGCGTGCTCTTTTCAAAAATAATCTGAGCGACTCACCATGCGAAGTGGGCAAAGGCTTTATTGGCTTCCGCCATCTTGTGAGTGTTTTCCCTTTTCTTTACCGCCTCGCCCTCGTTCTTGGCTGCGAGCATAATTTCGTCAGCAAGCTTGGCATGCATGGGGGCGCCCTTGCGGCGGCGTGCCGCTTCAACAATCCACTTCATGCCGAGAGCCGAGCGGCGCTCCGGCCGCACCTCGCGCGGAATCTGATAGTTCGCGCCGCCGACGCGGCGGGAGCGAACTTCCATATTGGGAGAAGTATTTTTGAGCGCCGTGTCGAGAACTTCGAGAGGACTGTCGGTCTTCCCTTTTTCCTTGATGATCTCGAGAGCGCCGAAAATAATTTTTCTAGCTGTGTTTTTCTTGCCTTCGCGCATTACATAGTTCACGAGCTTTGTCACCTTGGTAGAGTTATAGATAGAGTCGGGGAAAATTTCTTTCTTATTCTTGATTTTTCTTCGCATGGCTGATTTTCTTAACGAGCTTGGCGAGTTTTAGAAAATCGCCACCCAGCACTTACAAAAAGTGAACTAATTAAAGAGGTCCTTATAGATTTTCCAAAATGGTCTGATTGCATAATGTATATATTGATGTAAGTGCTGGGTTGTGAAAAATATAGTCTCCTGTAGCCGCGGGATCCTTATTTTTCTACGACTTTGGTTTCTTTGCACCGTACTGGCTACGCGCCTGTTTACGCCCTTCGACTCCAGTGGCATCGAGCACTCCGCGGACAATTTGGTAGCGAAGACCGACATCCTTCACTCGACCGCCGCGAACTAGTACCACCGAATGCTCCTGCAGTTGATGCCCAATACCGGGAACATAGGCAGTAATTTCCATGCCGTTGGTGAGACGAACGCGGGCGATTTTGCGAATGGCAGAGTTTGGCTTCTTGGGAGTTTTAGTCATAACCTTGACGCAAACACCTCGCTTGAGAGGAGAACAGTAGTGCGCCGGGCGGTTTTTAAGAACGTTGAAACCGCGAGTCAAAGCCGCCGACTTTGACTTCCGTCGGGTTTTCTTTCTCTTTCGCTTTACCAATTGATGAATAGTCGGCATTTACCCCTTCAAATTTCCTTGATAATTACTTCTCGCTTTTGAATCACAACTACACACTCCCGCTGATTCTACCAAAAGACAATATCCCTTGGAAAAATTTGCTGGGGTGAAGACAAAAGTGGGACTAATGTAATACAAAAACCTAAAACATGCAACCCGTACGCCAACTCACGAGCCGGATCCTACGACAACCCTGTGACAAGGTGAAAAAGATACGAGACAAGAGGAAATACAACCCGCCAGAGAACAAAAATGAAAAGAAACACCAAAATCAATCCATATCTCTCGAGAAATACCCGCGCCCCCGAACGAAACGGCAGAAACGAGAAAAGAATTTTTGAGCCGTCGAGCGGCGGTATCGGAACGAGATTAAAAACCGCCAGCAGGATATTAATGAACACAATGACTGCTGCGATGTCAACAAACGACTGCGGGAGAGTGAAAGGTAAAAATCGAATCATCAAACCGAAAATTAGAGCGACAGCAATGTTGGCAAGCGGTCCAGCCGCGGCGACAATTGCCTCTCCGGAGCGTTGATTGCGGAGATTGTAGGGGTTAAACGGCACCGGCTTCGCCCAACCGATAATAAAACCTCCCAAGATATAGGAGAGCAGAGGAATGAGAAGCGAACCGACGGGGTCGAGATGGCGTAGAGGATTCAGTGTCAGTCGCCCCTGATAAAACGCCGTTCTGTCACCTAAAAGCAGAGCGGCATAACCATGCGAGACTTCGTGGATGACAACAGAAAAAATGAGAATTGCTATTTGAAAAATGAATGTCAGTTCCATCCCGTTAAATTTTAGCACATGTCGCTCCCGGCTTTTCTTGCATAACTTCTATGTTGTGTTACTATTGCATTTCGCGAAATGTGTTTGCGCTACATGCTTTGAGTTTGACGCTAGATTTATGGCTAAAGTCTGTCCAGTTACAAAAAAGGGTTCTCGCATCGGCGGTGGCTACAGTAATCGAACGCGCGCCACGCAGTTTAACCCTACCGGCAAATCCCGCAAGTATCCCAATCTCCAAAAAAAGCGCATTTACATCCCGGAACTTAAGCGGAGCATCACTCTAACCCTCTCCGCCAAAGGCATAAAAACGCTTCAAAAACAAGGCGTCTATAGGACGCTCAAGAAAGCCGGTGTGATTTAGAATACCTAATTCATTCAACTCCGACCGGCGGATGCGGGGCGGGGGCGTTCAGACCAAGGGGGCAGAAGTAATCTAAATTGTCAATGGGATTTGGGGGGTTTTTCCTTTGACAGGGGGCTTGCCCAGCGAGACACTTGAAAGGCACGCTCTTTAAACAAGGAGCAAGTATGACGGCAGTATCATCTCCACCGCTGGATGCGAGGTCTGGTTCCGATCATAGAGAATATCTCGTCAGGCTAGACAATGCCTGGCAGATCACACTCTCCGTTTTAAATAGCAAGCGCTACATTGACGCAACGCTTGCTCGAGACGAGGGAGTGGCATCTTCCATCGCCCGGGAGATATTCTCCATCGAAGGAATAGATTCCTTGGTCATCGAGGCAGGTGGGAACATCCGCGTCGATTTGCTCAAGGGGTACTCCTTCGATGACGGGGTCGGGCCAAAGGTCCTCGCAGTCATCAAGCGCCACCTTGGTTCCTGACCGGGGTGGCGTCTTTACTTTACAGATATTGTTTGCCCGTCCGACTTTATTCTGATCGTTCCATTCTCTGCAGTCTTTAAAATCTTCACATCCGCTTGAGACAAAATATCCAGCACTTCTTTGTGCGGGTGGCCGTATGAGTTTCCTTCGCCGGAAGAGATCACAACCACACTTGGAGAAACAGCTGAAACAAAAATATCTCCTGTGGAAGTTCGTGAACCGTGGTGCCCGGCTTTCAGAACGTCGCACTTGAGTTTGTTGTCATAGACGCTCACCAAATATTCCTCGATTTTTGTCGGCGAGTCTCCGGTGAAAAGAAAACAGCTGCCGCCAAATATATACTTGGCAACAATTGAAGCGTCATTGGTATCCATTCCCGAGGGGTCTCTGTCAGGGAAAAGAATTTGCACGAGCGAGCCGTCGCCCATATCAAGAATCATTCCCGCCCGCGCAAGAAAAACGGGGATGTTTTTCTCCTTCACTCGACGATGGAGCTCGTCGTCAATTCTGTTGTCTGACTCGACACCCGGTTCAAAAAACGCGCCGACTGTATAGCGGTTCACCACTTCCGGCAGCCCGCCGATATGATCCTTGTCCGGGTGAGTCTCAATAACAACATCAAGAAAGCGGTCGAAAGGGGGCATCGCTCTGGAAAGCTCTCTCAAAACTCGCCTATTAGGCCCGCCGTCAATGAGAATCTGGCTGCGATTGGCAGATTCGACAAGAATGGCGTCTCCCTGCCCGACATCAAGAAACGAGACTTGAACAAAGTCTCTCGGTCGAACCCCGGCGGCCGCCGTCCAGATCGCAAGGTTTGCTAAAGCAAGTCCGACAAGCACGATAAGTTTCCAATACTGCCCCACCTTTCCCATTCTTCTATTATAACGGGTGGCGCGGTGTATAATAGAGATTCATACACCATGAAACAGTTTGCCGAACAAAAATTTAATATCCCGGCGCTCAAGGGAATTTCCGCCAAAAATATTGAGGAGCATTTAAAGCTCTACGCGGGCTATGTCAAAAACGCCAATGCGGTTTTAGAGAAAATCGAAGAGTATAGGAAAGATTCGGAAAGGAACACTTTGGCGTTAGCGGAGCTTCAGAGACGTTTTGCTTTTGAATTCGACGGCATGAGAAACCACGAATACTACTTCCGCTCGCTTGAAGGCGGCTCGACACCGCTCGCCACAGGCGGAGTATTACAAAAGGTAATTGAAGAGGAGTGGGGTTCGTTTGATAAGTGGCTTGCGATATTTAAATCAATTGCTCTAACGCGCGGCATCGGCTGGGCAGTGCTCTACTGGGATCCACAGACAAAGCAGCTACTCCGTCAGTGGATTGACGAACAGCATTTGGGGCATCTAAACGGCTTACCATGGATTTTGGGAATTGATATGTGGGAGCACGCTTTCGTTTACGATTATCAACCGAGCGGCAAGAAAAATTATATCGAGGACTTCTTCCAAAATTTAAATTGGGGCGTTATTGAGAGAAACTTCACAGAAGCAACAAAGTAGAGTCCAAAACGTCAGGATAAAAGAACTTGCGCCTGGCGCGCTCTTTTATTTTTGTAAATTCTCCAAAGCATAAATCCATACAGGGCAAAGATAAACCACATAAGAGCGGCGGGGAAAAAAGTAAGAGAAACCGCAGCAAAAGGAAGAGAGGAAAACCATTCAACAACTTTCAGAACGTAAGTGAGCAAAAATTGCGCAATGATCGCGAAAGGAAAGGCAAGAAAGCCAGCGAGAAAACCGAGAAGACCGGCAAAAAATCCAAAGAACATTATGACAGGGACAATCGGCAGAACCAAAAGATTGACGGGAAGCGAAACAACTGAAAATAAACCGGTCTTGTACAAAAGAAGCGGCAGAACGAAAAGCTGGGTGGCTACTGTGTCGGAGACAATTGTTCGCAAGGCGAACTTCTCTGTAATACGCGAAAATTTTTCACCTAAGAGAGGCGCAATCCAGATGAGAGCAACGGTGGCAAGAAATGAAAGTTCAAAGCCCGTGTCAAAGACAAGTACTTTTGGATTCCAGAGCACCATGGCGCAGGCTGCGATGACAAGCCCGCGCGCCACATGGTAGGTTCTGCCCGTGGCGCGAGCGAGTAGCACCAGAATCGCCATAAGCGAAGCTCGAACGACAGAGGGCGCGCCGCCGACCATAATGGCAAAGAGAACAATGCCAAGGGCAGAGGCGGCCAATGACACTCTGCGCGAGAGAAAACAGAGGCGAGAGAGAAGCCAGAGGATAGAACTCGCCACCAGTGTTATGTTGTAGCCGGAAAGCACCACGATATGGATGATGCCGGTCGTCCGAAAAGTTTGCTCCAAATCCTTGCCAAGCGAGCTTTCCGTGCCGAGGATAATCCCGGAGAGAAGCGATGAGGCCGGCTCGGTAATTCTTCTCTCAAAATTCCCAATGAAGCGGAACTTGACAGTCAGAAGCGCCCGTTTGACTGGGCTGCCCCCACCTTCCGCAACAAGTTCGCCCGAGGCGAAAGAAAGAATGAGGTAGATATCGTCTTTGGCAAGGTAAGCGGCGTAGTCAAAAATGCGGCCGCCTTCTTCAATGGCCCCCGGCCGGTCGAGTCTGCCGGAAAATTTCACTTCGTCACCGTAGTCAAACTGCGGATACAGCTCTGCTCTAACTAGAATCTTCTCGCCGTCGAATTCAGATGCCCTAATAATGTAGAGTTCATAGGTCTCGCGATGCTCCGGCTCCTCGACAACGACTCCCGTGACAGAGGCGCGTTCTCCAACCCGCTCGAGAAGCGCCGGATGGGGAGCGGAGAGATCTTTGACTTCGTAGCGCGCCACTCCGACCGCGAAAAACAAAAGCGTAAGAGCAATGATTTTGAAAATTCTCTGCGTCTCCGCCTCTGCGACTTTTAGCCATCTATAGAGAAACAACAGAGCAGAAAGGAAGACAAAAAAGATCGCCGTGCTGAAGCTGAAATTGGAAAACGAAGAGATAAAAACACCAAAGAGAAAGGTTCCGGAAGCAAGAAGAAAGATATTTCTGCCTAGGAGCGCAATTCCTTTTTCCATGTTTCAATAGTATCGTTCTCCTCCTCAAGAGAAAAAGTTTTTTTGAATTTTGCACCGGAGACGCCTTTTACCCTCTTCTCGCACTCTGCCCAGGTTTTGTAAGTTTTAATGATTCCGTTAACCAAACTAACGTAAGAATAAGCTTTTTTCGTAGATCGTGGAGCGTGGAACGTGGAGCGTTTGAGGATGGTGGAGGCCGAAATATCTATTCCGTATTTCTTAAGAAAACCAGAATAGAGTTTTGATCTCTTGCCGCCTGCCCTGCCGGCAGGCAGGTCCGCGAACATTGTGGCAATCTCGTCGCATCGCTCATTTGCGGCAATTCCAGAGTGTCCGGGCAACAATTTCCATTCGATCTTCAGACCTTTGCTTACCTTCAAGAACCTTCTCCACAAATCTTGGTTCTCCACCTTCTTCTTTGTCTTTGTTTTCCATTTACTTTTTACCCACCCGTGAACCCACGTCCCGGCGCCGTTTAGAACATAGCTAGAATCCAGATAAACTTTTAACCTATAACTTTTAACTTGCAACTTTTTTACAAATTCAAGCGCCTTTATTAGCGCCGTCAGTTCCATCCGGTTGTTGGTTGTTCTTTCAACTCCGCTCCCTAATTCCTGAACCCATTCCTGATTCTTTATTCTTAATTCTTTATTCCGCATTGTAATTTTGCCCGCTGGCAAAATTACAATGCTTCCCCACCCTCCCGGTCCGGGATTACCACGTGAAGCACCATCAGTAAAAATAGTTATCTTCTGCATGCGAGAAGTCTAGCACATGAAAAACGCCAGGCACCGTCCGGTGCCTGGCGGGAAAGACCCAAGGTTCAAAGTTTCAGGAACTTGCCTGCCCCGTGGCAGAGCTTCGCTCTGCTTACAGGGCGCGGACAGCCGCGGGGTAATCCCGGCCCCGGGCGTCAAAGAGCCAGCGCCAGCTCGCGATCACCCGCTCGCCGTGCCAGACGAGACACGCCACGCACCGGCCGTAGCCGCCGGTGACTATTCCCCTACCACCGCTTGTATAGTAGCACGAAAACCGCCCAGCGCGCGTGCGCGCTGGGCGGAGGATCGAGTCCCAAAGGATCCAAGTACAAGATCCAAGAGACTCAAGGTCAAAAGTTCTAGGAACTTGCACGGACAGCCGCGGGATTGCTCCGATTCCAGTCGAACTCAAGCCAGTGCCAGCTCACGATCACCCACTCGTCGCTCCAGACAAGAGAGGCGACGAAGCGGTCACCGCCACGGTCCCGAACGCTTCTCCAAAGGAAAACGTTCTTACCCTTGAACTCTTCCGGGTAGGTGTCGGGTTCGCTAGCCAGCCCTTGACTTCTTCGTCCTTGAGCGAGAGACAGCGGTTGATGATACCCGTCTCGCGGAGGTGCTTCTCGAGATCATAACCCTTGATCAGGCCGCCCTCTTTTTGTTTGGGGTGGAAGTAGAGCTTGATCCCTGTCGTCTTCGGCTCGGTTTCGGTAAGAGTCTGTTCTGCTGTCGAATAGCCGCACACGGGACAGCTCAACTTCTTATCCAAAACCTCGAGAAATGACCCGCAGTTCGGGCATTCGCTTCGAGGTACAACGTGGGCTCTCTTCGGAATAGGAACCCAGCACGGCTCACGGCGAAGAAATCTCTTCGCCTCCTCTGTCCACCTTGTTGAATCGTTGCCTAGAAGGCAATCCTCGAACTGGTCGCGTAGTCCGCGAATATCGCGGAGTTTCGCTCTGAGCGTGTTGTCCACGGTCAGCTCCTTTTTTGAGGTACTGGCGGCTACTATCTTTCACCGCTCTGGTACTACTATATCAAAAACTCCGTAATTGTCAAGACCGGGTCATTCAAATAACCGCAAAAAGCAAGAGTGTTAAAACTTCTTTGGACTTCCTTAGTGTATCATATATGATACACTAAGGAAGTCTGTTTTTGGGTCTAAATACTCAAAACAATCAAACGATGTCAACTATCCGCAGACGCAGTTCCGGATAATTTCTAAAGTTGGATTTTTCAAATGAGGCTATGAGGTCAACGGGCATGCCGACTTGTGGCTTTTTTTCAAAACTCTTTGGCTTTGAAAAAAAGCTGATAGCTCTAATATTTTTTTCAGATCCGTTCTCAAAGACAAGTTCCATGTGATTTCCTTCCTTGCCGAACTGACGGACTGTCTTGGGTGAAACATTTTCAAAAAGAAAAACCGGTTTTGGATTCCCCACCCCAAACGGCGCGAGTTTCTCAATCTCCCTGTAGGTATCCCAGTTCACACCAGAAAGAGAAAGTCTGGAATCAATCCATTGCCCCGAATCCGCCTCGGCTGATTCGGGGGATGATTTTACTTCTTCGTACGCACGGTTCAGTTCTTCTTCCAGCCTATGAATTTTTTCATGCGAAACTTCAAATCCGCCAGCAAGTTTGTGTCCGCCGAATTGAATAAAGGTGTCTTTGACCTTCTCCATCAACGCCACGAGATTAACGCTGCCGTCGGAGCGGCAAGAGCCCTTTAATTCTCTCTCACCGTTTCTGCCCCAAAGAAAAATTGGCCGAGAAAAATCATCAAGCAAGGAGTTGGCCGCCAGCCCCAGAAGCGCCGGTTTCCAGGAAGGATTGCCGAGCACTAAAACATTCGGCAAACTTGAGAGTTCCCGAATATGCTTTTTAATTTCTTTGACAATACTTGCCACCACACCCTTGCGCTCGTCGTTTAGGCGATTGAGATAATCGCTTAGCTGATCTGCTTCCGTCTCGTCTTTCGTTGACAGCAGGCGAAAAGCATCCATCGGATGCCCCATGCGAGAAGCGGCATTAATGCGAGGTGAGAGGGTAAAACCAACATCGTCCTCCGAAAGATTCTTCGGATCCAGATTGAGTTTCCGCCAGAGTTTCTGCAGACCCGGGCGGGGGGACTTTTGAAGAACTTTGAGCCCGTAGTGGGCAAGAGCGCGATTCTCTCCCGTGAGCGGCACCATGTCGGAGAGAGTGGCGATGCCGACGAGATCAAGAAACCATTTTTCTTGACCATCTTTAAGATTGAAACGGTTTCTAGAAAGAATTGCCTGAATAAGTTTGAAGACAACCCCCGAGCCGCAGAGAATTTTTTCTGGATACGGACAATTTTCCTGTTTGGGATTTAAAATGGCGTGTGCTTCAGGCAAGAAACCATTTGCTTCATGGTGGTCTGTGACAATAACGTCAATGCCGAGAGCTTTGGCCCGCGCAATTTGCTCAAAGTCAACCGTGCCGCAATCAACGGTAATGAGAAGATTCACTCCTTCGCCGCCAAAGTTCTCCACCGCTTCCAAATGAAGCCCGTAGCCCTCATCATGACGATCGGGAATGTAATTCTCGACATTTGCGTGTCCGATTTTCTCAAAAAATTCCCGCAGAACCACGGCGCCCGGAATGCCGTCAGCATCATAATCGCTATAGATGAGAATTTTCTCTTTATCCTCTACCGCTTGAAGGATTCGCCCCACAGCCCGCTCCATATCCCTCATAAGATATGGGTCATGAAGGTGGGTATTATAGTCGGGGTTAAGAAACTGCTCTGCCTCTTCGCGAGACCGAATCCCGCGGTAGTAAAGAAGTTTGCGAGTTGTTGCGGGGTAAGAGGTCAGTTCTTCGTCGATTCTTTTAGGAATATCTTCTCTCAAGCGGTACTCTTTCTTCGCCATGAAGCCTATTGTATCATGAGTCTATGAACGACCCCGCTTGCATTTTTTGCAAAATTACCAAAAAAGAAATTCCGGCGGAAATCGTGTACGAGGACGAGAACTTTTTAGCTTTTCTCGATATCAAACCAGAGTCCCCCGGGCACGCACAGGTAATACCCAAAGAACATTTCCGCTATGTCTGGGACGTGCCAAACGCGGGTGGATTTTTCGAGGTTGTCAAAAAAATCGCCCGGGCTCAAAGAAAATCATTCGAAACAGACTGGATACTTTCAAAAATCATCGGTGATGAAATAGAGCATGCTCATATTTGGGTCTATCCGGGTAACCCCGCGAGGGGAGATAAAAATAATCTCAAGGAAAACGCCGAAAAAATCCGCCAGGTGCTAAGCAACTTATAGTTATAGATAGTCTTAGCTAGCAAAAAAGAGTCAAATCAAAATCCCGCCAAAGCCAGCTCTTAATGTATCATATATGATATATTAAGGCAGTTTCTTCAGTTAAGTTCCTTCAGTTAAAAGTTAAACTTTTATTAATTAAACATTCACTTAACTAGACCTCCGCTTCATACTCTCACTTCCTTGAATAAAGAAATTTCCAGCGACCTCTCCCCGCCTTAGGCGGCAAGCCGGCCCTAAGAATTTTTTCTAGCGCATCCCAAATACTCTCATCGAGTTCTTTCATTGCTCGATTCAAAAAGGAGTATTTGCCTGCCTCACTCTTAAGTGACATTCTGTAAATTGTTGCCGGACTCATACGAAGTGCCTCGGCAATGTAGGAGACCGGCAAGCCGCGAGAGAGAAGATAAATGACGGAAAATCTTTTTGCCAACATTATCTTTTCAGTTTGGGTAAGAAATTCATTCAAGAATTTTATCGTCGCAGACTTTTTGCCAGTTTTCTCCAATGAAAAAACTAACCTCCGGTATAGATGAGCAAGATGATCCTTTTTCAGTTTTTTGTTTGATACATGCGGCATACATTCCTGTTATTTTTTAACACTTATTTAGTGTATCATATATGATACACTAACGAAAGTGATTGTCTCACTGATCGCCTGTGTATGAAGACCTGTGTA
Organism: Patescibacteria group bacterium; assembly: GCA_004322205.1. Classification (GTDB taxonomy): domain Bacteria; phylum Patescibacteriota; class Minisyncoccia; order Phycocordibacterales; family Zambryskibacteraceae; genus SCSN01. The sequence goes on from SCSN01000007.1 coordinate 45,758, forward strand.
CGAACACCAATGTATGACCGCCCATTACAATCACCCAAGAACTGCTCACTATTTTAGAGCTTCAATCCCGGACAGAGTCTCATTTGCAAGATACTCAAGCATCGCGCCGCCGGCGGTTGAAACAAAAGTGAACTTGTCTTCGAGCTTAAGTTCAGCAATCGAAGCAACGGTATCACCTCCGCCAACAATCGTAATGGCCTTGCTCTGGGCAATGGCGCGAGCCAGTGAAAGAGTGCCCTTCCGAAAACCCATTTCATAATTTCCCAACGGCCCGTTCCACAAGATGAATCGTGAGCTGTCTATCGTTGAACGCAGGGCATTGATAGATTGCGGACCGACGTCAACAATCGTATCACCGCTTGTCACATCATCAACAACTTTGAGCTCGATGCCAGAAGCGTTTTTGACAAGAACATCAAGGGGCAGGATAAGTTTTTCCGTGAAAAATTCTTTGAGATCGAGCTTGCCCTCGGAGAGAATAGAGCGGCCGACATTTTTGCCTTGGGCTTTGAGAAAATCGTTGGCCAGCGCCCCGCCGACAAAAACACGGTCAGCCAATGAGAAAAACTTCCTGACCAGGGGCATTTTGGTTTCAAACTTGGCTCCGCCGAGCGCGAAGAGAAAAGGATACTCCGGATGAAAGGCTCGCGAGAGATTTTTCATCTCCTCCTCGAAAACAAAACCTGCAAAGCCAGGCAAAAACTTGGGGACACCAATAATAGAAGCATGCGGGCGGTGGGAGGCAGAGAATGCTTCGTTGACATAGTAGTCCCCCAGAGACGCCAAGTGCCGAGCAAAATCTTCATCATTACTCCTCTCTTCCGGATAGAAGCGCAGATTTTCAAGCAAAACAAGTTTTCCTGCACTCAAGTCGCGGCTAAGACCCTCCGGCAGGTCGGGGTAATACTCTTCAATAAACGAAACTGGATAATTCTTTCGCAAATAAGTGCAAACGGGCGCCAGGCTGGAGTCGTCTGGGTCGCTGTGACTTGCGAGAATTACCTGAGCCCCCCGCGCGCGCAAAAAATTAATAAGCGGCAAGGTCTTTCGGATGCGGAAATCATCTGCCACTTCATTGCCCAAAGTGGGAACATTGAAATCAACCCGCACAAAAACTTTTTTCCCGACCAAATCGCCAATGTCTCGGACGGAGCGCATAACTTTATAACCTGCCAACCGCTCGGAGTATTTCCCGAAAGCCGCGCGAGAGGCTGGCGTGCCCGACCAGAAAACCGGAAACATTCCCCTCCCGAATCAGCTCCGCGGCATTATTCGCCTCGACAGAGCCGCCGTAAACTATTCTCACCGTATCCGCCGCTCTTCTGCCGTACAAGTCGTTGAGAGTTTTTTGAATAAAGAGAGTGGTTTCATGCAAACCTCGGGCGGAAAGAGCGTCGCGTGCGGTTTTGCCGATTGCCCAGACCGGCTCGTAGGCAACAATAATCCCGGGGATGCCGTTTTTCGTGAGTCCTGCGAGTGAGCGTCTTATTTGACCTGCCAGAGCATGAAGATAAGCACCGTGCTCATCACGCTCACCCTCACCCACGCAGAGAATTGGGGTCAGGCCGGCGGAAAGCGCCGCCGAAACTTTGCGAGAGACAATCTCATCGCTCTCCCCCAGAGCGCGGCGCTCCGAGTGGCCAACAATAACATAGCGCACGCCAAGCGAAGCTAACATGGCAGGACTCACCTCTCCGGTCACGGCGCCGCGCGACTGCCAGAAGACATCTTGAGCACCGAGCCGTACATTTTTGTAACGCTTTCCTGCAAATAGAGAAAGGAAAGGCACAGGTGGAGCAATGACCACTTCAACAGAGCGGAGGGCGCGGGCGGCTGCTCTGGTCGAAGCAAAGAGACGCTTTGCTTCGACGGGCGAGGCGGGGTTCATCTTCCAGTTTGCAATTACGATATTGCGTGCCATTTCGTGTACTATTTCTTATTCAACCTCGTTCCAAGATAGTATATCCCATCCGCCGGAGGGGCCACTCGAGAAATTTACATTTACCAATCCAGTTTCGTAGGTAATTGTTGCATTGTTTTCCAGCTCCATTTTGTAAGCGACAGCTTCCTTTGCGCTGGCATTGTTTTCAAATTCGATAGCGCCTCGCTGAGCATTTAATATAACCGCCCCTGCGTTGTTTGAAATATCAATAGCCCTGGCACCACCGCACGATGAGCTTATCGGACAATCGCTTGTGGTAAGCACCATGATATAACTTCCCAGCTGACCTGACCCCGAAAAGACAGTGTTGTTGGAGATTAACACCCGGCCGTCCGTAACAACAACACCGCTGTTGCTACCGTAAGAGGAGAAAAGTTTCACTTGAGCATTATTCGAAACATTGATGTTGCCCGCCACCCAGACGGTGCCGGCAACGGTCAGCACTGCTCCGTTTGTAACCGTCAGATTGCCGGTGATTTTGACCGGACCGATGGCGCTGGTGGTGGCGGTGAAATCGCCGTTAATTACCCCGCCGCCAGAAGCTTCCTCCTTCCACTGGGTAATATTGCCGTCGGAGACGGGAAACTGCTGCGGCGAGGGGTCGGGCTTACTGGTATTACAGGGCTTGTTGTTGCCCGAGCCAGTCTGGCAGTAGAGATTGCCGCCGATGGTCGAATTGTTGACGGTATGCGCCCAAGCGTCGCCGCTCACCCCCGTACCCACTGTCACTCCGCTAATGGTCGCAGAAAGTCCGCCCAGAGAGATGGTGAAATAGATATCAAGCGGCGACGGAGTCGGATCGCTCCAGCTGCCGCCGTACTGACCAACCTTGGCATCACCGTTTGAATAGGCGACATTGGCACCAATGACAAAATAGTTGCTTGACGACTGCGTCGAGCTATCTATGACAAGCCAGTAGTCGGTCCCGGCGGCGAGTTGAGGATTGGAAGTAAACACCACGTCAACGAGGGAGTAGTTTGCCGTCACTTGCGAAGCGGAGAGAGTGCCCGATGCCAGCTTGGTGTTGCTCGGATTATTGCCGTCGGTGCTGGTAACGATTCGCACGGTCGCATTCGAGGGACTGCCGACTTTCTTGATGTAGAACTGGGCTTTGTTTACGAGAGAAGTAGTTGAAACCTGGAACTTTTGCGCGACATCCTGGCTAGCCGAAGAATTTCGGAAATTAATCCAGTTGGGCGGAGGAGTCGGAGTGATATTAGACTGATCGAGAGTTAAAGGAATACTGTTGGCGGCAATGGCGTCGCCGGTGACATAGGTGCCGCTCTGACCGGAAATATTACCGTTGGCATAGATACTGCCGATGACGCCGGAATTGTTCTCCATTTCAAAACCGCCGTTGCCGACTTGAACCCCGTAGTTAAACGACACCCCGACGCCGGTGGTGAGCCGCGTCTCAACTTTGCGAATTCGTCCACTCCAGTTAGCGGTTGCCGTTACCACCTTCTCGCCCGCAGAGTCGACGGTATCAACGGCGGCGCTCTGACCGGAGATAGTCAGCATCTGACCGGAGGAAGAAACTGGGAGCCGATTTTTGAGCCGGTAGACAACATCTTCCATCCCTGCCTCTGCAAGAAAATAGCTCTCCCGGGAATTAAGCAGATCGGAGACAATTTTCACCTGTCGCAAAACAGGACCGGATATCCCCAAGAGAATAGCAAGAGAGATAAAAACAAAGAAGAGGACGGCTAGAATCATCGCCTGCCCCGTTTCAACTTTGCGGTTACCCAACCATGCGAAGCGCGAGTGGCGAATAGCCACATCTCGATTCGGGGCGCAGCGCTTCGCCCATAAAGGGGAGCACCTATTCGGTGCACGCACTGCGCTCGTATATCTGTGGCAAAGTTGATACGGGGCCTGCCCGGAGGACAAATTTGGCATTGCTTTTTTTCTATTGCGTTCCATCATCTACGTTAAAAGATCGACGTTCAATACGAATTCCTTAAAATAGCGGTACCGTAGAAATTCCTCGAGGCCAGAGACGGCCCGCTGCCCGCTTCGACCGTCATTTCAACTTTCAGCGCGGCAGAATTCGGAGTCGATAGCAAGCTAAAGACGAGACTCGTCACCCGAGCTTGCGAGGGAGTGAGCGGCCCAAGGTCAATGCCGCTCTCTTTCACCCGCAAGATGCTGCCGCTAACAGAGAACTCGACTGTTCGCGGCGCTCCTCCGAGGTCAGTGGTATCAAGTACGAGCACTCCCGGGTTAGTTCCAAGGACACTAGCCGGATTAATACTTTTTGCCCTGCGTATTTCCCGAATCATTCGCTCAAAGCCGAAGATGGCTGAATTCTCAACTTGTTTAGAGGCCTTGAGCCGGCGCTGCGACCCGCCAAGCCCGGAGAGAAGCGCCACCACCACTCCCAAGATGAGAGTAAGGATGCCGATATAGACAAGGGTCTCCACCAGAGACAGACCACTTGTTGAACTGCGCCGCCGCGTGCATTTTTGAGCAATGCTTATCATTAGTTATTGAACAGATTAGTAATGTAAGTTGAAACCGTCTTGGTGGAAGTGGCGCCATGCTCAAACCAAGAAACGGAAACCACAATCTTGCGGCTGCCCGGATCAAGCGAGCCGCCGCTCTCCACAATATCGCTTGCCGAGTCACGAAAGACTGACGAGAGAACAAATGTTCTGTCGAAGATGTTATCAATAAGCTGGCGGCTAGTCGTTGCAGTCCATGACGAGCCGCTGAAAGCTAGATAGTACAATGTATCGACGGAAAGTGGGACGATATTCCCGTTCCACGAGCTGTCTCGGATGAGCTTAACGGCTTCAATGCCCTCCTCGGCAAGAAAAGTGGCCTGCACCTTACGAACATTTCCCAAGGAAAGCCGCAGATAGAGATTATAAGCGGCGACCAGAGAGACCAGAAACACCAAAATAAGCGAGGTGGCAATAATCACTTCCACCAATCCAAACCCTCTGATTTTTCGAAAGGTCAAGATGCTCACAGAAAGTTATTCCATTATTATACCCCCTCACTTGACTTCGGTGATACCGGTGGCAAAAATTACCACCGACTTTGTTTGACCGGCGTCCGACTTGAGCGAGAGCGTGGTGGTACCGCTCTCTCCCGTTGTCCCGGTCAGCCGCTCAAAGACTACCTCCGAACCGCCGCCGGTGAGATTGATTGCAGAAATTACCACCCGATCATGAAGCGGCACAGTTTTGTTTTGGGGGTCGGTAGACGAATATGAAAAACCTCGGAAAAGCACGACTTGCGCTGTCTCGAAATGCACCCCGTACTGACTCGCCCCCTCTGAAGCCAAAGTGAGAGAGCGCGCTTCATTTAGGATAGAGACGACTTGCAGAGCCTCTTTATCGAGAACTTCTCTTTTTCCAAGATTGGCAAACGAGGCATAGGTTAAAGTAAGCACCAGTGCCATAATCCCGATGATAACCACCAGTTCCGCAACCGTAAACCCCGCACGGACCCCGACGTGACGTCGGGGCTGTGACGGGATAAAACCTCCTAGATGCCGGATCTTCATAAGATTAAATTTTCTCAACCAGTGAGTAGGTCGGGGCTAGCATTGAGATGGCAAAGATTCCCACCACCAGCCCAATGAAAATCATTAAGAGCGGCTCGATTAATGTTGACATGTCTTTGGTCTTCTGATCGACTGTCTCTTCGTAAAAATTTGCCACATTGAGAAGCATCTCCGCCATTTTGCCTGTCTCCTCTCCGACACTCATCATTTCTGCGACAAACGGCGGATAGAGGCGGTCGTAGGCGGTAAAAATAGATGACATTGGATCGCCCCGCTCGACAGCAGCCAGCGCCGTCGCCAAAACTTTCTTGAAGTGTGAGTTCTGGATAACCTCTTGCGTTACTCCCATGGCTACAACCACGTCAACCCCGGACGAAAGAAGGGAAGAAAGGGTGCGAGCTGTCCGCGCCGAATTTATTTCTTTTACCATTTCTCTAATAATGGGAATAGAAAGAAGAAGACTGTCGAAAAAGCGTCTGCCGCGCGAACTGCGCCGAAACCATAAGAATCCAGCGACAACGACTAGAACGGCGAGACCAACAAGGCTTACTTGATTGCGTAAGAAATTGCTTATGGCAATAATTACTCGGGTCGAGAGGGGCAGTTCAACGCCAATTCCCTGGAAGGTTGCAGTCAAAGTCGGCACCATGTAGATCATCATAAGCACTCCGATGACAATTATGAGCGTCACGATGATGGCGGGATAGATCATTGCTCCCCGCACTTTTCTTGTAAGGTTGTAAGTCTTTTCCAGCTGAAGCCCGATAATCCGGAGAGACTCGGCTAAATTACCGCTCTCCTCGCCGGCCTTGACCATGGAAACAAAGAGAGTAGAGAAGATGTTGGAAAACTCTTTCATCGACTCACTTAAGGTCTTGCCGCGGCTGACGCTATCTAGCAAAGTGGAGAGAACGGCTTTGAGTTTTTTGTTTTTTGTCTGCCGCTCCATGACACCGAGCGCTCGAGTCAGCGGCAACCCGGCCGAGATCATGGCGCCGAGGTTCTTGGCAAGATTGATTCGGTCAACGGCGCTAACCTTGCCGAAGAAGGAGCGAAAGTGAGCGAGAATTCTGGCCTTGGCGGCAAACTCTTCTCTGACAAAAAGAATGCTCTGGCCGTCAGCCTTAACCTTACGATAGACAACAAAACGGTCCGGCGCTTCCATCCGCCCTTCAACTGTTTGTCCGTCCACCGCTACTGCTTTGTAAAAAAACATTGCCATGATTATCAACCGACAACCGGCAACCAAAAGCTGATGACTTTTGTATTATTCGCAGACATTCGTATCATTCGCACTATTCGTATATTCATTCTAAATCTCCGATGTTACAACTCTTAAGACTTCCTCAATCGAGGTAATGCCCTGCACAGCCTTAAAAACGCCGTCTTCTGTCATGGTAAGCATCCCCTCCTTCTTCGCCCGCTCTTCTATTTGCTCTGTTGTCGCTCCTCTCATCACAAGCTCTTTGATGGCCGAGGTCATCTGAAGCACTTCATGAATGCCGATGCGGCTCTTGTACCCGTCATCCGAATCGCCCGACGGTTTTGGTTTGTAAAAAGCAATTTTGTCCCAGTTGGCGCTTTTATCAACTATCTTCTCCTCTTTGAGGGAGAGCAGGACCCGATTCATGTCCGCCATCTTCTCGAGCGCATCGAATTCGTTCTTGGAGAGATAGTATTTCTCTTTGGTCTCGGTCAGACGGCGAATGAGTCTTTGAGCGACAGCAACCGAAAGCGTTGAGACGAGAAGAAACGGTTCGGCTTTCATGTCGAGAAGCCGTGCAATGGATCCCGCCGCTGAATTGGTGTGAAGCGAGGAGAGCACCAGATGACCGGTGAGCGCGGCGTTGACCGCAAGCGAGGCAGTCTCGGTGTCGCGGATCTCGCCGACCATAATGATGTCGGGGTCTTGGCGCACCAGAGTGCGCAGTCCGGTGGCAAAACTGAATCCGATTTCCGGCTTGACTTGGGTTTGGTTGACGCGCTTGAGCTGATACTCGATGGGGTCCTCGATGGTTGAAATATTGACGTCGGGAGTGTTTAAAATATCGAGTAGGGTGTAGAGGGTGGTGGTCTTGCCCGAGCCGGTCGGACCGGTGGTGAGAATCATGCCGACCGCAAGTTTGGTGGCTCGGTGAAGCTTCTCAATACCTTCGCCGTGAAACCCAAGGCCCTCGAGAGTAAAGCCCGAAACGTTTTCCGGCAGGAGACGCAAAGCAGTCTTTTCTCCGTAATAGATTGGAAGTGTCGAGACGCGGAAAGAGACTCGCTGGCCACTCATGTCAATTTTGAACCGCCCGTCTTGAGGCATGCGCTTCTCATCAAGCTTCATTCCCGAGAGCACTTTGACGCGAGCGGTGATCGCCCCGGCAACATTTTTGGGAAGGACCATGGCGTCACGTAAGAGCCCGTCAATGCGGTAGCGCACCAAGACTTGGTTCTCCATCGGCTCGATATGAATGTCGGAAGCATCCTGGAGAATGGCGTGCTTAAGAAGCGTATCAAGAATCCGCACAACCGGAATATCTTCCGCCAATTTCTTGAGATCGTCTTCGCTCACTTCCTCTTCTCCTTTCTCGGAAACTGCCTTGAGGGTGTCCGCCTCTTTCTGAATAATGTCGCCGAATTCCGCTTTGAGACTCTTTTGGTAGTTGAGCAGGGCGCTCTTCATCGATTCGGAGTCGGTCAGGCGCGGCAGAATTTTGAGTCCCGTTTTTTTACGGATAAAGTCAATGGCGGCAAGGTCTTCGGTGTCAAGCATTGCCACCTCGAGAGAATCACCCGTCTTGCGGAAGGCAACAATGTTGTGGTTGCGGGCAATGGGCTCGGGAATGAGAGAGAGCACTTCAAAGTCAAGCCGCTGACCCCTTAGGTCAACAAAAGGAATGCCAAGGACATAGGCTTGCATCCGCCGCAAATCATCATCAGTGAGACTGCCCTTGCCCACCAGAATTTTGCCGACGGAGATTTTCTTTTTTTCCGCTTCCCGCTCCGCCTTCTCCAGATCGGCCCGGGAGACCAGCCCCGAATCGAGAATAAATTCCTTGAGTTGTTTTTCTTCGATGTGCACGGAGATAGCTGCGACCAACAACAAACGACTTACGACAAATTATACACCAAAAACCTTCTGCCGACGCAGAAGGTTTTTTTATTCCTTTTGAATTACGCAGTTGTAGGTTGTTAGTCGTTGGTCGCAGGTTGTCAGTTAATCTCTCCACATTCATCTCCGTAGCAGAGATACAGAGATGAATGCGGAGAGAGAGGGAAGGGGGTCGGGGAAACGGGAGTTTCCCCGTGGCGGAGAGCAGCCCCGCTAGAGGTGGGGCGTTGAGAACGGAAGAGTTCTCAAAATAAATCTCCTCGCCCCAAGGGGCGAGGAGATTTATTCAAAACTCCTGAAACTTTGGTTTGACTTGGACTTGCACCGTGCCGATTCCGTTCACTCCGCCGGAGCAGGAAGTGGTCTGGCTGTTGAAGAGATCGGTCACCAAGACGTCGGCGGTCTTGAGTCCGGTTGTTTGGTAGGTGATGAAGTAAGGATTAGTAGAGGGAGCCGGTGACGCCGGAATATCCGTGCCTGACCATGAATAGCTGAAGGGTCCCGTGCCGCCGGAGAGAATCGCATCCCAGCGGACTTGCTGACCGACTTGCGCCGGTGACGGCGAGGCGACGCAGGAGACGGAAAGCGAGGGCGGCGCGCTGACATTCACCGTGAAAGAGGTAACGTCGTCGCCGGGCGTTGCCGTAGAGGGCGAGCCCGAGACAGTTACCGTGTAAATCCCCGGAGTAGCCGAGCCCGAAACAGCTACATCCACATAACCAGTGCAGGTCGGCGTGCAACTTTGATTCGGATATCCGGAGATACTCACTCCCTGCCCCGATGGACTAACTGACGCAGAAAGTGTGACACTCTGTGCCGAGCCCGAGGTCAGAGTTTTCGCAATAGCGCATTGAACCGTCGCCCCTTGCGGAGTCGAGAGAGCGCAGGTATTTGTGAGCTGGTAATCAAACACCGGCACAGCAGTGTAGGTGAGAGTAAATTGCTTGGTCTGCCCCGGAATTAAATTCATCGTTGAGCCGGAGCCGTCAGAGTTTGAGATAGTCGGCGGAAAGTTGTAGCCGCCAACGCTTCCCGGCGAGATGGTGTAGCTTGTGCCGCCCGGCGCCGCCGCAGGATTGACTGTATGCAAGACATTTGTGCCCGAACCGCTGACGCTCCCGGGATTAATAGTCCAAGTCGCCGAGACATTTGAGACCACGTTGATGGTTGCCTGTGAACTTAGGTTGACTGTGGCGGTTCCCCGAGTGGTTCCTCCGAGGCCAGTGCAGTCCAGATAGAATGAAGTTGAGCTGTTAATAGGACCGACTCCGCTTTGACTGCCCGATGCAACTGGTGTTTTTGACCCGCTCCAGTTGGCGATCAAACTGCTGTTGGATGCCGTGCATGACGCGGCGTTGGTGGAAGTCCATGAAAGAGTGGTTGTGCCCCCGCTTAAAACAGTTGTCGGATTAGCGGTGAGAGTAACAGTCGGCGCAACATTTACCGCAAAACTGTCATTAGTCGTGCCGTTGGTGTTTGAACAGGAAAGTGTATAGGTGGTGTTGGCGGTCACTGGTCCGATGTTTGTCTGGTTGTGTGTGCCGTTAGTTGCCGTCTTTGCTCCTGACCAACCCCCCGATGCGCTGCAACTTGTCGCGCCTGACACTGCCCACTGCAGATCAATTCTGCTTCCAGAACTGACGCCGAGCGGTCCCTGTCCGTATGAGCCAGAGCTTGAGAGCCGACCGGTGAGGTCAACTGTCGGCCCGGCGCAGGCCGCCGAAGCCGCGGCGCTTGCTTGGCTGGAGTTTGCCGAGCCGCCGTTGGCGTTGAAGGTGCGGACTACATAGTAGTAAGTTACCCCCGGTGTCAGAGCAGAGTCCTGATATGTCGTAGTCGTCAACCCAGAGACAACAGTCGTGCCGTACGGTCCGCCTGATGCGGTGCCGCGATAGACCGTGTAACTTGTAGCGTTAGCCGAGGCATTCCAAGACAAGTTGATCCGCCCCCCGCAAGTTGGTGAAGTTACAGCAGAAAGCCCGCTCGGGACTTGCGGTGTGGTTACTATTGTTACAGAGTCGTTTGCTGTTCCACCTGCACCGGTGCAAGAGATGGAGTAAGTGTTGCTCCCTGCAGTCAGAGCTCCGGTTGAAACACCGGTTGAATTGTTTGCCGCTCCGCCGGTTGAGAAATTGGTGCCGGTGCAGCTCGTGGCATTGGTGGAAGACCAGCGCAGGGTGGCGGACGCACCGTAGGCAACGGTGATCGGCCCTTGAGAGCTGTTGGCGGTAATGTCTGCGGTCGGGACAGCACAAGCGCTCGGCGCTGTCCCATTCACTGCGGGAGAGGACTGTGCTGAGGAACCAGCACTGTTAGTGGCTCTCACTGTGTAGCTGTAGGAGGCAGCAGCAGTAAGTCCCGTATCTATAAAAGAGGTCCCCGGTCCGCTATAAATTTGTGTCCCCCCCCTAAACAACTGATAGCTTGTGGCACCACTCGAGGTGTTCCAGGAAAGCGTAATCTGACCTGTGCCACACGCGCCGGGAGTTGCAGTCAGACCAGTTGGGGTGGGTGGTGGAACAACGCACGCGGCCGAGGCTACTGCCGAGACAGTGTTTGAATCGAGTGAATCAATCGTTCCATTCGTAGTGCGGACAGTGTATGAATAACTTGTGCTCGGAGTTAGCCCAGTATCGGTATACGAAGTTCCTGAAACTTGGATAACAAAAGTTCCGTTTCTGTAAATTTTATATCCGGTCGCGCCGGAAACAGAATTCCACGATAAATCAACCTGCCCTCCGCAAGAAGTGCCAGTGGTAGCAATCAGCGTCGGAGCAGGCAATACATTTACCGTTACAAAATCGATTGCTGGGCCTGCATTGCCGGAACAGCTTATTGAATAAGCAGTATTTGAAGTAACAGGACCTATTCCTAACTGGGTGTAAGTGCCGTCGGGAGTAAATGTCTTTGACCCTGACCAGCCGCCGGAAGCGCTGCAGCTTGTCGCCTGGAAACTTGACCAGGACAAATCAACATTACTGCCGGAGGGAATAGTAATTGGCCCGTTACCATACGAACCGCTTCCGGCCAATCTCACCTTAAGATCAACAGATACTTGCGGGGGTGGAGGAGGTGGAGCACATTGAATATCAAACACTTGCGCACTACCCGGGAAAAGAGTGAGCGACGATCCTCCGCCGAGAGAGTTGGTGATCGTGGGGCTACTGCATCCGGACACGCTGATTGTATAGAGAGTCCCGATGCTATCAGGGCGTGTGTTATAAGGACCGCCCGAAGTCCCGGACCCGGAAGCAATAGTTATACCACCGGCAACAATCGTCCATGAGGCGGAAGAATCATTTGAGGTGACGCTAAGAGTTGCATCGCAGTCAGAAGTTGTGAAAGTTCCCTGAAACGAGCCGGGAAGCCAAATGTCACTTTCCGGGAAAGCGTAATAGGTATAGGAAGTATTGTCTGGCAAAGGATAGTCATAGTGTCGGAAGGGGAGTGGCTGAATATTACCCACCAACAAAGGTCCCGGATATGGTCTATAGAGGTCATAGTATGTCGCCGGCTGGTTGAAGCGGTCGTTGCCCTGCGGCCAACTTAAAAACATGCCGGCTTGCGCGGAGGGTCCGCCAGAACAATAAGGCGATCCCGACATTGCGCTCTGCGCGTAGGCGCTTGAGGACAGAAGAAGAGAAAGTGAAGCGGCGAAGATGGAAAGAAAGTACAGTTTTGATTTTTGACTCATGGTACTTACAGAAATTTATGCAAGTCTTCCCTTTACTGCTTGGCAAGATAGCTCAACTGAACATACGTTTTTCCTTCAACGCTCTTGATGAGAATAAGGAGGCTATTCTCCGACTTGGTTCCGTATAGAATACCCTCTTTTTCATTCTTACCGTCCGTACCAAATGAAAATCCGTCCTTTATCATAAAGTCGGCATATTCCTTGAATTTTTCTGCGGGAGATTTTGCTGTCTTGTAGCTCACGGTGTATTGAGTAACGCCGCGGTCATTGTAATCCATCCGATAGCTCTCAAAGGCGTCTTTGGTCTCGACGGGAATGTTGCTCGGGAAACCCGCGGGCAGCCGCTCCGCTTCTGTTTTGGCAGTGGCAAGATTAATGTTCTGAATGCTCACATTCTCCTTAGTTACGGGGAAAGAAGGTTGTTTTTGGGTAGTCGGAACAGAATATGACGAATGCATCATAAAGTAGGCAACGCCGACAAGGATAATTGCAAAAACTACCAGCACAGCAACACTCTTGTTGGCTTGCCCGGGGCTTGCTTGTGGTGAGCTTGTCGAACCAGTCGAAGGGCCGCTTGAATAGTTTTCTGGAGGCATGATGATGTAAATAACTTATAAAATGAGCTTTTTAAAGAATATTCGTAGCCATTCGTATCATTCGCATTATTCGTATATTCGTATATCAACGTATGTCAACTCCAAAAATTATAGCACGAAAATAAGGCTTGAATGGTGGTTGTGCACAACCTGTTCATAATCTGGGTACAGCTCCTTGTAAGAGTGGAAGTTTTATTGTACAATCCCCCCAGAAGCTCTT
>SCSN01000008.1 GCA_004322205.1 Patescibacteria group bacterium
ACAAATCGCCATCGCTACCCCTTCATTAAGCGATAGTCAGAACGAAGGGGTGCGCGAAGGGGTAAATCGCTGGCCAAGGTCAGGATTTTTTGCTAAAGTAAGTCCAAGCGGTGTTGTAAACACACTCTGGCTAGAACAATGAAAGATAAAGAAAAACGAATCAAAGAGGTAGAACGGGTGATGCAATCACCCGATTTTTGGTCTGACAAAGATAGAGCGCAGGCGATCATAAGAGAACTGCGCGATTTGAAGAGTGAATTGGCGGGGGCGGGAAAATATGATGCAGGTGACGCTATTATGACTATTTTCTCCGGCGCGGGAGGTGACGACGCTGAAGATTTTTCCTCGATGCTTCTTTCAATGTATCTCAAATACGTCGAGCGCCGTGGCTGGGAATTTTATTTGCTCCATGAAAACAAAAATGACCACGGCGGCTATCGCAATGTAACAATCGAAATCCGCGGCGACCCTTCGACAAGTTCAGGGCAAGGTCCTTACGGGACACTCAAAAATGAATCCGGAGTTCATCGTTTGGTTCGCATTTCTCCTTTTAGCGCCAGAAAACTCCGCCACACCTCTTTTTCGCTGGTGGAAGTCATTCCCAAGTTCGAGAGGGTTGGGGAGATTGAAATTCCCGAGCAGGATGTTCGGCTGGAATTCGCCAGAGCTGGCGGTCCGGGAGGACAGAATGTCAACAAGCGCGAGACAGCCGTGCGGCTGATTCATATTCCCACCAAAATTGCTGTCCATGTCAGCTCCGAGCGCTCCCAGGCCCAGAATAGAGAGAAGGCTCTTCAAATCCTGCAAGGCAAACTCTATCGCAGACTTGAGGAGGAGCGAAAAGCCAGGGAGCAGGGAATGTATGTTTCCAAGACCACGGAGATTGAATGGGGCAATCAAATCCGCTCTTATGTATTACACCCCTACAAAATGGTTAAAGATCACCGCACCGGAGTGGAGACGTCAAGCGTGGAAGCGGTTCTTGGCGGAGAACTTGATGAATTCATAGAGGCGGAGCGAGCATTGTAGAAGATAATTATGGGGATAGCAGCCGTTCGGGTATAATGTGTATAACCCCGCCGTAATTTTACATGGGAAGTTAAGAGGCGCGGTGCTTCGCCCGGCAAGGTTAGTTCTATTCGGACACGCGCCGCGCTTGCTGCTTAAGAATTGGGATGATTTGATGACTTTCTTTTGATATATTGCTGTAAAATTACAGCGGGGTGCGCAATTTTATAGTTGCTCGCTTCACTCGCAAATAAAATTGGCATGATCTACTACGACAAGGTTTCCAAAATCTACCCCGACAATTCTGTGGCTCTTGAGAATGTAACCTTTACCATCGAACCGAAGGAATTTGTCTCTATTGTCGGCCACTCGGGAGCGGGCAAGACAACTCTTCTCAAGCTTCTTCTAGCAGAAGACCGCCCGACCGAAGGCAAGGTTTTTTTCGGTTCGGTTGACATTCACTCCCTCCGCCCTAATGAAGTTCCTCATTATCGGAGGAAAATCGGCGTTGTTTTTCAGGATTTTCGGTTGCTGCCGGATAAAAATGTTTATGAAAACATCGCTTTTTCCATGGAAGCGGCCGGCCGCAGCGATGAGGAGGTCGAATCCGATGTTCCCCACGTCCTGGAGCTCGTTGACCTCACCAGCAAAATCTGGAGTTTTCCCAATGAGCTCTCCGGCGGAGAGAAACAGCGAGTGGCCATTGCCAGAGCCATCGTCAACCAGCCCAATATCGTAATCGCCGATGAGCCGACCGGCAACCTCGACCCGGTCAACACCTATGACATTGTCCAGATACTAAAGAAAATTAACGATCTCGGGACGACGGTTATTCTGGCTACCCACAATAAGGGGGTTATTGACTCTTTGGAAAGACGGGTGATTACTCTGGAGCACGGCAAAATCGTGCGGGATGATAAAGAGGGGAGGTATATCATATAAAATTAACGACCGAAGAGAGTATAATTTTAATGACCCAGCACTTACAATGATAGCATTGAGATTAGTAAACAGCTGTAATAGTAAGTGCCGGGTGATAATTTTCTAATCGCTTCGCTCAAGAAAATCTATCATGTCAACTTGGGTCAACATCAAAAGAATACTGCGCACTGGATTTTTTAGCTTCTCCCGAAACGCTTTCGTTTCACTCTCTTCGATTGTGGTGATGGTTATCACCCTCTCGACGATCGGCTCGCTTATTTTTCTCTCCGCGATCCTCAACAACACCCTGACCGAGGTTAGGGGAAAGGTTGACATTAATGTTTACTTCATCACCGCCGCTCCGGAAGATGACATCTTGGCAGTCCAGAAGCGCCTCGAGACACTGCCGGAGGTTGCTTCGGCTACCTACACCTCTCGAGAACAGGCGCTCCAGGAATTCCGCGAGCGCCATGAGAACGATCAAGTTACACTTCAGGCTCTCGAAGAACTGGGAGACAATCCGCTCGATGCCTCTCTCAACATCAAAGCCAAGAGCCCCTCGCAGTACGAAGGCATTGCCGCTTTCCTGCAGGAGAGTCCTCTGCTTTCGAGAGACGGTGTTTCAATTGTTGACAAAGTTGACTACTTTCAAAACAAGGAAGCCATCGAGCGGCTGACTCGCATCATTGACTCGGCCGAGCGGCTTGGCTCAATGATCACTGTTGTTTTGGTCGCTGTTTCCGTGCTTATAACTTTCAACACTATCCGCCTGGCGATTTTTATTTCGCGCGAGGAAATCGCTGTTATGCGCTTGGTCGGGGCAAGCTCCTCATACGTCCGCGGGCCTTTTGTTGTGGTGGGGCTCCTCTACGGGGCGGTGGCGGGGATTCTTGCCATTCTTCTCTTCTACCCGGTGACCTATTGGCTCGGCGGCGTCACGGAAAATTTCTTCGTGGGAATGAACGTTTTTGATTACTACACCAAAAACTTCGGCCAAATTTTCGCGATTCTCATTGGCTCGGGGGCGGCAATCGGCGCGCTTTCAAGCTGGCTGGCGGTGCGCAAGTATCTGAAAATTTAGAAAATCAAGGATCCGCCAGCTGGCGGAGACTATGATTTACTTAGCCCCCTCACTTACTTTTCAGAATAATGATTTACAAAAAGGTTAGTTTAGATTATACGCAAGAGTTGAAAATGATTTTTTGTCTGCAGGACAAAAAATCACCTGTTTTGAGAGAAAAAGTAAGTGGGGGATGTAAGAGTCTTGTAAGTTCGCGTTTTCTCGCTAGCAATCTCTAACACATGCGCAGGCACCGAAAGTATATCTTTGTCGTAGGCGGAGTGATGTCGGGAGTCGGCAAAGGCATCGCCTCCTCTTCAATCGGCAAGATTCTCCAAGCCAAGAGCTTCCGCGTCACCGCGCTCAAAATCGATCCCTATATTAACGTTGACGCCGGTACCATGAGCCCCACCGAGCACGGCGAGGTCTTTGTACTTGATGACGGCGACGAAACCGATCAGGATATGGGCAATTACGAGCGCTTTCTTGGCATCTCTCTTTCGCGAATTAACTATATGACCACCGGCCGTGTCTATCAGGCGGTGATCGAGAAAGAGCGCAATCTGGAGTATAGGGGCAAAAACGTGGAAGTTGTTCCCGACATTCCACTCGAAGTTATCCGGCGCATCGAGCGCGCCGCTGACACCGCCAAAGCCGATGTCACGGTGGTAGAAATCGGCGGCACGGTGGGGGAGTATCAAAACATCATCTTCGTCGAGGCGGCGCGCATGATGAAACTCAAACACTCTAAAGACGTTGCCTTTGTCATGGTTTCCTATCTGCCCATCCCCACGAAGATCGGCGAGATGAAAACCAAGCCGACCCAGTACGCCGCCCGAGCACTCAATTCTGTCGGGGTCCAGGCGGATATCATTGTGGCGCGCAGCGAAAAGCCGCTTGATGAAAAACGCAAGGAAAAAATTGCCATCTTTTGCAATATTCCCGCCGAGCATGTTATCTCCGCTCCGGACGTCGAGAGCGTCTACGATGTGCCGCTTAATTTTGAAAAGGATCGCCTCTCCGAAAAGCTTCTCAAGATTCTCGATCTCCCCAGCCGCCGCAAGGCGGATATGCACGAGTGGGCTTCATTTGTCAGAAAGAGCAAGGACGGAAAAAAAACTGTCAACATCGCCGTGGTGGGGAAGTATTTTGATTCCGGCAGTTTCATTCTCTCCGATGTCTATATTTCCGTTCTTGAGGCGATTAAATTTTCCGCCTACCAACTTGGCCTCAAGCCCCACCTGACCTACATTAATTCAAAAGATTTTTCCGCCAAAGGCGGATCCGCCTCGGGCGAAGGGAAGCTCAAATTAAGCACACTGGCTAAATTTGATGGTGTTATCGTCCCGGGCGGCTTTGGCGAGAAGGGGGTGGAAGGAGTCATCTCCGCCATTAAATATGTCCGCCAGCACAAAATTCCTTTCCTCGGTCTTTGCTACGGCATGCAGCTTGCGGTAGTGGAATTTGCCCGTAATGTCTGCCGCTGGCGCGACGCTCACACCACCGAAGTCGCACCGCGCACCGGCCATCCGGTCATTGACATTATGCCCGAGCAGAGAGAGCATTTGGCGCAGAACCGCTTCGGCGCCACCATGCGGCTCGGTGCCTGTCCGGCGATTCTTTGCAAAGGAAGTCTTGCCCATCGCGCCTACGGCGCGGGAAAAATCTCCGAGCGCCACCGTCACCGCTACGAAGTTCATCCTGAATTCATCGAAGACATTGAACACCATGGTTTAATATTCTCTGGGAAATCTCCCGACGGGCGGCTCTGCGAGATTGCAGAATTGCCGGAGAAGATTCACCCGTTTTTCCTTGGTACCCAATTCCATCCGGAGTTTAAAGCCCGCCCGCTTTCACCCCACCCGCTTTTCACTGCTTTTCTCGCCGCCGCGGCGCGCAAAAGAACAAAAAGATGAAACAGAAAATCGTCAGGATAAAAAATCTTAAGATCGGCAACAATCTGCCGCTTGTTTTTATTGTCGGTCCCTGCGTTTTGGAGTCGGAAGCGGTGCTCGAGCAAACTGCTCGGACGCTCAAGTCCTACTTTTCAAAAAGAAAAATTTCCTGGATTCTCAAGTGCTCGTTTGATAAAGCCAACCGCACCTCACTGCGCTCCTTTCGCGGCCTTGGTATGGAGGAAGGCCTTGAAATTCTCTCTGCCGTCGGCAAAAAATATAAGATTCCGGTCACAACCGACGTTCACGAGCCATGGCAGGCGAACCTTGTCGCCGAGTATGTTGATCTTCTCCAAATCCCCGCATTTCTCTGCCGCCAGACGGATCTCATTGTTGCCTGCGCCCGCAGCGGCAAGCCGGTTAATGTCAAGAAGGGGCAGTTCCTCTCGCCGTGGGATGTTCGCTACGTCATTGAAAAAATTGAATCAACCGGCAACCGCAAGATTCTGCTCACCGAGCGCGGCACGACATTTGGCTACAGCAATTTGATAGTGGACATGCGCTCTCTTGAAATTATGAAGTCATTCGGCTATCCGATAATTTTTGACGCTACCCACAGCGTTCAGTTGCCGGGAGCAGGTAGCGGTAAAAGCGGGGGAGAGAGAAAATACGCCTTGCCGCTCGCCCGGGCGGCAGTCGCCGTCGGCATCGCTGGAGTCTTTTTTGAAACTCATCCCAATCCTGCCAAAGCGCTCTCCGATGGACCCAATCAAATTTCTCTGAAAGACGTGCCAGCTTTTGTTTCCTCTTTGCTTGAGATTGATAAGACAAGAAAAAGACAAACTTGATTTTTGGGCGGAACCTGCTACACTGAAAGTGTCATCTCTTTCATATCCTCCGTGTCTCCTCGTGTTTTTGGCGGGGAAGACAAAGTTATTTGCCGGTTGCGCTCTCTATGACTCTCAAAAGATTCACAGACCGAGCGGAGGCCGGCAGAGTTCTGGCCGGCCTCCTTGCTCCATATACCAAAACGAAAACGGTAGTCTACGCTCTGCCGCGCGGAGGCGTCGTGGTCGGAGTAGAAGTCGCTCGAGCGCTTGAAGTGCCTCTTGATTTGGTTATCACCAGAAAAATCGGACATCCGGAAAATCCCGAATATGCAATTGCTTCGGTCAGCGAGTCGGGGGAGGTGCTTTGCAATCCCCGCGAGCCTTCGCCTATAAGTGAGTCGTGGTTTGATGAGGAAGTCGAGCGGCAAAAACAAGAGGCTGCGCGGCGCAGGCAGGCCTATCTGGGAGACAGAGCAAGAATTTCTGCTAAAGGCAAAAACGCCATCATTGTTGACGACGGTGTTGCCACCGGGCTCTCTCTTCTCATTGCCATAAAGGAAATTAAGCGCGACGTGCCGTGGAAAACGGTTGTCGCCGTGCCGGTTGTCCCCGCCGACGTGGCGGAGGAAATAAAAAAAGAAGCCGATGAATTGCTGGCACCTATCATAGACGACCACTACCTCGGCGCTGTCGGCGCCTATTATGACAGTTTTGAACAAGTTACTGACGACGAGGTTGCTGCGATTTTGAAGGAATTTGTTCCGCCGAGTCAGAAGACACAGCCATGAGCGAACCCGCGTGGTAAGAGGATTAACTGTGGCTGTGTTTGTTAGAAAAAGTTCGAACATATTTTTGCAATAATCCGACTGACGACTGACTTCGCACGCTCCGCGTGCGTGGTGGCTTTTGATTTCATCGTACGCTCGGATTCTGTGGTGATTCTAACCATTCCGCCCAACGCCTCGGGAGTACCCTCGGCGTTCCGCCCTCGCCTTTTGCCCCTTCTCCATTCTTATTTTTTTCGCGGGGGGGATTTGAATTGGAATGGGGTGGCAAAAAGGCGGGGCGGGCTTCCTGTGAAGAAACAGGAAGCGGTCGGAATGAAATGCAAAATCCAATATGGTGCCTTCGTTCATACCGCTATGGTATGCGTCCAGCCCATGGAGTCCATCCTCGGCATCCGCCTCGGACATTTCCGCTAGGGCTACTCGCGCCTAGATGTCTAGGTAGCCTGCGTTTCCTCGCCAGTGCCGCCTGCGGGCGGCTGGCTCGGGCAGGCAGCTGTTTGGGGGGAGGAAGGGCTCCTCCCCCCAGCTTCGGTCTCATCCTCGCATTGCTTCACTTGTGTTTATCGTTGTGTCCTTTGTTTGTGGTCTGCGTGTGTTAGTGCCTCGCATTGACGGGCCTTCGGATTCCGTCGTCGCACAACCCCCTTCCTCGTTTCCATCCTCGCGTTTGGTGGCAAGTTTCGTTAGTCAGTACCTTCGTTTAGGGGCGGCGCTCTTGCAGTTGCGCGCCGGATTGCCCGCTTCTCGCGGCGGCTCGGGCAAGGAGTCCAAGCGCTCTCATTTTTGTCGAGTGCGCACTACTCGGCATGGGGCAATGCGGCGGCTTACAGAAGTCTTTCTCGCGGCCGCCGCGAGAGGGGTCTTTGGAACTGGCGGGCGCTGCGCTGCGGATTGCTCGCCGTCGTCTATGCTGAACTCTCTGCTCTCCGCAAGGGCAGCAAGAATATGACGGTTGGTGAACTGGTCACCAGAAGTTCGCTTCTTATCCTCGAGCGCCGGTATCGAGGAGCAATCCGCGTAGCTCGGGAAGCGCTGTCTCGCCCCGACATCGACGCCGACAACCGTTTGCTTGCAGTTCGAGATGTCATCCGGGCATGTCTTGCTCGCAAGCGGTTGACGGATGGAACCTTTGATCTCTACGTAGAGGCTCTGCCGTACAAGTCTCTAGCTTCGGTGAAGGTGCGGGTGCGCTTTGCGCGGACCGAGGCGGAGTATGAACTGGCAGGTGGAAGGTCAAGGAGAGCTGTCCTGCAGGATCTTGAGAACGCTGTTCGGATTGCCGAGGAGAACAACCTCGGCGATCAGGCGGCCAAGCTCCGAGCGTTCATGGCGCTTTTTCTTTACATCTCAACGCTATTAAAATTATATGGTTATTTTTATTGATAGTGGTTTTTTGGCTGTATTTTTAAATCTTCGCAGTGCTCTAGTGTTGTACTGAATACTGAAAGTAAAAGTAGAGACCGCGCGGACAAATGCCCGCGCGGTGGAGCCAGCTACTTGCTCGGCTCGATGTAGTACTCGGTGGTCTCGCTGCCGAACCAGCCGCGGCTGTGTCTGACACCGGCACGAAGACCCTTTCCCCTTCTCGCGAATTCAGTACCCACTGCTGAATTGGCAAGGGCACCGATTGTCTCGTTGCGAGACGCTTGCTCGAGCACATTTGCCGCAAAGTCCGGCCGACTGTGGGCAAGAACCGTTTCCGGACTCGGCGGCAGAACTTGGGTGCTGTAGAACGAAGGCGTCTCCGGCAGGTAACGGCCATACAAAGTTGGCAGAGTACTCACTTCGCCCGTCCTTTCTTGATTTTCTGTTCGGTTGGGACTAGTTCCTCGATGATCTATCTTGGCTACTATCAACATCACCAAGATAGCTGCGCCGCCGGCTAGGAAGACGGCAGCTTGGCCGAGGGGATGAAGAAGATAACAAACCAGAATAAATGTGCCAAACCCCGCTACCCAGTACATATTCCCTCCGATCTTTCATTGGGCTTCTGTATTTAGCTTAATTTAGTTTCTACTCTTGTCAACGTATGCATCAAAAGCATCTCCACTCTGTGTAACAACAACTTTTCGTCCAAGTTCCAAGGGGAGTCCTTGGAGTTTCTTGCCTCGCTATAGGTTATATCAGTAATACTGGGGCCAGCTTTTTCTGATAAACGAGATCTTCTCCTGCTCCAAGATTGTACAAGTCGGTTTTAGCGGCAACTCGATAAGGGTGCTTTAGAAGAAAGCCTCTGACGCCAAGGTTTCTCGCTTTGGCGTCGCAGAGGGCAAATCGGGAGCTAAACTCTCTTGTGCCTTCGATTTCAGTATTTCTCAATAAGAAGCTCGCGATGTATCTCCCTCGCTGGTCCGGTCTCACGGTAAGGTTCTTTATCTCCAATGCATCGGGGTATTGTTTGTGGCGTTGATAGATTGTTACGCCGACAAGCCGGTGATAAGAGAGAGCAATCAGTGCCCCTTTGCTTTCTT
Organism: Patescibacteria group bacterium; assembly: GCA_004322205.1. Taxonomy (GTDB): domain Bacteria; phylum Patescibacteriota; class Minisyncoccia; order Phycocordibacterales; family Zambryskibacteraceae; genus SCSN01. Next base: position 8,974 of record SCSN01000008.1, read on the forward strand.
TCTGTAATTCTTTCCAAGTCTTTTCTGCCCAATCCAAAAAATCAGGATAATCTGCTTGGGGAATCCAGAGACAAGGCCCCAAAAGGTACGCGACGATCTCGTCTAGCTTCGAGAATGGATATTCGCTGGTGAATTTGAAATCCATATGGCCGTTATGATTTTTCACCTACTATCTGAATCCAGTTTGTTTTTCCGTCCGAGGTAATATTCTCGTAAACAACTTTCAATCTGATTTCTTGGATGTATTTTTTCAACTCATCGAGCATAAAGTAACTGAAAAATCTTTTGTAATCGTAGCCGTAGTCACTCTCTTTTACAATTTCCTCATCTTTACCCCCTTGTCGCATTTCTTTTACTGCCGCGTAAAAATAACCCTTCGATTTGAGCGGAGCGGTTATGTTTTTCAAAACACCGACAATCTCATTTTTGGGAATATGTAATAAAACAGCTTGAGCGAAAACCCCATCAAACAACGTCTCAAGTTCTAAAGGTTGTCTAATATCCTTTACAAAAAATTTACCAGCTGGGGCTTGCTCTTTGGCCAACTTAATCATTTCCTCTGAAAAATCTATACCGGTTATATCGAAACCTTTCTTCACCATATATTTTGATTTTTCGCCCCAGCCGCATCCAACATCCAATATGCTCGCGCCTTGTTTGAAAAATGATAAATACTTGTCTGTTCCTTCAATCCACCAAGTATCACCAAGATGGTCTTCCCTCCAATCTTTAGCGATCTTGTTGTAAGTTGATTTTAAGTCCATAACTAATATCCAATTTTGGCTGGCTGCCTCGGTCTCGTAAAAACTTCCATCAAGCTCCATAAGGCCTTTTTGATTATTTTTTGTCTACTATTTCAATGCTCTTCGTAATGACTTTTCTGAATTGAAAGTTTACTCATTTCATCTAGAATCTCCCCGAGATTAGAATTGCATATTTCAGGCGCTGTGATAACAGTGCTTGCCTCTTTAGCAAAATGTCCGGTAAAAGTATTTCTAGTATCAATAATCCTTCCAACAATGGCCTCTCCATGATATCGATCTATTGAATTTTTTAGATGAGGCAATTTCTTGAATGAAATGACATCTTTGGTGTTGTAAGTATCAAATAAACGCCCTACCTCGATAATTAATGCTGTCCATAATGCCCTATGAGTTGTTGTAAGTTCATTCGATTCTTGCACCGCTTCAATATTTGTTTGCATTTTGCAAAGTGCATTAAAATACTCCTTCGCAAATCTTAGCGAAAGCGGTAACAGAATGTCCGGTTCTCGTTTTATTAAATTTCTCATATCTCGACACTTCTCGGAATCTTTACTCACTCCAAACCTAAACGGAAGATAAAATAGGTAGCAACCAAGGTAGCAATAACATAGAGAACGACTATTCCAAGAGGCTTTTCGTACCAAGGTTTATTAGGTTTACTTACCTCGAGTAGCTCTCTCTGGTTTCTAATCTCTAGCTCTTTATTTGCACGCTGATACAAACTTCCCGGCACATCTGTGTTCTCGGCTTTGCGGACAACAGCATGCAATTCTTCCTTGGTGAATTCCTCAATTGGTTTATTCATATGTTCTCGTTCAAGTTTCCAGAGACTTTGCGGAGGTAGGACCGTTCCATCCTTTACAACTCTTCCACCAATACGATCATACTCTAAAAGTTTCTCTCTATCACTCCTTCCATAAGATAAATTACCTAGAGCATTTTCTAACTTCTCTCGGTTAGTTAGCTCATATTCACCCCCTGGTAAATTATTGTTCTTTCCAATTTTTATTTTCATAAATGATACTTCTCGGAATCAGAACCTGTCTCAAGTTGGTTGTGAAGCTTGGAATTGAACATAAACACTTTTTTCGCCCCAACACCCCGACTTTGGAAACCCTCGGTTTCCAACGCTACGCTGCCTTCCTACATGGGGCGAAAAAGGTTCGAATCCAAGCACAACAACTAGAGCAAAATTTTGAATATGTAAATATATTCAAAATTTCGCTTACTGCGGAGCTTGGATTCGAACCAAGATACCCAGCTCCAAAGGCTGGTGTCCTACCGTTAGACGATCCCGCATCGGTTCCTCAATATATAAAGGTGGCAATTCATTTTTTTTGGCGGGACTCAATTTACAACTCTGATAGTTGAGCGGCTATAAAAATCAAAAATTTGGATTTTGGGAATAATTTATTCAGTATTCGGCCTAGGGACAGCAATAAAATTTTCGGCGTTTCAGTGGGTAAACCATAACCGAAATACCTTACCTCAACATTCTTAAAACTTACTCGGCTCTCGCTCGCGGCTTTCTCCAGTAAAAAAGTCAATTCTTCTGCTTTGTATCTTTTTTCGGAGCCGACTCTATATCCCGGAATAAACCTCAAAAACGGGAGTTTCAATAGTCTGGCTTTTAACATTGGTCCAGATGAGTAATTCGGTACTCCAAACGCAATATAACCATTGGGTTTCGTTACTCTTAACATTTCTTTTAGTGCTTTAATGGCGTCTTTTGGTTCATAATGCTCAATAACTCCTATGTTCCAAACCAGATCAAACGGGCGGTCATTATAGGGTAAGGAAAAGATATTGCCCCGTTCAAACGATATATTTTTAACACCGAAACGGTCAGCCAGCTTTTTGGCATATTTCAAAGCTACATCGGATACATCAAGAAGAATTAAGTTTAATTTCTTCCGCCGACCCAATAAAATGGAAGCTTTCCCGGAACCGGCGCCCGCTTCCAATGTTTTCGGGTTTCCAAGAGGTTTAATTTTCGAGTCGACAAAATTAATAATCTCTTCGTAATATTTTTCCCACCAGTAGGATGAAAAATCTCCCTTCTCTTTTTTGTCCAATTCTTCGCCGAACTTCTTTGACCAAAATTCATTTTCTTCTTTTATTAAACTTTTAAGATCCACTTCCATTCTAGTAATTAGTTTCCTGACTTTTGAGAACAGGATAAATAGCTACGTCGGCAATTGACCTGATTCCTAAAGTCCAAGCAAGCAGCCTTTCTATACCCAAACCGAATCCGGAGGTCATCGTGTAATCATCTCTGTCCCGCAAATCTAAGTACCACTTATAGGAATAGATTTCTTTAATTCCTTGGCGATTCATGGATTCAATCAAGGAATCTTTATTATCCTGTCTTTGTCCTAAACCTAGAACCTCTCCACCAAAAGAGCCGTTTATCGATGGTAGAATCAAATCTGCATTCAAAACCTTATCAGGATTACTGGGATCGGGTTTCTGATAAAACGCCACCACGTCTCTGTCGTAGCGCGTAATCCAAAACGGCAATTTGTTACCTGTAACCAATTCAATAACCCTCGATTCGCCTTCGCTGGTGATGACCCTTCCGTAATCATACCTCTCCACTAACGAGCTATAGCCGTTTTTTTCCAACAAATCACAGGTTTCATCAAAGGTTACCGAAGGAAAATCTTTATTTAAGATTTCTCTCAATGCCTCGAAGTTACTATTTTCAAATTCAAACACTTTCTCGGTAAAACCTCGGCAGATTTTGTTGAGCAGGTGTTTTACTAAACCCGTGGCAACTTCAATAGCTTTCGTATATCCTCCCCGCAGTTCAGCCTCACAATGATAAAACTGATTAATATGCCTATAGTCCGAATCCTCCCCCCTGAAAGAAGGTAAGTAGCAATAGACCATTTCAAAATTCTTTTGGACGAGCGGTTCCATCCCGAACTGTGCGCTATCTACAAGAAATAATCGTTGTTTGCCTAACTCTAACGAAATAGGTTTTGAATCAGACCCCCTACCCATTGGCGAAGAAGCTCCTTTTGTGAGCATATAAAGATCTACCTTGAGCGCCTTTCTGTCTTGGAAATAATCGTCGCATGCAAGCGCGATCAAATTTCTAAGTTTGATTAAGTTTTTATAGTACGGCGAATCAACAAGATTGTTGATATGGTTCCCCGGGTAAAAATGATGGTTTTGCATATTTTATTACCCCGTTCTGCCCAAATTTTCTCCTGCGCACTACTGCGGAGCTTGGATTCGAACCAAGGTGACAACGTCCAGAGCGTTGCATCCTACCGCTAGATGACTCCGCAAGTTATAATAAAATACTTGAAAATCTGGGCTTTTTCAAGTTTCTCCGAAGGCGGGGTGATAAAGTTGTGTCAGTAAGCGGCATTTAGTAGACAGTAGTTAGTAGATAGTTAAGAACCAAAAATCCCCCCGCCCAGGCGGGGGGATTTTTGGTGTCTGCTTTCTCTGCGCCTAGAACGCAAATATAAGCGACGCACCCAAGAGTGCCGCATTCTTCATAAAGTTCGTCTGTTGTACCATTTTCATGTTCGGATCGGTCTCTTTCCAGAAGTTATGCATTTTGGGAGTGACAAAGAGAAGGAAGAGCGCAATTAGAGCGGCGGACTCTCGCGGATAGACTTGGAAAATAGTCCCTAGCCCGCCGAGAATAAGCATTAGGCCTGTAACGGCAACTGCGGCGGCGGGGGATGGCACGCCTTTTGAGGCCGTGTAAGCGGTAGTTCCCTTGAACTCTTTGAAGTGATTAATTCCTGAAAGGAAGAAAAAACCTCCGAACAAAATCCGTCCAATAAGAAATGCGATTTGTATCATATGTCTGAACTATGCCAATAAGTCAATCAATTTTAGCAAAATTCTAAGGAAAAGCCTACCCTTTATACCTTCATCTGCCATTTTGGGCTCTTAATTTTTGCAAGCTCGAGAGACCTGCGCGCCCGAAAGCTTGAAGGTGTGCGATGGGCTGGCTTGCCCGCCCGCCTCCCCACCTTGTCATAGTTTTTCATGGTCAATTGAATTAACTACTCTATCTCTCCGCCAGGTAAAATGAAAGGTGGTTGCTTTCGAAATTTATCAAATCACTTAAGTAAGCGCTTATGCCTTTCGCTTTGTCGGCTAGGTGCTATGTTTATAGGGGGACTCATTAAAAATAATTTTTTATTCTATGTCTTCGCGAACTTACTACAAGACGACAACGGTCATTTTTGCTCTCATCGGTATTCTTCATTTGGTGCGAATTCGGCAGGGTTGGGAAGCGGTGATCGGGGGCGTCTCCATCTCCATGGGAGTGAGTGTTGTTGCTGCAATCGTTGCCGGCTACCTCGCCTATCGCGGCTACGCTCTCTCCAAACACTCTTGAGTGCATTTAATTTATCCACAATTGACGCTGACGGCGTAATGCTGTTTCATAGAGGAGGATCAGTTCTATAATCTCACCGGGGAGGATCGGAGGAATGTCGGACAACCCGAGTTGGAACGGCAGCAACCGCACCTTTGAGGAGTGGCTGTCGGAGGCGCTCAAACTCAAGCCTCGCGGATGGTTTCTCAGGTGGCCGGTGCTACGCCGGTACCACCGGGACGGAAAAGAGCCGTCTGAGGTAGTCGCGAGGTATCCGGAGAGCATCTTTTACCAGCGCCGCCTTGAGGCGTGCCGCAACGGACGAGGGGGCCGGAAGAGAGAGAAGAAACACGGGAGCGCCTAGCGCTCCCTTTCGTTTGGGAGAGGTATAATAGCTGTATGGAAGGCCCACCACAATTTGAGAGTCCCGATATTACCGCCGAGCAACTTGAGGGGTACAGAAGGCGTCTCGAAGAAGCCGCCGAGCAACTTCAAGAGGAGAGTGATAAGTTGGGTGACGAAGCCGCCTCCCTCTACGCTGAAAATACAGAATACAGAAAGCGGGGAGGCTCGGTCTCCGACGAAGAATTTCGGAGTAAGAAAGAGCGGATCGAGGAGATTGAGGGATTCCTCGTTGACCTTGCTGATGCACAGAATAGAACCAAAGAGCTTATCAGCAAAGCCAACGATGGCATACTTTCGAATGAAGATATTGTAAGAATTAATAGATTAATCCCTCTACCGGTGAGATCATCAGAGCGAGTGAAACGCCATGGCAAAAAGAAAGACAAACCAAAAACCTAGAGTGCCCGAGCACTGGGCCAGAGAAATTTGGAATCCGCTCGTTAAGGGAGCGCGTGTTGATTTTTCCCGAGAGCGTGCGGCACAGCGAAAATTTATCCGAAGACGCTGACGATGAAACACCAGAGAGTTTTTATAATTCACGGCTGGGATGGTTATCCGCAGGAAGGATGGTTCCCATGGCTCAAGAGAGAGCTTGAGAAACACGGTTTTGAGACCCATGTTCCTGCAATGCCAAACCCCGACAAGCCGAAGATTCGGGAGTGGGTTTCTGAACTGCATAATGTCATCGGGGAGGCGGACGAAATGACGTATCTGGTTGGTCACAGTATCGGCGCGCAAGCGGTTTTGCGCTATATATCCGAGCTTCTCCCAGATTCTGCCGTGGGTGGGATTTCGCAACTTAACAGCGAGCGAGATGGCGATAGCCAAACCTTGGCTCGAAACCCCAATTGACTACGAGACAATTAAGAATAAAACCACCAAGATCATTGCCATATTTTCCAGCAATGATCTGTATGTGCCTCTCAACGAAAACCGTATTGTCTTTGAGGAATCGCTCAACGCCAGGACGTTCGTAGAAAAGAATAAGGGACATTTGGGAGGAAGTGACGGTGTCAATGAGTTGCCTGTTGTTCTTCACGAGCTTTTGAAGATGTTAAAGTAGCAGGAGGGATAATGAAATATTTTATCGGCTACGCACTCGAGAGGGAGGCGAAGTGGTACCATGAAGAGCTGACACGGGAGCTCGCGGGGCGGTTTGGCGTCGAGCCGCTCCACGAAAAACAGCCGCCGCATATTACTTTGATTCCACCTTTCTCTGAAAAGAAAGAGGAACGCATTTTCAGTATTTTAAAAGAAATCGTTTGTCATGCCTCGTCTGCGAACTTTCATCTAGGAGACTTTGGTCATTTCGGGACAGGGGTAATTTTTCTTAAAGTTTCTTGTCCGAAGCCCCTGGCACTTTTTCATCGCGCAGTTTTTGATGCTTTAAAACCCATAACTCATTTTTCCGATGATCTGTATGAAAAACATAAGACGCTGCACTCTTCAGTCGCGCGTTTTTTGTCGGAAGAACAGTTCCGAGTCATTTGGCAGTATTTGCTGGCTCTACCTTCTCCCGAGTTCACGCTTGATTTTGACCGAGTAACACTCTTCGCAAAACCAAATGATAAGTGGGAGCTCTATAAACAATTCATTCTTTTAAGAAACATTGCAAAGTGAGTCGGTGGAGGTATAATGCCGCCATGAGACGCTTTCCTCTCACTCTTGTGGTCGCCCTGCTTATCCTCATGCCGGCGGCTGCTTCTGCCGCTACTTTTCGTTACGGGGAAAATTATTCCTTGCTCAAAGACGAGGCGGTCGAAGGTGATTTTTATGTTGCATCACCGAATGCTACCATTGCCGGTAGAGTTTCGGGTGATCTCCAGGCCATCGGCGGAAATGTCTTTCTGGGAAACGGCGTAGCGCAAGACGTCTTCATCATTGGCGGGACGGTGAACTCCATCGGCTCGGTTGGCGGCGACTTGCGGATTATCGGCGGCACGGTGGTCATCTCCGGCAGAGTTCTCGAGGATCTGGTTGTAGCGGGAGCGAACTCGAAAGTTCTCTCCACCGCCACAATTCAAGGCAACGCAGTGCTTGCTGGTGGACAGGTGGCGCTTGACGGCACAGTGCGCGGCAATCTAAAGATTGTCGGAGGCAGAGTTACTGTCAATGCGGTAATTGACGGCTCTGCCGACATCGCCGCTGACGAACTTATTATCGGTCCGAACACAAGAGTTCTCGGTGATTTGAGTTACGCCGCTTCGCGCCCGGCGCTTGTTGATCCGGCGGCAAAAATTTTTGGCGAGACGACTTACAAAGAGATTAGCACCCGCTCCAAGGTACAGAAACTCATCCCGACATTCTGGGGGACGTGGGTTTTCGTGAGATTTTTTATGCTTCTCGTCGGAGCGCTGGTTCTGCACGGCGTCTTCCGACGAATTTCAGAGCGGTTTGTGCAATTTGGAATTTCGCATTTTTTGAAGTCGTTTCTATGGGGCTTTCTCTTTCTTCTGGCGGTGCCGGTTGCTTCTGTACTCGTTCTCCTTACCTTTGTCGGCATGCCATTTGTTCTCCTCGGTGCCTCTATATATGTGCTCTTTCTCACACTTGCCTTTTTTTACAGCCCGATTCTTCTTGGCGCAATTATCTGGAAGCTTGCGCGGCGGGAAGCGGCAGTGATCGTCTCTTGGAAGAGCATTCTCCTTGGGGTTGTTGTTGTCACGCTCCTCGGCTATCTGCCCTACGGGGGAATCGTGCTAAAATCTTTTCTCTTTGTTATTGCTCTCGGCGCTATCGGCACTGTGCTGTTTCAGAAATTTTCCGAGGTCAGATGAACGAAAAGACGGCGCAAGCGCCGTCAGGGGTACTGTGCTAGGTAATGCTCTCGCGGTCTTCTTCCGTGAATCAAGAGAAAGAATCGATGCTCTTTCTCCCTTGAATATTCACTGAAGAAGAGCATTATTTCGCCTGGCCAAAGAATCACCCATGCCCACCAGCTGAATTCTTGGACAGCCATTGTCCATTGGGCGCGGAGTAGTGACTCCTTTCCTACCCATTGCTCTGTTATCTTTTCAGGCTTCTGGCCCTGACCTCTTAGGAGGTTGAGCTTCAGGAACTTGTTGCCGACGCTGACCTCGAGGCTAGCATAGCGCAGATTGGCAAACCGCATTCTGCCGCCCGGTATAAACGTTGTAATCAACCTGCGGTAGTTTGTTTTCCCGACAAAGTCGAGCACATCGTTGTCGGACATGTCTATTCTCTTACCCTCGATAGCCCAGTCGCCAGCCCAGTCCCAGGCTTCGTCGACTTCACCAAGATGAGGATTCAGGACTTTTTTGAATCTGGCCATGGCTCCTCCACCTCAAAGGTTTTCTCTGTTCAGATTAGACGGCTTGCCGCTATTCTGCAAGATGTTTTTGCACACGGCGCGGTCCTCGCTGTTGTATAATGAAGTTGTATAATGAAGCAGTCTTTTATTTATTAAGCAGCAAAACAATGAATACAAAAAAAGCAGAGTGGATTTTGCGGATCGCTGTGGCAGGAGAATTTCTTGGGCACGGTGTCTTTGCCTTTCAGGGCAAGTCGCAGTGGGTGGGTTGGATAGAAAAAATGGCAGGGTTTGACACTGCCGCTGCCGTCTCCGCTCTTACTCTGATCGGGGTGCTTGATGTTATTGTTGCGTTTATAGTTCTTGTTCGGCCGATTCGTGTCTTTCTTTTGTGGGCTGCTCTTTGGGGTGCCTGGACTGCTCTGGTACGTCCGCTTGTCGGCGAGCCAATCTGGGATTTTGTGGAACGGTTTGCCAACTGGGGAGCGCCACTTGCGCTTCTTCTGCTTCGCGGCTGGCCGCATTCGTTTAGAGAGTGGTTTCGATAAAACTATCCCGCTGCCCAGTTTGCTGTACCCCATGAGATAATCGTAGGTTGAAATGATTTATTATGTATCTCATGGGGGGTATACTGAAATGAATGAGGCGAGCACTCTTTGTCCTCATTCTTTTGACTTTGGGAGCGGGAATTTATTTCCTCTTTCTTTTGCCGCGCGGCTATGACATTAAAAATTATCCTTCTTCCGGCAGGCGCATCGTCGCCTTTGGCGACAGTCTGATTGAGGGGGTAGGGGCGACGGAAGGAGAGGATCTCGTCTCCGTCTTGAGCCGGACTCTCGACGTCTCCATTGAAAATTACGGCAGGGGCGGGGATACAACGGCTCTTGCCCTTGAGCGATTGCCCTCGGTGCTTGAGGAAGTGCCTGAGCCGAAGGCGGCGATTATTCTTCTCGGCGGCAACGACTTTCTGCAGAAGGTGTCCAAGGAAGAGATATTCGGGAATCTTGCAAAAATCATCACTGCTTTTCAAGACCGCGGCGCGGTAGTGCTTGTCCTCGGCATTCGCGGCGGATTAATCAAAGATAATTTTGAGGGCGAGTTTGAGCAGCTCGCTCACCGCCACAGAACCGCTTACGTTTCCAACATTTTGCGGGGACTGGTGACCAATCGGGAGCTAATGTTTGATTCGATCCACCCCAACGACAAAGGATATGAGCGAATTGCCAGCCGTGTCGCTCCGGTACTTAAAAAAATTATTGAATAGTATGAACCGCGCTCTCCTCGTTATTCTTATTATTGTGTTTCTCGCTGCTGTCTTTTTGGTGTTTTTGAAATTTTCATCCGAGACGCAAAATATCGCAGTTTATAAAGACTTAATCCGCGTCTTTTCTCCAGTCACCGGCAGCAAGCTAGCGAGTCCTGTCTCAATCAGCGGTGAGGCGAGAGGATTTTGGTACTTCGAAGCGTCATTCCCGGTCGTTCTTTTTGATGCTCGCGGAAATGAAATAGCTCGTGGCATCGCGACGGCGCAGGGTGATTGGATGACGGAGAATTATGTTCCTTTTGTCGCCGAACTTACCTTTCTGAAGCCGAACACAAAAACGGGAACGCTCTCGCTCGAGAAAGACAACCTCTCCGGCTTGCTGGAACACGCTGACGCTTTTCGCATTCCGGTTACGTTTTAGCAGTTCTCTAGCGCGTGTCTCGCAGCCGCGCCGTGTACCACAGACCGCTGGCGGTTACGAGAGCCAGCAGGTAGAACATCTCCCGCAGACCGAAAGTTGAAAGTGAGAGCCAGGCAAGCGCCGGTGCAAGGATAAAAGCGATAGGGCGCATCAGCCGGAAGAAACTTACAATGTGGGCGTCTTTCCCTTTAACTTGTTTGAAGAAATAGCTTTCATTGGTGGTTTCGGTCAGGCTGGCGCCGATGCGAGAGAAGAAGAGGAGGATCATCCAGGGAAGAACCGCCGCGACTTTAAGAGAGGGTATGAGAAACGAGGCGAGAGCCATGATGATGAAACCCGCAAACATCATCTCTTTTTCTCCGAGCTTGCGGTCGGCCAAGCGCCCGACTGGAATTCCAAGCATTATAAACGGCAGGAGCATCACGGTAAATATTTGCCCGATGGTCTGCCAGGAAAAACCGACAACGCCGTGAAGGTATATTGGAGTGTAAATGACCATCCAAGCGTAGAAGAACTGCAAGGTCAGTTGTGCCATTGAAACGCGCATGATGTTTGGGTGGCTGGTGATTTGGCGGATTGTTTCGGGAATACTCGTTTCTTCCTGGTAGCTCTCGATCTGGCGTAAAGAGGAGAAGGCGAGGAGAAAAAATGGAATTAAGAGGATGCTCGAGAGAAGATAGAGTGGTCGGTAATTCTCCCCCGCCACAATTAGTGAAACCAGGAGAGGAGCGACAACCAGGCTCCCATTGGCAACTGTCAGGTAACCTCCTCGAATAAGACCGGTGTTTGTCTCTTTTTTGATGACAGTTTCTAGGAGAATGTCGAGGGCAAAAACAATCATCATTACCACTCCTTGGTGAACGATAAAAGCGCCGGCAACAAGCCAGGGGATGCTACTTACTGCCAAGAGCCACACTGCGACAAGCTCGGCAGCTGACCAGAGGATGAGAGTGAAGAATACACCCGTCCTGCGGATGAGCCACGGCGCCTCGAGAAGCAAGATGAGATTAAGAACCGATCCCAAGACAAAGATTAAACTCACCGCGGAGGCGGAAAAAAATCGGGTAAGTAGTGAAGAGTTGATGTAGATAATGAGGAAATAATGAAAGGCGATAAGGAAATTCGCGAGAAAAATCGCGCGCAGGTGTCGGTTGCGAGATAAAATTGAAAGAATGGCCGTCATCCCGTTAGAAGCAGGTCGCGGTCAGCACTTCCTGCATATAGTTATTTTGATAAATGTTTCTGCTTAATTTCATATTTTACCAAAGCATTTATTGAAACTGCGACCGCCCCGCCTGCCATCGCCTAATGCACAAATGTAAGCTATATAGATTGTAGTGTAAATATGTCATTTTCTACAAAATACCACTATTATCGCTCTGGCATTGGCGGGCAGGGGCTTCTAACGGAGCTCGTGAACAACTAAACGCCAAGCACTACAGGGATGACGATAGGGCGCTTGGCGGTTTTTTGGAAGAGAAAACGGCTGACCGCGTCGTTGACGTTTGCTTTGACGAAGTCGAAGTTAATGGGGTTCATGCCGAAGGTAGCTTTCTCGATCGTTCGCTTAATAATGAGCCGGGTTTGCGAAAGCAGTTCCTGTGATTCGCGCAGATAGACAAAGCCGCGCGAAATTATATCCGGAGATTTCTTGAGCTTGCCGGTTTTGATGTCAATGGTTGCGACAATGACGACAAAGCCGTCCTCGGCAAGCATCTTGCGGTCTCGCATCACCACTTCTTGGACGTTGCCGATGGAAAAACCGTCAACCAGGACAGGGCTAGAGGGCGCCGATTCTTTGAGTTTGACGAGTCTTTTACCCTCATCTTGAATCTCGATGACCATGCCGTTGTCGGGGACGATGATATTCTCCGGTGTTATTCCGAGAGAGAGCGCCACTTCTTCGTGAACGCGGAGCATGTAGTGGGTGCCGTGGATGGGGATAAAGAAACGCGGATGAATTTTTCTGTGAAGCCATTCGAGCTCGCCGCGGTTGCCGTGCCCGGTTGAGTGAATATAGACGTCGGAGGTGCGGTAGTGGATGATCTTGGCCCCTTGCCGAGCAAGGTTGTCTTTGAGTTTCTGCACCGCCCTTTCATTGCCGGGAATGATGGAGGAAGAAAGAAGAACCGTATCATTTTTAGTGATCTTGACGTACTTGTGGCTTTTGAGAGACATTCGCATCAGGGCGGCGAATTCGTCGCCTTGGGCGCCGGTGGCGAGAATAATGATTTTGTCTGGAGGGTATCTCTCCATCACTTCTGGCATAATAATGGTGTCAGGTTTAACTTTGAGTCTGCCGACCTTAGCGGCGATTTCAACGTTGGTTTTCATGCTGCGCCCTTCAACCACCACCTTTTTGTCGTAGCGCTCGGCGCTCTCGATAATTGCAACGACGCGCTCAATTTGTGAGGCGAAGGTGCCGATGATAAGGCGGCGCTTGGTGGTGCGAATGATTTCGTCCAAATTTTTGTGGACGAGACTCTCCGGAGTGGACCAGCCGGGATTTTCAACATTAGTTGAGTCCATCATCAGGAGAAGAACATTTGCATTTTCAAAAATTGAATACTCTTCCTCCTCTGCTTCCGTTGGCACACCATCGACGTGATCAAGCTTGATGTCGCCGGGATTAACGATCCAGCCTTGGGGAGTCTCAATGATAATGCCCATCGATTCAGGGATGGTATGGGTAACGGCAAAAAAGCGCACCTTGAGATTGCCGACGCTGATATGGTCCTCTTTTTCAACCATCCGCAGATCAAGAGCGGGAAGATGAGGAAATTCCTCCTGGCGCTTGCGAATCATGATGGAAGTGAGAAAGCGGGTGTAGATGGGAGGGTTGCCGATCCGGTTCATTATGTAAGGGATAGCGCCGATATGGTCGAGGTGTCCGTGGGTGATGATGAGGGCGCGCACTTTGTCTTTGCGCTCTTCGAGGTATTTGGTGTTGGGCAGGATATAGTCAATGCCCGGCGTGTCTTCCTCGCGGAACTGAAAACCGGCATCAAGGACAATAATGTCGTTGCCGTACTCGACTACCGTCATATTCTTGCCGATTTCCTCAACTCCGCCCAGGGGGATGATGCGGATACTGTCGCCAGCCGGAGGAATCTTTTCTTCTTCCGGTCGTGTTGCGATCTGCCTCTGCGTCCCACGCATCGGACGGCGCGGACGCCGGAGCATTCCCATGCCGCGCACTCGAAGGTTTGGAGCTTGGCGGGGGCGCAGCCGGGTGATGTGTTGAGAGAAAGAATCTTGGTGTTGTGGGTTCATATGATATGTGGATTGTTAAAAGCGAGTGAAAATCTTCCAGACTTTGCTTGTCTCAATGTACCAGCGGTTGATTGCAGAGAATCGCTCGCTCCCCGTAACTAGGGTGCCGAGGGTAATGCCTTTAATGTTTCGAGGGATGAGGTAGAGGAATTGCGGCGAGTAGACAAAGACCACGGGACGATCATTCCCAATTTCTTTCTCGAGCGCAGCGTAGGTTTCGAGGCGCTTTTCTCTGTCGGAGAGCGTTCGGGCAGTCTCCAGGAGCTTATCAGCCTTGCTGTTGACGTAGAGAGCGATGTTGAGGCCCGGATCGTTGCGCTGGGACGAGTGCCAGAAAGGGTAGAGATCAATGTCTCTGCCGACCACTTCACCGAAAAAGAGGGCATCGTAGCGGCGCGGCCGAATGACGTCCTGGTTGAGGTCGCCGGTTTCATAAACCAGAACGGTGACGTTGGCTCCGAGGTCATTCCACTGCTCTTGGATGCTTTTGGCGGCCAGTTTAAGTTCCGGTGCGTCCCCGGTGGCGAGCGAGAAAGCCAGAGAGAAATTTTCCTTCTTGGTTTTTTTCTCGTAAATGCCGTCGACCCCTTTCTTCCAGCCGTTCTTCTCGAGGAGCGCCCGAGCTTCTTCTTTCGAGTGTTCTTTCTCCGAGAGCTTACCCACACTCCCTCCTGTCAGCGCCGCGGGAATTGGCCCTTCAAGAACGCTGCCGTATCCGGAGAGTACGTCGCGCACGATTTTATCTTTGTCGAGAGCCAGGTCGAGAGCCAGGCGCACTTCTTTGTTGGTAAAAAGGTGAGCCTGATTTTGGTTGAAGAAGATGCCGAAGATGCGCGGCAGGTCGCCGACTGCAACCGGAGCGCCGGAGCGGGAAAGCTCGCTAACGAGGCTCGGAGAAACGCCGGCAACACTCTCGACACCGCCGCTCTTGTAGGCTTTCACCGCCTCGCTCTCATTGGCGAAGAATTTGAAGGTTAGTGTCCTAATGTAGGGCTCGCCTAGAGTGTAGCGGTCCGAGGCGCGCAAGCGGTATTCGTTGGGGATGCCGGCGGAGTTGCGCCGTGAGCTGGCGACACGGTAAGATCCGGAACCCACCGGCTCGATGTTGTACTGGCTGAAAGGGAATTCGTCAGCCGCCACGTTCTTCCAAATATGGCTGGGAAGAATGCCCACGGTCATGTTTTCAAGAAACGGCGCGTAAGGCTGTTTTAAGGTAAAGCGAATCTCTCGCTCGCTCACTTTCTCCACCACCACTCCATCCCAATTGCCGCGCTTTGGACTTTTTACTGCCGGGTCCTGAATTTTCTCTATGGTGAATTTGATGTCATCGGCGCTGACAAGTTGCCCGTCGTGGAAGCGGGCGTTTGGCTTGAGGAAAAAAGTATAGGTCTTCCCGTCCTCAGAGATTTCGTAGCGTTCGGCGAGATCGGGGATGAGTTCGCCATCGGGAGTCGGGCGCAGCAACCCCGAGTAGACGAGGAAAGAGAGATCACGATCCGCATCGGAGAGCGCCAGGACGGGGTTGACGAAGCGAGGAGAGCCGATGATTCCTTCGGTTAGGTGCCCGCCGCGCTCAGGGACTTCGACGAGAAAGTTGCCGTTTGTTTTGAGGACAAGTCCTATTCCAGAAAGTACGAAAATTGAAGAGAGCGTCCAAAAAGCCAGCCGTTCGGCAGGTGAAAACGACTGAACTGCCCGCTCGATGGCGCGTTCTCCCGGCAGACGGAATTTCTTATAGAGCAATTTCTGGAGAATTTCACTCTTCACGGTGTAGCGAGCCCTCGCGGGCGGTATTGTGAGATTGCGATCTCGGAGAAGTTAAATAAGGAGATTAAATGATGAGAGCGAGAAAAGAAGAGAGGGCAAAGAGAACGGCGACAGCGATAGTTGCGCGGAATAAGAATTTCTCTGCCCCTCGGCGAGTATAGTGAGTGCTGAACCCTTCTGCTCCGAAGGCGCTTCCCAGTCCCGCCTCCGATCTCTGCAAAAGAACTCCCCCGATGAGGAGGAGGGAGAGGAGAATCTGAATGTAGGGAAGGAGAGCAGAAATACCCATGAAGATAGTATACAGTTCTCCATAGAGTTGGCAAGCTCGTAATCTTTAGCGATTTTAGGCCTTAGCCGCAGTATATTTTGAATGTGGAGAATTATTGACAAAAAGTTTAAGTATGATATAATCGAATAAGATAGTATTTAGAGCATCAGTTTCACACCCACCACACCCACGTTGTGGGAAGGAGAATTTATGAGTAGCGAAGCGGTTTCTGTGCCCGCACCGGGGCGCAATGAGCTCTTCGAGACCATCGAGGTCTTGGAAAGGGCCGTCCGCCACTCCGAGATTTCCATGGTGGAGCTCTCGGAGCGTCTCAGGGACTGTGTGGCGGAGGCCTATCGCCGCCACGACCGAGCGTGCTGGACAAAGAAGTTCGCCGAGCGCCGCTTCTGGGAGCGGCGAGCGATCCGTCTAGCGACCGTCACGCGAGATGAGATCAGGTCGCAGGTCCGGCAAGCCCTCGATGCTCGTCGACGTAAGAAAACGAAGGAAGGCCGCAGCGTTCAGGCCACAGCCTGAACTTGTCGGTCACGGGCCCCGCTCGCGCGTACGCAAGTACATGCGCGAACGGAGCTCTTTGTTTTTCGTTATTGACAGCTAAAGAAACGGCGTATACTATAATGCCGTATTTTTTTACCAACCAACTTCACTTTTTATGAAGAAAAAGAGAGCTAATAAAGACAAGCCGGTAAAATCTTCCGTGGGTATGATTCCGCTTTGGGATCGGGTGCTCATAAAGGAGGAGGAGACGGCAGCCGAGGGAAAGCGTGAATCCGGAATTTATATCCCTGAAACAGTGAAGGAAGATCGCGGAACAAAACAAGGCAGAGTTATCGCTGTCGGAGAAGGAAAATATGAGAACGGCAAACTCGTTCCTCTCAAAGTAAAGGTCAGTCAAACCGTTCTCTTTCAGTGGGGAGATAAAGTTACTTTTCGCGGCGAAGAGTACTACATTGTGCGCGAAAGCGAAATTCTTGCGATTATTAGGTGAATCAAAGAACGGAGCGACTATGATTTTCATACTCACTTAGTTCGTTAAAAATCAATCATGCCCAAAATCATTCTTTACAACGAAGATGCACGCCGCTCTCTCAAGCGCGGCGTTGATGCTGTGGCGGAGGCGGTAAAAATTACCCTCGGTCCGCGCGGCAGAAACGTCGTACTCGATAAAGGCTACGGCGCGCCGATGGTTACCAACGACGGTGTAACCATTGCTAAAGAAATCACTCTCAAGGACAAGTTTGAAAACATGGGCGCCGAAATTATGAAAGAAGTGGCGTCCAAGACCAATGATGTCGCCGGCGATGGTACCACCACCTCTGTTCTCTTGGCTCAAGCTCTCATTTCTGAAGGTATGAAACACACTTCCTTTGGCGTTAATGCTATGGCTCTGCGCTCTGGCATTGAAGAGGCGGTTGAGCGAGCGGTTGAGGCGCTCAAGAAAATGGCTAAGCCTATCAAGAGCGATGAGGAGGTGCGGCAGGTTGCCACTATCGCTGCCGAGGCGGAGCAGATCGGAGAAATCATTGCCGAGACTATCAAGAAAGTCGGCAAGGACGGAGTGGTGACGGTTGAAGAGTCGCAGTCTTTTGGTGTCGATTCAGAAATTGTCGACGGACTCCAGTTTGATCGCGGCTATGTTTCGCCCTATATGATTACCAATCCCGAGCGGATGGAAGCGGAATATCGCGACATCCCGGTTCTTATCACCGACAAAAAACTCTCTGGCATCAAAGAGATTTTACCGCTCCTTGAGAAATTGGCGCAGACCGGTAAAAAGGATTTGGTGATTATTGCCGAAGACGTTGAGGGCGAAGCTCTGGCGACATTTGTGGTCAACAAAATTCGCGGCGCCTTCAATGTTCTGGCGGTTAAAGCCCCCGGCTACGGCGATCGGAAGAAAGATATGCTTATCGACATTGCCACTGTCGTCGGGGCGAAAGTTATCTCGGAAGAGCTCGGCGTTAAACTCGACACTGCCGAACCTTCAGTGCTCGGCATGGCGCGGAAAGTCATTGCTACCAAGGACAACACCACAATTATCGGCGGTAAAGGTAAAAAAGCTGGTATTGAGGCGCGTGTTGCTCAGCTCAAAGCTCAGAAGGAAGCAACGGACTCGAAGTTTGATGTTGAGAAGCTTGATGAACGCATTGCTAAACTCACCGGCGGGGTGGCAATTATTCGCGTTGGCGCCGCCACCGAAACGGAGATGAAGTATTTAAAACTTAAGATTGAAGACGCTGTCAATGCCACCAAAGCGGCGATTGAAGAGGGAATTGTCGCTGGCGGCGGCACGGCGCTGGTGCGGGCGGCACGCAAACTTAGGGATCATGTCGGAAGAAAAAATATCGCTGTCAGCGAAACCGAGCTCGGTTATCAAATTGTTCTGCGGGCCCTGGAGGAGCCACTTCGCCAGATTGTCAAAAACACCGGCAGAAACGACGGCTCGAGCATGGTTGAGAAGGTGATGGAGGCAAGTCACGATCGCGCCGGCTACAGCGCCCTCGATGACGTCTTTACGGCGGATATGATAAAGAAAGGCATCATTGATCCGGTCAAAGTCGCACGCACCGCGCTTCAGAATGCCGGTTCGGCTGCCGCCATGCTGCTCACCACCGAAGTTGCCGTGGCGGAAGAGCCGGAGGAAAAAAAGCAGAAAGGCGGAGGCGGAGGGGGGATGGAGATGGAATACTAAAAGCTTTTTGGCTTTCGGCCGAGAGCTTTTTAGCAGGAATTAAAAATAATAGATAAAAAGAACCTCTCACTCTTCGGTGAGAGGCTCGCATTTGTGTTCTCCTCCCTTTCTGTTTGGTTTCAGTCCGGCGGCGGTCTGCGCCGCGCGCAGACTTCCAAAGGAACTGTAATAGTCCTCTGCCCAGAACTTACCAAGCTCGTCAATCTCCCTCTCGCTCGGAGTGTGACCAAGTTTCAGGGCGAGCACTCGTAAGTCTTCCCGCATAACTTCGCGCCTTAGAGCTTGATTCCGCCACCTCCGTAGCGAGAAGAGTCTCTCCACCGCCTCTGTGATGCCAAACTCCAGCATCATTTTCCTAAGAGAAAAGTTCTTCACGCCGCCCCGCCCCTTTCTCTTGAGGGCTTTTTGCCAAGCATGGAGCGATGTTATCTCCGAGTTCTCTCTTAATGTCCGGATGGCGGGTAGCGGGTCTTTCGGCCAGTTGGGCTTTGAATAGACACTTCCTGTCTTCCTCACGAGCTGTCTTACCCTCTCCCTACTTAACCCTCCCAGAAGATCGCCAAGCTCCTCAAGAGTGTATTGCCCGCTTTCGTAGAGGGACCTGATGGCGAAGAGCTCTTGGGGACTTCTTCTCTCGCTACTGCCCTGAAGGCTTCTTGCGGTAATCACTACAATGTCTCTCTTGTACACTGTATTCTCCTTTCAGTTCTGTTAGAACTCTAACCTTTTTACCCTTGACGTCAATAATTGAGTATAGCCATTTCGGTTGCTGGCTGGTGTCTTTCAGAAATTTACGAAAGGTGATAAACTTCGCTAAATAGAAATAAGAAAAAACTATGTATCTCTATATTGCTCTTGGAGTCCTGGCCTTGATTGTTCTCTGGATAATTGCCAGCTATAATCGCTTTATTCGTCTGGTCAATCGCGCTAAGGAGGCCTGGGCGGATATTGATGTTCAACTCAAGCGCCGCTACGATCTAATTCCTAATTTGGTCAACACGGTAAAGGGGTATGCGGAACACGAGAGATCCGCATTTGAAAATGTTACCAAGGCGCGCGCCGCCGCCATGGGAGCTCGCAACCTGGAAGAGAAGGGAAAGGCAGAGAATATGCTCACTGGTGCCCTCAAATCTCTATTGGCAGTTGCCGAAGCCTATCCTGACCTTAAAGCCAATCAGAACTTTCTTGAACTTCAGCGAGAACTCTCCGACACCGAGAATAAAATTCAGGCTGCCCGCCGATTCTACAACGGCAACGTCCGCGACCTCAACATCGGCCTTGAATCATTTCCGGGCAATGTCATCGCCGACATCTTCAAGTTTGCCAAAATGGAATTCTTTGAGCTTGAGGAAGGTGAGAGGGCGGCGAGAAGCCCCGTTGAAGTCAAGTTCTAGAGGATTTTAATCTGATGCAATCTAAAGGAGACAACCTTTTGCACGAGGTAGCTATTAATGCAATTATTGCAAAGGATAACTCTTATCTCGTCACTATGTAACGAGTTTGGCGACTATTCATGCAGATGGATCACCTTCACTGGTTATTTCATGCCTAGCTCACTATGCCGGTGGGGAAGTTATCCTCAAAGAAGATGAAACCGACAAGTTTGCGTGGGTAACAATAGAGGAAGCGAAAACCTATGATCTTATTGATGGTATTTATGACAAAATTATGATGGCGGACAAGCTTAGCAAGGGCGAAAGGTCGGAGTGGAAACATAGCTAGCACTTGCGGCGGTCGAAATTATGGCAAGTCTTTACAGGCACCAGTCGGCAAACGTTCGCAAGACATGGCTCTTTGTATCCATGTTCTTTGTATTTCTCATCCTCCTCGGCTGGGTCTTTAGCCGAGTTTACGGTAATCCGACCATTCTATATTTCTTCGTCTTTTTTTCAGTCATTCTAAATATATTTAGCTATTGGTTCTCCGACAGAATTGTTCTTAAACTCCACCGCGCCAAACCGGTCACCCGCCAAGAATATTTTGACCTCTGGAACGCCACCGAGAATCTCTCTATCACCGCCGGCCTTCCACAGCCCAAGCTCTATGTTATTGACGATCCGGCGCCGAACGCTTTTGCAACCGGCAGAAACAAGGAACACGCCGTGGTAGCAGTGACAACAGGACTCCTTCGTATTCTTGATAAAACAGAGCTTGAAGGTGTGATTTCCCATGAGCTTTCCCACATCGGAAACCGCGACATGCTTCTTTCAACGATTGTGGTGGTGCTTGTTGGTTTTGTAACTCTGCTTTCTGATTTTTTCCTGCGCACTGCCCGCTGGGGCGGTGGAAGGAGCAGCCGCGGCAATCAAATTCAAGTAATTTTTTTGCTGGTCGGAATAATTCTCGCTATCCTCTCGCCTTTGATTGCTACTCTCATCCAGCTTGCCATTTCTCGCAAGCGGGAATTTCTGGCAGATGCCTCTGGTGCGCTTCTGACCCGCTATCCGGAAGGTCTGGCCAATGCCCTGCGGAAAATTTCTGCCGCCGGCATTTCTATGCGTACAGCCAATCACGCCACCGCTCATTTGTTTATTGCCAATCCCTTTGGCCAAACGGCGCGCCTTGTTGGAAAATTCTTTATGACCCACCCTCCAGTAGAGGAGCGGATAGCGGCTCTGCTCGAATCACAGACGTGAGCGATGAACTTAAAAAAGAAAAAGAGACACTCAAAGCGCGAATCACGGAGCTTGAGAGAGAAAATGAGAGGCTTGAAGCCGATCTTATTCACGACCATCTGACTGGGCTTAAGACACGGAAGTTTTTTGAAGAGGAGCTTGGAATATATCTTGAGACGATTAAGAAAAGCAGATTGAGCCGCCGGCGCGAATGGTTTGGATTCAGAGTTCTCTCAGTCATCCTTTTTGACGCTGATTATTTCAAGCGTCTCAATGATACCCACGGGCATCTGGTTGGCGACGAAGCCTTGCAAAAAATTGCCTCTGTCGTTGGAGGAAGTTTGCGGGAAGGTGACACGGCGGCGCGCTGGGGAGGGGAAGAGATTATTGCACTTCTGCCGGGAGCAAGTGAGAGAGATGCAGTAAAGAAGGCAGAGGAAATAAGAAGGGAAGTGGAGTTCATTCGTTTGGAAGATGTTTCTGACCTTAAGCTTTCGGTGAGCGCCGGGGTAGCACAGTCGGAGAGCGGAATTTCAATGGATGAACTTGTCAAACGTACCGATAGAGCTCTATATCATGCCAAGAAAAGGGGCAGAAACAGAGTCTCCGCGTATTCCGAACTTGGACGTTAAGCTGGGAGTTTTTTTGCTGCTGTTTGATGTAAGTTGTTGGTTGTAGCTGTTACTGGAGGCGTCGCATAGCGGTCTAGTGCGGTTGCTTGGAGAGCAACTATGTCCGAAAGGGCATCGTGAGTTCGAATCTCACCGCCTCCGCCAGTTAAGAAATCTATGAGAAAATTTATCAATGCGATTATGAAATGGCTGGGGAGCGCCAAAATACTGTCAGTCCCAAGAGGATATGTAGGAAAAGTTCTGGTTTATTATTACTTGGCTAAAAACGGAGTGCTATTTTTTTACGATGATCCGGCAAGCACCCAAGTATTTAATTTAATTAAGCAGATCAAAAAAGAAACGGAAATGATTCTCAAGGATCATGAGGCTTACCAAATATATAGGACGGTGAGAGAAACTGAAAAAATTAAGGGGGATATTGCTGAAGTCGGTGTGTATAAAGGAGGTTCAGCGAAACTTATATGTGAGGCCACGAAGAAACCGGTGCATTTATTTGATACTTTTGAGGGACTGCCGGATTTATGTGAAATTGACAACCCGGAGCAGTTTCGCAAAGGAGATTATTCCGCCCAGTTTGAAAATGTTAAGAGCTACCTTAAAAAGTATCCGGACGTTTATTTTTACAAAGGACTTTTCCCTTCGACTTCTGAACTCGTAAAAAATAAAAAATTTTCATTTGTTCATCTTGATGTAGATCTTTATGAATCCACGCTGAATTGCCTAAAATTCTTTTATCCCAAAATAAACAGAGGGGGTGTTATCATTTCTCACGATTATCTAAAATCGGAGGGGGTTAAGAGAGCGTTTGACAAGTTTTTTAAAGATAAACCGGAGATAATTATTGAACTGCCCGCATGTGATCAGTGTCTAGTTGTTAAATTATAACCAAAGGGCGCGAATTGAGGGAATTTGCCGTCTCATATCGCCAAGACTTCGCAGGGCAATGCAAAGAAAAACTCAAGGTCTTCAGACACTGCCTTGGCTTTTGACCTTTTTCTAATGAGGCTGATTCGTTTGGTATAATGAAAAGGTGAACGAGGAAGAGCTGAAAAAGAAACTCTCGCCGGAGGCATACCATGTCTTGCGCCAGGCCGGGACAGAAGTACAGTTTTCGGGAGAGTATGTTCGTACAAAAGAGAGAGGCATGTACCGCTGTGCCGCATGTGGGGCCCAACTTTTCTCATCCGATGCCAAGTTCAATTCCGGAACGGGTTGGCCGTCGTTTGACGAGGCGCTGCCCGGGGCAGTTGAACTCCGCGATGACAGCAGCCTCGGTATACGTCGAACTGAAGTTAAATGCAAAAACTGCGGCTCCCACTTGGGACATGTTTTTGACGACGGTCCCAAAGAAACAACCGGCAAACGCTACTGCATAAACTCTGTCTGCCTTGATTTGCAAAAATAATCTAATGGCAAAGTATAAAAAATCTATTTTCTTTTTTGTTCTTATTTTATTGATTGCCGGCGCGGGATATTTGTTTCGCGGCAGACTTTTCCCGCCGAGCGCAAAATCCGAGCGGCAGCCGCCGCTATCCGAGGCGGCGGCTGGGGAATATGAAAGCGAAGCTTTCAGTTTTTCTTTCTCTTATTCTTCGGTACACACTGTTCGGGAGGAGTCTCAATCGAGTGTCGCTCTCGTCAATAAAGAAACCGGCAGAGAGGAAGCGCGACTCGATGTTATCCTTGAAAGCGGAGATGTCGAGGTGCCCTATGAGCAATTTGTCCTTGACGAATCACGCGCTCTTTGCGAAGCCGCCGGAGCAAATCTTTCGTGCCGAGAAGTGAAAGATCTCTCATCTATCGTGAATAAAAACGGTTTATCGGCGCAGAAATTTTATCTTGTTCTGGAAGAAAAATTAGAAGATTCTGTCACCAGCCGCGAAAAAGGGCCGTTTTACGCTTTTAATTTTTCGGAAAACACTCCCGGGAAAATGAGTTTTATTCTCATTCATCCACCTATCGCCAGCCGCGGCTCCGTTGATTTGCTCTCTAAGATCGCGGATTCATTCGCGTTTTAATCAGTCAGTTTACTTTGGGTTGACCCTGTAGTGAATTTGGCAATAATTGTTTGCGCCTACGGCGCATTGCCGAAATCTACTACGGGGTTGACTTTCTTGTGCCGCTGTGTATAATGGGTTTATGTAAGTTCTCCTCGGGTTTTGGGCGGGGTTGTCTCCGACAGAAAACGTGAGAGAGTGCTCGTCGCTTACATCGAAGCAGCCAAGAGACGAGCCAAGGATATGGCAGTAAAATTGTATGTCGGCGGCATCCCGTACTCGAGTACCGATACGGATGTGCGCGACGTGTTTGCCCAAGTCGGCGAAGTTGAGTCAGTGCAAATTGTCACTGACCGCGCCACTGGCAGATCACGAGGATTCGGGTTTGTGACCATGAAAGAAGATGCTGATGCAGATCGAGCAATCGAGATGTGGAACGGCAAGGACTTCCAGGGACGCAAACTGACCGTCAACGTCGCTCGCCCCATGGCTCCCCGCGAGGGGTTCCGTGGCGGCTTCCGCGGCCAAGCGGAGTAATCCGAAGAAGAGCCCCCCACATGCGTGCATGTGGGGGGCTCTCTTGTTTCTCGAGAAAGAAATGCAACAATCAATTTGGAAAACCATTGAAGTGCTTGTTCTCACCTTTGTTTTGCTCTCTATTGCCTTTTCCTTGATTTTTTTCTTGACTCAAATCAAGCCGCCAAAACAAAACCGCGCCGCATTGCTAAATACAGACTTTTCTCGGCCGCTTCGTGTCGGCTCTGCAGTGGTCTGGGCGGATATTGCCGAAACCGAAAAGGAGAGAGTGCTCGGATTCTCCGGCGTCAGCGACATTTTAGACAATCAGGGGCTTCTCTTTGTTTTTCCCGAGCCGCGCCCTGTCGGGATTTGGATGAAGAATATGCTTTTCTCCATTGATGTTCTCTGGCTGGACGAAGAGTGGCGGGTGATTCAGATCGAAACCCGCCTCGTCCCGGAGGGTTTTCCAAAAATCTTTACGGGGGCGACTCCTGCCCGCTATGTTCTTGAGCTAAAGAGCGGTTTTGTCGAGCGTGAGGGGACATCAGTCGGCGACAGGATCTCGCCATTGTGATTTCTTCCTCAGGGTTCTCCTTCTACTCCGGTATCGCCGGGATTTTGTCTTGTATCGTTTGCGCGCTATACTATATTCATTACAATTCTTTATCTCTTTGATGAAAACAATTCGAGTTGCGGTGAACGGCGCTGGCAGAATCGGACGAGCATTCATAAAATTGGCGCAGACGCGCCCCGAGATTGAACTGGTGGCGATCAATGATCTCGGGGATGCTCAAAACATCGCCTATCTAATAAAATACGACTCTGTCTACGGAAAGGCCCCCTTCGCGGTTTCAGTGCGCCCTGACGGCAAGGCAATTGTGCTCGACGGGCGGGAGATTTTATTTATTGGAGAGAAGGAACTGGCCAAACTTCCTTGGCGCGATTTGAACGTCGACGTTGTGGTTGAATCCACTGGTCTCTTCGCGAGCTATGAAAAAGCGAAGGTTCATTTGGAGGCGGGAGCAAAAAGAGTGGTTGTAACCGCCCCCATGAAAGACGATCCCACGCCGGGGATCGAAGGAGCGACAGTTCTTATGGGGGTGAATGATGAAAAGCTCGCCACATGCGCTATCAGCTCGAACGCTTCGTGTACTACTAATGCAGGGAGTCCCTTGATTGCAATTCTTGATGAAGCGATTGGTATTGAGAAGGCGGTTTTGAATACTGTCCACGGATACACAGCCACTCAATCCCTTGTTGATGGTCCTTCTAAGAGGGGATTTCGAGAAGGGAGGGCGGCAGCGCACAACATTGTGCCATCATCCACGGGCGCGGCGATTGCAGTAACCAAAGCCTTCACCAAACTTGAAGGGCTTTTTGACGGTGTATCTATGCGTGTGCCGATCATTGCCGGCTCAATTGTTGACGTCACATTCATTGCAAAAAGAAATACTTCGAAAGAGGAAGTGAACGATATTCTACGCCGTGCCGCAGAGAATCCCCGCTGGAAGGGAATTTTTTCCGTAACAGAAGAGCCGCTGGTCTCCAGTGATATTTTAGGCAGCTCCTACGGCTCTATTGCCGATCTTGAGTTCACCCGCGTTATCGGTGGCAACTTGGTGAAGGTCTGTGCCTGGTACGACAATGAAATGGGATACACTTACACTCTAGTTGAGCATGTGATAAAAACCGGCAGTCATATCATATAGTTGAATGGAAAGTTACGATAAATTGGTAAGAGATAAAATACCGGAAATTCTTGATGAAAAAGGAATTTCCTACGAAAGAAGAGTTGCCTCTCCAGAAGAATATAAGACTGAATTGATAAAAAAGCTCGGGGAAGAAGTTGCAGAATTTCTACAAGCTGGTAACTCGGAAGAGTTGGCTGACGTGATGGAGGTAGTAGAAGCGTTAAGAAAATTACCTGATTATGCTAGTGTAGAGCAATTACGTAGAAAAAAACTTGCGGCGCGCGGCGGATTTGAAGGAAGAATTATCTTGAAGGGAAAAAAGTAGGGAGCGACAGTGCATAAGTGAAGTTGTGGGTCGTCGGCTGTTGGTTGTATATTTAATTTCATGAAAATCTTCATTGGCACCGACCATGCCGGCCTTGCTCAGAAGGAAAAGATAATTGAATATCTGCGTGAAAACGGCTACGAAGTTATTGATCAAGGTGCACAAGAGTACGACGAAAATGACGACTATCCAGATTATGTTATTCCTGTGGCTCGCGAAGTCTCCCGCAATCCTCAAGGGGTGAGAGGGATTATTTTGGGTGGCTCGGGACAGGGTGAGGCAATGTGCGCTAATCGTTTTCCGCATGTTCGCGCAGCTCTTTTCTACGGCTCCCGCATTTCTCTAACTAGCAGTATTACAAACCTGGAAGTCTCACGCCAGCACAATGACGCAAATATTCTCGCTATTGGCTCACGATTTGTGACTGACGATGAGGCGGTGCAGGCGGTGAGGGTTTGGCTCGATACGCCGTTCTCGAACGGCGAGCGCCACAAGCGCCGTCTCGGCAAGATAGAGCGCGCGCATGAATAGACGTGGAAGTTCTTTAGTTCATGACCGAAGTCATCCCAGCCATAATTCCACGAAGCCTCTCTGATCTCGAGGACAAGCTTTCTCATATCGTCGGATTGGTGAAATTTGTTCAAGTCGATGTTCTGGATGGCACGCTTGTGCCGGAGCGCTCGTGGCCGTACCTCTCAACGGGAGTTGACCCTGATTTTGTCCGCATCATTCGCGAAGAAGATGGATTGCCTTTCTGGGAGGAATTTGATTTTGAAGTTGATCTCATGGTGGGGCGGCCGCGAAATGTTCTTGACCAGTGGGTCACCGCAGGCGCGGTGAGAGTTATTGCCCACTACGAATCATTTTCCTCACCCAAGGAGGCACTTTCGTTTGTGGAGAGTTTTGAAAGTGATTTTGGCAATAGAAGCTCGCTTGTCAACACCGAACTTGGCCTAGCGCTCAACATTGAAACCTCAAATGAGGTGCTCGAGCCGCTTATCTCTCACCTCGATGTGGTGGAGTTTATGGGAATTGGCACAATCGGGCGGCAGGGGGAGCCGTTTGATAGTCGAGTTCTTCGGAAGATTGCCGATTTACGAGCAAAGTTTCCCGATGTTATCATAAGTGTTGACGGAGGAGTGAATTTAGAGTCGGCGCCGCGTCTTGTTGAGGCTGGAGCCAGCCGGCTGGTTGCCGGTTCAGTAATTTGGAAGAGTGAAAATCCGCAAGAGACGATTATTGAACTTCAAAATCTATGAATGCTCTTACTGACAAACAGATCAAGGACCTGGAGGTCAAGGCTAATGCCATTCGCCTCTCCATTATTGAAATGCTTCTTGAGGCACGCTCCGGTCATAGCGCCGGTCCTCTTGGCATGGCGGATATTTTCACCTATCTCTATTTTGTCGCACTCAAGCACGATCCAAAAAATCCTGATTGGCCCGAGCGCGACCGGCTTGTGCTCTCTAACGGTCACATCTGCCCGGTGCTCTACGCCGCAATGGCGCATACCGGCTATTTTCCGCTGGAAGAATTAAAGACCTTGCGCAAGCTGGGGACTCGGCTACAAGGTCATCCGCACAGAGAGTATTTGCCCATGCTTGAGACAAGTTCTGGCCCTCTTGGAGCGGGTCTATCGCAGGCAGTGGGAATGGCAATAGCTGACATTATGGATAATGGCATTGATACTAAACGCACTATCTATGCACTTATGAGTGACGCCGAACAAGCCGCCGGCAACACTTACGAGGCGGCTTTGCTTGCCGGAAAACTCAAACTCCGCAACCTCATCGCTATTATTGACCGCAATAACATTCAGATTGATGGCTTTACCGAGGACGTCATACCCTTAGAACCCCTTGCGGACAAATGGAGGGCGCGCAACTGGCATGTCATTGAAATTGACGGGCATAATTTCGCCGATATCCACGAGGCAGTCAATCGGGCCAAGGCCGTGTTTGAAAAGCCGTCAGTAATTATTGCCCACACAATTCCGGGCAAGGGAGTGGGTTATATGGAGCGCGATTTCAAATGGCACGGCGTCCCGCCGGGAATCCAAGATATGCCCGGCGAGCCGCCCAAAGCGGAGCAAGGCAAAATTGCACTAGATGAGCTGCGTTCTCTCGGCGGTAGGATAAGCGGATACCATAATGATTAATGCAAGTGTAAAGCTGAATCCAAAACTGTTTTCTGCCCAAAGCGGACCAGCCTCGGGCTGGGATGATGATGTCGAGCAAGTTCCTATTCGCAAGGGATTTGGCGAAGGTTTGGTTATTGCAGGAGAACAAAATGAAAATGTTGTTGGACTTTGCGCGGACCTTACTGAGTCTACGCAAATGCATTTATTCAAAAATAAATTTCCAGAGCGGTTTGTTGAAATCGGAGTGGCGGAGCAGAATTTGGCGGGAGTGGCGAGCGGCATGGCGGCAATGGGTAAAATTCCCTTCATATCTTCCTATGCGATGTTTAGTCCCGGCCGCAACTGGGAGCAGATTAGAACCACTATTTGCTACAACGACCGGCCGGTAAAAATCGCCGGCTCCCATGCGGGAATTTCTGTCGGTCCGGACGGCGGCACTCATCAGGCAATTGAGGATATTGCTATTACCCGCGTTATGCCGCGCATGGTGGCGCTTTCTCCCTGCGATGCTATTGAAGCCAAGAAAGCGACAATTGCCGCCGCAAAAACAAATACACCTGTCTATATCCGCCTTGCCCGAGAAAAAACGCCAGTTATTACAACCGAAGAGACTCCGTTTGAAATAGGCAAAGCTCAAATTTTCTGGGACTCTTCACTTGGCGACCGAACCGCCAAGTGCGAGGCAGGGGTTATTGCAACCGGCGCACTTTTATACAAAGCGCTTCTGGCGGCGAAGCAACTTGAAAAAGAGGGTATTAGAGTAAAGGTCATGAATCTTTCCACCGTTAAACCCCTTGATGAAAAAGCGATTTTGAATTTAGCTAGAGAAACCGGAGCAATTGTTACTGTTGAAGAGCATCAAATTTCCGGCGGGATGGGTTCGGCAGTGACAGAGTGCTTGGCAGTGAATTACCCCGTGCCGCAGGAATTTGTTGGAGTCAGAGATCAGTTCGGACAATCCGGAACTCAAGAAGAACTCGTTGAACATTACGGAATGGGAGAAAGTCATATCAAAGAAGCAGTCAAAAAAGTCATAAGTCGAAAGTCTTAAAAATCAAACCACAACATCTTAACATTCTGCAGAATATTAGAATGTTGTGATTGTACTTACACATGAAAACTCCTTATGTATTGGTGGTTTTGACGATTGCGGCGCTCGTTGCCCTAAGTATTTTTCTCTTTGTCTATGATGTTGGTCTTGCCAGTGAGTCGTTTGCCAAGAGAGTTTTTTACAAAGCCTTGTTTAACTATGAAAGCGGAGATTGCGAAATCTTTGAAAAACTTATTCTCAACAAAAATCTTGTCACTAATTGTCTGCGCCGCAAGGAATCAGTTCAGAAACCCCTGCAGGAGCAGTTCGTATTTGGGGAAAACCTCTCTGTTCTTTCGGTTACCGATGACCGGGCGGAGATGGAAGCCGATTTTATTGACAACCGTGGAGCAAGTACTTCTCACGCCCGTTACGTTCTTGAGAGAGTTGAGGGAAGATGGTATGTGGCTGATATTGCTGAATATTGAGACTAGGAAAGTGCTTTCGGCTGGTAATTCTCCGGTGCTTCCCGCACGATGCGCTCTATCTCCTCGCGAGAGAGAAGCCCGCGTTGGGCGCCGATATACTGCACAACAGACATGGCATTGACCGGCGCCCAGCGGAGGGCTTCTTCGACGTTCTTTCCTAGCGCTAGTGCGGCGGTGAAAGTTGAGGAAAAGGCATCGCCTGCCCCGGTTCGCTCAAAGGGGGGCTTGGGATCGGGATAGGGAGGCATAAAGAGAGTGCGCTCGCCATCGTAGCTATAGGCTCCTTTCGGTCCGTCAGTGATGACGACGAGCTTCGACCCCAAGCTGCGCAATTTCTCAAGAAGGGGGGCGATGTTCACTTCCTCAATAATGCCCAGGATCCGTTTTGCTTCGTCAACATTACAGAAAAGAACTTCAGCGTGCTTGTAGAGCTCACCAAGCCGTGAGGTGCCGAGTTTTATTTGAAATGTGCCCGGTTGAAAGGCGAGTTTGATAGTCGGATGCGCCGCCAAGTAACCGATAATTTCCTCGTGGTACGAGAGCGAGCTCGGTCCTAGTGAGGAGAGATAGATCCAAGCCGGCGTTCCAAAGTCCGGAAGCTTGTAGGCGAACTCCTGATGCTTAACTAAAATGGTGCGCTCGTCTTCGTACCAGAGCACGTAATGATAGTTGGTTTCTTTGTGGCGGTGAGCAGTCATAAATTCAAGAGCGACACTGTTTCGCTTCAGGGTGGCGAGGCATTCGCCGCCGTTTTGGTCGTCGCCAACATTAGCGACGAGCCCCGAGCGAAGCCCCAACCGCGCCGCTGCCACCGCAGCGTTAGGGCTATTGCCGACTGCCTGAACTACTTCCACAAATTCATAAGGAACTTTGTCGCCGAAGGAAACGCAGAGTTTGCATTTTTCGCGGTTGACGTCGCAGAAGACACTGGCGTCCTTGAGGCGAATGAACGCATCGGTGGTGATGTCGCCGATGGCGACGAGGTCATAGTCTTTTGGCATGCGTAAATTATACCAGTAATGAACAACTGACAACAAACAACATCAATTCTAAATTAAAGAACTCTGGTTGTTGGTTGTAAGTTGTTGGTTGTAAGTTAGAATATAGCTGTGAAAACTCTGCGCGACCATATTGCCGAAGCTGAAAATAAGCACACTGCGCTCGGCCACTTCAATATCGGGAACATCGAGGGGCTTTGGGCGATTGCCCGTGCCGCCAAAGCCGTCGGCGTGCCGGTCATTATCGGCGTCTCGGAGGGGGAGAGAGATTTTCTCGGCGTGCGGCAAGTCAGAGCCCTAGTAACTAGTGTTGCCGAGCAGCTCGGTTATCCCATCTTTCTCAACGCCGACCACACCTATTCGCTCGAGAAAATCAAAGAAGCGGTCGATGCCGGATTCGACTGCGTCATCATTGACGGCGCTAAACTTTCCTTTGAAGAGAATGTCAAAATTACCAAAGAAGCAGTCGAGTATGCCCGAGCCAAAAATCCTCATGTGCTTGTCGAAGGAGAGATTGGTTACATTGGCCAATCTTCGCAGCTTTTGGAGACGATTCCTCCGGGCGTCGCGCTCGATCCGGCCTCCCTTACTTCTCCGGAAGAAGCGAAGAAATTTGTTTCTCTAACCGGCATTGACCTCTTGGCGCCGGCTGTCGGCAATATCCACGGCATGCTCAAGGGAGGAGATGAGCCGAGCATTGATGTCAAGCGTGTTGCCGCTATCCGGGGAGAAGCAGGTATTCCGCTCGTTCTCCACGGCGGCTCGGGTAATTCCGACGAAGATTTTCTCAAGGCCATCAAGGCCGGAATCTCAATCATTCACATAAATACCGAGCTGCGGGTGGCTTTTCGCGATGCTGTCAAAAAGTCGCTCCAAGATGACCCGGACGAAGTGGCACCCTATAAAATCATGAAACCGGCGGTGCAAGCAATGCAGAAACTTGTTGAGCAGAAACTCAAACTATTTTCCGGACTCTCCTAATATGCGCCAGGAGCTTGAGCGAATTCTTGAGGGAAGAGTGGCTGACGATGAGACAACACTTGCAACCTACAGCCGCGACGCCAGTCTCTGCGAAGTCAAACCGCACCTCGTTGTTTTTCCCAGAGGCAGTGAAGACATTCAAAAGTTGGTGCGGTTTGTGTCAGAGCGTAAGACAAATGATCCAACTCTCTCCATCACTGCACGTGCCGCCGGCAGCTGCATGTCGGGAGGACCGCTCGGTGAATCTATCATTCTCGACACCAGTCGCTACATGAGGGGAGTACCCAGCTTTGATGGATCAGTCGCCGAAGTTTTGCCGGGAACTTTTTATCGCGATTTTGAAAAAGAGACCTTGAGGCGAGGCCTTATCTTACCTTGCTATACCGCCTCAAAGGACCTCTGCGCTCTCGGCGGGATGATTGGCAACAATGCGGCGGGAGAAAAGACTCTTCGCTACGGCAAAATGGAGGATTATGTTGAGTCGCTTTCGGTAGTTTTTTCAGACGGCAACGAATATGAAGTCAGACTGCTCTCAAGTGGCGAGCTGAAACGCAAAATCTCTCAAAATGATTTTGAAGCAGAGATTTATCGTAAGGTCTTTGCGCTGATAGAAGAAAATCGGGAAGAAATTGAGCGCGCTCGCCCCAAGGTCTCAAAGAATTCGGCTGGCTACTATCTCTGGAATGTTTGGGACGGGCAAACTTTCAATCTGGTGAAGCTCTTGGTCGGCTCTCAAGGCACGCTTGGCATTGTGACGCGCGCCCGGCTTCGTCTGGTGCCGGTGACTAAACACTCTCGGCTCTTTGTTATTTTTCTCAAGGACCTCTCTTGCTTAAGCGAGCTTGTCAACATCATCTTACGTTTCCGGCCGGAGTCGCTGGAGAGTTATGACGACTCCACTCTGCGGCTGGCGGTTCGCTTCTTCCCAGAAATGGTTGGTCTTATGAAGGGAGGGCTTGTCAAGCTGCTCTGGAGCTTTCTTCCCGAGATTGCCATGGTTTTAACCGGCGGCGTGCCGAAACTTGTGCTTCTCGCCGAGTTTACGGGCGAAACAAACGAGGCTATTGAGCGCACCATGCATACTCTCGAGAACACTTTACTTGTCTATAAACTGCAGATGCATGTCACTAAGACCGAGGATGAGGCGGGAAAGTACTGGACAATTCGGCGGCAGAGCTTTAATCTCTTGCGCCGTCACATCCGCGGCAAGCGCACCGCCCCTTTCGTTGACGATGTGGTGGTTGATCCCAAATATCTTCCGGAGTTTCTGCCGAGAATGAGAGCGATTTTGGATGAATACAAACTTGTCTATACCATAGCCGGCCATGCCGGCAACGGCAATTTTCACATCATTCCGCTTATGGATATGCGCGACTGCCGCAACGTCTCTATTATTCTCGAAGTTTCTGACAAGGTCTATGATTTGGTCGCCCGCTACGGCGGCTCAATCACCGCCGAGCACAATGACGGCATCATTCGCACGCCGTATTTGGGGAAAATGTTTTCTCCGAAAATGCTCGAGCTTTTTGCCGAAGTAAAAAACATCTTCGACCCGCGGAACATCTTTAATCCTGGCAAAAAGGTTGGCGGTTCAGTCGAGTATTTGAAAGAGCATATATCAGGAAAATAGAGCCTAAAAATAGGAGTAGATTTGGGCACATAATTCTATTAACAAACTATAAGTTTGGGTGTATGATGTTAAGTAGGTAGAACCTTGAGAAAGCTACTTGTATTTATGTACAGCTTTGAGAGTGGTTCCTCGAACTTCTTTCCAAGCTGTACATAACAGGCCCGCTCTAGGTCCCGGCATTTGGTCGGAGCTTACGGGTGAGCCACAAACAAGGAGAAAGTCATGACCGCCAAGGCCGTGACAACCGCGCAGTTAGAGCAGATCCGCAAGATGGCGAAGGAGAAGGGCGTCAGCCGCGACCAGTTCCAGCTGGGGCTCGACAACGGAATGTTCGCACGCACCCTCGACGAGCTCATCGTCGGCAAGGTGACGGAAACACCAACGGGCCTCTTCCGCCTCGCCGTGGACTGGGGTCGGACGACCGAGGAGATGGTCCGGGCGTGCCAGTACGACTGTGCCAACCCGGATATCACCGAGGAACACTTCCCCCGGCCGCGCACGAGCGGCGTCGTGAAGGGCGACTACAAGCTCTTTCACTTCAACCGCAATATCTCATCGGACCAGGCTGTCCGCGAGATACGCGCCGAGGGCTTCGAGCTTACCGGAGCGCACGAGATCCTCGTCTTCAGGGAGAAGTTCCCCGAGGAGCAGCGGAAGTTCACCATCGTTGGCCTCGGCGATCCCCTCTGGCGGCGGGACCGGTACGGCTACCGGCACGTGGTTGTGCTCCGCAGGCACGAGGCGCGCCGCTCCGCTGACCTGACCCTCTGGGAGGTCGTCTGGCCTCCGCTCTACCGCTTCCTCGCCCGTCGCCTGCCTGCCGGACAGGCAGGCAAGTAGGACCTGGGTCCTAGGAAAACGGAGCTTCTGGAATTCTAGACCCTCGGCCCGCGTGTCTAACGATGCGCGGGCTTTTGCTATGTAAGAGCTTTAAAATCTCCTAAAATTTTGATTTCTATAACTTTATCTGTATAATACTCCGGCATGTTGGAACTTCAGGTTGAAAAGAGAGAAAAAGCAGGAAAAGTCGAAGGATTGCGCCGAGGAGGCGTGATGCCGGCAGTTCTCTATGGTAAAAAACAATCCTCGATACCAATTTCAATTTCCTACCGTGATTTTTTGAAGGTTTGGAAGAAGGCGGGAGAGTCGGCGGTGGTGACGCTCAAGGAGAAGGACGGGAAAACCTTTGACGCCCTGATTCACGATGTTGATATTGATCCGGTAACGGGAAGCCCGCGCCACGCGGACTTTTATGTTTTTGAAGCGGGACACAGGGTGAGAGTGTCGGTGCCTCTTGAATTCGTAGGTGTTGCCCCCGGCGTAAAAGACCACGGCGGTCTCTTGGTAAAAGTTTTGCACGAGTTTAAAGTTGAAGCGATGCCAAAAGATTTGCCGGTTCAGCTTGAAGTGGACATCTCCAAACTTGAAGCTATCGGCAATCAACTGCTCGCCAAAGATATTGCTATGCCTGCCGGTGTAACAGCGCTTGAAAGTCCAGATGAGATCACGGCACTCGTTGCCGAGCCGAAGAAAGAGAAGGAAGAAGCTCCCGCCGAGCCGGTTGATCTCTCTGCTATTGAAGTTGAGAAGAAGGGAAAGGAAAAAGAAGGAGAGGAGGAGACAGCTCCAGGGAAAGCCTCAGGAGAAGTGGCAAAAAAAGCAGAGAAGTGAGTTATTTGCAGGAAAGAAAAGACGGCGCAAGCCGTCTTTTCTTTATGTCTATTGCCAGTACTTGGTATAATTGAAAGCACGCCGTATGACCAATACTCGCCAACGCGCCGTGGTGAAACTTGCGCCTTTGTTTCTGTTCATTCTCTCTCTTCTCTTTCTGCCGTTTGTTTCTTCTGCCCAGACCCTGACAGAGCAGCGGATTGCCGACCAAGAAACGAAACTCCGCGCCGAATACGACGCTCTCCAGAAAGAAATCGAGAAGTGGCAGGGGATTCTCACTGAAACACAGAAAAAGGCAAGCACCTTGCAAGGTGATATTTCCTTTTTGAACGCCAAAATCAAGGAGGCGGAGCTTACCATCAAAGCAAAAAACATTGCCATCGGGCAACTGGCTAAGGAAATCGGAGTCAAGACCAAAAAAATTGGTGAACTTGAGGGGAAGCTCGCGCGGGGCAGGCAGTCCCTCGCTGAACTCATCCGCAAGACCAATGAACTCGATTCATATTCGCTGCCCGAAGCAATTCTTACGAATAAAGATCTTTCCGAGTTCTTTAAAGATTTTGATTCATATTTGTCGATTAAGAGTGCTCTGCAAGAGCATTTTGCTGAAGTTCGGCAAGTTAAAAAACAGACCGAAGCGGAACGGGAGCAACTTGACGTCAAAAAAAATCAGGAGACTGACGCCAAGTATGTAGTGGAGAGCCGCAAGAAAGTCATCGGTCAAAGCCAGAAAGAAAAAACGCAGCTGCTTACCGTAACAAAGCAAGAAGAAAAAACCTATCAGACGGTTTTGGCTGAACGACAGAAGCGGGCGGCGCAAATCCGAGCGGCGCTCTTCCGTCTTCGCGACACTGAAGGCATTCCTTTCGGCAAAGCTCTCGAGTATGCAGGCCTTGCTTCCTCAAAAACAGGTGTTCGGCCGGCTCTTATTCTCGCCATTCTTTCGCAGGAGTCCGACTTAGGAAAAAACCAGGGCTCCTGCATTCTCTCAAGTCTTACGACTGGCGATGGAGTAGGGAAGAATACGGGCACATTTTTTGAAAAAGTTATGAAAGCGCCGCGCGACACGGAGCCGTTTGAGAACATTAC
The DNA here is from genome assembly GCA_004322205.1 of Patescibacteria group bacterium. Taxonomy (GTDB): domain Bacteria; phylum Patescibacteriota; class Minisyncoccia; order Phycocordibacterales; family Zambryskibacteraceae; genus SCSN01. The sequence goes on from SCSN01000008.1 coordinate 45,274, forward strand.
CAAACAGCTGGGGAGGGAATGGACCTTGACGCCAGTTTCTTGTCCGCCCGGGACGACATATTCCACGAGCCGCGGCTACGGCGGCGGCATGGGCCCCTCGCAGTTCATCCCCTCCACCTGGGAGCTCTTCAAGGAGCGCATTGGGAGTATTATCGGACTCGGTGCTGACAGCCTTGATCCTTGGAATCCGGAGCATTCGTTCGTGGCGACGGCAATTTATCTCTCTGATTTGGGGGCGGCTGGCGACGGGTATTCGGCGGAGCGCAATGCGGCCTGCAAATATTATTCCGGCGCCTCTTGCCGAGCGGGGCGCAAGCCACCCAATGTTTTTTACGGCGATTCAGTGATGCAGAAAGCGGAGGAGATACAAAGTAATATCGACTTTTTGAAGGGGGTTTAAAAGAGCTTCTTAGCTAGTTAGCTTATTAGAAACTGCACACCAAAAAATGGCTCAAAAGAGCCATTTTTTGGTGTGCAGGCAAAGAAAATGCAAAAATTATTGACAGAAAACACTGATATGCTATAATTAGTTGGAGATCAGTTCGGGGAGGTAAGTAAGCCGCAAGGCCGAAATTCCCCTTCGAGCGTAAGTCCTTAGGTTGCTCTATTCGTCGGAGCGCCGGGCAGCAAGGTGGGGTCCTCTCTTCTAACGGTGCGTTTGTGTAGGAGATGGTAAGTTATCGGCCTGACGCGGCAGCCGGTTCGGCGCCCGCGCCCAGTGCGTCCAGCCTAACAAAGAGGGCGGGACGGATGAACGGAGCCCCCGCGGGGCACATCCTCTGGAGTGTATCGTTCCACTCCCCGGTAACTAGCCAAGTCTAGACTCTCCCACGCAAACGTGCTGGGGCCTCGTCGCAGTCGTAGTTGACCGCGGCGGGGCCTCTTTGTTTTTATTATATTCTGTATTGTGCTTTACTGTCACTGTACTAGAGTACTAGAAATTTAATATCTTAATATCCCAGCAGTAGTCTTAGTATATCATATATGATGCATTAAGAAACTCGCAAGAAACTGGCTGTTAGGCGAGTTTTTAGCTTTTGGTTCCAAATTGAAACTATTGAAACTACTGCCTCTTGCTTCCATGACTTATGTTTTCGCCGCGTCTCCGCTTTTTACACCTTCTCCTTGACAGGCGTCTTTGGGTTGCTATGGTTGGACTAGAGGCTCTTGTGCGCCGTGTGAGCAGAAGGGTCAGTGACTGCGGACGGAGAACTTCAGCGCGTCTCTCCTGGGCACCGGCGCACACAAAAAGACTGGGCAACAGCAGTCTAAGAGCTCATAACCCCGATGGTTGTGGTGTTCTCGCACCCGTTGTCCAGCCACAATCGTGCTTGTGTCTCGCACACTTTCTTGGGCGAAAGACAATGCGACTCTTGCTTCGGCGAGGGGGGAATGTAGGTATGGACGGAGCAGTTCCAGCCCAGCGTGGCGCTCGCCACGCACTCCAGGCTTACAAAACCAGCACAGGCATGGACCCCCACGCACGCCACCGTGGGGGTCTGTCTTTTTCTGTCGGGGTGCAGGGCTTTCGGCAAGGTTTGAACGTAAAGATCGAAGCGCGAAAATTTCGCGGGAAACACAGAAAAAGCAAGAAACCATGAAACTCTCCTTTCTTAGTCTATCATATATGATAGACTAAGCGTGCAAAAGACAAGAAAGTTTAAGAAAACTGTTGGATTCGCGGCGATAGGTGTAGGTCAAGTGCCACCCTTGCTTTTTATTTTAAGATTGTTATATTCAGCTCGCATGAAAAAAGACATCCATCCTCAATATTTTGATAAGGCAAATGTCGTCTGCGCCTGCGGCAATACTTTTACCATTGGCTCGACAAAAGAACGAATCGAGGTGGAAATCTGCAGCGCCTGCCACCCCTTTTACACCGGCACCGAGAAAATCATTGACTCCGCCGGACGAGTTGAGAAATTCAAATCCAGGCGCGCCAAAGCGGCAAAGAGCAAGAAATAACTAATAACGAGCGACAAACGACCGACCCCAAACGAAATGACGACTGGCAGCGAGCTATTTCGTACGGGGCAGGCGACTGGCGACCTTAAAATCTTGCATTTGTCTTGTTTGTTGTTGGTTGAGATATGGACTTAGAGAAATACAAAAGAAATAAAAAGACAGCGTACTTGGCAGAGTCCTATGAAAAACTTCTTGGGGAGGAGAAGGAAATTCTGGCTTTGTCAGAAAGTGATCCTTCGATGAGAACATTGGCGCAGGATGAGTTCAAGGGGATCGGCGCTCGGAAGAGTGAGCTGGTAGCACGGATGGAGGAGTATTTAGCTGAAGAAAAAAGGCAAGAAGAGTCTCCTCGCGCAATCATTCTTGAAATCCGCGCCGGCGTAGGCGGAGAGGAAGCAACGCTTTTTGCGGCTTTGCTGGCAGCGATGTATGAAAAGTATGTTCTCTCCTGCGGCTGGAGCTGGAAGGTTATTAACCAGTCGAGAGGCGATTTGGGTGGTTACAAGGAAGCCGCGTTTGAAGTTGGGGGCGATGGTGTTTACGATGAACTGCGCTTTGAGACCGGCGTGCACCGCGTTCAGCGCATTCCCAAAACTGAAAAGTCGGGGCGGATTCACACCTCAACTGCTTCGGTCGCGATTCTGCCGCTGCGTAAGCGTGCGCAGATTGAAATTAATCCAGCAGATCTGGAAATTGAGTTTTCGCGCTCCGGCGGCAAGGGCGGGCAGAATGTTAACAAAGTAGAGACAGCAGTGCGCATTATCCACAAGCCGACGGGTATTGATGTCCGCTCAACTTCGGAGCGCAGCCAGAAAGCCAATCGCGACAAAGCTCTGGCGATTCTATCGGCTAAGCTTGAAGCGATTGAAGAGGAAAAAGAGCTGCGCTCACGGGTGGAAGAAAGGAGAACCCAGATTGGCACTGCTCTGCGTTCGGAAAAAATTCGGACGTATAATTTTCTCCAGGATCGCCTGACTGATCATCGCTTGAATGAATCGTGGCATAACTTGGAAGGCATTCTCGCCGGTAACCTCGGTCCGGTGGTTGAAGCGTTTAAAGCAGCCACATCAGCTAAGAAATCTGTTGCGCGGCAGTAACAGATCTGTTAGGATAATTTTCGCTTCTGCTATGGCAGAACACAGCAAAAACGAGTCACAACTTATTGATAAGCTCTTCGCAGCAGGAGCACATTTTGGTTTGATCCGCTCCCGCCGCCATCCCTCTGTTAAACCTTTTCTCTTTGGTATAAAAAATCGGGTGGAGATTTTCGACCTGGTGAAAACGAGCGAAGCCCTACTTACGGCAAAGAATTTTGTAAAGCAAATCGGAGCGTCCGGCGGGATTTTGCTTTTCGTCGGCGGCAAAACTGAAGCTAAAGATGCCATAAGGGGGGGCACCGGTTCGATCTCGATGCCATACGTTGCCGGCCGCTGGCTGGGCGGGACACTCACCAACTTTGCCGAAATTCGCAAACGCATCGCAAAGCTTGTGGAGCTTACAGCGCAGCGAGAGAGGGGAGAACTTGCCAAATACACCAAAAAAGAGCGCGTGCTCATTGACCGAGAGATTGACCGCCTTCAGGAATTTTTCTCCGGCCTTGTAACACTTACGGCGCTGCCAAAGGCGCTCTTTGTAGTTGATCCGAGGCGGGAAATAAATGCCGTCCGCGAAGCGCGGCATCTCAAGATTCCCATCGTGGCATTGGCGAGCTCCGATTGTAATGTTCACGAGGTTGATTATCCCGTGCCAGGCAACGACGCTTCGAAGGCAAGTATAGAGTTTGTTGTTAGCGAAATAGTCTCCGCTTTTGCGGAAGGAAGAAAGGCGGCGCCGGCGGCAGCGGCGGCGGAGAGTGGAGCGAGTGAGGCGGGGGAAGTTACATTAAGGCGATGATTACTGCAGAACAAGTCAGGCAATTGCGCAGTAAAACCGGGCTTTCCGTTATGCAGTGCCGGAAGGCGCTTGAAGAAGCGGACGGTGATATGGAGAGAGCCGCTTTTCTCCTGCGGCAGAAAGGCGGGGAAGCTCTCAAGAATAAATCCGGGAGGGCGCTTTCGGCGGGTGTAGTTTCATCTTATATTCACAACACCGGCACTGTCGGGGCAATTGTTGAGCTTTTCTGCGAGACAGATTTTGTGGCGAAGAATGAGGAATTTCGGGCGCTTGCCCACGATGTCGCTATGCAGGTGGCGGCGACCGATCCGCAGTTTTTGAATCTCGAGGACATAACGCCGGAAGTAAAAAAGTCTGTGGAGGAAATTTTTCTCCCGGAAGTTGGAGACATACCCCGGGATCTCAAGAAAAAAATCCTGGAAGAAAAACTTCGAGCGCATCTCGGCGAGCGGACGCTAATGGAGCAGCCCTTTATCAAAAACCCGGAGCTTACGGTGAGCAGTCTAGTTGCCGGGGCGGTGCAGAAATTTGGCGAAAGAATTGAGATCAGGCGTTTTGCTCGTTTTTCAACTCAAGGCTAATATGTTTCTCACTATAGTATTTTTCTTTTCCCTGGCGGGACTTGTGGTCCTTGTCGGTCTCAAGGTCTATGAGTTTAGGAGCGGCAGACGAGTAATCTCCCGCAGCTTACTTGCAAAGTGGAATGCGGTTCTTCACCGCGAGACGGCGCGCGGCCGCGGACGGCTTACTGTCGCCCGGGAGCGCGGCAGAGTCTTTCTCGTTCGTGAACTACCTAGGCACTCCGAAGCGCTCGTCGACATGCTGCGGCGTGAATTTGAGAGGGCATACCAGAAGTTTCTGGAGAAGGTACGGGGAAGCCGAGTGCTTCACTCAAACGGCAAAGTTTCCGACTTTTTGGAAAAAATCTCTGAAGAGAGAAAAAATGGGAAGAAGAATAATTCTAGCAATACCTCGAGCACAACACAAACCTAGCTTTTGAAATTTGCGGGCTTTGCGTTAGAATTCTTTCGGACTTGCCGCCTTAGCTCAATGGTAGAGCACTCGCTTTGTAAGCGAATGGTTCCCGGTTCAAGTCCGGGAGGCGGCTCAAGAATTTGATTTTTATTTGCCCAGAGCTATAATGTTAAATGCAACGGTAATCGGAGAGATGCGACTATCTTCGGGAGTCTATAGCTGTTGCTTCTACGGGGGCGCCGGGCATCGCCTTATAAAGCTGCCTAATTCTCATAATCAGTGAAGGGTGGAGCCTGATCGTAGCCATCCGGAGAGAGAAGAGCGATCACCCACGATCGTCGCAATCGGTGGGCCGGGCGCTGGGTCTTGATGACCAGCGCCCTACTCTTTTGTTATAATTTGCCGAGTAGAAAAAGAGTCTGTACAGAAGAAGATTTCTGAAATTAAAACCGCTTCCAAGATTTGACTTTCGGGCAAGAAACAGAGGTAAAACCCATGATGACTTCTAGAAAATTCCAGCGTACCAAGGAAGACTTCACCTGCGAGAGGTGCGGTTTCTTTGTACGCGGGAGCGGCTACACCAATCACTGTCCGCAGTGTTTGTGGAGTAAGCACGTTGACGTGAATCCCGGCGACCGCGAGGCGCGATGTCAAGGACTCATGGAACCCGTAGGCGTGGAACTCAAGGGCGGAGAATACACCATTCTCCATCGCTGCGTCTCTTGCGGTTTTGAGAAGCGGAACAAGGCGGCGAAGGACGATAACTTCACGCCATCCTTCAGCCAACCGCCGGAATTTTTGATAAGTAGGTTCCCCCCAGAGGCGGGCAGGCGAGCGCAGTGATAAAGATACTCCACGATTAGACTTTCGGACAGAGCACCCACTTTTTGACTAACAAAAACGCTAAGTCTTAATGTATCATATATGATACATTAGGGAGTGTTATGTCAGCGACACGGAGTGTTATAATTTGCTGATATAATTGGGTTATGGAAAGATTCCCAAAGGGTTTTCTGTGGGGCAGTGCGACTTCTTCCTATCAAGTTGAAGGGGGGATTGAGAATAACGATTGGGCGGAAGCGGCTAGGGAGGGAAAGGTGCCGGTCTGCGGCAGGGCAACTGACCACTACAATCGCTACGAGAGCGATTTTGATATTGCTAAATCTTTGGGACAAAATGCCCATCGCTTATCAATAGAGTGGGCGAGGATTGAGCCGGAAGAAGGGCGTTTTGACGAGCGCGAAATCGAACATTATAGAAAAGTCCTGCGGTCGCTTCGTGCGCGCAACCTTGAGCCATTTGTGACACTTTGGCACTTCACCTTACCCCTTTGGTTTTCAAAAAAGGGGGGATTTCAAAATTTTGATGCTCCGAAACTATTCGCACGGTATTGCAGTTATGTCGTAGAAAAACTAGGTAGCGAAGCACAATACTGGATTACAATAAACGAACCACTTGTTTGGGCGTCAGTTGGTTACAGGACAGGAAAATGGCCGCCGTTTAAAAAAAATATTTTTTCATTCATTTTCATAATCAACCAACTTGTCAAAGCCCACAGTTTATCTTACGAAAGAATGAAAAAGGCCTCGCTCAATGTATTGGTGGGAATCGCCAAAAACAATATTCATTTCGATTCAAATATCTTGCCTTGGAATACGCTGCTTTATTTTCTAGCGAATTGGTTCTGGAATGAGAGATTCTTAAATAAAATTAAGAATTATCAAGATTTTATTGGCTTAAACTATTATTTTCATAAGAAGTTTGGGGTGAAAGAAAAACTAGAAAGAACCGATATGGGATGGTGTGTATTTCCGCAAGGTCTATACCGTCTTTTGGTAGATTTAAAGAAGTATGGCAAACCGATTTATATTACGGAAAGCGGAATAGCTGACGCCAACGACAGTAAAAGAGCGAATTTTATTCGTGATCATGTTGTATTTGTTAAGAAAGCCATAGACGAAGGTGCGGATGTCCGTGGTTACTTCTACTGGTCGCTACTTGATAACTACGAGTGGGCGTCCGGCTTTAAAGAGAGGTTTGGGCTGGTTGAAGTAAATTACGAGACTCTGGAAAGGAAGATAAGACCATCTGCTTTTATCTACAAGAAAATAGCGGAAAGTAGTCTATTATAATATAAATGTCACCACATTTACTGTCGATTGTGTTTGTATTTTTTGGTCAGTTTCTGAATGCTTCGGTTGTTTTGATTGACAAGTACATAGTTACCCGCACCGACGTGTCTCATCCTCGCGTCTATGCATTCTATGTGGGTATGATTTCCGGAGTGGTGATTTTCCTCCTCCCGTTTGGGGCGGTTCGCGCGCCTGACCTTTACACCGTGGTGATGTCACTTATTATCGGTCTTGTTTTTATCTCTTCTATCGTTTTTCTTTTTTCAGCATTGAAACATGCTAATGCTACTGATGTGGTTGCTTGGCTTGCCGCAGTTTCCACTCTGACAACATTTGTGGCCGGTTCCTTGGTTCTCAGTGAAAATCTGCCGAAGCTGTTTCCCGTTGTGCTAATCTTTTTTATTATCGGGATGATTCTTGTCGGACATTTCCGTTTCCACGCAAGGTCGTTTGTTTTTGTTGTTTTTTCCGGCATTTTGTTTGGACTCTCCGTCGTGTTTGTAAAGATGCTCTTTAATCACACCGACTTCGTCAATGGATTTTTCTGGTCGAGAATGGGTAATGTCGTCGGAGCAGTTTCTCTCCTTCTTGTCTCGGAGGTTCGACAGTCGGTATTTCAAACCTCAAGAGCGATTTCTCGGAAGACAAGCTCACTGATAATTTTCAACAGAGTGCTAAGCGGAGCGGCTTTCCTCTCTATTCTTTATGCCATTCGTCTCGGCTCGGCTTCGATTGTAAATGCTCTGTCGTCACTCCAATTCGTATTCGTTTTCCTTATGGTTTTTCTCCTTAGAAAAAAGTTGGCGCATCTTTATGAGCATGAATTCCGTCATGGTCATATTTTGCACAAGGTCTTGGCCATGATCTTCATTGCCGCCGGTTTTCTCGCACTCTTTCTATGAAGGTTTTTAAAAAAATTTTAAAAGTCTCTATTTTTGTTTTTTTAACACTCCTGGCTCTTCTCCTTGTTTTATCTGTTCGAAAAAACCCTGAAACCATTTTCTACGGCGCTTCGTTTAGCAAACTACGGTCTGACGAGCTTGGACTTGATTGGGAAAAAGTATATATGGCGGTTCTTGACGATTTAGGAGTGAGAAAGTTGCGTCTTTCGGCGCATTGGCCAATGGTTGAACCGGAGAGAGACAACTTTAATTTCTCGGAATTGGATTTTCAGATCAGAGAGGCGGAAAAAAGAGAGGTGGGGGTTATCCTCTCTATTGGTAGGAGACTGCCCGACTGGCCAGAGTGTCATGTCCCGGGGTGGGCTAAGAGTCTATCTTGGGAAGAGCAGAAAGAGAGAATTCTGCTCGTAATTGAAAAGTTAGTTACTCGATATAAGAATTATGAGAACTTGCAATACTGGCAGGTCGAAAACGAGCCGTTCCTTGAAATTTTTGCCAAAGAGCACTGCGGTGATCTCGATCAGGATTTTCTAAAAAAAGAGATTGATCTCGTAAAACGTCTTGACCCAAAGCATCCTATACTTGTGACTGACAGTGGTAACCTTGGATTATGGTACGGAGCTTGGAGATCTGGCGACGCCTTCGGAACAAGTGTTTATATGTATCTTTGGAACCCGGAACTGGGTCAGATTAAAAGTGTATATCTCCCTTCTTTCTATAAGTTAAAAACCAATCTCATGACGCTTCTTTTTGGCAAAAAGGAAAGTCTTCTGATTGAACTGTCTCTAGAACCGTGGCTTATTGCGCCAGCGCTCGACAATCCGATTGAAGTTCAAATTGACAGGATGAGTCTAGATAAATTCGAGGAGGTTATTGTCTTTGCCCGCAAAACCGGTTTTGTCGAGCAGTATCTCTGGGGCGCGGAATGGTGGTATTGGATGAAAGGTCGCGGACATGGGGAATATTGGGAGAGAGCAAAAATTTTATTTCAGAGCCAATAACGTCTTATGGTCTGACTGGCAGAGAGCACAAACTTTTGCTAGATTGAGTTCCTTAAACTTTTCACTGTAAGAATGAGTTATAAATTAACCCCTTACTTCAAGGTTGGCCGCGCCTCGGATCTGCAAGGAAAAGACAGGGTTCTTTACCGTGCGCTGGAAATACTCCCCGGTTTCTTGTCATGGACTACCCTGATAACGGCTGTTCTACTTTCAATTTTCGCACCCGTGACGGCGGCGTATTTTATTATTGCGCTGGACGTCTATTGGCTGCTGAAGACTGCTTACCTGTCGCTTCATTTGAGACACAACTGGAAACGGATACGCTATAACCTATCGGTTAATTGGTCGGAGATGCTCTCCAAGATGAAGTACGAACATATTTTTCATCTTGTGATCCTGCCTTACTACAAGGAAGATTTAGCTGTTGTGGAGCAGAGCATCAGGTCTCTTCTTGAGACCGAATACGACAAAAAGAAAATGGCAGTTGTGCTGGCGGTTGAAGAAAGAGCAGGAGAGAAAGCGATAGAGATCGGCAAGGCTATTGAAGGGCGATACGCGAAAAAGTTCGGTCATTTTCTGGTCACTGTTCACCCAGCCGATGTTCCCGGTGAGATGGCTGGCAAGGGCTCAAATATCTCATATGCGGCCGAGGAAGCGAGGAAAAAAATACTTGATCCGAGCCGCATTCCCTATAAAGATGTAATTGTTTCCGCTTTTGATGTGGACACTGTGGCTTACGAGCAATATTTCTTGTGTTTGACTTGGCATTTTCTCACCTCAGCCGACCCATACAAGGTGTCGTTTCAACCTGTTCCTTTTTACAACAACAACATCTGGCAGGCGCCAGCAATTTCGCGGGTGGCGGCCGGCTCAAGTACTTTCTGGCAAATGATGCAGCAGGAGAGGCCGGAGAAGCTTGCCACCTTCTCTTCTCATTCAGTAAGTTTTCAGTCGCTTTATGAAGTTGGTTATTGGCAGAAAAATATGGTTTCAGAAGATTCGCGCATTTTCTGGAATCTCTTTGTTGCTCGAAGCGGCGATTATTCCGTCGTGCCTCTTTCTTACCCGGTTTCGATGGATGCCAATCTTGCTCCTTCGTTGTGGCAGACGATGAAAAATATTTACCGCCAGCAGCGGCGTTGGACTTGGGGAGTTGAGAATATTCCCTATATTCTTTTCGCCTTTATAAAAAACAAGGCTATTCCTTTTTGTACCAGACTGAGAGTCGCGTTTGTACAGATGGAAGGTTTTTGGTCATTGGCTACAAATCCGATCATGATATTTTTGCTCGGTTGGTTGCCGGTAATTCTCGGAGGGGAGCGTTTTAATAAAACAATTCTTTCGTATAATCTGCCGGTTTTGACTAGGAATATAATGATTGTGGCTATGTTGGGACTGGTTCTTTCTTCCGTTATCTTCATTTCATTTCTGCCGGAACGACCGAAGGAGAGGGGGAAATTAGCAAAATTGTCTATGGTACTGCAATGGATTCTCATTCCCTTTACCATAGTAGTTTTTGGAGCAATACCCGGGCTTGATGCTCAAACACGGCTTATGTTTGGGAAATACCTTGGTTTTTGGGTAACACCTAAGCATAGGAAATGAATCCCGTTAGAAGCTGCGAAAATCGGACTTATAATAATATGTCAATGATGGTTCGATACAATCGAAAGAGGAATAATAATCTTAAAACTTCAAGCAGAAACAGCCAGTCCGTTTCCTGCTTCTAACGGGATGAAACCCCTCTCTCGCACAAAAAGACGCATCTACCTGATTTTTTTCGCATTAGTGTTCGTTGTGTCTTTGCCGTTGGTGATTTTGTATGCCAGAGGTTACCGCCTAACGCTCTCGGAGGCTCTTAAGTTCGGCAGAACGGGCGGCTTTTATATTGCCGCAACGCAATCCGGGGCGGAGATTTACATCGATAGCAAACTTGTTAAAAAGACGGGCATTTTTCAAAAGAATGTTCTGGTGCAGAACCTAAAACCCGGCTCATATGACATCAAGGTTGTCAAAGACGGCTTCCACACTTGGACAAAGACACTTTCTGTTTTTTCGGAGACAGTAACTGAAGCTCATCCATTTATGCTTCCGGAAAATCCTGAGCTCGTTGAAGTACCGCCGTATTTGTCTGATTCCGGCATGCCGACATCAACCCCACCCAAAGCTTCGCTGATAAACACTCTGAGAAATCCAGAGTATATTCAAGCAGCAGCTTTGTTTTCCGTCGCTTCAAGTAAGGAGACTGCCTTAAAGAGCGGAACTTCCACTGAAATTCTTGGGATTCAGAGGAAACTCTCCGTTGAAAATCGAGACGGCAGACTTTATATCGAGTGGTTGGGCAAGTCTGCTGACATTCCAAGCTATTTCTGCCAGTACGAGCAATGCAAGTCGTCAATTACACTTGCCGGTCTTTCGGCGGTAAAAGTTTTTGATTTCTATCCCGGCCGTGGGGATCTGTTGATTATCGCTGTGTCGGATGGTATTTACGTGGCTGAAATGGACGACCGTTCAGCACAAAACATTCAACCTCTGTTTCCGGGCAAGAATCTTGATTTTCGGATCGACGGAGACGTTATTTTCATAAAACAAGCGAAACGAATGTATTTTCTCTCTCTTTAGGGGTGACTGGGGCATAGACGGAGTTTCAGATATAATGTGGTTATGAATAATAAAGAACAGGTGCACCCCCATCCTCTCACTCAGGTTATTCAAGAAACAAGCGATATTTTCCGAGAGATGGGGTTTGCCGTTGCCGACGGGCCGGAAATCGAAACGGAGTATTATAACTTTGATGCTCTCAATATTCCTGCCCACCACCCGGCGCGTGACTTGTGGGATACGTTTTGGTTAAAGACCAACGACCAACAACCCACAACTACCAACAAAGATAAAGATAAATCCGGTTGTCAGTCATCGGTTGTTAGTGGTGAGTTGCTTAGGACTCACACTTCTCCTGTGCAAGTGAGATATGTTGAAACGCATAAGCCGCCGATTCGGATAATTGTTCCCGGTAAGGTCTATCGCCATGAGGCAACTGACGCGGCTCATGAAGCTCAATTTTTCCAGCTCGAGGGTCTTATGATCGAAGAAGAAGTTTCTATTGCTAACCTCAAATACGTTTTAAATCAATATTTTGAAAAACTTTTTGAAACAAAAACTGAAGTCAGATTCCGACCAAGCTATTTTCCATTCACCGAACCAAGTGTTGAGGTGGACACGAGCTGTTTTAATTGTAGCGGCGAGGGATTAATACTAATGGGCACAAAAGGCAAAATTGTAGGTGAAAGAAAAACTCGGACAGACTACAAAGTCTGTTCGGTGTGTAAGGGTTCTGGCTGGCTTGAAATTATGGGAGCCGGGATGGTTCATCCGAAGGTCCTGCAGGCTATGAAAATTAACCCCCGCAGATACCGCGGTTTTGCCTTCGGCGGCGGCATAGACCGTCTGGCAATGCTTAAATACGGCATTGACGATATCCGACTGTTTTATACGGCTGACCTTCGGGTTATAAATCAATTCTGAAATGCTAGTTTCCTACAAGTGGTTACAGGGATATTTTGATGAGCCGCTTCCTCCTGCAGAAAAGCTGGTAGAGCTTTTAACTAGATACGCCTTTGAAGTTGAGTCTGTTGAAAAAAGAGGAGAGGATTCTGTTTTGTACGTCAAAGTTCTGCCTGACAGAGCGCATGATTGCCTCTCTCACATTGGGATTGCAAAAGAAATCTCAACCATCTCTCGCCTGCCGCTCAAAACCGGCTTGGTTTCAGCGCGCCAACTCTCCGCGCCGGAATCAAATTTGCTGAAGGCAGAGTCAGAAGATCCTGCTTTGTGTCCTCGCTTCAGTGCGCTGGTCATAGAAAATGTTGAGGTCAAAGAAAGCCCGGGCTGGCTCAAGGATTTGCTTGCCGCAATCGGGCAAAAGTCCGTCAATAATATCGTTGACGTTACAAACTACTGCATGTTTGCCTACAACCAGCCGCTTCATGCCTACGATTTGGGCAAGCTCTCCTCTGGCGAAGAGGGCTATAAACTTACTGCCAGAACCGCCGGCAAAAAGATGAAATTTCTCGCGCTGGATGATAAAGAGCACAATCTTGTTGAAACCGATTTGATTATAGCCGACGGAGTATCTGGTGAGACGCTCGGAATTGCCGGTATAAAAGGCGGCAAGGCGTTTCAAATAGAGGAGAACACGAAACGCATTGCTCTAGAGGCGGCAAATTTTAACCCTGTTTCAATCAGCAAAACTTCAAGACGCCTTTCTCTTCTGACTGACGCCTCAAGACGCTTTGAAAACGGAATTTCCCCGAGCCTGACGCTCATTGGGCTTTCCGAAGCTTCGAGACTGATTCTTGAGATTGCCGGGGGGGAGAAGATACGTGTTGAGGGACTTTGCGACTTTTATCCGAGGAGGGCCAATCCTTACAAACTGGGAGTATCTCTTTCTGAAGTAAGAAATTGGCTCGGCCTTGATATAACTTCGGCTGAAATTGAGGAAATTCTCAATCGCCGCGGATTTGAGTGGGGGCTTGTCAGTCCTCGTGAAGAAATTGTTGCGCGCGCCAAAGAGCTCATCGGCGTCCCGTACAAATACGGCTCCAGTGTTCTTTACGACGCGCCGAAAACATTTGATTGTTCCTCGTTTACAGCGTACTTGTGCGCGCAGGCGGGTGCCTCCATTCCGAGGATGACGATAGACCAGTATGTTTGGATGGAGTCGGTTGAAGATGGAGAAGCACAGCCAGGCGATTTTGTTTTTTCAAATACACATGACTTAAAAAGAGTGATACGGACTGAAAGTGTCGAATTTATGGCGGGCACAAAAGTGCCCGACGGGGTTGATCACGTTGGTGTTCTTCTCGGCGAAGGCAAGGTCGTTCACGCCACTGAAACTGCGGGAAAGGTTATAAAAGAGGAGCTGGCGGGAGCCCCGCGCTTTCAAGATTTACGCGGCTTCAGGCGAGCTGTGAGCGACGGGAAGAGATACGTTGTAACAGTTCCCGATGAGCGGCTTGATTTGAGAATAAAGGAGGATTTGATTGAAGAAATCGGGCGGCTCTACGGTTATGACAGAATCGGCTCGAGGACCATATCTGGTTTTCCACAAGAGCCGGAGATCAACAAGACCGCTTATTACTGTGATAGAATCCGCGACTTACTCCGCGCGAAAGGGTGCTCGGAAGTTATCACCTACGCCCTGCGCAGTGATGGGGAAGTTGAACTTGAGAATCCCACAGCCTCCGACAAGCGTTTCCTGCGCCGCAATCTCTCCGATGCTTTGAGCGAATCGCTTGAAATTAATGTCCGCAATGCCGATTTGCTAGGTCTCGACGAAATCAAAATTTTCGAAATCGGCAATGTTTTTCCAAAAGAAGGCGAGCGCCTATCCATTGCGCTAGGTGTGAAGAACGGCAGGGGTTCGGCAAAAAAGGAGACAGAAGAAGTCAAAGAAATTGTCAGCATGCTCTCTGCCGAGTTGGGGGTCGAATTTCCTCCACCAAACGGAGCAGTATATGAGGTGAATTTAGGGAAAATCTTGGACGGATTGCCCGCGCCGGAGAAACCGCTCTCTTACGAGAAGCCGCTCTCTTTTAGTTACAAGAAGTTCTCGCCTTATCCTTTCGTCGTTCGTGACATTGCTGTTTTGAGTAGCGAAGAACCAAAGAAGGTGGAAGAATTTGTTGTAAATGGTGCTAGAGAAGCCATCAAGGGCTCAAAGATTGATTTGGTGAACAGTCGGATATTCGACGTCTTCGAGCCTAAGGAGGGAGGTAAGTCAACGGCCGTCCGCCTGGTGTTTCAATCGTCGGAGCGAACGCTTACAGACAGTGAAGTGAACGAGATTATGAAGAAAGTGACAGAAGATGTTTCAGAAAAAGGTTGGCAGGTAAGATAATAAGTTTGTAAAGTTAAAAGTCTGTGGAGCGTAAAATTTATAGTTTGAGATCCAGGGAAGTGAATCGCGATATTTTTGAGGCGATAAGAGGCGGCAAGAAAAAAGTGGAAACGAGAGCGGCAACAGAGAAATACCGCGGCATTAAAAGCGGCGATACGGTGGTTTTAAATTGTGCCGGTAAAAGTTTCAGGAAAAAAGTCGGCAGAGTTGAGCGATGCAGGTCAATTGGCGCGGTGCTCAAAAAATACAAGCCGGAGAGAATAAATCCAAAGACCCATACTGCCAAGGAAGCGCGGGAAATGTGGTACAGCTTCCCCGGTTACAGAGAAAAAATAAAGCATGGGTTGGTCGTGTTGCATTTGAATTGAGAACATTAGACTTGATGACTAAATCGCAAGGTAGCGCAATCATGAGCGAGTTAATAACAAAATGGCAAAGACTGACTTCGAGAGTTGAGCCTCTTTGGACATTGATAGGCGCTCCGGTTATCCAAGAATTTATTTTTCGGCTTGTTCCTTACAAACTCTATCTTAGTTACGGAGGTTTTTATATGTTTGGTATTTTGAGTTCTGTGTTCTTTGCAAGCATTCATTGGTATTTTGGAAAATGGTTCGTGGTATATTCTTTTGCTGGAGGTCTCGTTTTATGGTTTGTAATTGTGAACTACGGCTTTTTGTTAGCAGTTATCCTTCACGCGCTTGCGAATCTTGTGCTTTTGAGCTTAGGAATTTTGCGGAAAGTTAAAGACAGATCAACCGTTGATTAAACTTAAAAACTTTACAACTTACAAACTAACATGAAGCTGGATGTCCCGTACTACTCCCAGTTCAAGGATGTGACTGACCCGGAGTGGAGGCTCAAAGCCTGCACCATAGCGAATCTCAAGATGGCGCTGGAATATGCTCTCGGCGCGCCGGCTCCTTCGATTGATGAACTCATAAAAGAGGGATTGTTAATTAGAGGATATGGGCCGCATGGCTGGATTCACGACGCCATTGTCAATTTGGCTCACAATCACGGCGTGCCGGCCTATCGCGAGGAGTTTAGGTCGGTGGCGGTTGATACGGCGCGGTCGGAGTTTTCGAGAAGCAAATACGAAGACAGTCTTCTTTCCTACAGTCTTGAGAAATTCAGAAAAAAGCTTTCCGCGGGCGCATTAGTCATTGCCTCAACGCCACGTAATTGGGCGCCAGATGGAAATTTTCACACCACTCTCCTTGTTGGTTATAAAGAGAAGAATGGTGCTTTAAGCGGTTTTTACTACCACGACCCCGACGCCCCAAACGAACCCAAGAAAGATCAGTTTGTTGATGTAGAAACGTTTAAGGAGTACTGGCGCCGTCTAGCGATATTTTTTGAAAAAGAATGAGAGTTCTGGAATGCCCAGAACTCTCTTGATGGTTCGCTATAGATCACTCGTCAGACAGACGGCGGACTTCTGCCCGTACCCCCTCTAGGGTAGCGCCCGCGTCACTGAGTATCTGAGAGGCAAGCCCGCCGGTGTCTCGCATCAGACCGAGCAGGATATGTTCGGCGCCGATGTGGGCACAACCAAGATCACGAGCCTCGTCAGAAGCAAGTTCGAGAGCTACTCTAGTGCGGGTAGTATATGGGATGTCAAATGACAGAATTGGTGACGCTCTACCGCCCAGGAGAGTTTCTCTGATCCTGCCCTCAATTCTCTCGAGATTGACGTTGAGATTGAGCAGAGCAGCCACTGCTACGCTGTTTTCCTCCCGAATCAAGGCGAGGAGAATGTGTTCGGTGCCAACGTACTCGCGGTGTAGCCTCACCGCCTCATATCTCGCGTTAACCAGAATTTTCCTGACGCGATCGGTGAAACGGTCAAGAATCGATGGCATCTCTCCCCCAGGGTGGAGTGTTGTATGATGTGCCTATCTTTTACGACTATATCATAAAGCTAACCTTTAGTCCAATAGTCCAAATTCTAAAGGGAGTCCTTGGAATTTCTTCGTCATTTACTCTCGTTTAAAGTATAGCAAAGCAAACATAAAATGAAGAGGCCCGCTCCGACGTAACGTCGGAACGGGCCTTCCAGTGAACCAGTTGCTACGCGCGCGGGACGGCCAGACAGCAGCGCTGGCTGAAGGCGCCCACGAGCCAGCTCCAGTCGAGCTCCGGCGCCTCGCCGTAGCAGTGGAGCACAGGCACGCGGCGGTGGCCGAGCTCGTCCACCAGGACCGTCCCGGCGAACACCAGGATGCGGCCCTTCGCCTCCTTAGGTAGGAGCTCGGGGTGATCCCAGTGGAAGAGTGCGTCCCGATAGCCGAGACGGAGCCCCTTCTTCGCGCGGACAAGCATCTCCTCCCAGCGGATCCATTCTTCATCACTGCCGGTGAAGAACTCGGCAAGCGCGATTCCGCCGCCGTGGAAAGGAGCATCCTCCACGACTTCCCGGACCCAGTCCGGAAAACGAACAGCGACGACCATCTTCGCAAACTTCGCGAAGAGGCTCCTAGACTCGGGTCGGGAGAGGCGGTGGATATCCTCGTCAGATCCGCCCTCCTCCCGGATCGTCGCGACTAGTGTCTCGATGATACTCGTCGCGACGCCCATGCCGCTGACGACAGCGGCAACGTCTTTCTTAGACATTTCTCTTCTCCTCGTTTAGGCTCGCCCCTCACCCTAGCGTCCGCTAGGGCCCCGGACTTGCCATTGGTTACAGCGCCTAAGACACGAGGTTTCGCATCCTAAGCGCTGCAACCAGTATTTGCGTAGCGTAGATGGTAAGGTACTGAAAGATAATTCCATTATGTATTATATACCTCTAACTCAATCCTGTCAATACCTAGGAAATGGCTTGAGGAGTAGTTGAAAGTTGTCCGTTCTCACTCTTCCCTTCCTGACTTCAATTTGCTATAATTAGCTTGTAAAAATTGGCGTTTTTGAGCGTTTGCCCCGCCCAAAAAGAGGGCAATGTTTGTTTAAAATGGCTGTCCAAAAATCAAAGATCAAAAAGAGTAAAGGTCAGGAGAAAGCCCCCGCAACTAAACGGGGACGTTATAGCGCTGAAGATATCACTGTTTTGGAGGGTCTTGAGCCGGTGCGCCGCCGTCCCGGAATGTACATTGGCACCACCGGCCCCGACGGTCTTCATCATTTGGTCTGGGAAATTTTTGATAATGCCCGCGATGAGGCGATGGCCGGTTTTGCCAATCGCGTCGAAGTCGCTCTGCTCCCGGGTAATCGGGTGCGGGTGACTGACAACGGGCGGGGAGTGCCCGTTGACATTCACAAGCAGACCAAAGTCTCCGCTCTGGAGACGATTATGACTACTCTTCATGCCGGAGCAAAGTTCGGCGGCGGCGGATACAAGGTGGCCGGCGGTCTCCACGGCGTCGGCGCCTCGGTGGTTAATGCGCTTTCGGTCTGGATGAGAGCGGTGGTGCACCGCGACGGCGGGGAGTATGTTCAGGAATACTCCCGCGGCAAGCGGAAGGGGGCGGTAAAGAAAGTTGGCCCTTCCAAGTTTGTCGGCACCGTTGTGATCTTCGAGCCGGATCCGGAGATTTTTCCCGAAATTAGTTTTGATTACAACCGAATCGTCAATCACTTGCGCCAACAGGCGTATCTGGTCAAGGGTCTTCGCATTGTTATGATTGATGCTCGCGAGTATAAGGAAAAAATTGATGAGGATATTTTCTATCTTGCTGACCTTGGAGCGGAGATGCCTTCAACCACTTTTTATTTCGAGGGAGGTCTTCTTTCTCTGGTAAAGTTTTACAACCAGACGGAGAAACCGGTCAATAAAAACATCTTCTACGTTGAGAAAAAGCTCAATGAGTATGAATCTGTTGAGGTGGCGCTTCAGTACGTCGATGACATCTCTTCGCGCCTTATCCCTTTTGCCAATAACGTCTACAACTCTGAAGGTGGAACGCACGTCACCGGTTTCAAAACTGCTCTGACGCGGACGCTCAACAACTATGCTCGCAAAAGCGGTTTGGCAAAAGACAATGGCGACAGCTTTACGGGAGACGATGTCTTGGAGGGGTTGACGGCGGTGATTTCGGTCAAACTCCGCGAAGTGCAATTCGAAGGCCAAACCAAAGCAAAACTGGGCACGGTGGAGGCGCGGGGGATGGTGGAGAGCATCTTTGGCGACGCCTTTGAAGCGTTTCTTGAAGAAAATCCTGATGAGGCGAGAGCAATTTTGAATAAGGTTGTTTTGGCGCTTAAAGCCCGTAAAGCAGCCAAAGCGGCAAAAGATTCTGTTCTGCGCAAGGGCGCGCTTGAAGGCATGACCCTTCCCGGCAAGCTGGCCGACTGCCAGTCACGCTCGGCAGAAGAGTCAGAGCTTTTCATTGTTGAGGGCGACTCTGCCGGCGGCACCGCCAAAATGGGACGTGACCGCCGTATCCAGGCGGTGCTGCCCTTGCGCGGAAAAATCTTAAACATTGAACGGGCGCGGCTCGATAAAATTCTCACCTCCGAGCAGATAAAAAATTTGGTGGTGGCGCTCGGCACAGCCATCGGCGACACTTTTGACATTGGCAAACTCCGTTATCACAAAGTTATTATCGCCACCGATGCTGATGTTGATGGGGCGCATATCCGCACGCTTCTCTTGACTCTACTCTACCGTTTCTTCCGGCCGCTGATTGAAGTTGGTCATGTCTATATTGCCCAGCCTCCGCTCTATAAAATAAAAAAGGGCAAGGATGTTTTTTACGCTTTTTCTGATGAAGAGAAAATGAAAATTGTAGGCAAAGACGCTACTGCAGAAGAACAAAGAGAGACAGAAACCGAAGAAAGTGAAGAAGAACCTATTGAAGACGAAGCTAAACAAGCTGACAGACCGAAAGGCTCTAAAGTTTCCATTCAGCGCTATAAGGGTTTGGGCGAGATGAATGCCGAAGAACTCTGGGAGACAACAATGGATCCCGAGCGGAGAACCTTAAAACAAGTCACGATTGAAGACGCACAAGAAGCGGATAGGGTCTTTGACGTTCTTATGGGTACTGATGTACCTGCAAGGAAGAGCTTTATTCAGACAAACGCCAAACTGGCAAATCTGGACATTTAACCATTTACTCGTAGTGGAGCTCTATCTTGTCCCCGTCATGCATTACGTAGTTCTCGTATTCGCTATTTTCTTTGCCGTTGACGGTCATTTTCACATTTTCTCCGAAAGAGTGTATATCTTTGCCCCAAACTTTGAAAAACTGACCGAGCTTGATGTCGTCTTGTCTCACTAACCCGTCAAATTCGAGGTGAATCAACGGCAGGTCGTCGTGGGTGTGAATGGGGGAATGTACCGCCCCGAGGCCTGTGTTTTCGGGTATTTCAACTTTCTCTCCTTTAACGAGAATTTTCAGCCCCGGATGCCAGTGGATTCCGCCGCGAGCGATAACACCTGGATCATTTTTCTGGAGACTTCTTGACCAAAAGACTCCTCCGGCAAGCAGTAAAATAACAACAACAATAAGTATCAATCCCTTTTTCATATTTTTTGCTTGCGAAGCAGTATAGCATTGAATGCCACAATGACGGTAGATAACGACATGAATATCGCCGCCACTGCCGGCTCTAGAATGATTCCCTTGAATGCCAGCGCCCCTGCCGCAAGCGGCAACGCCACTATGTTATAGCCTGTTGCCCAGAAGAGGTTTTGGAGCATTTTTGAGTAGGTGAGTTTGGAGAGACGAATGATTTTTGGAATATCTCGGGGATCGCTTTTGACAAGTATGATGCCTGCTGATTCTATGGCAACATTGGTGCCAGCGCCGATGGCAATACCGAGGCTCGCTTGGGTGAGGGCGGGCGCATCGTTGACACCATCGCCCACAAATGCCACCTTGGCGCTCTCTTTCTGAAGAAGTTTTACCTTTTCGGATTTCTGGTGCGGCAGGACCTTGGCAAAGTATTGGTCAACGCCGAGCTCTTGTGAGACCCACGCCGCCACGTCTTCGGAGTCGCCAGTAACCATCGCCACCTTGATGCCAAGAGCCTTAAGGGAGCGAACTGCTTCTCGGGATTCCGGCCGGATAACGTCAACCAGCGCAATGCTTCCCGCCAGTTTCCCATCTACAACCACGTGAATCGTAGTCTTGCCTTGCTTTGTCAGTCCGGAGATTTTTGTCTGATGGCTGCTCTCGAGAGTGATGCCGAGTTCAGCAAGGAGTACGTCGCTTCCGACGAAAACCTTTTTGTCTCCCACATCAGCTTTCGCTCCCTTTCCGGCAAGGCGCTCGAAGTTTTTTATTGTCAAATTTCCTATTTTTCGCGCCGCCGCCTCTGAAACGATGGCTTTGGCAATGGGATGTTCCGATTCTCGGTTGACTCCCGCGGCATAACGCAGCACTTCTTCTTCAGGAAAACTATCAGCAGAAATTATAGCGTCAACTCCAAACTCTCCGCGGGTCAAAGTTCCTGTCTTGTCGAAGAGAACAGTGTCAACATTCCTGGCTGCCTCGAGAGCCAGGCGTTGCCGAACCAAGAGACCGTTTCGCGCCGCCATGGTGGTTGAGATTGAAGCTACTAGTGGAACCGCGAGCCCCAGAGCGTGGGGGCAGGCGATAACCAGCACCGCGACAAGGCGCTCGGTGGCAAAAACAATCCCTGCTTTAGCGAGAATCCAGAGAATAAAAGTGAGTCCTCCGGCGGCGACGGCAACAACAGTCAGGTAAAATGCTGCCCGATCAGAGAGAATCTGGAGACGCGATTTGCTGGCCTGCGCTTCCGCCACCAGCCGCATGACGCCGGCAAGAAAGGTGTGCTCTCCGATTTTGCTGACCGAAATCTTGAGACTGCCGTCACCGTTTATTGCTCCAGCAATGACCTCGTCGCCGACCTTTTTGGGTACCGGCTTCGACTCCCCGGTAATTATAGATTCATTGAGTTCCGTTCTCCCCTCGATAATTTTTCCGTCGGCTGGTACTTTGCCTCCCGGTTTTACCATAACCAGATCTCCGATAGTAAGTTCTGAAAGGGGGACAATCACAGTCGAGTTACCGCGGATAACCTCTGCAGTATCCGGCAGAAGCTTTGCCAGCTCCTTTAGGGCACCCTGGGCTCCCGCGACCGCTCTCATTTCAATCCAGTGGCCAAGGAGCATGATGCCAATCAGAGTCGAAAGCTCCCAGAATAGATTGTGCGGTGAGCCGCGCAACACCTCAAAGACACTGAAAAGATAGGCGGCGGAAATGGCAAGGGCAATCAAGGTCATCATCCCCGGGAGACGTGCTTTTAGTTCGCGATATGCGCCAATGATAAACACCCATCCGCCGTAGAAGAAAACAGCCGAGCCGAGAGCAAGGATGAAGAGACTTGAACCGCGAAAGATTGGCGCTTGCCAACCGAGGACTTTTTCCGAAAGCTCCGAGTAGGCAAGAATGGGTATGGTCAGTATGGCAACAACCCAGAATTTCTTTAAGAAATCCTGCGTTTTATGCCCGGCGTGCTTGTCGTGAGAGTGGTCTTTCTCTTTTTTATTTCTTCCTTCCGTTGGTACAAGGTTCATTCCGCATTCGGGGCAGATGCCGGGTGTTTCTCGTACAATTTCCGGATGCATCGGGCAGGTATATATCTTCTGTTCTCCGGAATTCTTGTCGTTGTGATTGTGATTCATATTTTTCTATCTTAAACTCCATTCAAATGAACGCAGAGGAATGCCGCCAATGTTTTTAATCTGCAGTTCTATACGCTCCGGCGGGGGATTGATTGAATTGAATCTTATCACCCCCCCTCTGTGGTGGCCGCCCGGTGGGTCGCCCTGCCAAGAGAGCGGCTTGTATTGTTTACCGTTTTCATCTATAAGAGTCGATGTGCTCACCAGATCTTCATTTAACTCTACTGAATGCGTGCTAAGTGTCACTTCAAAGTTCCAGAATTCTGCGCTTTTCGATATTTGTGGCTTTACTGTTATTGTTACGCCGCCCGCGTCGCTAGCTTGCGGTTCTAAAGTTCTTTCATCAATTGGCTCGGCGCTCCTGCGGGGGTATAGAGTAAGGGGAACCGTTGCGGCAATAAGAACTGCAATAATGAATAAGTATTTCATGCTCTTAAAAACTTTCTAATTTTGTTTGTTATGTACCAGATGCCGAAAATATTGGCGGCAAGACCGACCCAGAAGAGCTCAATTTGGTATTGCCCGATAAATGAGATTAGTCCTGCAATGCCTACTACCGGCAGTATGTTTGCAAGATAATGAGCGCAGCAGGAAAGCGTGGCGACAGTTGAAGTTGTTCCTGAAGCAACCACTGCTCCCTTCGGCACGCTTCTTCGGATTGCGTTCTTGAGATAAGAGTAAAGGCCGATTTGTATGCCGAAGCCGAGAGTCAAACTCACAATGAAATACCAGAATCGGGTAAACTGCTCCAAGGCGAATGCCCAGCCTGAAATCAGGGTGACTACCGCAAAATAGAGGGCAAGAAGCGATAACGCCGCCAATATTCCTTTGAACGCTGACTGGATTTTCATTAGACACTGCATCCGCTCCCTCCTCTCGGCTCACGATTCATCTGGTCTTTAAATTTTTGATACCCCGAAGCGCTTGAGTAAGTTGCGCTCAAAATCTGCTTCGGACTGGTTGTTTCCCAGCGTATGCCCCTGGATTTGAAGTACTCTCCCAGCGAGCGGTAAGTGTCGGGAAACCAAGCCGAATTGGCCGCAAGAGCTGCCTTGTACATCTCTTCTTCGCTTACATTTTGCGCTGACATCAGTTCAAGAAGCCCGAGCATTGCCATACCGTGATTGCAGTCTGGCAGATGAGCGGGGTTGTTGCAGCAGGGGCGGTAAATTGTTCTGGCGAGTCGCTCGACGAGCGACTCCTGCTCGGCTGTGAGCGGTAAAAAGCGGTGTCTGCCCAAGTGCTCCATCGCGTCGCCTCTGGCAATTGTCCAGCCCGCTGTTGACGCCAGCCCTCCGGCGGTGTTTTTGTCGGCGAAGAAATTTTCTTCCAGCAGTTTGTTCTTCTGGCCAAGACCTAATGCCCAAAGAAAATTCAGTAAGATATCAGAATTTTCAGGATTTATTTCGACGTAAGCATCTTCATTTTGACTAAGTAATTTAGCTGCTTCAGACAACCTTCCGCTTTGCCGATACAATTCTTCAAATTTTTTTCTGTCAATCACTCCAGCGCTCACCATTCTCTCTCCCAGATTCCTCAGCTTGATTGGCAGGACGTAGCTTTCCGCCGTTATTTTCTCCGGGGGCAGGCTCGCTGCTCCGTCTCCATTTCCACCGTAAACGTAGATTATTGCCCCGGCTATTAAGAGCCCCGACAGAATAATGCTTCCCGGCAGAGTGAGTTTATTCTCTGTCTTTATATTTTGCTCTTTATCCGACCCCACTATTTTTTGGTTCTGTTAAATAACTCGATGAATAGCCAGATTCCGAGCAGGGCAATAATGTTCCAGATAACTAGGCCGGAAATAAACGTCCCGAAGGTAAGAACGTTTTGACCAATGTCAGTTTCTGTATGCAGGGCGTAGCGCATAAAGGCAGAACGGATGCCCGGGAAAAGCGCCACGCCTGCATAACAAATGGCGTAAACAATACTGATCCAAGCTAAACTCACTCTTAGAAGATGTTTGATGTTAATCATGGTTTTATATTAACTGCTAACAACAATCCTTGAATTTGTCCTCGGAAGCCTTTCGCCGCAGGCGTCCGAGAACAAACATTACCGTTACCAGAGCGACCACCGAGAATAGAATTAACGCCTTCAGAGCGTCTTCGATAACGAGGAGATAAATTCCAGCCGACCCTAAAACTACGAGAATTGTTTTCCAGAAAAACCCAAACTTAGAGCCATATTTTTCGGCGAGAGCCCCTAGGCTTGCCCCCGTAAGAATCGCGATGAAGAGAGGATCAACGGGTAAGTTTGTTGCGTAGAGAAGTAAAAGACCAACTAGCCAGGTTAGAGCGACTGCGGAGCATATAGGGCAGAATCTTAAAATATCCAGTTTATGGAGAATCCAGAAAAGTATCACTGACCCGATTAGAATTGCCAGAAGAATTGTCATGATTTTAAAGAGACAAAATTATCAGCGCCAAAACAATCATAAGAAACCCCGCAGTAATCTTCATTGATCTGTTGTTTGTTTTTTGGAACTCTCTAACTTTTTCCACGACAACTTTATTGCTCGCAACGGCAAGAATTACGATAAGGGGAAGAATAAATACAAGGTTGTATATCAGAAGATAGCCAACACCGCTCCAATAAGTTCTGGTATCGTGAAGAAGGCCCAGAACGGCAAGGTACGGGCCTCCGGTGCAGGGGAATTCGCAGAGCCCTACCAGAGCGCCCAAGGCGAACATGCCGGGCAGTGTTGCTTTTTCCAAAAACACGTTCATCTTGGCGTGGGCGGCGTGGGGAATTCTGAAGTGGATGGGGAAGCTCGGGAATATAACTTCTAAAATATTAATTGCCCCGAAAATGACAAGGAGGACAGCGGCAAGCTTGGACATAAAGTGGGGAACGTTGAAAATGTGAAGAATCTGCAGTATTCCAAGCCCAATCAGGAGATAGACCGCGAATATCCCCAAAATATAAGAAACTCCATACTTGAAAATTCTTTCTCTAGTACTGCCCAAGCTGAAAAGAAAAATGATGCTTACGATGAGAACGGAGAAGGCGCAAGGATTGATGCTGTCAATCAGAGAGGAAACTATCACTAAAGGAAGAAGAAAAGTTCCGCCTCGGCTGACGTTCCAGAGCCACTCTGCGCCTCCGGGAAACTTTTGGAAAAGAAAGGCAAAACCGATGACAAGAATTGCCGCTGCGGTTGCTAAAATTAGATTCCTCTTCTCCATAGACTATGGGGTGACGTTTGCTCTGATGGTTACTGAAACGAGTTTTCCTTGAGAGCCTTCGAGTATTATCTCTCTTTCAATGGCTCCCACTCCTGCTGGACCGTGGGCGGTCGGGTCGAATTGAACTTCAATTGCAGCTTCGTCACCGGGCTTGAGTACTTGCTTAAATGTTGGGATAAATCCGTGCCCCAGCATACCAAAAGGCCCCTCGCTCTTATCGCCGACTATAAGTTTAGCCTCTGTGCACATGCAGGAGGTGTAGAGTTTGTTGAGAGTGATTTCTTTTGACGTTGGATTTTTTACTTTGAATGTTGTTTTTACGTTGCCGTCTTTCATTGAGATGGTTCCAAAGTCGTGGGAACTCCTGTCGGCCGCGAGCGCAGTTTCTGTTGAGGCACTGTTTCTATTGGGGAGGTTTTCATTCTGCGGACGAGCATAAATAAAAATAAAGGTGAGGATTGCAACCAGGACCAGCAGGTATATAAAAAATTTCTTTGATTTCATATTTTCTTCTTTGCCAGTTTATAAACTCTCATTACTTCGCCAACCGCCCTTTTTGTCTTTCCGTGGCGCATTTGATGAACAACGTGAGTCCCGAGATGGTTTTCGAGAATGAGGTTTTCAACTCCAGACAACGCTTCACGAATGGCGCTCGATTGGGTAATAATGTCAATACAGTATTTCTCCCGATGGACCATGTTCTGGAGTCCTCTGACCTGACCTTCGATTATCCTAAGCCTTCTTAAAGCTTTCTTCTTTATCTCTTGCTCCATGCGGTTATTATACCCCCCGGGGGTATTTAGTCAAGAAAATTTTTTAGCCGCTGTGGATAATTTAAAACTCTCTCGTTTCTCCTTCCTCTATGACGATGAATTGAATTTCTCGTGGTTCCAACAATTTTGCGGGATGTCGGTGCACGCCACCCCTTGATTTGAGATTGGCGTCATGTACTGGAAAAGCTATCTTAGGAGAAATTTCTCTAGCATATTCAATAGCTTCGGAAATTTTTAGCCACGGTCCGGCCACCGGTAGAGCCAGAATCTCCACTTTTTTGCCCGGATTGTGAAAGGCGTCGCCGGGGTAAAAGAGCCGGTTTGCAATAAAATATCCTGTATTTTGTACTGATGGTATTTCAGAGTGAATCTCTGCGTGAATGTTACCAAATCCTTCAATCAGTACATCTTTTACTATGATACTTTCTTTGTCTTCAAGAAATTGGTAGCTGATCTTCTCGGGGTCAAGAAGCTTGGCAACGCCGTGGTTGGTAATGATTTTAACTTGCGGGTTTTTGGCAAGCACTTTCTTGAGAGATTCGATATGAATATGGTCTTGGTGCTCGTGGGTAATGAGAATGAGGTCAATATTTTCAACATCTTCCTGACCGGTGCTGTAATTGCCCGGATCTGTCAAAATCCGCAGATTGTTTTCTTCAATGAGAAGACAACAATGTCCGATTTTCGTGATTTTCATTATTTCTTTTCGGTAATTTCCTTCGTGACTTTTTTCAAGAGATTCTCTAGAGACATCTGTCCTAAGCTTTCCTTGTCTCTGGATTCAACTGTAACTTTTTTCGACTCTATCTCTTTGTCGCCAATCACTAACGCATAGGGGATTTTTTTAATTTTGAATTGGCGGATTTTTTTATTGAGAGTTTCGTCTGAATCATCGAGTTCGGCTCGAATGTTTTGATCAAGCAGAGTAGTGTAAATTTTCCGCGCGTATTCCTGATGCGCTCTTCCAATAGGAAGTACTCGAATCTGTACAGGAGCGAGCCAAAGAGGGAAAGCGCCGGCGTAGTGCTCAATGAGAAAGCCGATGAAGCGCTCGTGGGTGCCGAGGGGGGCGCGGTGGATACAGAGAGGAGTTTTTTCTTTGTTATCTTTGTCAATATAGACAAGCTCGAAGCGGCGCGGCTGGGCAAAATCAACTTGATTAGTGGCGAGGGAAAATTCTCTGCCAATGGCGCTCCAGACCTGAACGTCGATTTTAGGTCCGTAAAAGGCAGCTTCGTTTGCCACTTCAACATAAGGTATTTTTGATTTTCCAAGCACTTTCCGCACCATATCTTCTGTTTTTTCCCAGAGTTCAGGCTCATTGACGAATTTTTCACCGAGCCGCGCTGGATCATGTGTGGAGAAGCGCATCAGATACTTTTTTATGCCGAAAATCTCAAAGTAATGAAGATACATATCGTTGACTCGATTGAACTCGTCCTCAAACTGATCGGGAGTGAGATAAATGTGAGCGTCGTTCATCTGCAAAAATCTGACGCGCATCAACCCAAAGAGCTCACCAGATTTTTCGTGGCGATAAACAGTGCCGTATTCGGCAATCCTCAACGGTAAATCTCGGTAACTTCTTTGCTCTGAAGCGTAAATTTTGTGGTGATGCGGGCAATTCATCGCCCGCAGGTAGTATCTGCCGCCCTCAAGCTCCATGGGCGGAAACATTGTGTCTTGGTAAAAGGGGAGGTGACCGCTCTTAAGATACATTGATTCTTTAGCAATGTGAGGAGTGCGAACACGAACGTAGCCCGCTTGAAGTTCGGTCTCTTTGGCAAGCTTCTCGAGTTCCTCAATAATGATCGCGCCGTTGGGAAGCCAAAGAGGGAGTCCCGGCCCCACGTCATCGTCGAAAGTGAAGATTTTGAGCTCTTTGCCTAGCTTGCGGTGGTCGCGCTTTTCAGCTTCTTCTTGCATTTTAATATGCTCATCAAGTTCTTCTTTAGTCTTGAAGGCCAGGCCGTAAATACGCGTGAGCATTTTGTTTTTCTCGTCTCCGCGCCAATAAGCGCCGGCAATGCGGGTGAGCTTGAAGGCGTCGGGGTTAATTTCCGCGGTGTTTTCAACATGTCCGCCGCGGCAGAGGTCAGTAAAATTTCCGGAAGTATAAAGTGTTATCTTTTCTTTCTTTGAGATTATTTCGTCAATTAGTTCTTGTTTGTATTGATTGTCTTTGAAAAACTCCCTGGCTTCTTTTTCGGTAACTCCTTTTCCTGAAAACTCCTTCCAAGTTTTGAGTATTTTTCTCATCTTCTTCTCAATCGTTGGGAGATCGGCGGAAGAAGACCCTCCCTCCGGCGGAAAGTCAAAGTCGTAGTAAAAGCCGTTTTCAATGGCAGGACCGATGGTATTTTTTGTCCCCGGGTGGAGCTCAAGCACAGCGGCGGCGAGAAGGTGCGCCAAAGAATGGCGAAGATACTCAAGATTTCCTGTCTTTTCCATATATCTATCGTAGCATACCCTCGCTTTTTACCAAGCGCGTGATAGGATGCCACTGGAACTAAACGGAGGCTCTAGTGCCGACTTATCAGTCTGTCGCCGAACTTGTTA
This sequence comes from Patescibacteria group bacterium, assembly GCA_004322205.1. Taxonomy (GTDB): domain Bacteria; phylum Patescibacteriota; class Minisyncoccia; order Phycocordibacterales; family Zambryskibacteraceae; genus SCSN01. The sequence continues at coordinate 74,152 of SCSN01000008.1, forward strand.
ACGACTTTGCGTTCAGGTTCGACTTCTCCCAGGAGGAAATGGACAGGATATTCGTTCAGACGCTGGCCACTAGCAGCGCGAAGGGTCCTGATGACCGCGCCTACGACAGCCGCGAGTCTGTCGAGAGTGGGTTGATCCAACTCCGGAGCGTTCTTCTGTCCTTTCTTGCCCCCGGAGTGGCGCGCAACTGGCTGCAGCAAGTCAGGCACGGCAATGAAAATATCACTGGCAAGGAGATGCTTCTTGCCGGCAGGATTGCCGAAGTTATTGCCATAGCTCTGTCGGCGCAAGCCAACCGCGGTTGGTGAGGTCCCGTGCATCTTGCGGGACCTTTTTCGTTCACAAGGCTCTAATTTTTTCTGCAATGAGGCTCACTCCGCCGTTTCGCCGAGAGACAGTACCCGACATAGCGAGGCACTGCTCTGGTTTGATAAGCGTCTTACATTCCTCGAAGAGGCGTGGAAAAATAACCACCTCGAGATTGCCAAGGAAGTCGGCAAGCTTCATGAACGTCATTTTCTGATTTTGCTTGGTGATAATCTCCCGAAACTCTTCGATGATGCCGGCAAGTGCAATATGTTCTCCTTCACGCCGCTCTTTAATTGTCTGGGAGTTATCCTTAAATCTTGCCATTTTCTCTTGGAATCGCTCGAGCGGATGCCCGGAAACATAGAGACCTAAAAGCTCTTTCTCCCAGGCAAGTTTTTGCTCTCTCTCGGCTGGCGGGACGGGAGGAAGAGAAATTTCAGGCGCCGCAGCCCCGACTGAAGTAAAAAGTGATTCGTGGCTGCCTCCCTGCTTCATCTGCTCTTTGTGGTAGCTAAGGAGCAGATCAAGACTCGCAAACATTGCTCCGCGCTCCCCAAAATCATCGAGGGCGCCGCTTTTGATGAGCGCCTCAAGGGATTTCTTGTTAAGGTTGCGGTCTTTGACCCGGTCGAGGAAATGAGCAAGCGAGGTATACTTGCCGTGCTCTTTACGCTCCCGCACGATTTGCTGGGCAACGCCCTCTCCGAGATTTTTTATAGTTGCCAGTCCGAAGCGGATGGTGTCGGGTTTACCGGCGGCGCGAACAACCGAAAACCCTCTGAAACTCTCGTTGACTAATGGCGGTAGCACTGGAATGCCCATGCGCTTGCATTCGTGAATTAGCGCGCCAATTTCTTCTACGTTCCCCGAGTCAGCGGTGAGCACCGCCGACATATAAATTGCCGGGTAATTCGCCTTGAAATAGGCAGTTTGGTAAGCAATGCGACCGTAGCTTGCGGCGTGAGCCTTGTTGAATCCGTATGCCGCGAATGGTTCAACCCAACTCCAAAGCTCCCGGGCTTTCTTTTCGCTCCAGCCGCTGTGGGAGACGCAGCCCTGGATAAACTTTTCTTTCTGGGCAGCCATCTCTTCGGGGATTTTTTTGCCGACCGCCTTGCGAAATTTATCCACCTCAAGCCACGAATAGCCGGCAATGTCTTTGGCAATTATGAGAAGGTCGTCCTGATAGACGAGAACTCCGTAGGTTCGGGAAAGAATCGGTTCGAGGGCAGGATCGAGGTAGCTCGCGAGTTTGGGATTGTGTTTTCGCTTGATGAACTGAGGAATGAATTGCATCGGTCCGGGGCGATAGAGTGCCACCATGGCGTTGATGTCATGAATGGTCGTTGGTTTGAGCTCCATAAGAAATCTTGTCATCGCTTCGCCGTTGAGCTGGAAAAGTCCTTCGGTTTCTCCTTTGGCGAGGATGGCAAATGTTTTTTTGTCGTCCAGAGGAATAGTTTCCGGATCGGTCTCTTTCTCTTCGATGGCGCGAATTCTGTCAACAGTATCTGCAATGATTGAAAGATTTTTTAACCCCAGAAAGTCAAATTTCAGTAGTCCGGCGTCCTCAACCGAGTACATATCATATTGGGTGATGATTTTTCCTTCGCCCTTCGGGTCGAACTGAAGAGGCACGAAATTCACCAGCGACTCCGGTGCAATAACCACACCGGCGGCGTGAACGGAGATGTGGCGAGCGCAGCCCTCAATTTTCTTTGCCATATCAATGACCCCCTTGACCTCGGCGTCTTTTTTGTAGAGTTCCTTGAGGTCGGGGACGATTTCAAAGGCGCGGCTGATGGTCATGGGAAAACCTTGCGAGCCGAAGGGGATGAGCCTCGCTATGCGGTCGCCGACAGCATACGGGTGTCCCATGGCGCGTGCTACGTCGCGCACCACTCCGCGGGCGAGCATGGTGCCGAATGTTCCGATTTGGGCGACTTTGTCGGCTCCGTATTTCTCTCTCGCGTAATCGATCATTTCGTCACGGCGGTTATCGGCAAAGTCCATGTCGATGTCTGGAGCCGAAGGTCGTTCGGGATTTAGGAACCGTTCGAAAGGCAGGGCGTATTCAATTGGGTTGATATTGGTGATGCCGCAGAGGTAGGTCACCATGGAGCCAGCGACGGAGCCTCGAATGTTGGTAAGAATTCCGTTCTGGTGGGCATAGCGAAGCAAATCTGCAACGACCAAGAAATACGGTGAATACCCTTTGTCACGGATAATCTTGAGTTCGTACTCTATGCGCCCTTCAGTCTCTGCGGTTTTCTCAATTTTGTGCCGCGACAGCCCCTCATAAACAAGGCGGCGCAATTCCTCGTCGTGAGAAAGTCCGCTTTCAACCCGGAAATTAGGAAAGACCCACGAGCCGAATTGAAGCTTGAGGTTGCAGGCTGCGGCGATTTCGGTTGAGGCGGCAAGAGCTTCCGGTAGATCTTTGAAGCGTTCATTCATTTCTTTTTGGGAAAGGAAAGAAAAGTTTTCGGCACGCTCTCCAAACGACCGGCGCTCTCGCTCGCCACCCGACTGGACTGAAAGGAGCGTCTCCCAAGCTGGTCTGTCTTCGGGATTGACGTAAAAAATGTCGTGGGCGGCAACCAGTGGAACTTCTGAATCTTTAGCGAATGAAACGAGTCGCTTGAGCCGCTCACCGTCGCTATCTGTTTCTGGACGTTTGATGATTTCTAGATAGAACATGTCCGAACCAAAAACACTTCGGTACCAGTCGGCGAGATTTTTTGCCTTCTCAATGTCGCGATGCTCAATAGCGCGCGCTAGGTCGGACTCCGAACTTGCAATGCAAATTAGCCCGCTGGCGTGCATCTCAATGAGCGCCTTATCAATGCGAGGCTTGTAGTAGAAACCTTCGAGATGGCCCTTGGTGGCAAGTTGGATTAGATTCTTGTACCCCGTTTCGTCTCGGGCGAGGAGGAGGAGGCGAGTGCGGATGTTGTCAACGCCGGTTTGTTTGTCGAGGCGGCTGCGGTTGGCAACATAAGCGTCAATGCCGAGAATGGGTTTGATGCCTTGGCGTTCGCATTCTTTGTAGAATTCAATCGCCCCGTAGAGATTTCCGTTATCGGTGAGGGCTAGAGCCTTCATGCCGTCTTTGACGGCGGTTGCCACAAGATCCGGAATCTTCGGCAAGGCACCCAAGAGACTGTAGTGGCTGTGCGTGTGGAGATGGACGAATGTCATGGAGAGGAGGGTGCATGAATTATATCAAAGCACTTCCTGCTCTTGATCCATTAATCCAAAGAGCGGTATATAATGGCAGTATGTCAAGGAAAAGGAGGATTCTGGTTGGTGTTGATGAGGCCGGGAGGGGACCCCTTGCTGGTCCGCTGGCCGTGGGGATTGTGGTTCTGCCGCGTCGGTACCTCAAGGAGTTTGCCCAGATTCGGGATTCCAAGAAACTAACCAGCGCCAAGCGGCAGATCTGGTTTGACAAGTTGCGGAAAGAGCGAAAACGCGGGACCCTCGACTTTCGTGTTTCCTGCGTAGGCAATGCGATAATAGACAAGAAGGGCATCAGCTATGCCGCGCGCTGCGGCATCCGGCGCTGTCTCCAAAGACTTGAAGTGTCTCCAGCGCAGTCGGAGATTCTTTTGGACGGGCTTCTGTACGCTCCCAAGAAATTTTTGCTCCAGAAAACTGTGATCAAGGGCGATGAGCGGGTGCCTATCATCGCTCTTGCCTCGGTTGCCGCCAAAGTAGTGCGTGACGGGAAAATGACTCGTCTGGCGAAACGTTTCCCGCAATACGGATTTGAAATCCACAAAGGGTACGGCACGGCGCTTCACCGAAAAAGAATCCTTAAGCACGGCCCCTCTCCCATTCACCGAAGAAGTTTTCTGAAGAATTTTGCCAAGTAGTTTAACTTGTATTATGCTCTAAAGCCAGATAAAGTTTCATTCATCATGAACCCACGGAGGTTTCATGTCAGTCTTTCAGCGCAGTTCTAAGATTGAGAGCCGAGACTGATGGGAGGCTGTGCTCGAGCGCCCCCATGCCTTGCTGGGAAGAGAGAAAGCGGCGGAGATTTCTGCCGAGGAACTCCAAGATATCACTGACCCGGAAGTTCTGCGTAGCCTCGGCTGCTACCTCTTTGGCGAAGCTGGGAGAGCGTGTTGCTGATTCTGCGCGGTCGCACCTCAAGCAGGTGCGACCGCTTTTCTCTTGATAATTCTCTGTCATACGATATACTGCCAGACTATGGTTGTCCGAATGCGCCACAACAGATCGCAGACCCGCAGCCGGCGCTCTCATCGCGCCCTCTTGCCCGCGGCGTTTTTTGCCTGTCCTCATTGCGGCGCCAAAAAGGAGAAGCATGCCATCTGCCCGAATTGCGGCAAGTACCATGAGCGCGATATGATTGATGTTATCGGAAAGAGAGCTATGAAAGCCGCTAAGAAGAAAGAGAAACAAGCAGCACCCGCCACGGCAGAAAAGTAATCCGCGGCAAGCACATTTCCACTGTGAATTCCATGGCAAATCGTCATCTGGCGCGATCGGTCGTTCTCCAGTCTCTTTTTGAGTGGGACTTCGGAGGTAAGCCCAATAAAAAAAAAGAGGCGATGTTGATCTTTCGGCGCAACGTTCAGGAATTTGCGCCGGGGATAAAGGATGTCTCTTTCATGGAATCGCTCATGGAGAGTGTGCTTGCTAAGAGCAAAGACCTTGACACTATAATATCTACTGCCGCCCCGGATTGGCCGCTTGAAAAGATAGCGGTTGTTGACCGCAATGTTCTGCGCATCGGTCTCTACGAACTTTTGTTTGCGGATCGCAGCGAAGTGCCGCCCAAAGTTGCCATCAACGAAGCCATCGAGCTTGCCAAAACATTCGGCGGTGAGACCTCGGGAAAATTTGTCAATGGCGTCTTGGGGGCGGTCTACAAGGAGATGGGCGAGCCGGGGAGGGATGAGAGGAGTTCGAAGAAAAAAAACGCTAATGATATCCCCGACGACCAGGCGCCGGTGGAGAATTTGGGCGGAGCCGTTGTCTATGCGGAGGAGGGAAAAAAAATCTTTGTTGCTCTGGTTCATGACGTCTTCGGGCACTGGACGCTCTCGAAAGGAAAGCTCGAGGCGGGAGAAGATGTGGAGGCAGGTACGGTTCGGGAGGTCAAGGAGGAGATTGGACTCGACGTCACCCCCGAAGATGACTTGGGTGTCAATGAATATATTGCCTTTCCTCCGGACAAAGGAAAAATCAAAAAGCGCGTCCATTACTTTTTAGCTCGCTCCGATTTTCAGCCGCTTCAGCTCGAGTCGCAGGGAGGACTTGATAACGCCCGCTGGTTTGCACTTGACGAGGTGGCGGAGCTTAATTTCTACGATGATATTGTTCCTCTGATTACCAAGGCGATCCAGATTCTGGGGCGAAAAAGTTCGCGGGCGAAGCGAAAAAATGAGTGAGATTCATAACAAAGAAAAAATGAACATTGATCAATTTGAGAAAAAAGCGAGGGTGATTTTCCAAGACAAAAATCTCCTCGGGCAAGCTTTTGTTCATCGCTCGTATCTCAATGAGAATCGTGATTTTCCCCTTGGGCACAATGAACGGTTGGAGTTTTTAGGCGATGCGGTGCTTGAGCTGGTTACTACGGAATATCTCTATCGCAAATACCCGGACAAAACAGAAGGTGAGATGACCTCACTGCGCTCCGCTCTAGTCAATGCCAATACGCTCTATGTTGTAGGGGTCAATCTCGGGGTAAATGACTATTTGCTTCTCTCCCGTGGGGAGACGAAGGATACAGGCAGAGCGCGGCAGTATATTCTGGCCAACACGATTGAGGCGATAATCGGAGCGGTCTATTTGGACCAAGGGTACGAAACGGCGAAGAAGTTTATTTACGAACACATCACGCCGCTCATTGAAAAAATTATTTCTGAAGGTAGCTGGATTGATGCCAAGAGCCGTTTTCAGGAACAGGCACAGGACGTTGTCGGTGTCACTCCTCTCTACAAAACGCTCAAGGAAATTGGTCCCGACCATGATAAACACTTCACGGTTGGAGTTTATCTTGGAAGCGAGCTTATAGCAGAGGGTGAAGGGGACTCCAAGCAGAATGCCGAGCAGGAAGCGGCGCGCCGGGCGTCACGAGCAAAAGATTGGGAATGATAGACCCCCCACATACCACGCCTTTTAATATGTCGAAATAAAGGTTCCTCGGGGCTGCCCCGAGGAACCTTTATTTTTCTACTGCGAGCTCGCTTTTCATGTATTTGCCCAAAGCGAGAACTTCATTCGCCATTCCTTTGGCGATTGCTCCGAGAAGCAAATCGCGTCTCTCCGACGTCATCTCGGACATGGTCACTCGCATCCTCTCTTTGTCTCAGTTTCAGGCGGTTTCGCCCGGGAGTCGTTGGGCGGCCGCAGAAGCCATCGCCCCGTGAGGTAGAGCACGTAGGCGATTACAACGACGATCCAGATAACGATGACAGCCCGGCTTTCGTCAGACATAATCGCTCCTCCGTTGTGCGTATCTATTTTAATGATACCACCTCGCGAGTTTTCGTCAAGTTTCTGAAACAAAAACCCCGCCCGGAGCTGAAACTCTTTCGAGTCAACTGCGGCGGGGGAGCAACTTTCAAGACGTGCTCAGGTCTGCGCGTTGTTTCAGAAATGTCCTTGATGTGGGGCGAGAACAGCCGGAGCTCGCTTGTTCTATTAGACTCGACGCCGCTTCCACCTAATCAGAAGTACAAGTCCGAACAGTGCGAGCGGGATAGATAACCAGTACGAGGGCGGAGGGTCCGGCACCCGTGGCGCGTCCGCTTGGATGATAACCCCAAGCACTTCCGCGACATGCTTCAAGAATAACGTCATACTACACCCCTGTGTTTGTGGTAAGTTTTCCAGCTGTTCAGATCTTTTTAAAAAATATCATATTTAATTTATACAGTCAATAACTATTCCCTGTTCAAAAACGGCTCAAAATAGTGATAGAATTGATGACGACCCTGTATTTAACTTTCAAGCTTTTTAACTTTACACAATGCTCCTGAAATCCATAGAACTTCACGGCTTTAAGTCCTTCCCGAGGAAAAGCCTTTTTGAGTTTATTTCTCCTATTTCGGCGGTTGTCGGTCCGAATGGAAGCGGTAAATCAAACGTGGCGGAAGCATTTCAGTTTGTGCTCGGAGAACAGTCTATCAAGTCCCTGCGCGGGAAAAAAGGAGAGGATTTAATCTGGAACGGCGGGGCTGATTTCCCGCGTGCCAACCGCGCTTCCGTCAAGGTTCTGCTTGACAACAGCAATAAATTTTTAAACATTGATTTTCCCGAAGTTGCCATCGAGCGCGTTGTGCACCGCGATGGAGTCAATGAGTACATCGTAAACGGCAGCCAGGTGCGCTTGCGTGACATCATTGAGCTTCTCGCTCCGGCTCACATTGGCGCCTCGGGGCACCATATTATTTCTCAAGGTGAGGCGGATCGGGTTCTTTCTGCCAACCCTCGCGAGCGGCGGGAAATGATCGAAGATGCTCTGGGGCTAAAGATTTACCAATACAAGCGACAAGAGAGCGAGCGGAAGCTCGAAAAAACCCTCGAAAACATTTCTCAAGTTGACGCTCTGCGAAAAGAAATTGCTCCGCATCTGCGATTTCTCAAAAAGCAGGCGGAGAAAATCGAGAAGGCGGCGGAGCTCAAAGAGCGGCTCAAAACTTTTGCCAAGAAGTATTTGAAACGAGAATCGTGCTACCTCGAGTGGCTCAAGCGAGAGATTGAAAAAACGAAACGCCCGCTTGAAGCGAAAAAAGCGGCGCTTGAGCGAGAGCTTAACGAGGCGAGGCGGGTTCTTGAGCAGTCGAAAATGAGAGACGCCAAGAGCGACGAGGTGGTTTCACTTGAAGGGAAAATTCAATCACTGCGGAAAAGGAAAGACGGACTCTTGCGGGATATCGGACGTCTTCAGGGAGAAATTGCTTCGGAAGAACGGGCGTTGCAAAGAGAGCGGGAAATTGTTTCCTCGGATAAAGTCAGAACTGTGCCGCTCCGAGAACTTGAAGAACTGCAGAGTGATCTTGAATCGAAAATTTCCCAAGCAGAGCAAAGTAACGAAATTTCCTTTATAAAAAGCGTGCTGCGTTCTATTCACTCTCTCTTCTCCAGTTTTGTCGAAAGTAAGAAAGGTGAAAGGCACGACTCTCTAATCCGCGAGTCAGAGGCAGAGCTTACCAAGCTCAAAGCTGAACTCCAAAACAAAGAGACGGAACTCACTGCGGTTTCGGAAGAAGGGAGCGCTTTTGAGAGAAAGTATGGCACTCTTCGAGCGGAGATTGAGCAAGAGAAAGATACTAACCGAGATGCTGAAAAAACGCTCTTTCGGATTACCTCCGAGCAGAGCGCTGTGGTGGGGGAACTGGCGCTATTGCGGAGTAAGGAGGAACAGTTGAGAGTGCTTGAGGAAGATTTTAAGAGGGAACTTGAAGAATGCGCGCTCCTCGCCGGGCGCGAAGCGCTGGAGTATGGTTCTGTGTCTCTTGATGAAAGCGCCGCTCTTCAAGAGGAGCGGGCGATGCAGGAAGAGCGCCGCAGAGTCATTGAGAAAGTCAAAATCCAGCTGGAGGAATCTGGTCTTTCGGGAAGCGGTGAATTGCTCAAGGAGTATCAGGAGACAAGTGAGCGTGATTCGTTCTTAGGACGGGAACTCGAGGATTTGGGAAAATCAGCCGAGGCACTGGAGAAGCTCATTTCCGAACTTGGCGAGAAGCTTGATCAGGAATTCAAAACGGGCGTCGGGAAAATCAACGCAGAGTTTCAAAAATTTTTTGCTCTGATGTTCGGCGGAGGGCAGGCGGAACTCAAGGTAACAAAAAACAAAAAGCGAAAAACGCAAAACATCGAGGAATCTATTTTTGGGGATGAAACTCTTGCCCAGGTCGGGGTGGAGGAAGAAGTGGAAGAGGAAGAGGGTATTGATATTGAAGTTTCCCTGCCGCGCAAGAAAATCAAGGGGCTGACCATGCTCTCCGGCGGCGAGCGGGCACTGACGTCCATTGCACTGCTATTCGCAATGTCTGCCGTTAATCCGCCACCGTTTATTGTTCTCGATGAGACTGACGCGGCGCTTGATGAAGCCAATTCAAAAAAATATGGAGATATGATTGAGGATCTCTCCGAACGCTCGCAGCTTATTCTCATTACTCACAACCGCGAGACAATGTCGCGCGCCGGCGTTATTTATGGTGTGACAATGGGGCAGAGCGGAGTCTCGAAAATGCTCTCAATTCAGTTTGAGGAAGCTGTGGCAGTGGCGAAGTGATAGATTTTCTTGGCGAGAATAAGCGAGCCTTAGAAAATCATCACCCCCCACTCACTTTTCCGCTCGAAGTAAGAGATTTTTTGTCTGCAAGACAAAAAATCATTTTCAATTCTTGCGCGCAATCTGAACTGACACCATCGCGAATCGTGGTTCTGAAAAGTAAGTGAGGGGTTAAATAAAATATATTTTCCGCCAGCCCCGACGGTACCGTCGGGGCTGGCTGGCGGCTCGTTATTTTTCTAAACGAACGCAAAATCTAACGTCTTGCGGTCGAGGTCGGCGGCGAGGAGTTTTACCTGTACACTATCGCCGAGGGAGTATTTCTTTTTGTTGCTTTGCCCGACGAGACAGTAGTTTTTCTCGTCTAAAACGTAGAAGTCGTCGGTCATATCTCGGACTTTAACCATACCTTCAGCCTTGGTTTCTTTTTCCTCAACATAGACGCCCCACTCCGAGACGCCCGAGACGGTGCCTTCAAAAGTCTCTCCGATTCTCTTCATCATAAACTCAACTTGCTTGTAGCGGATGGAGGCGCGCTCAGCATCAGCGGCGGCAACCTCTTTCTCCGAGGCGTCTGCCGCCAGCTTTTCGAATTTGGCGAATTCTTCGCTTTCGATTTTTCCTTTTGTGAGATATCGGTGGAGCAAACGGTGTACCAGTAGATCAGGATAGCGACGGATGGGGGAGGTGAAGTGAGTGTAGAACTCAAAACCCAGTCCGAAGTGGCCGATGTTATTGGTGGAGTAGACCGCTTTTGCCATGGCTCGGATGGCGGCGGTTTTGATAAGCGACTCTTCCGGTTTTCCTTCTATCTCCTTGAAAAGTTGATTGAGCTCTTTTGCCGTGACCTCGCCTTCTTTCCCTAGGCGAAGGTTGTAGCCGAGAGCTTTGATGAAGATTTGGAGATTGAGAATTTTTTCTTTATCAGGGACGTCGTGAATCCGATAGACAAATGCGCCGCGCTGCTTCTCCCTGCCGGAGTTTAAATGCATGAAAGTGGCAACTTCGCGATTGGCGAGCAGCATAAATTCTTCGATCAGTTTATGAGTTTCAAGCCGCTCTTTCTTGTAGACCCGTAGAGGACGGCCCTCGTCGTCAAGCTCGAAGCGGATTTCTTCCGTCTCAAAATCTATAGCCCCGTTTTCAAATTTTTTCTTCTGAAGAATTTTGGCGATGGCGTTTAAGGTGTTGAGTTCTTCAAAAAAAGTTCCTCTCCCGGCGTCGAGAATTTCTTGCGCTTCCTCATAGGTAAAACGCTTTTTAGAGTGGATGACGGTTTTACCAAACCATCTTTCTCTGACTTCGCCGTCTTTGGTCATCACAAAAACAGCCGAGAAGGTCAGGCGGTCAGTCTCGGGATTAAGAGAGCAAAGATCGTTGGAAAGCACTTCGGGCAGCATGGGAATGGTACGGTCAACAAGATAGACGGAAGTTCCGCGTTTGCGAGCTTCCCTGTCAAGGAGTGAACCAACGGAGACGTAGTGGGAAACATCGGCAATGTGTATGCCGACCTCGTAGTTGTCACTGCCGAGATCTCTGAAAGAAAGTGCGTCGTCAAAGTCTTTGGCGTCCGCCGGGTCAATAGTGAAGATGGCAGTATCCCGAAAATCCTTGCGCTTCTTAATTTCCTGGGGGAAGCGGGCTTTCTCTCGTTTGGCAACGCTCTCCGCTTCGCGTTCGGCTTCGGGCGGAAAACGTGAGTCGAAGCCGCGCTCGAGAACGATTGCTTCCATTTCGACATTGTGTGCACCCTTGGCGCCGAGTACTCGCAGAACTTTCCCTTCCGGACTTTTCTGCGGGTCTCTCCAGCCGATTATTTCAGCTAAGACTTTCTCTCCTCCCTTGGCTCCCAGTGCTTTTGACGAATGAATAAAAATATCCCGATACATCCGCCGGTCGTCCGCTTTCATGAAAAAGAAGTCTGCACCGTTGGCACTCTCTAAAGTGCCGACGAAACGCAAACGGGCGCGAGTGAGAACTTTCAATACCTCTCCTTGCCGGCGAATGCCGGGAGTTTCGGCAAGAAGGGCAATTTCAACCTGGTCGCTGTGAAGAGCCGTGTTTAAAAGGGGAGTGGGAATTTCAATGTCTTCGGGGAAACCGTCAACATGAAAATAGCCCACTTTGCGTGAGCTTACTGCGATAGTTCCTCGATAGGTTTTGTCCGGAGACATAAAGGCAGTTACCACTATAGCAGATTTTCTCTGTTAGGCATGAGTTTTCCGTGTTCTTGACTTTTTTTCTGTCTTCTGCTTGTCTAAACCAAGGACCCGCTCTGGAGGAGCAATATGTCTAGAGGAGCCGCTCGTTGGATTAGAGTCCTCCTCTGTGCAGGGGGGGTAGCTCTGGCAGTCTGGGTTATCATCCAGATAATCCAAGTAATGCTGATACTCTGGTCGCTGCCAATTATCTTTCTGTTTTTTGCCATGGCGCGACAGATTCTCGAGGATCTGACGGCTCTGGCAGTCAGGAAGCTTGCCTACCTTGGGCGCCGTCTCAAGGCGAGAATTCCAAGACATGTCGGAGTGACGCCAGAATCTCCGGCTTCGGCATCCGTCAAGTGGACGTCCGCCTCTTCTTCGTGAGAGGCGGACGTTTTTGTTTTATGTTTGTTTTATCTCTGGAAAATTGACCGTCTGATTTCTTTCTGTTAGCATAACCCTCTGTATGCTCAAAATTCGACTGCAGAGAGTGGGACGCAAACACGAACCGACTTTTCGGGTAGTTTTGACTGACTCTAAAAACAGCACCAAAAGCGGTAAATATTTGGAGGTGCTTGGCCACTATGATCCTCGCAGGGAAAGTGAGGAGATGAACGCCGAACGAATCAAGTACTGGATTTCAGTAGGTGCCCAGCTTTCAGGGACTGTCCACAATCTCTTGGTGGACAAGAAAATTGTAGAATGCAAGAAAATTAATGTTCTTCCGCGCAAAACACCTGTAAAGAAAGAAGAAAAACCGCAGGGGCAAACCGAAGCGACGAGTGACGATTCCGGGAAAGAGAAGAAAGTTTCGGAGAAAGTGGAGCCGGGTGAGGAAGAGACTGGTAAGAAAGAGAACGCGCCTGCTCCTTCCGACAGCTCGGAAGTCAAAGGGGAGCAAGAAGAAAAACCGACTCCAGAGAACAATGTTTAGCTTCCTCTTTTGTCTTTTGTTTATTGTTGTGCTATTTTGAATGACGGCAGTACCATACCGCACTGCTCACTATCGGCTCACGTCGTAAAACTATGGAAAGAGATGTACAGTTTTTGGAGTATGTTATCAAGGCGCTGGTTGATCACCCGGAAGATGTGCGCATCAATCGAACAGTAGACGAGATGGGGGTACTCATCACCCTCGATGTTAATCCGGAAGATATGGGTAAGGTCATTGGCAGGCAAGGCAAGACCGCCGAGGCAATCCGTATTCTCCTGCGAGTGGTAGGGATGAAAAACAACGCCCGGGTGAATCTCAAAATTAACGAACCGGAAGGCCGCCGCGAGGAGGTGAGGACCAAGGATGTTGACCAGGCGCTGGAAGATTTGAAACTCTAGCTTTTAGCTTTGTTAACTAATTAGCTTGTTAGACGCAAAATCCCTGCAGCTGCGGGGATTTTGTCTTCTCGACTCTTTCTAAAAAGCTAATAAACTGATAAGCTAATACGCTTATCATATGACTTTTCACATCATAACTTTATTTCCCAAAGCTTTTGACTCCTATCTCGGCGAGTCTATTTTGAAGCGTGCTATCGAAAACAAAAAAATCGAAATCAGGTTCTATAACCCTCGAGATTTCGCCGAGAATAAGTGGAGGCGGATCGATCGAGCTCCTTACGGCGGAGGACCGGGAATGGTTATTGAGGCGCTACCGGTGATAAGGGCGATAGAGAGCGCAATTAAAAAATTAAAAATAAAAAAGAAAAATCGCAAATCAAAAATCAAAATTATTTGGACAAGTCCGGGAGGGAATCAGCTTACAAACACCTATGCTGCAAAGATGGCCAAGAGCTATTCTGACATTATTATTGTCTGCGGACGCTATGAGGGGATTGACGCTCGGGTCGGTAAGGTTTTTTCAATGGATGAAATCTCTATCGGCCCATTCGTGCTCACCGGCGGCGAATTGCCGGCAATGGTAATTATTGACGCCACTGCTCGTCAGCGAAAGGGAGTATTGGGAACCTCTAACTCTCTCGAAGAGCGGCGGGTATTATCAAACGAGGTCTACACTCGCCCCGAAGTTTTTGAATATAGAGGTAAAAAATATCATGTTCCGAAGATTTTATTGTCCGGGCATCACGGGAAAATAGAAAAATGGAAGGAGAGACGCGGCAAAGGCAGGGCTAAACGGACTTGATGCCTTGACGAGTGGGTTACAAAGATGTGAAGTGATCTCGGGCGTTGACAGCTTTGAGGCGGTGAGTATAATTACCCAACTTCAGCAAGATTGAGTTGCGGCTGGCCGGTAGGCAGGTGAGAATAGTTTTCATGTAATCTTGCTTTCTCGTCTCTAAATTTCATAGCGAAAGTGAGATCTCTCCGGAAGGGGAGAGCGTTTTTTGTTTTTCCTAATCCAGCACTTATTTTGGTTATATAGACATCACCAAAAAGTCTGGGTGCGACCGGACCATTCTTCTTCAGAGGTGATCGAAATGATAAGTGCTGGGTGAAGATTATTTCAAATTCACTTAGTTCCTAAGAAAAATCATGCAGAGGAAATACTTTGGGAAGTACCGCAAACCGCTTGTTGAGATTCCCAATCTTGTCAAATCACAGCTCGAGAGCTTTCAATGGCTCCTAACGACCGGTCTCAAAGAAATCTTTGACGAGTTTTCTTCCATTAAAGATTTCTCTGAAAAGAAGTTTACCCTCGACTTTTCAGGTTTTGAGCTGGCAGAGCCGAAGTACGACGAATACTACGCAAAGGAAAACAAACTGACGTATGAAGCGCCGCTCAAGGTCCGAGTGCGTCTCTCTAACCACATCCTCAAAACCGTCAAGGAGCAAGAGATTTTCATGGCTGACTTTCCGCTGATGACGCCGCACGGCACTTTTATTGTGAGTGGAGTTGAACGCGCTATTGTTCCGCAGCTGGCCCGTTCTTTCGGAGTGTTTTTCACGACGCAGGAAATTCGCGGGCGCCGGCTCTTCGGCGCTAAAATTATTCCGTCGCGGGGTGCTTGGATAGAATTCGAGACTGATTTGGAGAAGGTAATCCATGCCCGAATTGACAAAAAGAGAAAGTTTCCGGTGACGATTTTACTCCGTGCCTTGGGAGTAAAGACTAACAAGGATATTCTCCATCTCTTCGAGAAGACACCTGGCGGAGGGGAGTTCATTGAAAAAACTCTTGCCAAGGATCACAGCAAAACTCCCGACGAGGCCTACATCGAGATCCACAAAAAGCTTCGCGACGGTGATTTAGCGACAGCGGAGAACGCCAAAGAGTTCTTCGATTCTATTTTTGGAGCAGAGCGGTACGACCTCTCAAAAGTCGGGCGTTTCCGCTTCAATAACCGTTTTGGCAAGAAAGTCGACGATAAGGAAATTGAGCGGCGAACTCTCTCGCTTGACGATCTGGCAACGACCGTGGCTCACATTATCCGTCTTAACACCACTCCGGCGGCAGAGGAGGACGATATTGATCACTTGGGGAGCCGGCGCGTCCGCTACGTTGGGGAGATGTTCCAGCAGAAAATCCGCGTCGGCATGTCACAGATCAAACGCAACATTCAGAACCGGATGTCAGTGGTCGATACCAATGTAACCCTGCCGGTGCAGTTTATCTCTCCCAAACCCCTTCAGGCGCGAATAAAAGAATTTTTCACTACCAACCAACTTTCGCAGTTTATGCTTCAGGAGAACGCCCTGGCCGAAATTGAGCATCTCCGAACACTCTCGGCACTCGGCCCCGGCGGTCTCTCTCGTGCCCGAGCTGGTTTCGAGGTACGCGATGTGCACCCGTCGCACTACGGCAGACTCTGTCCCATCCATACGCCGGAAGGACCGAACATCGGTTTGATTCTTCGTCTGACAGTCTATGCGCGAGTGAATGAATTCGGCATGATCGAGACACCTTACGCTCGCGTCAAGGGGGGAAAGGTTACTGATGAGATTGTTTATCTCAACGCTCTCGAAGAGGAGAGGCACAACATTGCCCACGCCGCTACTCCCTGCGACGATGAGGGGCGGATTGCTGTTTCGGAAGTGGAGGTGCGCTTCGGGGGTCGACCGCACGCAGTACCCAAAGCAAAGGTGGATTTCATTGATGTGGCGATGAATCAAGCGTTTTCCATTGCCACATCAATGATTCCGTTTCTCGATCACGACGACGCCAACCGGGCGCTGATGGGCTCGAATATGCAGAAGCAAGCGACGCCGTGCATCGTGCCAGAGGCCCCGCTGGTGGCAACGGGTATTGAGAGGGCGGCAGTGCGCGACAGCGGCAGACTCCTGCTTGCTTTAGAGGACGGTACGGTCAGTTACGTCGACGGGCGCAGAATTGTGGTCAAGACCGGCAGGGGAAAGGAGCGTGAGTATAGACTGATTACTTTTTCCCGAACCAACGGATTCACCGCTTTTCATCAGCGTCCAGCAGTGGAAGTCGGTGCGCACGTCAGGCGCGGCGACCTTCTTGCGGATACTTCTTCCAGTTTCTCGGGGGAGATGGCGCTGGGCCAAAATATTCTGGTGGCTTTTATGTCCTGGTCTGGCGCCAACTATGAGGACGCCATTATTGTCTCCGAGAGGGTAGTGCGGGAGAACCGATTTAGCTCAATTCACATTGAAGAGTTCGTGGTCAATGTCCGGGACACCAAGCTCGGCGCCGAGCTGACCACCTGCGATATTCCGAATGTCGGTGAAACAAAACTTCGCAATCTCTCCGAGGACGGCATTGTCCGCATCGGCGCCGAGGTGCGGCCGGGGGACATTCTGGTGGGGAAAATTACCCCTAAAGGTGAAACCCAACTTACACCCGAAGAGCGCCTCCTGCGTTCGCTCTTCGGAGAGAAGGCGCGCGATGTCAAGGATACCTCAAAGCGCATGGAGAACGGCAAGCGCGGGAGAGTTATCAATGTTCAGGTTTTTTCCCGGGAGAAGGGAGACAAACTCGAGTCTGGGATTATCAAGCGCATTCACATTGAGGTTGCCCAGCTGCGTTCTCTCTCTGTTGGAGACAAGCTGGCGGGGCGGCACGGGAATAAGGGTGTGATCTCCCGCATTCTCCCTGTTGAGGATATGCCCTACATGGCGGACGGCACGCCGATTGATATCATCCTCACTCCCCTCGGCGTGCCTTCTCGAATGAACCTCGGGCAGATTCTTGAAATGCACCTGGGGCTTGCCGCTCACGCTCTTGGCTACCAAGCCATCGTCCCGCCCTTTGCCGGAGCGACGGACGTTGAAATTAAAGAGGAGCTCAAGCGCGCAGGGTTTGGCGAGGACGGCAAAGTAGTGCTCTATGACGGGCGGACCGGCGAGTCCTTTGAGCAGAAAGTGGCTGTTGGTTATATGTACATTATGAAGCTCCACCACATGGTTGAGGATAAAATTCACATGCGCTCCATCGGCCCCTATTCGCTTATTACTCAACAGCCGCTGGGCGGAAAGGCGCAGGGGGGAGGTCAGCGCTTTGGAGAAATGGAAGTCTGGGCGCTCCTCGGTCACGGCGTAGCCTACACTCTGCGGGAGATGCTCACCATCAAGTCCGACGATATTGCCGGCCGATCGCAGGCTTTTGACGCTCTGGTCAAGGGCGAGAAGATACGTATTACCGGCACCCCGGCGTCGTTTCATGTTCTCTTAAATAATCTCCGCGGACTTGCACTCGATGTGGAGACTGTGAAAATAAGGGAGGAGGGGGAGGAGAAGAGCGAAGTGTTCACTAGAGCGCCGTATGAAATCAAATCACGACATGAATAATTTCGATGCCATCGTTCTGCGGCTCGCCTCACCCGAGAGAATCCGTGAGTGGTCGTTTGGAGAGATTACCAAGCCGGAGACAATCAACTACCGCACCCAGCGCAGCGAGCGCAACGGTCTTTTCGACGAGAAAATTTTTGGCCCGGACAAGGACTACGAGTGCTACTGCGGGAAGTACCGCGGCATTCGCTACAAGGGCATTGTCTGCGAAAAGTGCGGCGTAGAAATTACTCGCTCCATTGTGCGCCGCGAACGCATGGGGCATATTGAGCTTGCTTCGCCAGTCTGCCACATTTGGTTTCTCAAAAGTATGCCTTCCCGACTCTCTCTCATTCTCGGTATCCCCGCCCCGGATTTGGAAAAGGTGGTATATTTCGCCGGCTACATCATCACCAAAATTCACGAGGATGAGAAAGGGCGGGTGCTCAAGGACCTTGATTCTGAACTGAAAGCTAAAATCAAAAACCTTCAGGATGAAAAGTCAAAAGAGGCACTCCGGGAACTGCATACCACCACCAAGCGCGACATTGAGAGTCTCTCGGAGGGCAAAGTGCTTGATGAGATTTCGTATCACAACTACTCACTCCGCTACGGCACGATGTTTGAGGCGGGAATCGGAGCAGAAGCCATATACAATATTTTGAAAAAAGTTGATCTCGGGAAGCTCCTCGATTCTTTGGAGAAGCAAGTTGATAATGCCAGTGCCCTGGAGACGCCGAAACTCACCAAGCGCATCAGTTTGGTGAAGCAGATGATCTCTGCCGGTATCCGACCGGAATGGATGTTTTTAACCCGCATTCCCGTCATCCCTCCGGCGCTGCGTCCCATGGTGCCGCTTGACGGCGGGCGCTACGCCACCTCTGACGTCAACGATCTCTACCGCCGTGTTATTAACCGCAACAATCGGCTGAAGAAACTCAAGGATATTAATGCCCCGGATGTCATTTTGAGAAACGAGAAAAGAATTCTCCAGGAGGCGGTGGACGCTCTCATTGATAATTCCATTCGCCACGGCAGCGCTCTCTCGGGAGTGAGTTCGCCGGCCCAGCGCCGGCCGCTCAAGTCCCTGGCCGACAACCTCAAGGGTAAGCGCGGCCTCTTTCGCCAGAATTTGCTCGGCAAGCGGGTTGATTATTCCGGCCGCTCGGTCATCGTGGTTGGTCCTGACCTTAAACTGAATGAGTGCGGACTGCCCAAACATATGGCTCTTGAGCTCTTCCGCCCCTTTATCATATCCGAGCTTCTCGGCAAAGAGCTCGCTTACAACATCCGCGGAGCAAGCCGCCTGATTGAGGAAGGAATTCCAGAAGTCTGGGCGATTCTTGAGGATGTAATTGCCGGCAAGTATGTTCTTCTCAATCGCGCTCCGACTCTCCACCGTCTGGGCATTCAAGCCTTCAAACCGGTGCTTATTGAAGGAGACGCCATTCAAATTCATCCTTTGGTCTGCACGGCTTTCAACGCCGACTTCGACGGTGATCAGATGGCGGTGCACGTCCCGCTCTCCGACGAAGCGCAGCTTGAGGCTCGCGAGATCATGGCCTCCGACAGAAATATTCTCAAACCCGGCAACGGCGAGCCGACAGTCTCTGCCAAGATGCTCGACATAGTTCTGGGCTGCTTCTGGATGACGCGCATCATCCCCGACGAAAAAGGGGAAGGGAAAATTTTTTCGACGCCCAATAGCGCTATTACCGCCTATGATTTCGGGGCAGTGGGGTTCCGGGCGGCGGTTAAGGTCCTTGCCACCGAGACCGAGAAGTACAAGGTGTTTGAAGGAAAACTTTTTGAGACCACGGTCGGGCGGCTCTTGTTCAACAGCGTCTTGCCGAGGGACTATCCCTTTGTCAATCAGGAGGTTGACCGCAAGAAAATGGCTGTGCTGGTGGATGACTTGATTGAGCGATACGGAGTCGAGAACATTCCGCCCATTCTCGATAGGATAAAGGCTTTTGGTTTCAAGTACACAACACAGGCTGGCATCACTTGGGGGATTGATGATGTCCAGATTCCAACAGGCAAAGCCGAGATTGTCAGGGCGGCAAAAGCTAAAGCCCTCGAAGTGACAGAGCAGTGGAGTGCCGGTCTTCTTTCGGAAGAAGAGCGGCTTCGCAAGCATACCGAGATTTGGCATGCCGCCAAGGGCGAAGTGGAAAAGCTCGTCCCCGAGACTCTCGATAAAAAGGGATCAGTCTATGACATGCTTGGCTCTGGGGCGCGGGGTTCTGTGAATCAGCTTACCCAGATGGCGGGCATGAAGGGTCTCATTGTAACCACTGCCGGCGAGACCATTGATTTTCCAATTCTCTCCTGCAGCAAGGAAGGTCTGACCCCTCTTGAGTATTTCATTACCACCCATGGCTCACGCAAGGGACTCACCGACACTGCTCTCAATACTGCCAAGGCCGGCTATCTCACTCGCCGGCTCTTCGATGTGGCCCAAGATGCCATTATTACGGAGGAGGACTGCGGCACCAAGGAGGGAATCCGCATCACCAAGCTCAACTCGGTGGGTATTGAAACATCTCTTGCCAAAAATGTTCAGGGCAGATTTCTTGCCGCGGACGTGACTGGGGAGAACGGGGAGGTGATTTTTCGAAGAGGCTATTTCCTTTCCAAGCGCGATGCGGCGCTTCTGGAATCGAAGGGCGTTGCCGAAGTGACTGTGCGTTCGCCGCTCACCTGCAAAACTCTGCCCGGCGTCTGCATCCGCTGCTATGGAGCGGATCTCGGCAAGCATAAGATTGTTGAGTTGGGCGAGGCGGTGGGAACGGTGGCGGCGCAGGCGATTGGCGAGCCGGGCACCCAGCTAACCTTGAGAACTTTCCATGCCGGAGGAACGGCAACTGTTGGAGGTGACATCACTCAAGGGCTCCCTCGGGTTGAAGAAATCTTCGAGAACCGCAAGCCCAAAAACCCGGCAGTTACAAGCCATATTGACGGAGTGGTGACAGAAGTCACTAAGGTCGGAGCGGACAAGATGATTGTCATCGTGCCGGATGAGAAGTTGAAGTCCAAAGAGCGTGCGGAATATCTCATCGCTCCCAATCGCACGATTCTTGTCGCCGTGGGCGAGAAAGTTATGCGAGGACAAATTCTTACTGATGGCTCCGCCGATCTCGGTGAACTCTTTCGCTACGCCGGTCGCAACGATGTGCAGGATTATATTATCCGCGAGATTACCAAACCCTACGAGCTGCAGGGCGAACCGGTTTCTCGCAAGCACATTGAAGTTATCATCCGGCAAATGTTCTCTCGCCGAAAAATCAAGGATGCCGGTGATACGGCCTTTACCAGAGGCGAGACTGTCGAGACGGCGCAGCTCGCCGCCGAGAACTCGCGCGCCAAGGAGCGAGGCGGCAGAGAAGCGAAGGCTGAAGTTGTTCTCATGGGCATTACCGAGGTCTCGCTTGGCCGCCAGAGTTTTCTTTCCGCCGCCTCCTTCCAGCACACTACTCGAGTGCTCATCGCTGCGTCAGTCAAGGGAGTTACCGACAATCTCGTGGGGCTTAAGGAAAATGTTATCATTGGAAGACTTATCCCGGCGGGGACCGGTTTTGCAGGCAGCCCAAAGAGTGCAATGATCGCCAATTTGCAGACGCGCTGAGAGTGAGTGCGCTGACACCCCGCTCGATTGAGGAATTTCTCTTATGTCTTCAACAGTAGAGCAAATCAAAGAGAAACTCGACGCGGTGGAAGTCATCGGCTCCTACGTCAAGCTCGAGAAAGCGGGCAGCAGTTTCAAAGCCAAATGCCCCTTTCACAATGAGCGAACACCTTCCTTTTTTGTTTCTCCCTCGCGGGGAACATATTATTGCTTCGGCTGCGGGGCGAAAGGAGACATTTTTACTTTCGTTCAGGAATTTGAGCGCACGGATTTCCCCGGCGCCCTACGTCTTCTTGGAGAGAGGGCGGGTGTGCCAATCGAGTGGGAGCGGCGGGAGGAGAGAGGCGAGCGTGAGCGTCTCCACCAAGCCCTTGAAGCGGCGGCGCGGTTCTTTGAAGAAAAGCTCACAGAACGCAGAGAGGCAAAGGATTACCTTGCCTCGCGAGGCGTGCGCGAGGCAACGGTGAGATCGTGGCGCCTCGGTTGGGCGCCGAATGAGTGGCGAGAGCTCAAAGAACACCTCGGCGGCGTTCGCGGGTTTAGCGAAGCGGAGCTTGTCTCGGCAGGACTTATAAAAAAAGGAGAAGCAGCCGCTACTTCGTATGATCTCTTTCGCGGCAGGATCATTTTTCCTATCTTTGACAGCGCCGGGCGGGTCATTGGTTTTAGCGGCAGGACTCTTCTGGAGCGCGAAGGTGTCCCCAAATACTTAAACACGCCTGACACCGCCGTCTTCCACAAAGGCGAGACTCTCTACGGTTTGCATCGGGCAAAAAGTGCCATTCGGCTCAAAGATTACGCGATTTTGGTTGAGGGGCAGATGGATCTTCTCGCCTGTCATCAGGCGGGATTTGAGAATGCGGTGGCAACCTCCGGCACCGCTTTCACCGAAACCCATGTGCGGCGTCTCCAGCGCATTTCCAATAAAATGATTACCGGCTATGATGCCGACTCCGCCGGTTTTACCGCCGCCAAGCGCAGTGCCGAACTCGCTCTTTCTCTCGGCATGGAGGTAAAAATTGCCGCTCTGCCGCGCGGCTCTGACCCCGCCGAGCTTATCCAAACAAACGAGAGTCTCTGGAAGAAGTGTCTCAAGAGTTCCAAGCATCTCATCGAGTTTTACTTGGACCATTTGCTCGAAACAGTTACTGATTCGCGCCGCCTTGGCAGAGAAATTGAGGCAAAAATCTTACCCTATGTTGCTCTGCTGCCGAGCTCTGTTGAACAATCGCACTTTGTTGCTCTCATTTCGAAGAAAGCAGGTATTCGGGAGGAAGCTCTCTGGAATGATCTTAAGCGCGTCCCTGCCCCTCAACTTTCCGGAACTTATAATGCCGGCGGGACAACTATTCTTGGTCAAGAGGAGGAGAAAAGAAAAACTCCGGTGGAGCGCAGAATCATCGGCATTGTTTTTTGGCAAGAAGGGTTGGCCGAGCCGGTGGTCGATACCCACGAGATTCGCACTGCACTTGTTGGCTTAGCCGGCGAGCCGCACGTAAAAGAGCTTTTTTCCGCTCTTCTGCCCGAGAAAGATACACTCATCTTTGAAGCCGAAGCCTATTATGAAAATGAGATAAAGCTCAAGCGGGAAGTTGACGAACTGTTTATTCATTTTGAGGAGGACCTTCTCCGGGAGCAGTTTGTCCGCGCTATGAATGAGCTTGAGAGAGCTGAAGGAGCCAAAAATGAAAACCAGGCGCGAGAGCTTCTCTCCCGCTGCCAGAGCATCTCTGTTCGACTGGCAGAGCTTTCAAAAAAGAAGCTAAACGAGACCGCCGAGGTTCATTGAGATAAGAAAACTGTCACTTATGATATGAACAAAAAACAGAAAACAAAAAACAGGAAACGCTCTTTATTAAAGAAAAGTTCCCGGCGACCGATAAGAAAGGCGGGAGCAAAAAAGGTGCGGAAGGCTGTCTTAGGCCGCAAACTTCCCCCCAGAGGTTTCAGGAAAATAAAAGGGAGCCCGGCCTCTCTTCGTCGAGCGGAAGAGTTGGAGAGCAAGGTAAGGAAACTCTTGGCCCGCGGCAAGGATAGGGGATTTGTCACCTACGACGAGATTTTGCGGGAATTCCCGACGATTGAAGATGATATCGTCTTTCTTGAGAGTCTATACGAACGCCTGCACATTTTTGGCATTGATGTTCTCGAGGGCGGCGGATTGCTCGACCTCACCAAGAATATTCCCGAAACTGGAAAAGAGTACAGCTTCAGCAGGAGCGATTCATCATACGATTCAATTCAAATGTACCTTAAAGAAATCGGTCAGTATCCCCTGATTACCGGGGCGATGGAGAAAGAGCTTGCCAAACGCATTGAGGCGGGAGATTTGGAAGCTAAAAATCTATTGGCTCGCGCTAACCTGCGCCTGGTTGTTTCCATTGCCAAAAAGTACGTCGGCCGCTCACCGGATTTGACTCTGCTTGATCTTATTCAGGAAGGCAATTTGGGGCTTTTTAAGGCGGTGGACAAGTTTGACTGGAAAAAGGGCTATAAATTCTCGACCTATGCCACTTGGTGGATTCGGCAAGCTATCACCAGAGCTTTGGCTGACCAGTCGCGCACCATCAGAGTTCCTGTTCACATGGTTGAGACTATTGCCAAGTACAAGCAGGTTGTGCGTCGTCTGACCCAGGATTTGGGGCGCGATCCTCTGCCTGAAGAAATCGCCGCCGAGATGAATCTGGACGTTGAGAAAATTTACCAGATTGAGAAAATTGACCAGGGCACGGTTTCACTCGAGACGCCGGTCGGAGACGAGGATGACGGCAAAAGCAAGCTCGGCGATTTTCTGGCTGATGAAAAAATTCTCTCTCCTGATCAAGATTCTTCGCGTCGCATCATTGCCGACCAGGTTCGCGAGATTCTCGGCGATCTTCCTCCTAAAGAAAGAAAGATTCTTGAAATGCGGCATGGTCTCATTGATGGCATAACACATACTCTCGAAGAGGTGGGCAGAGTTTTCGGTGTGACTCGCGAACGCATCCGCCAGATTGAAGCCAAGGCGCATGAAAAGATACGACAGCACGAGAGGATAAACAGGTTGAGGGGGTACTAACTTAAATAATCGAAATTCGGAACCTGAAGCTCAAGGAGCAAAACCTCCTAAATCGAGAACAAAGGGTAGATCAACTTTTCAAAAGACACAGAATCTTACAGTCGTAAGATTTTGTGCTTGTTTCTTTTTTAGATATATAAGGTAAAATTGGTTCTTGCTAGTCTCCACTCTGTTCATTAGTATATCATATATTGTATATTAAGAAGTAGGAGTTTTGGAATCGGGGTCTGGTTTAGAAAGTCTCCAAATGAAAAGCGCCGTGCCCTTAGACACAGCGCTTGGTCCTATTTTCATAGAGTTCTAGTTACTCAATTCCCATCTCCTTCTTGAACTTCCCTAGCGCCTCCTCTGCAGCGTCTGTAATCTGATGCCGCAGAGACATTGCCATGGAAGCGGCAAGGTAGCCGCCAGCAATGCCGAGAATGCCCAGGAGCCAGTCCAGCTTGCCGCTCCAGAGATCTCGGACGAGCCTCCTGGCTGGAGTTTCCGGAGGGAGAAGCTGACTCGCGTCGTGCTCGGGCATTAGGCCAAAAATCGTGGCCAAGCCCGCCGCGACAAATCCTACGGTCACTAACCACAGAAGAACAAATCCGAGTCGCCGCGCCAGACTCATCTCCCGGAAGATCAGCTTCCGGAAACGAATCTCTCTCCAAGCTCGAAGAGTTCGCTCGAGCTCCTCCTCTTCCTGCCTTAGGAGTAAAATGAGCTTCTCCACTACGATCTCGCTTGCATCCTTTGGGTGAAGCATGTCCTCTCGCCCTCTCCTGATGTCGTTGAGCAATTCTTCCGCGTCAACGATTATCGTCTGCTTTGCTCTTGTCACGAGATGGTAGAGAAGAAAGAGCAGAGCAAACTGGAGCAGGGTCGATAAAGCAACGGTGCTCCATAACCATACGGAGTTGGTGTCCGGGTTGGTGAAGAGAAGTATGTTCCGGATGACTAGGGCGGCTAAGAGAGGAACTCCCATGGCCGCCGTCAGGATTGCCAAGAATACTCTCTCGCCGGTTTTGGTGAGAAAGTGAGGCCGGTTGCGAGGGTCCTCGAAGCGTTCTCTGAACTTGCGAAACCAACTCATGTATCCTCCTGGTGTCTGTCTAGGTGAGAAGTGCTAGTCTATTAGCATAATAAACTATTCATGGTTTTTGTCAATAGGAAAAGAGAAGTTGCGCGGCCGTATGCTAAAATTCACTCATGTCCGAGGCAGTTTTTAAAAAACTCTACTCCTCGCTCAATACCGAGCAGAAAAAAGCGGTTGATACCATTGAAGGTCCGGTCATGGTTACTGCCGAGCTGTGTACAGTATAGATAAAGTAACAAAAACCCCCCTATGTTATATTCCTTGCATGAGCCGTAAACAGTATCCAATAAAACACTGGAGCTATTCGTCTCTTATTACATATCTGCGAAATCCACTCGCTTGGCATAAGCGCTATGTTGAAGGCGTGTATGACATACCAGCGACACCCACATCGATCGTGGGGCGTGCGGCTCATGCGGCGCTCAAGCATTTTTACAGCGGATTTTCAAAAGATGAGGCTATTCTGGTTGGTCTTGAATATCTAAAAAGCACAGCTGATTTTGAGATTAACTTCGGAAAAGCCACATCACTTGCTGCCAAGAAGAAAAAACGCCGAGCTATGGAGGTGGAATATCATCGGGCAATATCATTTTACTTAGCGCGACCGCCGCGGCACAAGATACTTGGCGTTGAGGTGAAAGCGTTCGCACACATCCCCGGCATTGCAGTTCCAGTCAAGGCAGTATCGGATCTCGTGGTTGTGTCGGGAGTTTATGCGAGCGCAGTGGATATTGTCGATCATAAATTTGTCAATTCATATAGCCTGTCCGAAATTGATAATCCTCTCTTTATGATGCAGGCGCTTTTCAACTACTACACCGTGCTGTCTGAATTCAAAAGGCCCGTCAAGAGATTTATCGTCTACGAGTGTAAGAGAAAGAAAAACACAGACGGAAGGTCACAACTGCGACGGCACATTATCGATTTCGAGAAACATGCGGAAGAGTTTGCACTCTTCCACCGCCTACTTGCTGATACAACCGAAGATATTCGCAAGCGCAAGGTATTTTTGCCTAATCCATCCGATATGTTTGAGGGCAAGAACTCACTCGATATTTACCGGTGGGGGATCGCCGACAAGTAGAGAGATACCGCTCTTGCGAGGCGGCTATCTACAGAACCGTGCAAGATGAGACCCTGTATGCAAGGCTCATCTTGACTTAATATTTACAAGCGCCGTATCAATGACTATTTTTAGAGCGTCGTAAGCTTGAGCGCCTTGGATAGAGACTTTTTGACCGTCTTTGGTGATGAGAACGCTGTGAGGCGTGCCGCGGCCGCCGGAGCGGACGGCGTCTTCGTAATCAGACTGAACCTTGTCGGCATGGCGGCCGCTCGATAAACAGCTTTCAAACTTTTTGACGTCCAGCCCGACATCTTTGGCAATTTTGGGGAGCTCTACCGGGTCCAGACCGTTATTGGAGGGAGTGCGCAGGAAAATAAGGTCAAGGTATTCCCAGAACTTGGCGTTGCCGCCGAGCTCTGCCGCGCATTCTGTGGCTTCGGCTTCTTTTCGCGCCTTGCTGTGGAGAGCGTCAAGAGGGAAATGACGATAAACCCAGGCTACCTTACCCTCTTTGCCGTAATCGCTTATGACACGCTTCAGTGTCGGGTGGAATGTCTTGCAGAATGGGCATTCGGTATCGGAGAATTCGATGATTACAACAGAGGCGTTGGGATTACCGAGAATATGATCGTCGGTGCTTAGCGGGTTGACGGTAATTTCCTCAAGATTGGAGAGAGCGCTTTTCCCAGCATCGGTTCTAATTTCCCTCGGGTTTGCTGTCTTGGCAAAGTAGATTCCTATTCCAACAAAGGCGCCGGCAATTATAATGGAGAGAGGAATGAGCAGTGGATTATGCTTTGTCTCTTGGTTGGGATCCATTCGGCTAGTATAACATACTATGATAGGCTAGAGTTCATGACGTTTGGTGAAGGTATACTCCTCGGCGCTGTACAGGGTCTTACGGAATTTATTCCCGTCTCCTCTTCCGGTCATCTTGTGCTCTTACACCTCTTGGGCGGTCCGACCTCTTTAGATCTAGCCATTGACGTTCTTCTTCAGCTCGCTTCAGTGCTGGCGGTGATTATCTATTTCCGCCGTGACCTTCTTCGTCTCATCCAATCCCTTGGAGTTGAAGCGAGAGATGAAGCAAAGGGTGGCAGAACGCTTCTCTTGGCGCTCGTTGCCGGGACCATCCCCGCTCTAATCGCCGGACTTCTGCTTGAGGATGTAATGGAAACAGTGTTTAGAAGCGGAGCCACAGTTGCGGTGGCGCTTCTTTTCGGCAGTGCTCTTATGTTTCTTGCCGAGCGGCGGGCGAGGCAGGGTGAGGCGCTCTCTCCCCGGAAGGGATTTTTGGTGGGGCTCTTTCAGGCGCTGGCGCTCTTGCCGGGGGTTTCGCGCTCGGGGGCAACGATTTCAGGCGGACTGCTTGTCGGTTTTTCGCGGGAAGAAGCAGTGCGCTTTAGTTTTCTTCTCTCCATTCCCATTCTTTTGGGAACGGGGTTAAAAAAATTATGGGATCTGTTGTCCACCGGTTTACTTTTTTCTCTCGGTCTGCCGCTTATTGTTTCTTTCGCACTCTCTTTTCTTTTCAGCCTGCTCTCTATCCACTTTCTTATTTCGTATTTGAAAAAACACAGCCTCAACATTTTTATTGTCTATCGGATTCTGATTGCTGCACTCATTTTTATTCTTCTAGTGTAAAACATAATGTAAAACACCTCTCCCCGGGCGAGAAGAGGTGTGAAGAACTTGCGTTTGGGGGTGTTTATTTCGACGAGCGAGGATGGTGCGCAAGCTCTCGGCTTGCATAACGTCCGAGTGAAGTCGAAACAAAGATAGAATACCGCGCGGCTTGCCGCGCGAATGCGCGACCCGCCGGCTGGCGGGGAGCACCGACAATACCTCGGGGCTTGCCCCGAGGAACCTTTATGACACGAGTCCCGCCACCGAAAGGATGATGGCGGCGAAGGCCGCAACAATGCCGGTAAGGAACCACGGCATCCCCTTCAGACTCTGATTGGCCAAAAAGTTAACCTCCTCTTGGGTCCGGGTGGGAAGCTTCTTCTCGGCTTTGCCGTATTGCCCGCATCTCCGAAAGGAGAGTGCGGAAAGGAGCGCGAGAAATCCAGCTAGCACCAGCAGTAAAGGCATATTCTCTCCACGAATGGGTCCAAATTACTTCTACACTATTTTATGATTCTTGTCAAATACAAACGATTAAAACGGCAAGGTGTGGGTGATATTATTTTCCTCCGAAATTTCCCACTTTGAAGTATCGAGAGGGAAAGTAAAAACTTCCCCGCCTTCTTTGAATTTGAGATGTTTATTTGCGATGGCATAGTCGTAGATCGCCTTGGTAATCCGAACGTCATCGAGGCAGTAGTCAACGACTTTCTCTCTCTGTCCCTCCCGCCACCAGAGAGTGGCGTCAATTCCTTTCCCTGATTTATTGACGCCAAGCGTGCCTTCGGCAAGCTGATCTAACTTCATCCGTCGGCCGAATGAATTTTTTATTTCTTTAAGAATATCAAGACTGCGGATTTTAGTGAGATCGCCGGGATAGTATTTATTGAGTAGGGGAATGTCAAAGTGCTCGGAGTTGAAACCGATCAAAAGGTCTGCCTGCTCAAGGATTGGCCAGAGCGCTGCAAGATCCTCCTGAAGAAATGGCTGGTAACTGTCGCTAGCCGAATCGTAGATTGCAACTACCGATAGCTCCAGGGCGGCGGGGTCGGGCGAACCAACGTCAGAGAAAAGGTTGCTCGTTTCAGTGTCGAAGACAATTTTGCGCATATCAAGTGGTAATATACGAATCATTCAAACCTACGAATAGCTGCGAATGAATTCAGAGATCTCTTCTTCTCTTAAGATTTTTTCTTCACCTGACTTAAGGTTTTTTACTCGATATTTTTTACTTTTGATTTCTTCTTCGCCAAAGCAAAGGACAAAAGAAATGCGCAGGCGATCAGCAATTTTTATTTGATCGCCAACTTTCTTGCCGCTCAAGTCGAGAGTGACACCTAGCCCCGCCTTGCGCAGACGATCCGCGAATCGCACTAACTCTTCGTAGGCAGTATCTCCGGCACGGCAGAGATAAAGAGCGGCGCCAGCGTGATACTCGGGCAGGAGTTTTCTCCCGGCAAGGAAGTCCTTGAGAGTTACGTCACCGAAACCGAAGCCGATGGCCGGAATCGGATCTGCCCCGAAGATTTCAAGGAGATTGTCATAGCGCCCGCCGCCCAAGAGAGCGCGGCGGTTGGCTGGATCGGTATCAAAAACTTCGAAGACAATGTCGGTATAATACTCAAACCCGCGGGTAAGCGTAGGGGTAAATGAAAGATTTCTCACGCCTACCGCCTCGAGGCGGCTTACCAGCTCTTCCATGTTTTTCATGCTGGAAGTGCCTTCTATCCGCTCGCGCAGGCGGTCGTTGACATCAAGGGTGTAGATGACTTCGCCCGCTTTCCCGCCGAGCAAATCTTTGACGCTCGCTTCGTAGACATCTCTGCCGATTTTTTCCTTTTTGTCGAGAATTTGGGAGAGTTTCTTGGCTTGCTCTGCCGAAATCGAGAAGGAGACAAAGAGATCTTCAAGAAGTTTTTTGCTATTTATTTTGATTTCAAAATCCGCGTCCAACGCTCCGAAGTTTTTGAGAATGGCAGAGGCAAGAGAGATAATCTCGACTTCCGCTTCAAGACCCAGCACTCCAAAGATGTCTGTATTGAGCTGGAAGTGTTCGCGCAGCCGTCCTTTTTGCGGCTGCTCGTAGCGAAAGATGTTTTGGATGGAGAACCACCGCAGCGGAAAAGTAAGCTCTCGTCTTTTGGCAGCAATCATCCGCGCCAGCGTTGGCGTCATTTCCGGCCGTAGGGTGACTTCGCGCCCCCCGCGGTCGGTGAAAGTGTAAGTCTGCTCACTCACTAGTTCTTCACCGCTTTTGGCGCGGTACAGCTCGGCAGGCTCGAGAGGCGAAGAGCTGTATTCAGAGTAGCCGAAGCGCTCGGCAGTTTGGTGCCAGACGGAGAAAATGTATTTCTCAATAAACCAATCTTCCGGATAGAAATCTCGCACACCCTTGTAAGGTGAGGTCTCGATCTTCTTTCGATTTTCATTCATGGACCCATTCTATCTCACGGAACTTAACAAGGAAAGAGTCTTTTATGATATAATTATAAAACGGTCGCAAAATAAAAAAGTGATTGAATATGCATTGCAAAAAATGCGGAGGTCCGGCTGAAGGGTATAAGTGCGATGTTTGCGGAGAGGAGTCGCCTCAACATGATAACGGACATCGTTGCGGCGGAGACCATTGTGTCGCCAAGTGCAATAATTGCGGCGAGTCGGAAACCAAGTGCACCTGTCCGGCAACTGCCGTTACCGGATAGAGGTTAAATATAAAAGACGTAAGATTGCTAATTTGCGCTGACTTTCCTGTGGGAAAGTCAGCGCAAATTAGCTTTTAGGAAAAGAGTTAGGAAAGAAAAAAGCCGCGCAATCCCTAACGGGATACGCGGCTCGCATTCCACTCATCGGCGAAGGCATGCCTCTATCTTCGCTCTTTCTTCCCGAGTGAAATCCGGAGGGATCAGATGATTCGTTCTCTTGAGGAAGAGATGGTACTGATCTTCCACCTCTCTTAGTCTCGCCAGCAGTGACAAGGTTTTGAGGATTGCCGGCAGGTGAGTCCGGAAAACCGGAATTCCCTGTGGCCCCCTGTTGATGAGCTCGCTGGCTTCGGTGAAGACGATCGGACCGAGAATGTCTCCGTCGTCGTGCTTTTCGAAGTCGCGAAGCTCACCCTTGGCAACCGCAGCGAAGAATGCCTTGAGATGCACCCCGCCGGCACGCTCGTAGTCCTCTCCTAACTTCGCGTAGACGGGAAAGCCGTCGAGGAGCTCGAGATCGAACCTGTCGGGATGCTTCGCCATCTCCTCCCGTGCTTCACGATAGAGGGTGTCGAGGACTCTCTCGTCGATATCCTCTTTTGTTCCCAGCGGCAGACGAGTAGAGACCTGGCCTCCTCGCTTTGTGTCGGTGTATCTCTGGTTGGCGAACTCAACCACTCCCGTCTCGCTGATGCGGAAGAATACGACTCCGATCGCCCAGCTCGTGATGGGGAGTTTGATAAAGTCCTGGGCTGTCAGCACATGCCCTCCTGGGGCAAAGGGTTGAGAGAACCGAAAACTCAAATACTGTTCTAATTTTCATTATATCATATTGAATACTAACAGTCAATATGTAGAAAAACCCACGATTAAGGCGGTTTTTGTGAGGTATAATATTACAATGGTAAACAACCCACTCTCGTTTCTTTCGGGGTTTCCGCTTCAATTGAACTCCGGTATTCTCTTTGGCGTCTTTGGTTTTTTTATCGCCCTGTTTCTTGTCATAAGCGCCGTGCTTCTCTATCACTGGAGAACCTATGGCATGAAAAACACCACCATTGCCTTCGCTGAAACAATTTATTTTCTTGGATCCGCCCTGTTCCTGTTTGTTGCTCTGATTTCTCTTGCAAGATTATGATCCCTTTAGAAGCCGCGGTCACGGTTTCATAAATACTTATGGAATAATATGTTAGCAGGTCGAATCATTTATCGGGATAACTTTATGCAGGGCGAACTGGCCGCGACCTGCCCCGTGTGAAATTTAACTGACGAACGATGCACCAGATATTATTAAAAGCGAAGCATAACTATCAAAGTAGTTTCTTGAAGGAATGTGAAATTTCTATCGGGACCTGCTTTCTAACGGGATGAAAGCTCTTAACCTCGATCCGGGCGAACAAATCATTTTCGAAGTGCGCAAGCACTGGTTTGTCTTTTTTGTCACAGGTTTGGCGGTGGCAGTTGCGGCGATTATCCCATTTGTTCTCTATGAGGTCATTTTTCGCTTTCTAAAGAGCGCGATTGTCTTTACGGAGGAAATTTCCGCTCTCTTCTGGCTTCTCTACGCTCTCTGGCTTCTTCTCCTCTGGATAATTTTCTTTATTCAGTGGACAAATTATTATCTCGATGTCTGGTATATTACCGGCAAGCGCATCATTGATGTTGAGCAAAAGGGCTTGTTCCACCGAGAGGTTTCAAGTTTGCGATTTGATAAAATCCAGGACATTACCATCGAGGTGCGCGGCATTCTGGCGACCATCCTTAATTACGGTGATCTCCATGTTCAGACCGCCTCGGAAGACAGTTCCGATTTCTTCATGCAAAGCGCCGAAAATCCAGAGGGGGTTAGAAAAATCATTTTTGCTCATCACAATATCGCCGCCGAGCGGCCGGCGGCTGTTAAGATTGTTCCTCATGACGGAGCTCCGTAATCTGCGGCGTCTTGCTGGCTTTGTAATTCTTGCCGCCGCCTTGCTGGTGTTTGTTTTGACAGCAGAGCCGCTCCCACCATATCTCAAGAGAGCAAAGGATTTTCTCAAATTGGAGAATGGGGCCGAGGTTCTCGAGGTAATCCGGAAGGAGGTAAGCAATCCCGGCGGCTTGGTCGCTCGCTTTGAATCAGCCCAGACTCTTCTTACTCCAGCCGGGATTCTTGCTTTTACCAATCGAGAGCGCACCGCTTACGGCATTGCCCTCCTGCGGGCCAATGCTTCTCTTGATACGCTCGCGCGGCGGCGGCTCGATGATATGTTTGCGAAGCAGTATTTTGAACACGTCTCTCCTACAGGAAGTTCGGCATCTTCCGAAGCCGAAGCCGTTGGTTATGAGTACCTCACTATCGGCGAAAACATCGCCCTGGGAAACTTCGGAGACGATGAGAAGCTGGTGGCGGCTTGGATGAATTCTCCCGGACACCGGGCAAATATTCTCAATCCCAAATTTCTCGAGCTTGGGAGGGCGGTCGGGAAGGGGACATACCAAGGTAAGGCAACGTGGCTGGCGATTCAAATTTTTGCCCGTCCTTTATCTATCTGCGGGTCAGTCGATGTCTCTCTTAAGGAGGGGATTGATGCGATTCTTGCCGAACGCCGCGAGCTTGAGGAGGAAATTAAAACTTTGGCTCGCGAAATTGAAAATGCCAAGCGCTCTGATCGAGAGAGATACAACATGTTGGTGGATGAATACAATGTACTAGTAGCCGACTACAATATGCTTTCAGAGCAAGCCAAAGAGCTGACTGTGGAATATAACGCCGGAGTGAGAGCTTTCAACGCTTGTGTTCAAAATCAGTGATATACCCCGTGAGATAACAAAATTTATGTACTACCTCTTAAAGGCAGGCAATATCTGAATCTAAAGAAAAGAGAAGATTGACTAATAGCTTATGGATATCTCATAGGGTATACTAAAAGCAGGTCGAAATAAAGCAGACTGATGCATCATATGAAAGGATTACACGGCATTGCCTTTATCGTCCTCATCATTGGAGGTTTAAACTGGCTCCTCTTGGGATTATTCCAGTGGGAGATCGGTTTCTCGTTTGGAGGTTCGTCGGTTTGGATTTCCCGCCTGATTTACATTTTGATGGGACTCTCCGCGCTCTACGAACTCTTCACACACAAGAGAAATTGCAGGCAGTGTGAAGGAACGTCTTCCGGGTCTGGGCAGATGTAGAAAGTTTCCAGAGACTCTCCGGAAACCTCGCGCCGCGTACGCGACGCGAGGTTTCCGCTTTCTTTGCCGAGATCGTGATGTTTCCACACGGGCCTTGCGGTGCGATAATGTACTTCGGTAAGACACTGGGTGAACCGACGTCTTTAACTATATGGCGCAAGCCATAAAACCGTATCTTATAAGATTTAGTGTAATTCTATGAAGAAAACAGTTATTTGGATTTTAGCAATCTCACTTCTCTTTGTTTGGTCAGGTTCTGCTTTTGCGCAAACTGCAACTACATCTGTTTCTGCGCAGATCCAGGCGCTTCTCGACCAAATCAAAGTTCTGCAAGCGCAGATTGATACTCTCCGTGCCGCTGAAGAGCAAATTAAGAAAGCTCAAGAAAGCGTCCAGGGCACCTTGAAGCTCATCCGCGGACTGCGAGAAGGAATGAGCGGAGATGATATCAAGGCGCTGCAAGCCATTCTAGCCGTTGATGCGGGCATCTACCCAGAAGCTCTCATTACCGGTTTCTACGGCAAGTTCACAGTGGCGGCTGTCAAGCGTTTCCAGAAGAAATTCGGAATTGAAATGCTTGGCATTGTCGGTCCCAGAACGCTTGAGAAGCTCAACAAAGAACTGGGGCGCAATCCCTTGTCACTCGAAGACGAAGATGAGGGTGAGGATAGTGGACGAGGCCGCGGTAAACGCCTCTGTGCCATTGTTCCTCCCGGCCATCTTATTGCGCCCGGCTGGCTTCGAGGGCATGGGGGAGAGCGTCCGGTAGTTCTGGTTTGTCAAAAGCTCCCGCCCGGTATAGAAAAGAAGCTGGAAGGCGAAGATGGCACTTCCCAACTGCCCGACAAAATAGCGCCAGTTATAACCGGCGTGACCGCTCGCGATATCACCTCTTCTTCCACTCTCGTTGCCTGGGCGACAAATGAAAATGCGGGAAGCAAGGTCTGGCTGGGTACTTCAACTCCGCTCTCGACATCTTCAGCTCCGACAATGAGTTCCGGAACTCTTACCAAGGATCATCGTCTGGCACTCACCAGTCTTGGCGCAAATACAGCCTACTATTACATTGTCGGTTCGGCCGATAAGGCAGGCAATGCCGCCGTCTCCGGTCAGTACTCCTTTACTACAAAATCTGGAGTTGATTTGAACGCACCACTTATCTCTGAAGTGAGAGCCACCAGCATTGCCGTTAATTCCAGCCATATTCTCTGGACGACGGATGAATCAGCCACCAGCAAGGTCTGGTATGCGACCACAACCCCTGTTACCATCGAGAACTCCGTTGCTTCTGTCAGCTCGAGCGCTCTGGTAGCAAGTCACGACCTGACCCTTACAAATCTTGCCACTTCAACAACGTACTACTACATTGCCGTTTCAGCAGATGCGAGCGGCAATGCGGCAACTTCAAGCCAGAGTTTCTTCACAACGCTGTCGCAGTAGCTCTCTCCGAAGAAGCTGACAAATGAAAACACTGCGCCTTGCGCCGTGTTTTCATTTGCTCACCACACCGGGTAAATCAATCAAAAGCAACCTTCTCCGATCTTTTGTTCGGTGTGATTGCAGTTGAGAGACACCTCCTGCCCTTTATTTCTTCGTCGTAATATGTTGCCAGAGCCAGATGCCGAGGAGAACAAGATCCACAATAATCACGATCCAAGTGATTATTCCGAGCGACCCTCCTCCCCACATTCCGCTGTATCCATATCCCATCATAGGCTTAGTATAACTTATTATTCGCTTTAAAATGCACGTCGCTTGCGGTGTGTTTGTTTACTTCTTTTTTGGCTTGCGGATGGGATTGATGCCGATATTCTTCGCCTTGCACTCGAGGCGCGGAGGAGCGGTGAGATGAAGCTCTTGCGATCACGGGATGTTTTGTTTTTTCTTCATGTTTCTATTTTCGCAAAAGTTTTAGTTTTTTAAGTTGCTGTTCTGTGGAGTGGGAATTCCGGCAAAAACAAAACTCCCCCTGACGGTAGGGGAGTCTTGTTTTTGCCGGTCTTCCTCCTTACAGAGGTGTGCCCCACGTTATATATAATTTCGTGCCTCTGACATCTGGCTCATAACGCCACATGCTTGAGACCCCGGTGATGATAACTTTACTGGAGTTCTTTGTAAGGAAGAGAAACCTTTTTTATCGTCGGATGACTCTCTTTTAGTGTCAAATGCCGTTTTGTTGGCAAGCTGTGGAGATATTGTTCATGATCTGTGCACAACTGCCGGAAAATTGTTTATATCAAATAGACAACATAAATTATCCTTGGCATCAAGCCTCCTGGCTCAAGTGGCTCAAGAAAAAACCCGCCAGCGTCCACAGCAGTAGACACTGACGAGTCAGGTTACAGATACAGGAGCAACATGACAGCATCTGCCATTGTCTCGGCGGCGACCCCTTGCCGTTCCGGTTTGGGGTAACAGCGCTCGTGCACTGCTCGCATGGCACTGTAGCCGCCGAGCGAGAGCAGGTCACAAACCGTTCCCCTTAACTCTTCGGAGCACCAGCGCACCAGGCGAGTGATTCCCAAATCACTTCGTTCCCAGCGCCATGCCCCCCTGACGGTTGCCATTCTTGCCATAATGACTTCCGGCATGAAATCGATGACGGGGATTCGCATGCAGGCCGCCTCGATGGCAGCAGCTGAACCTCCGGTGATGACGAGGTCGGTGCCGCAGAGTGCTTCCTGCGAAGAGATTCCATCATCTCTTCCCAGCACTCTCGCTCTCACTCGAAGCGGGTAGCTCTCGAGCGCCTTGTACTGTGCCGCCTCGTTTGTGTCTCCGGGGTGGAGAGTGATGAAGGGCCGATACTCTATACCCAGGCCGGAGAGCGCTTGGAGCACCGCGGCTATCAGAACCCCGTTATCAACCAGGGCTTTGCCGCAAGGGACGAAAATCATCCTATCCTCCTCCTCGAGGCCGAGGCCTGCGCGAATCTCACTTCGCGACTTCGGAGGGAAGAACGCTTTCTCGTAGATGGGGCTTCCCGACGCCACAACTCTGGCATTCGGGAAGATGGGCTGCGCTCCACTACACTCTGGCTCTGTCTGGACGAAAACGACTCGCGCCCAACTGCGCGCGAAGCTCATCCACGGAGCGCGGTAGACCCCGAAGGTGTCGGCGTAGAAGAAAAGGGGAACGCCTCTCGCCATTGCCGCCTTGGCGGCGGCAATCTCCTCTTGGGCGAGCGCTTCGGATGAGGAGAAGCCGCAGAGAACAACGTCAGCGGCTTGCAGATCCTGTGTGAGCTCTTCAACTGATCCGCTGAAGGGCTTGCCGAAAGAGAGAAACTTCTTTACTTCACATCCTCTCTTCTCGAGTTCGTCGGCGCAAGCGCCGACGCCTTCGCTTGGCGCCATATCGCGGGCGACCGCGACAATCTTTGACATCTTTCACCTCAAGTAGTAGTTGTGGTGGTTGTTTGAACTGTACTTGTCCGATGGGAATAATATACTAAATATAGATGGGTGTCAAGGGGCTATTTTCTTGATTGGCCGCCTCTTCTTTGCTTGTCAATGATTATGCGCACTCGTTTGAGCTGGCGGAGATTGTTGACTTCTTCGCGAATGTAGTTGCCGGCGACTGCCTTGACTTTATAGCCGTGTTCGAGCGCTCTCAACTGCTCGAGACTTTCTGCTCGCTCGAGAGGTCTCTGCACCAACCGGACGTAGGTTTGCAGGAATCGGTAGCGGAATGCATACAAACCAAGCTTTGAGTAGTATTCCCCATAAGGGTGCCGCGGGTAAGGGATAATGCTTCGGGAAAAGTAGATTGCGTTGCCGTTTTTATCAATGATAGTTTTTACTACGTCCGGATCTTTCAGTTTTTCTTTGTCGTTGCAGGGTATTGCCACCGTGCCCATAACCGCTTTTTTATCTTTCTTCATTTCTCTCACCAGCTGATTGATGGCTTGCGGCGGGACTAGAGGCTCGTCTCCTTGCAGATTGACGACAATCTCCGGCTTAAATTTTTTGAAACGCCGCGCCGCTTCGGCTACCCGATCGCTTCCCGTCTTATGCTTATCTGAAGTCATCATTGCCGTGCCCCCGAAAAATTGCACCGCTGAAGCAATTTCAGGCGAGTCTGTGGCTACAATGACTTCATCGAGCATCTTGGCGCGCTTGGCTTGCCGCCAGGTGTAGTAAATGAGGGGTTTGCCGGCTATATCGGCAAGCATCTTCTTTGGCAAGCGCGTTGAGTGGAGCCGAGCCGGGATGATACCAAGGATCTTGATTTTTTTCATGAAAACATTATACCAATCATTCATAATTTTGCCATTCTGTGAAATCAGATTTGTATAAAAAGATGACCGCCGTTCGCTTTTGCTAGTAGGCGGTCTGTGTTCCTTTTTTCTTTAGCCCTCGAAAGGAGGGCTGGACAGGTTCTTTGAAGCTTCGATGATGGCTGCGGCGAGCGCCAGTATAGGGTAACTAATAGCTGCAACCGCTCTCGCCTGAAGGTATGCAGCGGTACTTTCACTCCTACCATCCGCGACCTTCCCAAGTTCCTCGGCGGGGTTCAGAAGTGTAGATTGGAGAGGGGTGAGTCGAAAACTTTCTTTCTTATTTTTCTCCGTTCACTTATAAGTTTTGACTTAGTTCTCTTTGGGTTTCAGTTTTGGGAATCAGCCGATCTGGTAAAAATTCAATAAATAGAGCCAGCGTTGCCGCCAAGAGTCCAATGTCTCGGACAGTAACGTCATCGATCCCAGACGTAATAAGCACTACAAGGAGATGAATTGAGCCGAGGAGAGCAGCAAGCCAAATTAAAGTATTGCTCAAAAGCAGTCCACCAATCACCAGGTCAAGAATGGCGGTTCCCAGCATTGCTTCTTTAAGCGGTATTGGGAGTAGTGCAAGCGCCCAGGGTTTAAGAAACGCGCCCCAAGCTTCTGGGTTTTTCAAGATGGAAATGCCAATCCAGATAAAAACTATGGCTAAGCCTATTCGCAGAATCAGAAATGAAATCTTTTTCAAGGCGAAGTTGTGGTTACAGAGTAATACTGCCGGCCATTATATTTCTTTAGAATGTGGAATTCAACAGGCGCCAATCTAGTAGAATAGAATTATGCGCCGTTTCCTGCAAACCCTGACAAAAGAAGAAAATTTTGCGTTCAATAAATTAAGCACGCCGAAGAAGATTCAAGACTTCCTCGAATCGTTGCCCGTCAACTTTGAAAGGGGGGGAGATACACTTATGTCTCCGCGCCGTCTCTTGCGGCAAAAGAAGGCTCATTGTTTTGAAGGAGCACTTTTCGCGGCGGCGGTATTTCTCTATCATGGAGAGCCGCCCCTCATTCTTGACCTCAAGACTGCGCCGCCCGATGATCACCACGTTGTTGCTCTCTTCCGGCGAAGGAGGCTTTGGGGAGCAGTGAGCAAAACAAACCATGCGGTGCTTCGGTATCGAGATCCGGTATATCGATCGCCGCGCGAACTTGCCATGTCATACTTTCACGAATATTTCTTGGATAACGGTAAAAAGACACTTCGCTCGTACGCCCTGTTCAATCTGAATAGGGTGAAAAGAAATTGGATTACTGACGAAAAAGATTTATGGTATGTTGACCGCACTCTTGATCGCGCAAAGCATGCTCCGATTCTTCCGGGCAAGGGCGCTCGAATTCTCCGCCGCGCAGAACCCATTGAGCGAAGAGCGGGGAAGCTGGTTGTATGGAAAAAACGCCTATGACTAAAAGCAACACAGTCACGCCGCTAGCGGCGTGACTGTGTTGAGTTTCTTGGCTTTTTAACTTTTTTTAATCAGCCCAGATAACGAAGGTGAAAACTTTTTCTCCTCGTCCGAGGTCGCGTTCATAAAGAGAACTGCGTCCGTCACGAGCGGTGCGGATAACCCGGCCCCACTCTCGCGGGCTGTTGAGATCAAGCTCTTCGAGGTTAGCGCGAGCAAGTGCCAGTGCTCCTGCGGCCGTTCCACGTCTGTCACTCAAGAGTGTGGCGCTTGAGTCAAGGTGAGCGTATATAGTCTCAAGTTGCTCGTAGTCGTGGTTGTTCGGATGCTCGTTGCTTAACTGTCCGTTGATGGTTCCGTCTGGGTCACCACTGTAATCCATGCAGGATCCGAGGTTGGAATTGTAGAAGTCTTCATCTTGGTGATCAAGCCCGAAGGTATGTCCAACCTCCTGGCACATCACGAAACCTCTCCATCCCGGTGTGTTATATCTGCTGGTGTTGAAGTATGTATCATTGACCCTCACCGTCCCTTTTGTGATATGGCTGCCGCTTATCCAAATAGATGCGATGCCAAGCCATCCATTGTTACCGTATCTGTTACTACACACTTCCACGCGTCCGTTTGTTGCTCTGCACCGTCGCGAGTCCGTCGAGCCGGAAACAACCGTGGTGTTTAGAATCGAAGATTGTGTCCAGTCACCAGATGCCGTGGCGAGAAACGGGTCCCACGCGAATGAGACGTTATCACCGAGCTTAAGCGTAAACGGATTTACCGTTCGCGCCCAGTGATAACTACCCCACGAATGGCTTGCGTCCGCGACCAAAGTGAATGCGCCGACGAGCGAGAGCAGAGTAACCACTGTTACCAATCTGTTGAGGTGAGAAAATCTAAACATGGTAGACAAAATTGCTCTGAATTCTTGCGACCTTTGTTGCGCTGATTATACTGGACCTCACTCCATCCTGTCAATTTTATTTTTAACAGCCTGGGTTTGAGAGAGCTTTAGTAAAAAATAGAGCCTAGGAACTCGTTAATTTCGCGCTGTTCCAAGTCACAAAAGTATCTCTTCCTCATAAAGCGCTGTAGCCGGCGGGGCAGGGAACCCGTTTAGAGAAAATTGGGTAGGTTGGTTGTATGGAAAAAGCGGAAAGGTAACCTCTCCCGGTTCTGCTTTCTGGAAGAAAAAATAGAATAAGTAGAAGAAAAAGTAGAATAAAAAGTGACAAGCAAAAACTTTATAGTTCATCCAACAATTCCATGGAATTGTTGGATGAAGGAGGTTTCGGTGTTTGATGGTTTAATGGGTAAAAAGTGTCAATGCTCTTGAGAAGTCTCGAGGCATCTTGCGATTGAGATAGTAAAAAACATGCCCGGCCCTGCCCTCAACTTCCAAGACATCCAGTTTCTGAAGCATAACCAGATGATTGGAAGTTGCCGTCAGCGAAATTTTAAGTGCCGCAGCAATATCACCGACATTCATTTTCTGACCATCTGATAGCAAATCAATTATTTTAAGCCGGTTGATATTACCTAAGATCTTAAACACCACTGTCCATCTTTTCATCATTTTATTGTAGCACATTTGATCTACTCATAATTTACTCAACAATTCCATGGAATTGTTGAGTAAAAATGTTGTGGTTTGTGGTGGGGCGGGAATCTTGACCACAGATATCATTTGGTGAAGCAGAAGATATTTGCTAGTATTGCGCTTAATTATCTTTCGTAATGCAGAGTGAATTTATTTTCGAAAAGGCACCGTTTGATTCTTGCCACGCCTCGACGATTGCAGAGTCGGAAGGCAAGCTGGTGGCTGCTTGGTTCGCAGGGACAAGAGAAGGCAATCCCGACGTCGGTATCTGGCTTGCGCAAAAAAATGCAGATGGCTGGACTGAACCAAGGGAAGTTGCAAACGGCGCGGGGTCCGGAGGTGTCAGATACCCCTGCTGGAATCCGGTTCTATTTCAGCCTACTCGTGGGCCGCTTCTTCTTTTTTATAAAGTTGGCGCCGACCCCTCTTCGTGGTGGGGAATGCTTATGACATCGGAGGATGGCGGGAGAACGTGGTCAAACCCCAGACGACTTCCGAACGGGATTCTAGGTCCTATAAAGAATAAACCTATACAGATTGGCCGCGATATTATATGCCCTTCAAGCACGCAAGATGACGGTTGGAGAGTCCGCTTCGAGCATTTAAGTGATTTTGGAGAGACTTGGCAGACCACTGGTCCCGTAAACGATGGTAAAAAAATAAGCGCCATTCAGCCGGCAATCCTTCATCATACTGACGGCATTCTTCAGGCCGTAGGAAGAACTAGGCAAGGAAGAATTTTTTCCATTAAATCATCTGACGTGGGGAGAATATGGGGTGAGATGACTCTTCTTGATGTCCCTAATCCAGATTCCGGCATAGATGCGCTTACCTTGCGGGACGGAAGACA
Organism: Patescibacteria group bacterium; assembly: GCA_004322205.1. Lineage (GTDB taxonomy): Bacteria > Patescibacteriota > Minisyncoccia > Phycocordibacterales > Zambryskibacteraceae > SCSN01. The sequence continues at coordinate 116,085 of SCSN01000008.1, forward strand.
TCTTATGGTTTATAACCATACGAAAGTCGGCCGCAGTCCTCTCAACGCGGCGGTGTCTCTGGACGGAGAGAAGTGGGATATGATTTTGACTCTTGAGGGCGGCGACGGTGAGTTTTCGTACCCGGCGGTAATTCAGACTTCCGACGACACGGTACATATCACATACACTTGGAAACGTAAACGGATTAAACACTTAACATTAGATTCGCAAACGCTTTAAGTTTCCGATTTGCTCTCACGTTGACCAACGCAAGCAGAGGCAGGCAATTTATACAAAAAGAAAACCCGCTTCAACATAGAGAGCGGGCTCTCCGCAGGAGGCGAGTCATCGACCGTGGTTTTTCCACCTATCTAGGGCTCGAACCGCTTGCCTGAAGGTAAGATCACCCTCTCGGTAAGCGTTGAGAATACTCCCGGGGTGCAGAGTAAAGCCCTTCTTGAGAGATTTCGGCTTACGCTGAAGTTTCTTGATGCCGGCGTTGACCTGCTCTACCACTTTCTCCCAGTCGGTATGTTTTGCTGACATTGCCAGCCTCCACGTAAAGATTTAACCCGCGTTATCCTTTGCTGTTGTATCAAATATATATATAACCTGTCAAGTATTGGCTCCAACTGCTTGACAACCTATCCGCCTAAATGACTTCAGGCGGGGTTCAGAATCCTTGATTTGGTCTCGTGTTCAGAGGGGATTAGAGTTTAGTGTTTTCTTGCTCTTGCTGTTTAAGGTAAATGAGTGTGTCATATCCATTAGTCACTCTATCTTCTTTTTTAACACCCAGACTCTCAAGAAAAGCAAGTAGTTCGTTCTGAACCATCTCGGCGTTTTCGTCTTCAGTAATCTTTTCTACCTCAATAAATGAACCCAGTTCTTTTACTTCATCTAGACAGATTTCGTAATTTCTGTATTTAGCTTTTCTTCTTACCTTATGAATTTCTACTACTGGCTCGTAGCCCATAAGTAACAGAGCTTCTCTAAATTCTATTGGGTCTGCTATCTCCGTCTCTCTTTCTAAAGAGTCAAATTCGTTTGTCTTAGGTTGCTTGAGAGTAAAGATGTACTTACCATTAGTTTCTCTTATGCGAAGTATGTTTTTGTCAGGCTGGAATTTACCATAGTCTCCGTAATTTTCGTCAACAAATGTCTGGTCGTTTTGGATAATTGGTTCAGATAAAACGACTTCCAAAGCTTTCAGCTTCTGAGTTAGCTCTTTTAGGTTTCCAACTTTTGCTTTTACTTCTATTTCCTTTCTCATACGAAAATACTAAACCAACTCACTTAAAAAGAAAACCCGCCTCCGTGAGGATTTGGGTTTCTCACTGGTGACAGCAGCTCTTGCTACAGTTGCGCGTCTAGATCAGCGCATCGGCTTGAGCAGTACACCGCCAGCTGATTTGGAGGGATGGGGTTGTTACAGCTCTCGCGCTCGCATCGTCTGCCTCTAGGATTGGTCATGGGAGTGAGCAAGCCTCTGTCGCCGCACACCGAGCATCCCAAGCCGCCGCCAAAAATCCCGTCCGTCCGAGCGAGGGTGCGGTGGAAGGGGGGTGTGGGGGGGAATTCCGCCGCACCCGAGCAAAAAATAGAGGCCAGCCCCGCCGCCTGCTCTGTCAGGAGCAGAAGCCAACAAAAAAGTTTTCTTTTCCTTTTACCTGCCCGCCGAAGCCTCGGCGCAGGCGGGGAAGAAAAAATCCGGCGCGCGCAAATCAGGAAAAGCAAAGAAAACTTTTTTGCTGGCTGGCGAGCGTCAGCTCGCGGCGGCGGGGCGGCTTCATTCATCGGGGGTTTGCCGGAAATGGGTTCGGATTTCGTTCAGGGTATGGAGCCAAATTGGATGATACGAACTCATTTTTTGAAAATGAGAGTGTTCGCTCGCCCAGCCCCGCCACAAGCGGGGCTGGGCTCGCTTTCGCGACGGCTTCGCCGTCGCTCTGGCGGGAAATGAAGCGAATTTTA
>SCSN01000009.1 GCA_004322205.1 Patescibacteria group bacterium
CACAAATCCAAAAATGTAAAGAGTATTTTGCTTGGCGGCGAGCGTCAGCGAGCGGCGGCGGGGCGGTTTCATTGGGGGGGTTGTTGGAAATGGGTTCTAATTTTTTGATATACTCTCCACCAAATTTGATTTCGCAAAGAAGTTGCCTCGGCGGTGAGACAGAGCTATTTTAGGGGCCTAATTTAGCCCTAAGAATGGGCTTATTCAAACCTTTGACTTTAATACCTAAAGGTGTTACAATGGAATACAGAAGAACTTTACAAAACGAAGTTATAAATAAGAGTTCCGGCACTCAAGGAGTAATGAAGAATTATATCTTGAGTGCTGGAGACTCTTACCAACTCGCTTCCAACCCCAAGGAGGGTACCACCATGTCGGCAACGACAACGCAGTATCCGACGGTCAAGTTGGTTGTGCCCACCGACCTGCGTTTTGACAAGCGCAAGGACGGTTGGGAGCTCGTCGAGGACGTGCCGCTCGTCGGCGAACCGACCCTCGGTCTCGTGGAGTTTCTCCGCGAGGGTGAGAGTTGGGTCAAGGGCGACGTCATGCTCGAGAGGGCGAAGGATATCGGCAATCGGGCCGGTCAGCGCCATGCCGAGCACCTGCTATCACAGCAGGAGACGATCCCGGAAGAATACAGGAGGTATTTCCTGGCCTTCCCGGGAACCGTCTGGCGGGACCCGGACGGCGGCCTCAGCGTCACGTGCCTCGACTGGGGCGGTGGCCGGTGGGACCTCTACTGGGGCTGGTTCGACAGCGACTGGATCGTCAGCGGTCGGCTCGTCCGCGTCTGCGAGTAACTTCGTTTGGAATCTGGGAATCGAGGATTTTCGGATCCTTGAGTCCTTGGACTCCTGCGGAATACCCGCACCCACGCTCCCGCTCTTGGTGATCTAGTACAGATCATTCAGGGCGGGAGTTTTGTTTTGGAGGAGAGAGGGATAAAATATAATTGGCTAGTAGGTTAATATGCTCGCGGTTACGACTTCGAGCGACCCAATGCCAGATCTGTGTTAGAGAGAATGATAGCGGACACGTCTTCTGTCAGAGTTCTTTCACAGTGTCCTAACAAAAATGAAGTTACTTGGTACGAGATACTGGGTGATTTTAGATCCCAAATAAAATACAACCCCGAGAGTATTCAAGGGGATTTCTAAAAAATCAAGAGCAACTGGTTCTCGATTTTCTGGTTCGAGCCGATTAGTCAACGTCAGGATTTCGCTCGTAATGGGTTCTGACTTTTTCAAACAAACACCACAAAACACAAAACCCCGCATGCGGGGTTTTGTGTTTTGTCTATCATTGTGGTAAAACTCTGAAAGAGCAATGTTCTTCATAAGGGGCGAGCAATGTCTTCAGAATTTGGGTTGTCCGTGAATCAGGTTTTTGAAGGGGTTTTGGGCCGCGTTGTTGACTGGTGGTCAGGTGTGCAGGTCGCGCTGTGGAAGACAACTGTGAGCGCGGCGCAAACACCCGATGCGGTCTCCGCGGTGAGTTGTTTCTCTTACCACCGCGCTGTTTTGCTTGAGGTCTCCGGCAAGTGTTACGCTTTGGCAGTTGGTCAAGCGGCACCGCAAACAAAGCTTGTTATAAGCTCGGTGCTTTCTGCTTTCGAAATCCCAGGGCGTATAAACAATGCAAGTAGACTGCTGTATCAGGTAATCCCGCTCTCAGAGAATCACCGCGAGACGGTTTTGGTCGGACTTGCAGACGAGAGAATTGCTCTTCTGCAGTCGTGGAAAGACGGCGTTAGGCTGACCTACGCGGCAAGAATCATCAATCATCTCGACTGCTCTAGTCTCGAAGGTTTTGTTGTTCGGGAAGTGTCAATTCCACACATCCGCGAGGTTGACGAGGTCTGGTGCAGGAAGGAACTGGCTCTTCTGTACAGAAAACCCGCTCAATTCCAGCCGCGGCTTTGCGACACACTTGCTTTCGCTCTTCGCAAGCTTCTCAACGAACATTTTGGCAGGTCGGCGTCTCCTCGCTCTGCCTAGGTCCTGTGAATACCGCGGGACCTTTTCGTTTCTCTTCCTTTTTATGGAGATTTTTACTGATATACTGTCTGCATGCCTCAACCTATTGATTACACCCATGCGCGCTCGGCCCCGGTGCTCGCCATCTATGTCAAGTACAAGGACAAATTTCTCATCGTTAAACGCAGCGACAAACACCTGACTTATCAAGGACTTTGGTCGTGCGTTGCCGGCTTTGTTGACGATGAGAAAACGATGGAGGATAAGGTTGAGTTTGAGATGGAAGAAGAGCTCGGTCTCAAGAAAAGCGACGTTAAATCCATAAAAAAAGGGGAGACATATCTTTTTGTTGACAAAGACTTGGATCGGGAATGGATTCGGCATCTCTTTCTCGTGGAAATTACCAGCCCGAACATCAAACTTAACTGGGAGCATTCCGAATACGTCTGGATTGATCCTAAGGATACGAAAGATTACCAGACGACTCCCGGCTTTGAAAAAGATTTGGCAGGCGTTCTCAAACTTAAGTGAAACAAAAACCCCCCGCGCTTGCGGGGGGTTTTTGTGCAGGGCACTGTATCTTTTTTACTACATCGTTGTCCCGCCCACGCCCGACGGCATGCTCCCTGCCGCACCACCCTTTCCTGCCTTGAGTCCGAGCCACAGGATGAGGACACCGAGGACGACATGGAGCCAATTGTCTGCAGCATTCACCTCAAAGATTCCAAGAACGCTGTCACCGCCCAGAAAGCCGAGCACTGCTACCACAAGGTAGACAACGCCGATGGTCTTGAGAGCGGCAACCGCCTTGTCTCCCGCCTTGGTCCCGGTGTAAAGCAGGATCAAGCCGACGATCAGGTGAATGAGGTTGTGAACCGAATCAGTGTGGAACAAAGCTCCGCTGCCGACCAGAGGATTCGGGATGAATCCCAAAAGTCCGATCAGCAGAAAGATGACTCCGAACCACAAGCTGTATTTCTTTGCCATAAATAACGCGTTACTTATAAGCGACCTGTACTTCATTATATCGAGCTTGGCGAGGTAAAAATCCCAGGTTGTGGATAGCGCGTTTTATCACTATTGCCTTTTGCTACTAGCCATACTCAAAATCGCCCCACGGCTCCTGCTATAATGTAACCATGAAGTTTATCCCTTCTGCCGACCAGCCTGTTTCCGCCGAGCTTCTTCGAGAGATTCGGGGGAAGCTGGCGGCAGCTTTTGAGCGTCTCAAGGGGGAGGAAAATAGACGGGACTATTCCAGGCCCGAATCTTTTGTTTCTCTAGTGGCGGATGATGAAATTTTTGAGAAAGTTCAGAGCGCCGCGGCTGCTCTTTGTAACACCACGCTCAAATATCTCTTTGTGGTTGGCATCGGCGGCGCCAATCTGGCGGTTCGGGCGCTTGTTGATGCTTGTTCGGACGAAGGGGCAGAGCCGCAGGTTGTTTTTCTCGACACGCTTGGCGTTGTTTCGGATGATGAACTTGAGCGTATTGTTGCTACGGTCGCCACGCCGGACGAGTTTCTTGTGGTGATAGCGAGCAAGTCGGGCAAGACTATCGAGACCATTACCAATGCGCAGCGGCTGACCTCGCTTTTAGAAAAAAAGTTTGGGGATGTGGCCAGGCGCCTGTGCGCCATCACTGTAAAGAACTCTTCTTTAGGAGAGCATGCGCTGGCGCACAACATCACTTTGCTTGCGGTGCCCGCGTCTCTTTCAGATCGCTTCGGCGCTTTTTCGCCCATGACGCTTTTCCCAGCAGCCGCAGCCGGAATCGATCTTGACTCTTATCGAGCTGGGGGTTTGGCTATGCTTTCGCAGTGTCTCGGCTCGCTTGACGAGACGAACCCCGCGTTTCTTTCCGCCCTCGGCATAAACTTTGAGTATAGCCAAGGCAAGCACATTCTCGATATTTTTCTTTTCTCTCCGCGGCTGGAGTCGCTCGGCAAATGGTATCGGCAACTCTCGGCGGAGAGTTTGGGTAGGGAATTGGCGACAGGAGAGGGGATGAGCCGACTGGGGTTTACTCCCACCGTCTCCATTGGTACCACCGATCTTCACTCTATGCTTCAGCTCAATCTTGCCGGTCCGCGCGAGCGTTTCACCCATTTTGTTTTTCCTGAAAAGCTGGAGGGGGAAGCACTGCCGGACAGTGCCGCCCTCGGCAATCTCGACGATGTCTATGCTGGGAAAACCTCTTCGCAAATTATGGAGGCAGTATATGAATCAGTCAAAGAGTCTTATCACAAGAGTGGCTTGCCGTTTGCTCAAATCATTCTCCCTAATATCTCTCCGCATTCCCTCGGTGAATTCTTTGTTTTCAAAATGATTGAGGTGTTTTTCCTCGGGGTTCTCTGGGGTGTGGATGTCTTTGAGCAGCCAAATGTGGAAGAATATAAAGAGCGAGCAAGAAAATTATTGGGGTAACATTATCAGTGGTTTAATCATTTCATGTACATTCTTTTTGATATCGGCGGGACAAAAAGCAGGATTGCCGCCTCGACGACGCTCGATATGTTCAACGATCCGGTGGTTTTTGACACTCCCAAACTCTACAGCCAGGGTATAGTGATCTTGAAGCAAAAAGGTTTGGAGCTTTCACGCGGTCAAACTATCCACGCCATTGCCGGCGGCATCGCCGGTCCCTGCAGCCGAAAGGAATGCATGCTCATAGCCAGCCCCAACCTTCCGGACTGGGTTGGCAAGCCCATTAAGCGAGAACTGGAAGAAACTTTCCACGCGCCGGTTTACGTTGAAAACGATGCGGCAATGGTCGGGCTCGGTGAGGCGCATTCTGGAGCGGGCAGAGGCTTTGGAGTGGTTGTTTATATCACAGTGAGCACCGGCGTGGGCGGAGCGCGCATTGTCAGCGGCAAAATTGACGAACGAGTGGTTGGATTCGAGCCCGGACATCAAATTGTCGATATGGATAAAACGGTCGTTCCGGAAGCACTCGGCGTAGATCTCGAGAGCATGATTGGCGGACGGTGGGTGGAGGAGCGCACTGGTAAAAAACCGTTTGAAATTACTGATGAAGCGTTTTGGGATAAACTCGCTAGGATTCTTGCCGTCGGTCTAAATAACACCATTGTTCATTGGTCTCCTGATGTGGTGATTTTGGGCGGTTCGATGATGAATAAAATTGGGGTCCCGCTGGATAAAGTGGAAGCACACCTGCGGCAAGTGGTAAAGATTTACCCGGAACTGCCGGCGCTTCGGCGCTCCGAGCTCGGCGATTTAGGGGGACTGTACGGTGCTCTTGCCTATCTTAAGCAAGTTTCAAAGTAGAAAACATTCCAACATTCTGCAGAATGTTGGAATGTTGTGCGCCAGAAGGCGGGAGTAATACAAGAAATGAGAAAGAAAAAGAAAATTTTTATACTACTCGGGCATCCGGACAGCGATAGTTTCAACGAAACGCTTGCCAGCGAATACGAGCGCGGGGCGATTGAGGCGGGGCATGAAGTCAGAAGACAAAACTTGGAGGAAATGGACTTTGACCCCGTGCTTCACAAGGGATACAGGGTGATTCAACCGCTTGAACCGGACTTGGCGGCTTTTCAGGAAAACGTGAAATGGTGTGACCACTTTGCAGTTTTTTATCCCACCTGGTTCTCTACCATGCCGGCGAAGCTCAAGGGAGTTTTTGATCGCGCTTGGCTTCCGGGATTTGCTTTTAAATTTCCCAGCCACGGCTTTGGCTGGTATCGGCTCCTCAAGGGCAGGTCAGCGGCGATGTTTGTGACCTCGGATACAATACCCATCATCTTGCGAATTGTCTTTGGCGATACCACAAATGAAATGCGGAAGGGAATTTTGTGGCTGGCTGGCTTTTCTCCCGTCTACCAGCACAAGTTTGGATACTTGAAGCACTTTGGCGTTTGGCGCAGGCAACGCCTGCAGAGAAAAGTCTATCGTCTTGGCAGGAAGGCAGAATAAGTTAACTCCATATACCCCTTATTCGAGCGAATAAGGGGTATATGGTAGAATAGAAAATATGAAAGATATAGAAAAAATTTTGAAGGTACTTGCTAATAAAAGACGTCTAGCAATTATCAAATTACTAAAGAATAGGAAGGAAGCAAATGTAGGTGAAATCGCAGAGGGGATAAAACTTTCATTTAAGGCAACTTCCCGTCACTTATTGCAATTATATGCCGTTGATATTCTGGAAAAGGAACAGAGAAGTCTGGAAATTTTTTACCGTCTATCTGCGAATTTAAACCATATTGCCAAATACGTTTCCAACTTTTTGGATTAGTGTACAATTTTTTAATTCTTTCTTATGTCCCTTATTCGAGCGAGTAAGGGACATAAGGAAATGAAACTAATTGAATATGATATGATGGCATTTTAAAATAATTATGAATTTATCAATTGGAATTGTGGGCTTGCCAAACGTAGGCAAATCAACTCTTTTCAATGCACTGACAAAGAAGTCGGTGCCGGCGGAGAATTACCCGTTTTGCACAATTGATCCATCAGTTGGCATTGTGCCGGTGCCGGACCCCCGACTTACTAAACTCGGAGAGTTTAGTAAGTCGGGTAAGACAATTCCTGCGGTTGTCGAGTTTGTCGATATTGCCGGGCTTGTCAAAGGCGCCTCGGAAGGGGCGGGGCTCGGCAACCAGTTTCTCTCTCACATCCGCGAAGTTGACGCTATTGCCGAAGTGGTGCGGATTTTTGAAGATGAAAAGATTGCTCATGTCGCGGGCAAAGTTGATCCGCTTTCTGATATTGAAGTTATAAATCTGGAACTTGTACTTGCTGATTTGCAAACTGTGAATAAGCGCCTGGAAAGCGTTGCCAGAGATGCCAAGCGCGGCGAAAAGGAAGCGGCTCTCGAGCGGGCGGCACTGGAGAAATTGAAGGTTGTACTTGAGAGTGAAAAATTCGCTAACACTGCTTTGCTTGATGAAAACGAAAGAAAGGCGTCAAAAAGTCTCAATCTTCTTACTACAAAACCAATTCTTTACGTTCTTAACACGTCAGAGGCAAGCGATAAGGTAAAAATAGATTATTCTAAAATTCGCGGGCCTTATGTTGAGGTTGATCCTGTATTTGGTACATGCCTGGATGATTTGATTAAAAAGAGTTACGAGGCGCTTAATTTGATTACTTTCCTGACTACCGGCGAGGATGAGACAAGAGCCTGGACAATAGCGCGCGGCTCAACGGCGCCCGAAGCGGGGGCGGCGATTCATACTGATTTTCGTGACAGATTCATTCGCGCTGAAGTGATTGCTTGGGATAAACTTCTCGAGGCCGGCTCTTACGCCTCCGCCCGCGAAAGGGGCTGGGTTAGGACAGAGGGAAGGGAATACATTGTGTGCGACGGTGATGTGGTGGAGTTTAAGATTTAGCGCGTGAATTTCGGCGAACTCCGACAGATGCCGCACGTACTTTTAAGCTGAAGGTCTTAATACATCAGAATGTTTTGTAGTTTGTCTACACAGGATTTCTAAGACGCTTCTCGACCTCTTGTACGTAGTACTCGGCTGCAGTTAAGTCGTGAGGATCCATGTTCATTTGATCTTGATCTATTCTGGTGGACCAATATTCTTTTAATATATCAGGAAAAGCTCCATCTTTGTTTGATGTCTCTGTCTCTGCGAATGAGGGGTGCTCACGAAGTAATTCCAAATATCTCGCCGCTGCCTCGAAGGATCTCCTAGCGAGATCTATTGACTTTCCTGTATCTAGACGCCCTATGGTTAGAGCGATAAGGTTATTTCCAATGCCTTGGATTTGTTCTGGGTGAGCCGCACCCTTTTTCCTATAAAAAATATAAACCCTCTCCAACTCATGAAAAAGTTCTTTGGCGTTTCTCGTGAGCATCTCTCTTTCTTTCTCTGGATTTGTTCCTCTTTCAACGTTTTTGTCCATGAGTTGAAGAGGGAAAAATTAAAGGCATAGTCAATTTAATACAATTCTACATCACTTTCTAGCACTTTCAAAATTTACTTTTATACTTGGCCAACTTCTTATGTTGGTGTATTATATTTGTGTTATTTGGTCTAGTTTATAGTATTTGTACTGTGGAACCGCAAAAACCAAAAACATCTGCGAAAGATTTCTTTTTGCATCTGGGGACGATGGTTGCTCTTTATTCCGGAACCGTTGCTCTTCTCAATCTTTTATTCCGCATCATAAACGTAGCTTATCCGCCGGTTGAGAGATATTTGTATTTCGGCTCCTCTTCCGTGAGTCTTCCGGTAGCGACACTTATTGTTGTTTTTCCGCTCTTTCTTTTCCTTGCAAACATTCTGCAGAAAAGCTACGCCGCCGACCCAAGCCGCAAAGAGTATGCGGTGCGAAGATGGCTTATCTACATCACGCTATTTGTAGCAGGCATTGTTCTTACGGGAGACTTGGTGACTTTAGTTTATTTTTTCCTTGACGGCAGAGAACTGACCGCCGGATTTCTCCTCAAGGTTCTCTCGGTATTCGTAGTAACCGGCTCAATCTTCGGTTACTATCTGGATGATTTGCGGGGGCGTCTGACTGGCGGGCGAAGAAATGTTTGGAGAATTATTGCGGCGGTGCTCGTGGTGAGCTCGATTGTTGCCGGGTTTGGGGTGATTGGAACACCGCGAAACCAGCGGCTGATGCGGTATGACGAGCAGAAGATTGCTGACCTTCAGAGCGTTCAGGGTCAAATCACCCAGTACTGGCAGCAGAAAGGAGCACTTCCGGGGAACCTAGACGAATTAAGAGATCCGCTGTCATATTTCTCGATTCCAGTTGATCCGCAATCCGGAGAGTCTTACGTTTACAGAAAGACAGGAGCTCAAAGTTTTGAGCTCTGTGCGAACTTCAATCTGGATTCGCGCGGTTATCAAAGTAAGCCGGGCTATGCCGGTTCGTACTATTACGGAGACCTGAATAACAAGAACTGGGCATACAAAAAGGGGCAGTATTGTCTCCAAAGAATGATTGATCCGGAGCGCCATCCGGTGGCGCCGAAACCAGTCCGCTAATTAAGATTTAAGAAGTAAGAATTTCGCTACTACACAAATTATTCACGATCGTAGGAAATTTGTGTAGTAGTATTGTTTAAGTAGTTTAAAATAAATGAAAAACCGCCGGGCGCGCCTGGCGCGATCCGGCGGAGTGCATGAAATCCTAGAAGTCAGGGTGTTACTTCGTGATAGATCGCGAAGAGCCTATTAATTCGCTCGCGATAGCCATCTTTTTTCACTAACATACACCTCGCTCTCTCGCGTGCGTCCTGATCACTGTCTGCTGGAAACACCCATTCCGAGATCCAAATATGACGAAGGCCCTTGTCATCACGTGATGTTCCTTGAAATATGGCACAGTATTGCATGCGGAGCTCCTTTTGGAGTTCTTCAAATATATTAGTATGTTTCGCGATGCATGTCAAGTCTATAAAACCCCTTATTTTTCTTGTATTGTTTTCCTATATATTGTGCTGACCAGTGAAGCTGACTAATCTAAAAAGCTAATTAAGCTATGCGTTCGTACGACCCGAAAAAAATTGAAGCCAAGTGGCAGAAGTTCTGGGAAAGGAAAAAGCTCTACAAGGCGGAGGAGAAATCAAAGAAGCCGAAATATTACGCTCTGATTGAGTTTCCGTATCCGTCGGGAGAGGGGCTGCATGTCGGTCATACTCGAAGCTACACGGCGCTCGATGTGGTTGCTAGGAAGCGCCGGATGGAGGGGCACAACGTACTCTATCCTATCGGCTGGGATGCTTTTGGTCTTCCTACGGAACAGCACGCTATAAAGACCGGTATTCATCCGAAAATTGTCACCAAAAGAAATACAGACAATTACCGCCGCCAACTCAAGTCAATCGGGTTTTCGTTTGATTGGTCTCGGGAGATAAATACCTCTGACCCAAAGTACTACAAATGGACGCAGTGGATTTTTTTGCAGTTTTTAAAGAAGGGGCTTGCCTATAAAGCTAAAATTCCAATCAACTGGTGCCCGAAAGATAAAATCGGGCTTGCCAATGAAGAGGTGGTGGATGGACGATGTGAACGCTGCGGCGCGAAAGTTGAGAAGCGTGAGAAAGAACAGTGGCTGCTTGCCATCACAAAATACGCTGACCGGCTCGATAAAGATTTGGATACCGTTGACTACCTCGAGCGGATAAAAGTCCAGCAGAGAAATTGGATCGGACGCTCCGAGGGGGCCGAGATCGAATTTCGAATTTCGAAAAGCGAAACACGAATAAAAGTTTTTACGACAAGGCCGGATACGATTTTTGGAGCAACATATTTGGTACTGGCGCCGGAGCACAAACTTGTAGCGGAGCTACTCGAAAATCGAAAATCCCCGCCTGCCGGGCGGGCAGGGAAAATCGAAAATCGAAAGGAAATCATTCGATATATCGAGAGAACAAAGAAAAAAACAGAGATTGAGCGGCTGGCAGAGGGAAAAGAGAAAACGGGCATTCCGCTTAAGGGGGTTTACGCGATAAATCCAGCAAACAAGGAAAGAATTCCTGTTTGGGTTGCGGATTATGTTCTGCCACATTACGGCACGGGAGCCATTATAGCCGTGCCGGCGCATGATCAAAGAGATTTTGAGTTCGCCAAGAAGTACAACCTACCGGTGATGATGGTTGTCTGTCCCTATTATCCCGCTCCAAAATGTCCCGTCCTTGATTCTGCATACACTGACGACGGCTATCTCGTCGCCTCTGGCAAATTTTCCGGACTCAAAAACGAAACTGCCAAAAGAAAGATAGTGAAAACAGTCGGCGGTAAATGGAAGACTGTTTATAAACTGCGCGATTGGATTTTTTCTCGCCAGCGCTACTGGGGCGAGCCGATCCCAGTTATTCACTGTGCCAAATGTGGTGTTGTCCCTGTTCCAGAAAAAGACTTGCCGGTGGTTCTGCCGGATGTGAAAAAGTACAAACCCACGAGTTCTGGGGAATCGCCGCTGGCAGCTGTGAAGTCGTGGGTTAATATCAAATGCCCGAAGTGCGGCAGACCAGCAAAGCGCGAGACTGACACTATGCCAAACTGGGCTGGTTCTTCCTGGTATTTTTTCCGCTATACCGATCCGAGAAACGAAAAAGCTCTTGCCGACAAGAAAAAGTTGAAGCACTGGGTACCGGTTGATTGGTATAACGGTGGGATGGAGCATACAACTTTGCATCTTCTCTATTCCCGTTTCTGGAACAAGTTCCTCTATGATCTGAAGCTCGTTCCAACTCCCGAACCGTATAAAAAACGCACTTCGCATGGACTTATTCTCGGAGAGAGCGGAGAGAAAATGTCAAAGTCAAAGGGGAACGTTGTTAACCCAGATACAATTGTCAAAACATACGGCGCTGACACTCTGCGCCTCTATGAGCTTTTCCTGGGTCCGTTTGAACAGGCGATTGCTTGGAGTTCGGAGAGCATTATCGGACCAAGGCGGTTTCTGGAGAAGGTATGGAGATTGCAGAGTAAACTGACGACCAACAACAGACAACCAACGACAAAAAATCTTGAGGCCCTTCTTCAAAGGACAATAAAGAAAGTTACGGAGGACATTGAGAAAATGAGTTTCAACACCGCGATTTCGGCGCTTATGATTTTTGTAAATGAGTGTGAGAGAAGTTCATACATACCGCGATCAGTCTTCACCACCTTTCTTGTTCTTCTCGCTCCGTTTGCTCCGCATATTGCCGATGAACTCTGGCAGGTACTCGGGCGCGCCGCCTTAATTCACACAGAACCGTGGCCGTCGTACGATGAAAAGAAAATCCAAAGCGGGGCAGTGACGCTAATCGTGCAGGTTGACGGCAAGGTGCGAGGGACAATTGATGTTCCGCAGGGAATAAACCAAGAGAAAGCCGCGTCTCTCGCCAAACGGATGCCGAAAATTGAGAAGTGGCTTGGGGGAAAGGAGCCGAGCAAGACAATCTATATCCCCGGCCGGCTTATCAACTTTGTTTTGTAAAGCTTGACGGGGGAGAGGTGGTATGATAGTAATGAAACCACGCAAATAATCTTTTGTCAGTATGAGCGATACCGTCAACATAAAACTCAAACCAAAACAGGCAACCAAGCGGCTTCTTGCCGCTCTTTCCCCGAGATCGCGGGAAGTTATTGCCAAACGATACGGACTCGGTGAGAGTCCGGAGCGCATGACGCTTGAAGCAATCGGGAAGAAATACGGTATTACTCGCGAGCGCGTCCGACAGATCGAAAATCACGCTCTCACCCACGTCAGGAAATCAAAGGAGTATCAAAAGGAAAAACCAACCTTTGAGGAACTCAAAGAATTTGTTCACTCGCTTGGAGGCATTGTTTCCGAACGTGATCTTCTAAACCATGCGAGCTCCGACAAAAGCACTCAAAACCACACTCACTTTTTGCTTGTGGTTGGAGAAGAGTTTGTCAGAGAGAAGGAAGATGAACATTTCAAGCATCGCTGGCACGTTGACAGGCAGCTTGCCGAGAAAATCCACAGTGCCCTAAAGAAACTCTACGCCAGTTTGGGGGACGATGAACTGATTCATGAAGGCGATATGGTGAACAACTTCCTTAATCACGTTAAAGACGTTTCGGAGAGGTATAAAGATGAAGAGATTATCAAGCGTTGGCTCGCCCTCTCAAAGAAAATTGGCCGGAATCCATTTGGGGAGTGGGGCAAGGCGAGTTCATCGAACGTCAACGCTAAGGGAGTGCGGGATTACGCCTTTTTGGTTATCCGAAAGCACGGTTCTCCCATTCACTTTCGCGAGGTGGCGAAAGCTATTGAGCAGTATTTCAACCGCAAGGCTCATGTCGCCACCACTCACAATGAACTGATTAAAGATCCGCGCTTTGTTCTGGTTGGCAGGGGGCTCTACGCTCTTGCCGAGTGGGGTTATCTCTCCGGCGTGGTCAAAGATGTCATTCGAAAAATTCTTGAGAAGCACGGACCGCTCCCCAAAGACAAAGTTGTCGAAAAGGTACTCAAAGAGCGATACGTCAAAGAAAACACAATTCTGGTTAATCTCCACAATCCGAAATATTTCTTGAAGGACAAGGAAGGAAAATATCACGTGGTTGGAAAGTAAGGAATCACGCAAAATACCCACCCCGTAGGGTGGGTATTTTGCGTAGAAAAAGAGAGAAAGGTACGCTACAATAAAAACGATGCCGTTTATTACACTTTTTGAGCGTTTTGTTTCCCTTTTTTCCGACAACAAACTTCTGCGAGAGGCGCTCTCGGCGGCCTGGAATCTCCTGCCGCTCTGGTTACCTATCTTGCTTGTAACGCTCTTTCTTCAGATTTGGTTTCGATATAAGCGAACGGAGTGGATTAAGAAGCAGGGAAGCGTTCTTCTCGAGATTCGGCTACCCAAGGAGATCGAGAAGCCTCCTTCGGCGATGGAGGTGGTTCTTAACGCTCTTTCCCAGCCGTCAGTGGGCAATTACTTGGATGTCTATCTTAAGGGACGAGTCAGGCCGTGGTTTGCCCTTGAGCTAGTGTCGCTTGAGGGGCAAGTAAAATTTTTCGTCTGGACTTTCGCCACACTCAAAAACATTGTCGAGGCGCAAATCTACTCACAGTATCCCACGGTGGAAGTGCACGAAGTTCCCGATTATGCCCTGCGGGTGAAGTACGACCCGGAAAATTTTTCGATATGGGGCGCGCAACTGAAACTTACCAAAGCCGATGTTTATCCCCTCAAGACATATGTTGACTATGGTCTCGATAAAACGATGGCTGAAGAAGAGGAGAAGGTTGATCCGATCACGGCGGTGCTAGAGTTTTTGGGCTCGATGCGCCCCGGCGAACAGGCCTGGGTGCAGATTTTAATCCGCGCCCATCGCTCGGAAGGACTTAAAGACAGAAGGATTTTCAAAAAAGCGGATTGGAAGGACGCCGCCAAAACAGAGATTAAAAGAATTATTGAGAAGGAAACTTTTGTCAAAACAGAGAAGGAAAAACCACCGGCTCTTTTGGGGCTTACAGACAATCAAAAGTTTGTGATTGGTGCTATTGAGCGCAGTATAAGCAAACCTGCATTTGATACTATGATCCGCTGCGTCTATCTGGCGCGCAAGGATGTCTACAACTCCTTCAACATCTCTGGGTTGACGGGGGTCTTTAAGCAATTCAGTTCACAAACCTTAAACGGCTTGGCGGTAAAGTGGAAGACGAAATTTGAGTACCCTTGGGAAGATTTCCGCGGCATCCGCAGAGTGAAAAATGAAATGAAGATGCTTGACGCTTATAAGCGCCGCTCATATTTCCAGCCGCCGTACCGCTTTTTCCACGGCAAGCCGTTTATTCTTACTTCTGAAGAGGTTGCCACCCTCTATCACTTCCCCGGCGGTGTTGCCACCACTCCAACTTTTGCTCGCATCGCTTCCCGCAAGGCGGAGCCGCCCGCCAATTTGCCAATCTAGCATGCGTCGTTTTCTTTCTCTTGTGCAAAGGGCGGGGTTGCGCTGGAACGTCTTTCAGAAACACGAGCGGATCACTGCACTTGCTTTTTCTCTACTTGTGGCGGTGAGCCTCGCCAATGCTGTCCTCTGGTCAGCACCGCGCCGCTTTGCGCCGTTGAGTCTGGTAAGAGTTCCAAGCGGAGCAACCCTTTCCGAAGCTGCTTTTATTCTCAACGGTCACGCTGTTATCCGTTCCGTCTTTTGGCTCAAGGCGAGCGCCTATCTTTTGGGCGGAGTTCGAAGCATTCAAGCCGGGGACTATTATTTTGAAAAACCGATTAGCGTATTTGGAGTTGCTTACCGGCTAACGCACGCACGATACGGCCTAAAGCCGATTCGCATTACCATTCCTGAAGGGCTTAATGTTTTTCAAATCGCCGAGCTGCTCTCGCCCAAGCTGCCTTTTTTTGACGGTAAAAGTTTTGTTGGTGATGCACCGGAAGGGTATCTTTTCCCCGATACTTATTTCTTTCTTCCTAACGCCGATGAAGATCATGTCGTTTTGCAAGTTAAAGGTAATTTTGATATTCAAATAAAAGATCTTCTCGATGAAATTGCCACATCGGGGAGGAAACTCGAGGATGTTATCGTCATGGCCTCACTCATAGAAGAGGAGACGAAAACAGCCCGCGATCGGCGCATTGTCTCCGGCATTCTTTGGAAGCGGCTGGAGAAAAAAATTCCTCTGCAGGTTGATGCCACTTTCGCTTATGTCAATGGTAAAAATACCTACACTCTGACGCGCGACGACCTCGATATTGATTCTCCCTATAACAGCTACAAATACGCCGGCTTGCCGCCCACGCCTATCGCCAATCCCGGCATTGATTCCATCCGCGCCGCCATTGCTCCAGAGAAAACCGATTACCTCTACTTTCTTTCTGATAAAAGAGGAAACATTTATTACGCTAAAGATTTTGAGGAGCATCAGAAAAACCGGGAATTGTATTTGAGGAAATAGAATTTTAATAGAAAACCGCCGTGCACTGTCGCGCACGGCGGGCAAAAGTCGTCTCAGCCGGGTCAGCTTCGCTTTTGTTCGGCTTTCCGTCGGCTGATCTCCTTCATGATGGGTTTCCACTCCTCTTGGGAGGCAGGCACTCGAGAACGCCACATGGCGTAACTCTCTGCCCAGTCCGTATCACTATTGTGAATGACACGGCTTAGAACAGAATGGCTTTCCCCGAGCCTCTTCCGCCATTCGTCTCTTGAGCTGTACCACCACCACCAACGTAGCGGGTAGAGCTTGAGATCGCTGGCGAAGTACGCCAGACTGAACCTGTCCCTCATCGAATGCTTCTTGACGAGAACGATAAAGGTGTACACGCCGGCACGGTTGAATTCGAGGAGGTCTCCGTCCCTCGCATTCATCGCCACTGAAACCAAGGAGTCCTGAATGACGAGGATTTCGGCTGGGGCGATACTGCGTTCAATCGCCCGCTCTCTCTGAACCCACCGATCGACGCGGTGGAGGAGACTGAAGATGGCGACCAACACTACCCCGAACACGACAGCGAGCTTGGTGAGAAACTTCACGCTCTTTGTCATCGTAATCTCCTTACTCTTTAGGGCCTGAAAAACATGGTTTTTCGTTCCGGTACTTCTGTTACTATTATATCATAGTAGTTGTTAGTCTGTCAAGCAAGGATTTATCACTATTCTCAATGTGTGTTACACTGCCGGCGTGAAAAAAGAAATGAAAAAAGCCTTGCCTGTAGCCGACCTACGGCCAAGGGTATTCGTCGGATTATCTGGAGGAGTGGACTCTTCTGTTTCTGCGGCATTGCTTAAAGGGGCCGGATACGATGTAACCGGAGTCTTTATCAAGGTTTGGCACCCAGAGTGGTTTGAATGCAATTGGCGTGAAGATCGCAGAGATGCCATGCGTGTCTGCGCTCGTCTTGATATTCCGTTTCTGACGCTTGGTTTAGAGAAAGAATATAAGAGGGAAGTCGTAGATTACATGATTGCCGAATATCGAGCCGGACGCACTCCAAACCCCGACGTGATGTGTAACAAGCACATTAAGTTTGGCTCGTTTCTAAGGTTTGCGCGCCGCAAAGGAGCTCGTTTTATTGCTACAGGGCATTACGCTCGAAAGAAGGAATATCGAATGACGAATAACGAATATCGATATGAGCTTATGGCGGGGAAAGACAAGAACAAAGACCAGTCGTATTTCTTGTGGACCCTGACGCAAGACGTCTTGCGTCAGACACTTTTTCCAGTTGGACATCTCACTAAGCCGGAAGTTCGAAAACTGGCAAAAAAATTCAGCTTGCCGACAGCCGAGAAGAAAGACAGCCAAGGGCTTTGTTTCATTGGTAAAATAGACATTAAAGATTTTCTTTCTCGCTTTATTAAGCCGAGGGCAGGCAAGGTGCTTGATACTGCCGGCAAGGTTATCGGCGAACATGATGGTTCGTTTTTTCTTACCATCGGCGAGCGCCACGGCTTTCGTGTTCACCACGAGCGTGCGCAGTCGAGGCCGCTCTATATTGTTGCAAAGGATATGCCGAGAAACACGATAACTGTTTCAGAGCGTAATTCAGGTGCGACAGAGAGTTTCGCTTCCCGAGTAGTTAAGCTCGATAGTGTGAATTGGATTGGCGAAGAGCCGAAGGCGAGCAAAATTTACTCCGTCCGATTTCGCTACCGTGAGAAACTACAGAGGACATACGTTGAACGAAAAGGAAGTCGCTGGAGCTTGCGGCTTTTGAAACCGACGCTTGCTGCCGCAGCCGGACAATCTGCTGTTGTCTATGATGCCGGGGCTTGCATGGGGGGAGGAATTATAGCTAGCCCGTTAGCTTAATTAACCTGTTAGCTTTATACTACATTTATGGCAACGGGAGTTACGATTGTTAAAGCAAGCGGAGAGAGAGAGCTTTTTGACAGGACTAAGCTCGATGGATCTCTGTTGCGAGCCGGCGCTGATAAGGAAACTATCTCTGAAATAGCTGGTCATGTTGAGAAGGAACTAAAGGATGGCATGTCCACTTCCCAGATTTACAAGCACGCCTTTTTTCTTCTGGAAAAACATCAAAAGCCGGCTGCTGTGCGCTATTCATTGCGCCGTGCCGTTATGGAGTTGGGGCCGTCGGGGTTTCCTTTTGAGGATTTTGTCGCTTATATTCTCAAAGAGAAAGGGTATGAGGTGAAAACTGGAGAGACAGTTCTCGGCGGCTGCGTGGCGCACGAAATTGACATCGTGGCTTGGAATGAGAACAAGCTTATTATGGCGGAAGCGAAATTCCACAACGAGCCTGGCATTAAAAGCGACCTTAAAATTACGCTCTACGTCAAAGCGCGCGTTGACGATCTCAAGGAAGTTAAACACAACTACGGCCGGGTTCGCGACCTCGACGAAGGCTGGCTTATCACCAACACCAAGTTCACAACCACCGCCATTCACTACGGCGAATGCAAAGGACTGACGCTCATCGGCTGGAATTATCCCAAAGAAGGCAATCTGCAAGATCTAATTGAGGACAGCGGCCTGCATCCCGTAACATGCCTCACTTCGCTTTCGGGAGCGCAAAAGAAGTCGCTTATGTCGCAAGGGGTGGTTTTGTGCCGGAGTCTCAAAGAGCACCCGGACGTTTTGCATTCCATTGGCTTCAATGACCAGAAAACAAAAGAGGTGCTTGATGAAATTGCGCAACTCTAATGGCATACACATTCAAAAAACGCAGGCTCTATAATCCGGGCGAAGAAGCGGCATTCAAAATGAGCCGCTCGAAAATTGATCTCTTTTTGAATTGTCCGAGGTGTTTCTATCTCGACCAGCGGAGAGGCGTTAAGCGCCCTGAATTTCCCGCTTTTACCCTCAACAGCGCCGTTGACCACCTGCTCAAAAAAGAATTTGACATTCACCGCGCCGCAGGCGTTGCTCATCCGCTCATGAAGAAGTACAAAATTGACGCCGTGCCGCTGCAGAGCGAAAAAATGGATGAGTGGCGGCACACTTTTACTGGCATTCAGTATCTCCATAAACCGACCAATTTTCTTGTTTACGGCGCCATTGATGATCTCTGGCGCAACTCAGGCGGTGAGTATCATATCGTTGATTACAAGGCGACGAGCAAGGATAAAGAGCCGGATCTGGAGGGAGAGTATCAGCAAAGCTTTAAAAGGCAGATGGAAATCTATCAATGGCTTTTTCGGCAGAATGGCTTCAAAGTTTCGCCGGTCGGCTACTTTGTTTATGTCAATGGCCGAAGAGACAAAGAAGCTTTTGACAGTAAGTTGGAATTTGATGTTTTTTTAATTTCCTATAAAGGAGATGACTCATGGGTAGAGAAAACACTTTTTGAAATTAAGAAGAGTCTCTCCGGCGGCCTGCCTGCCCCGGCGGAGAATTGCGAATATTGCGGCTATCGCTTAGCTGCCGCCCAGGCTGCGGCAGAGGAGAAGTCTAGCAAAACCCAAAAAGGCGCAACTGGCGCATTGTTCTAATCCATGAAGACAAACGAAAAACGAGAGAAAATGAAAGCGATACGCGACGAGATTGTCGCTCTTACCGGTTCGCCGCTTTATGAATATCGGGTTGAAAACGGCTATTTCCCGGTTATCGGCGAGGGCAGCCACGACGCCAAAATAATGTTCGTCGGCGAGGCGCCGGGACGAAACGAGGCAGAGACGGGAAGACCATTTTGCGGCAAGGCAGGTCAAGTGCTTGACGAACTGCTCTCTTACATTAGTATTCCCAGAGGCGACGTCTATATTACAAACATCCTTAAAGATCGTCCGCCGGAGAACCGCGATCCGCTGCCCGAAGAGATTGCGGTCTATTCTCCTTTTCTTGACCGTCAAATTGACATTATCCAGCCGAAAATTATTGCCGCACTGGGGCGTTATTCAATGGCATACATCATGAAGAAATACGGCCTCGAGGACGTGCTAGAGCCTATTAGCCGTATTCACGGCAATGTTTTTGAGGTCAATACCTTATGGGGAAGCATTAAAATCGTGCCCCTGTATCATCCGGCAGTGGCGACCTATGATGCCAGCATGATTGAGGCCCTGCGGCAGGATTTTTCTGCTCTTAAGAGTGCTTTGTAGCTTTCACTATGCCATATCACCCACCTCAAAAAATTCTCGAGCGGTATGCGGATGTCCTGGTGAATTTCGCTTTGGGTGAAGGCAGAGGGATTAGGCGGGGAGATGTGGTTTTGGTGCGGGTAAGCGAGGCGGCGAAGCGACTTTATGCGGAGGTTCTCAAGGCCGTTTGGAAGAGAGGCGGACATGTTATTGGCCAGTACGCTCCTGACAATGAAGCGTGGTTTCGGTTTGACAGAGAGTTCTATACTCGGGCGACAGACAAGCAATTGCAATTTTTTCCAGACAAACTCCTGCGCGGTCAGGTTGAGCAAATTGACCATGTAATCTCAATTATTGCCGACACCGACTTGAAATCGCTTCAGGGCGTTCCACCGCAGAGGATGATGGTTCGCGGGGAAGCGTGGAAACCGTATAGAGACTGGATGGACGAAAAGGAAAACAAAGGAAAGTTCACCTGGACGGTAGCTCTTTGCGGCACACCGGCAATGGCAAAGGAGGCAGGTTTGAGTGAACGAGAGTATTGGAATCAAATTATTCGGGCCTGTTTTCTTGACTCGGCTAACCCCATTACACGCTGGCGGGCGGTTTATGAAAAGATCGAGCGATACAAACGAAAGCTCAACAAGTTAGAAATTGGGCGCTTGCATGTTGAAGGATCGGATGCTGATCTCTGGATTACTCTCGGCGAAAAGCGTGTCTGGAAAGATGGCAACGGAAATAACATCCCAAGCTTTGAGATCTTTACCTCTCCCGATTGGCGAGGCACTGAAGGATGGATTCGCTTTAATCAGCCACTCTATCGGTATGGAAATTTGATTGAAGGAATTGAACTGGAATTTCAAAAGGGGAAGGTTGTCCGATGTAGGGCGCGTAAGAATGAAAGCGTTTTGAAAGCCATGATTGTAACTTCCAATGCGGATAAGGTCGGGGAGTACTCTCTTACAGACAGACGATTCTCGCGAATTACAAAGTTTATGGCTGAAACTCTATTTGACGAGAATATGGGAGGGCCGAACGGCAATACTCATATCGCTCTCGGCAACGCTTACCATGATTGCTACCGAGGCGACTCAAGCAAAGTTTCAAAAAAGAAGTGGAAGAGTCTTGGCTTCAACAACTCGTCTGTTCATACTGATATTATCTCGACCGCACCGAGGACGGTAACAGCATATTTGCCAAGTGGTAAAACAAAAGTAATTTACAAAAACGGCCAGTTTGTCTTGTAGCATCACCAAGATTTGTTTTTTATCACACACAAATTTTGTGCTATAGCACAAAATTTGTGTGTGAGAGATTGCTCTTTAAAAAAATTAAAATATAAGAAATACTACTGTCGAGGTTTGTGATATATTATTAAACAATGAACTCTGGCGATATTCGCAAGAAATTTTTAGATTTCTTTGAAAAGCGAGTGCACTCTGTTGTTCCTTCCGCCTCACTCGTGCCGGAGGGCGATCCTTCAGTGCTTTTTACCACTGCCGGAATGCAGCAATTTAAGCCCTATTATCTTGGCAAGAAAGACGCAATGGTGGATTTCGGAACGCTGAATACTGTTTCGATACAGAAATGTGTCAGAACTTCAGATATAGACGAGGTCGGTGACGAAAGCCACCTGACGTTTTTTGAAATGCTCGGTAATTTCAGTTTCGGCGGATATTTCAAAGAAGAGGCAATCAAGTACGGGTACGAGTTTATCACCCAAGAGATGAAACTTTCTGTTGATTACGTCTCTGTCTTTGGCGGAGAAGGTGACCTGCCGGCTGATACAGAGTCAGAGAGAATCTGGAAATCGATTGAACCAAATATCAAAATAAAACGAGCCGGTAGGGCGGATAACTTTTGGGGCCCGACGGGAGATGAGGGACCGTGCGGACCAACTACTGAAATTTATGTCCGAGGTCTTGAAATCTGGAACATTGTCTTCAATGAGCACTATCAGAGTAAAGACAAAACTCTGACGAAACTGCCGACTCCCGGTGTGGACACTGGTATGGGTCTTGAGCGTTTGGTGATGGTTTTGCAGAAAAAAGAAAACATTTTTGAAACGGATTTATTCTCTCCTTTGGATGTCAACAATTTACCTTCAATTATGTCAGAAACCGTCAGACGTATAATGCTTGACCACGGCAGAGCCATCACATTTTTAGTATCAGATGGGGTCAAACCATCAAACGTTGATCGAGGTTACATATTAAGGCGTCTTATGCGTAGAATGATGGCCCATTTCCACAAATCGGCAAGAGGGCCATTCAAAGCAAGTGATGTTACAGATCTTGATTTTGTTGATATAGAAAACCTTTTGGAGCGGGTAGTCGATAATTACCGGCATTTTTATCCTGAATTGGACAAGGAAAAAGTTTTAAAAATCTTTAGGGAGGAAAATAGTAAGTTTAAGACGGCGATAAATAGGGGTCTGCGAGAACTCAAGAAACTTAATACTCTTGATGCGAAAGCTGCATTTAAATTATTTGAAAGCTATGGATTAACTTTTGAAATTATTAAGGACTTTGGAGGCGAAAAAGCAGTATCCCTCTCGCGCGATGATTTCGACGCGGAATTTAAAAAGCATCAAGAAATATCTCGTGCCGGTGCAGAGCAGAAATTCAAGGGCGGTCTTGCAGGGCACAGTGAGACGGAAATCAAATATCACACTACCACCCATCTTCTACATCAGGCATTACATGATATTTTTGGTAGCCATGTAGTGCAGAAGGGGAGCAATATTACGCCGGAGCGTCTGCGTTTTGATTTCTCCCATCCGCAAAAAATGACTGATGAAGAAAAAAGAAAGGTAGAGGAGATTGTCAATCAAAAAATAAGGGAAAGTCTCCCCGTTCAATCGGTTGTTTTGCCGAGAGACGAGGCGGAGAAAACAGGAGCGCACCACTTTTTTGGCGAAAAATACGGCGACAAAGTCTCCATCTACTTTATCGGGCGTGATCTTGCCTCCGCTTATTCCAAGGAGTTCTGCGGCGGTCCTCACGTCAAAAACACTTCCGAACTGGGTGTCTTTAAAATCATAAAGGAAGAAGCGGTGGCGGCGGGGGTGAGGAGAATCAAAGCAACTCTTTCAGGTGTACAATAGAGCCATGTTTTTTTCCCACTCATCGAAGAATTTGCGCCTCATTTTTGATATCGGCAGCGGCAGTATCGGTGGGGCAGCGGTGCTTGAAGAAGGCGCCAGAGCTCCAACACTTCTTGCCACCGCCCGCCTGCCAATTTCCCTTGAGCCGACGATTGCCAAAAGTGAACTGAAACGGCTTCTCTGCTCCTCACTTGAAATTATTCTCAAAGATCTCGCAGCGCCTTTTAGAGCTGCCGGTCAGCCGATGAGAGTGAAGCAAGTAGACTGCGTTTTTGCCGCTCCGTGGTACAGCGCGAAAACGAGAGAGATTTCAGTGAGCAAAAATGAGTCTTTTGTCGTAAGCCCCGAGCTTGTGAACGAACTTCTCAAGAAAGAGGAGCAGATTTTCGAAGGAGAGGCGGTGCGGAGCGCTTTTGAAAGTCTTATCCACGATGATCTGCATATGATCGAGCGCCAGCCGATGCAAATTTTTGTCAACGGCTATCATGTCGGCAGTCTCTATGGAAAACGCGGCCGCGAGCTTCGAATGTCCGTCTATATGAGCATTGTTCCTCACTCAATTGTTGAAATAGTTGAAGACATTATTCACAAAACTCTCCATACGTCTCATCTCTCTTTCCACTCGTTTCCGCTTCTCTTGTTCGGTGCTGTTCGCATTCTCTATCCGGGCGAAGAGCACTATCTCCTTGTTGACATTGCCGGGGAGGCGACTGATGTTGTCTGTGTTGTCGGCGGGTCGCTTGCAGGCGTTGCAACCATGCCGCTCGGAGCGGCCGCCTTGCGCAAGACTCTTGCCAGAAAGCTCTCTGTCTCCCAGGAGCTTGCCGGCTCGCGTCTCTCACTTTTCGCCGAGGGCAACTTGGAAGCAGAAATGGCTCGAACCCTTCGGGAACAGACAGGCGAAGCGCTCCGAGATTGGCTTGCCGCCTTTGAAAAAGCAAGCAAGCAATGCCAAGGCGGTCTTCTTTCGCGTATCTTTCTTACCGTTGATGCTTATGCGCGACCGCTCTATGAAGAGACGCTTAAGGAGTCGAAAATCTTCGGCAGCGCTCCGCAACTTTTCTTTCTTGATGAAACGATGACTTCACGCGCCATTTCTCGCGCTCCTTCTGTACAAGCTGACCCGTTTCTCTCCCTTGAGACTTGCGCTCTTTCGAAGCGCTCTCCCTAGTTGCCCCGTTAGAAAATGCTATCGATTTCTGTCGACGGTCCAAAAGTAGATTTAGAGATGGTGGTTTAATATAGTTAACACGTCGCGAAGCGCCGATTGTCTCTAACAGGGTTTACTTTTTCTCACCCTCTGTATTACAATAGAAGTACCAAGAATAAATTTCATGCCGAGAAACATTTTGCAAGATATCGTTCCTCCTGAAAAAAGAACAATTCGAAACATTCCGTTGCCCAACCGCCCGCGCCAAGAGCCGCCTCGCCCCTCTCCGTCTCCGCGTCTGCCGGAAGATGAAGATGAGGAACCTCCGAAGGTTTATGGTTTTGGAAGTGGCTTGAAGCCTCCCGCCATTTCTTCCAAGCGTCTGCTCTGGGTGTTAGGGGGCGTTGTTATTCTCCTCGCAGTGATAGTTCTTATGTCGCTTACGGCTGGAGCAACCGTTACCGTTACTCCCAAGCAGAGCATCATCAAGGCGGAGAGTGAGACATTTACGGCTGAGAAGGGGGCAACAGAAGGTCTGTCGTTTGAGACTGTACGTCTCTCTCGGGACAGCGGCTCTTCGGTGCCTGCCACCGGTGAGGAAAAAGTTGAACGGAAAGCAAGCGGCAGAATCGTCATTTACAACAACTACGATGCCAAAGAGCAGCGGCTCATCAAGAATACTCGGTTCGAGACTCCCGAGGGGCTCATTTATCGAATCAATGAGTCGGTGGTGGTGCCCGGCAAGACTCTCAAGAACGGCGAGACGGTGCCCGGAAGTGTAGAAGTGACAGTCTATGCCGATGAACCCGGAGAGAAATACAATATCGGTCTCAAGGATTTCACCATTCCGGGCTTTAAGGGCGATCCCCGCTACAAGAGCATGTATGGCCGCTCAAAGACGGAGGCGACAGGCGGGTTCATCGGCATGGTGAAGAAGGTTTCCGAGAGCGATTTGAAGACGGCCCAAGAGACAATTCATGAGAAGCTGCGCCTCGAGCTCGAGAAGGAGGTCGCTTCTCAAATTCCTGAAACGGTAGTGCTCTATCCGGGTGCCGTGACTATTTCTTTTGAGCCTTTGGCGCAGTCAGAGGCGCGCGGCAACTCGGTCAAAGTAAACGAGCGCGGGATTCTCACTGCTGTCTTGCTCCGCAAGGATATGCTGGCTAAAGCCCTGGCAGAGCGACTGGCACCGCAGCTTGCCGAGGGAGAGGTAGAGGTGCCCAATCTCGACAGGCTCAGCTTTGCCATTGCGGATAGAAATTTTCATCCCGAGCGTGACAGTAAGATGACTTTTGCGATGAACGGAGATGTTGATATAGTCGCTCAATTTGACGAAGAAGAAGTAAAGGCGGCACTCACCGGCAAGTCAAAGAAAGACATACAAGCTCTTCTCGGAAACTATCCAGCCATTGAAAGAGCGGAGGCAGTGATTCGACCCTTTTGGAAGCAATCATTCCCTAGCAACGCCAAGCGGATTCGCATCGAAAAAGTCATAGTAGAGCCGAGCGTACAAGAATGAAGGAGCGAAAGATTGAAGCAGTTCAGGGTACTGTCACCGAAGCTCTGCCCAATGTCTTGTTTCGGGTTGAACGCGACGACACAAAGGAAGAAATTCTAGCCTACCTCTCGGGCAAGATGCGGATTAATAAGATCAGGGTTCTTGTCGGTGATCGGGTTGAAGTGGAGCTTGATCCTTACGGCGGAAAGGGGAGGATAGTGAGAAGATTTTAATCAGCTTGTTAAGTAAAAGTTTTGTTGACACATTTTTAAATCCCTGTAAAATACATAAATTGCGTTATTCACAAATTCGCAAATGTATCGAGTTTGAAAAATAAATTTAATATAAATGGCGAGAAATGCTCTTAGAGCAATGCCATTTTCCGCTACGGGATGAAAGTTCGCGCTTCAGTTAAAAAAATGTGCGCTAAATGTCAGATTGTCCGACGCAAGGGCATTGTTTATGTGATTTGCAAAGCCAATAAGCGCCATAAGCAGCGGCAAGGATAACTAACCAACGACTAACGACCAACAACAAGATACTAAATGAAATGCTGTGTGTGTCAGTCGTGAGTCGTCGGTTGCAGGTCAAATTTATATGAGAATTCTTGGTATCACAATTCCAGAAACTAAGCGACTCGAGGTGGGACTCACCGTTCTTTTTGGCGTTGGCCGCTCTCGTGCCAGA
The DNA here is from genome assembly GCA_004322205.1 of Patescibacteria group bacterium. Lineage (GTDB taxonomy): Bacteria > Patescibacteriota > Minisyncoccia > Phycocordibacterales > Zambryskibacteraceae > SCSN01. The sequence continues at coordinate 25,870 of SCSN01000009.1, forward strand.
CGCATTCTGGATACAACCGGTATCTCGCCCGGCGCTCGTCCTAAGGATGTCACCGTCTCTCAAGAGAATGAGATCCGGAAAATCGTTGAAGGCATGAAGGTGGAAGGCGATTTGAAACGTGAAATTGCCGGAAACATTAAGCGGCTCAAGGATATCAAGAGTTACCGCGGCGTTCGCCACTTGAGGGGACTGCCAGTGCGCGGCCAGAGAACAAAAACCAATTCTCGCACTCGTCGGGGCAACGTTCGGAAAACCATGGGTACTGGAAAAAGAGCGGTTGAGAAAAAGTAGCCTTTACGAAACTTTTGAGTTATGCTATGTTATAACCAATAGACTAAGTACACGACTCGGAGAGCCGAGGCCGTGTTGTTTTAATCTCGGAACGGGTAAAGGGAATGGGTAAAAAGCGAATCGTCAAAAAAGAAGGGGATGAAGGAGCTGCAGACCTTAGGGAGCCTGTTGCGGTTGTTTCTCGAAAGCAAGCTGATGCGGGAGTTCTCTATGTTCAATCAACCTACAACAACACCAAACTTACCCTGACTGATCCAAAGGGGAGCACCTTGGCTTGGTCCTCTAGCGGCTCGCTCGGCTTTAAGGGGGCCAAAAAAGGAACGCCGTTCGCCGCCGCTAAGGTCGGGGAGGTTATGGGGACGAAAGCTCAAGCTATCGGAGTTAAAGAAGTGGCAATTGTCGTAAGGGGGGTTGGCTCGGGGAGAGAATCAAGCATTCGTGGTTTTCTCTCAAAAGGTGTTTCTATTTCATCAATTCGTGATGCCACACCGGTGCCTCATAACGGGCCGAAGCCGAAGAAACCCAGAAGGGTTTAGAAAAACAAGGATATCCGCGGCTGCGGGAGACTATGATTTACTTAATCCCCCATCAATTTTGCGAAACAAGATGATACAGAACTTAAATAACAACTTTCTATCTGATTATGTTTCGGCGACACGCGGGCGAATAGCCCGGCCCCATTCGGGCCAGTGTCGCCGGGAAATTTTACATGCAAAAGTGGCGGGGAGTGTAAGAGTCTTGTAAGCTCACTTGCGTTCGCAAACAATCTCTAACATGAAGATAGGACCAAAATATAAAATTGCCCGCCGGCTCGGCGCCCCCGTTTTTGAAAAGACGCAAACGCAGAAGTTTGTCTTGAGTCAGGCGCGCAAGGAAAAAGCGGGAATTGTTTATTCTCGCTCCAAGTCAGATTACGGCGCCCAGCTCTCCGAGAAGCAGAAAGCGCGCTATACTTATTGTTTGACCGAGAAGCAGTTCTCCCGCTATGCCAAAACGGCACTGGCCAAAAAAGATGCGCGCGCCGCCGCCAGACTTTTTGAGAGTTTGGAGTTGCGCGCCGATAATGTTGCCTATCGGGCTGGTTTTGCTCCAACGCGTCTTGCTGCCCGCCAACTTGTCTCTCACGGGCACCTCACAGTAAACGGCAAGCGAATTAACGCTCCTTCGCACCAACTGACGCCGCGCGATGTTCTTTCTATTCGAGTCGGCAGTGAAAAAAAACCGCTCTTTGCTGATCTATCCGAGCGCCTCAAGATTTACACCGTCCCAAGCTGGATAGTTCTCGATAAAGAGGAAAAGAAAGCGACAATTCAGGCGAAGCCTACGTATGAGGCGGCCGGGTTGCTGTTTGATTTAAGAGCAATTTTGGAATTTTATAGCAGGTAATAAATAGGTCACTACCATGTCAGACCAATCAATTGTTTTGCCTTCGAAACCGAGGATTGTCTCCGAAGATCAGTTTGCCGGCAGCTATGAGATCGACGGACTCTATCCCGGCTACGGTCACACTCTCGGTAACAGTCTTCGCCGCATTATTCTCTCCTCGCTTCCCGGAGCGGCGATTACGGCAGTTAAGATTGCCGGTGTCAGCCACGAGTTCTCGGTTCTTCCCGGGCTGCGGGAAGACGTCATCACTATTCTTCTCAACCTCAAGAAGGTCAGAATCAAAATGATCACCTCAGAATCTCAAGTGATGACGCTCAAGGCGCGGGGCCCCGGCAGTGTGACGGCGGCTGATATCAAAGCGCCGGGACAGCTTGAGATTCTGAATCCCAATCAGATCATTGCTACGCTTACTGACAAAAACGCTGAGCTTGACATGGAGATGACAGTCGAGCGGGGCATGGGGTATCTTTCAAAAGAGATTCTTCAGAAGAGCCGTGTTGACATCGGGATGATTGCGCTGGACGCCATTTTCACTCCCATTCGGCGGGTAAGCTACGAAGTGGAGAACATGCGCGTCGGCGACCGCACTGACTTCAACCGCCTGAAGATTTTCATCGAGACCGATGGAACTATCACTCCGCGCGAAGCGCTGGAAACTTCAATTGAAATTATGATTAACCAGCTCAAGGCAATTGTCGGTTTCAAGGAAGAAGAGATGTCTGTTCATGGCGAGACGGAGAGCGCTCCGGAGAGGGTGGAGCCGGACACGGAATTTCTCAAGACTCGCATTGAGTCCGTTGGTCTTTCGGCGAGAACTCTTAACGCTCTCGGGAACGCAAACATTCGCACGGTGGGCGGTTTGGTGAGGAAAAAGGAGAAGGACTTGGAGGAGGTAAGCGGTCTGGGCGCAAAGGGTATCGCCGAGATCAAGACTATTCTTGGGAGTTACGGAATAACGTTAAAATAAGGGGCGGAACGAACATATTTTAAAGTTACCCAGCCCTCATTGCGTAAATATCTGAATTGTATGCATAAAATTGTTTCAAGTGTTAAGTGTGTCAAATCTAGAAAATTATCACGCCTTGAGGGCTGGGTTGTGGTTTTCTAACTCGCTCTACTCATAAGAAAACCAAAATGCGGCATCACAAAGCACATCGGAAATTGGGAAGGGAAAGGGGACAGCGGCGCGCCCTGCTAAGAGCTCTTGCTGTCTCGCTTATTGCAAAAGGAAAAATTGAGACGACTCTCCCCAAAGCCAAGGAGCTCCGCCCGGTGGTGGAGCGGCTGGTGACAATAAGCAAGGGGGGAAGTCTCTCGGAGCGACGACGGGTTTCCGCCTCCGTTGGAGAAAGTGCGGGCAAAAAGCTCATTGAGATTGCTCTGAAGTATCGTGAGCGCCGCGGCGGCTATGTTAGAATTGTGCGCCGCGGCGTGAGAGCCGACGGCGGAATGCGAGCGATTATTGAGTTTGTCTAAAATGAAAACGGTTTACACCATTGACGCAAAGAATAAAAAACTCGGGCGCGTAGCAACCGAGGCGGCGACTGCTCTATTGGGCAAGCGAAAGGCGGGATACGTTCGCAATCGAGTCTCCGATGTCAGAGTAGAGATTGTCAACGCCTCAAAGCTGGCAGTGTCCGAACGGAAGATGGTACAAAAATCGTACGTTCGGTATTCCGGCTATCCGGGAGGTCTGCGGCGCGAAATTCTGTCAGAGGCGACTGCCCGGCGAGGATGGGCACAGGCGCTCCGCCGTGCCATTTTTGGGATGTTGCCGGGCAACAAGCTTCGCCCGCAGCTTATGAAGCGTTTGATAATTTCAGAATAATGGCAAAAGGAGAAACGACAAAGGAAAAAGGCTACATTGAGGCAATCGGCAGACGAAAAACCGCGACCGCTCGCGTCAGACTCTGGCCTGCTTCTAAAACGACCTTTTCGGTAAACGACCGGAGTCTTCTTGAGTATTTCAAAGTACCCGAGCACCGAATGTTAACTGAAGAAACTTTCAGCAAGGCAAAAATTTCTCAAAAGTTTAAAATTACTGCTCTGGTGAGAGGTGGCGGGGTAGCCGCCCAGGCGGAGGCGGTGCGGCACGGTATCGCCAGAGCGTTAGTTGCTTTTGATCCAGAGCTTCGCAAAAAGCTCAAGAAACTAGGTTTTCTTAAGCGAGATCAGCGTATGAAAGAACGGCGCAAGTTTGGATTAAAGAAAGCGAGAAAAGCCCCGCAGTGGAGTAAGAGATAGTGTTTCCGAGGTAGAGCCGAGGAGCTGTTATCGTTTTATTTCAACGAGCGAGAGGCGAGTGGACGAGTATTCTCGTACACAGCGGCCGAGCGAAGTTGAAACAAAGGTTCAGTATTCTTTATGTCAGAAGATAAGCAAAAAAAGGAAGATATTGAGCAAGATGTTGTTTTTGAGGACGAGGAGGAAACTGCTAATCCGCAAGCGGTTATAAAAAAACTGCGTGAGAAACTCAAGAGCTGTGAAAAGAAAGGGCAGGAGTACTTTGACAGCCTCCAGCGGACAAAGGCCGACTTCATCAATTTGCGCAAGAAAGATGAAGCGGAGAAACAAGCCTTTGTCAAAGTTGCTCATGAGGAAGTTATCGCGAGCCTCATTCCAATTCTCGACAGCTTTGAGCACGCTTTTGCCGACGGCAAAGCCCTGCCCTCCGTTCCCCAGGAATGGCGGGCTGGCTTCGAGTCAATCCAGAACCAGCTTGAGTCACTCACTTCCCGCTACGGCGTCGAGAAGATCTATCCTCTCGGCGAGGATTTTTCGCCTCTTTCTCACGAGGCGATGGAATTGGTTGAGGTCGAGAGCGAAGAAGATGACGGAAAAGTAGTCGCTGTGCTTCAGACAGGTTATCGGCTCAACGGTAAAGTGATTCGCAGCGCAAAGGTCAAGGTCGGGGCTCATCATCCCAACCATTGACTGGCTAGAGACGTACTTGTATAATATCGGCGCATCATTTTTATAATAATCTTTTCTTAACTCGCTATGGCAAAAATTGTTGGTATTGATCTTGGAACAACCAATTCGGCAATCGCGGTCATTGAACTGGGTAATCCGAAAATTGTAGAGAACGCCGAAGGCGGGAGAATTACCCCGTCGGTAGTGGCCATTTCCAAGACAGGGGAGCGTTTGGTCGGACTCTTGGCGAAGCGGCAGGCGGTCACCAACCCGAGGAATACCATTTTCGGCATCAAACGTTTTATCGGACATACCTTTGATGATCCGGGTGTCCAGAAAGACAAAGCCACTGTTCCTTTTGAGGTGCTCAAGGGTGGAGATGCCGGCGTTCAGGTCAAGATGGCCGACAAGCCCCATCGCCCGGAAGAAATTTCCGCCATGATTTTGCAGAAGTTGAAAAACGATGCCGAGACGAAGCTGGGCGAGAAGATTACCGAAGCTGTCATTACAGTTCCGGCATATTTCAACGATTCCCAACGTAAAGCCACCAAGGACGCGGGCGAGATTGCCGGTCTCAATGTCCGCCGCATTATTAACGAACCGACTGCCGCGGCTCTGGCCTACGGCTTTGATAAGAAAAAGAATGAGAAGATTGCAGTCTTCGACTTTGGCGGCGGAACTTTTGACATTTCAATTCTTGAGGTCGGTGATGACGTGGTGGAGGTCAAAGCAACCGACGGAGACAGCCATCTCGGCGGCCGCGATATTGATCAGAAGATTATTTACTGGCTTACCGATGAGTTTAAGAAGGAATCGGGAATTGATGTCCGCAAGGATCCGCTGGCTCTCCAACGCCTCGATGAAGGGGCAGAAAAGGCAAAAATCGAGCTTTCTACCGCTCTTGAAAGCGAGGTAAATATTCCCTTCATTACCTCCGACGCCAGTGGTCCTCGCCACCTTCTCATCAAGATGACTCGAGCCAAGCTCGAAGAGCTTGCCCGGGAATTTATCGATCGCGCCATTACCATCACCAAGCGCGCCTTCGAAGCTTCGCCCATAAAGACGGGTGAAATTGACGAGATAATTTTGGTTGGCGGCCAGACCAGAATGCCGGCGCTCACTCAAGCAGTTAAGGAGCTTTTTAACAAAGAGCCGAACAAATCAATTAACCCCGACGAGGTGGTGGCGCTGGGAGCGGCGGTGCAAGGCGGCATCATCGCCGGCGATGTCAAGGACATACTGCTCCTCGACGTCATTCCACTTTCACTTGGCATTGAAACTCTCGGCGGAGTGGCAACGAAAATTATTGATAGGAATACCACCATTCCGGCATCCAGAGCGCAAATCTTCTCGACGGCCACCGACAACCAAACCTTGGTTCAGGTCCATGTTGTTCAGGGAGAACGCTCAATGGTGGCGGATAACAAAAGCTTGGGTCAATTTATTCTCGACGGCATACCGCCGGCGCCGCGCGGCATGCCGCAAATTGAAGTCAACTTTGACGTTGACGCCGACGGCATTCTCAATGTTACTGCCAAGGACAAGGCGACCGGCAAAGCCCAGTCTATTCGGATTGAGGCGAGCTCGGGCTTGACAGAGGCGGATATCGAGCGAATGAAGAAAGATGCAGAACTGCACGGCGAGGAAGACCGCAATAAAAAGGAGTTGGCGGAAGCCCGAAATCTTGCCGAGCAGCTTATCTATACTGCGGAAAAATCTCTCAAGGATGCTGCTGGCAAAATCCCGGCTGATCTCAAATCGGCGATTGAAACAAAGATTGGCACTCTCAAAAAAGAAAAAGACTCCTTTGATCTGGGGGCGATCAAACGCGCCACTGAAGAGCTCTCGTCAGAGCTTCAAAAAATCGGTCCTTACATCTCACCAGAGCAAACCGGCGGTCCAACTGCGGATTCAGAGAAAAAGAATAACATCAAGGATGCTGAATTTCGGGAGAAGAAAGACGACGAAGACCAAACAAACAAATAACAACTGACAACCAGTGACGGTCTTTGTTGTGGGTCGTAAGTTGTAAGTTGTGGGTCGCATAGTGTAAACTATGCATATGGCGAAGGACTACTACAAAGTTTTAGGAGTGTCAAAGGATGCTTCCAAGGAGGAAATCAAGAAAGCATTCCGCAAGCTTGCTCATGAATATCACCCCGACAAGCGAAGCGGCGACGCCGCTAAATTTAAAGAAGTTAGCGAAGCGTACAGTATACTCTCCGACGACCAGAAGCGCTCCCAGTACGACGCCTACGGCAGGGTTTTTGCCGGAGGTCAGACAGGAGGCGGTTTTGAGGGTTTTCAGGGCTTTGACTTCTCCCAGTTTGGCGGGGACAAAGGTTTTGAATTTGACCTCGGTGATATTTTCGGGGATTTTTTCAGCTCTACTTTTGGCGGCAGAGGCGAGCGAACGCGGCGCGGCAGGGACATTTCCATTGACACCGAGCTTTCGTTTGAAGAGGCGGTGTTTGGAGTGGAACGCGTGATTGTACTCAATAAAGTTTCAACCTGCAGCGTCTGCGCCGGTAGCGGCGCGCGGCCCGGAAGCAGTATGGAGACCTGCCAAACCTGCAACGGCAAGGGCACAGTTCGCGAGGTTCGCCGCTCTATTATCGGTTCGATTTCTACGGTTCACACCTGCGAGACCTGCGGCGGCAGAGGCAAGGTGCCGCGTGAACGCTGCGACAGCTGCCGCGGCAAAGGAGTAATCAGACGCGAACATGAGATCAAGGTGAAAGTTCCTGCCGGAGTAGAAGATGGAGAAATGATTCGCCTCGGGGGGATGGGGGAGTCGGTGGCAGGCGGCGTTGCCGGCGACCTTTACATTAAAATCCATGTCCGCAACCACTCTTATCTGCGGCGTGAGGGAAATAATCTAATGATGGATCTTTCGGTGAAGCTAAGCGACGCCCTGCTTGGGGCGGAATACCCGGTTCAAGCGCTTGACGGTAAAATTACCGTCAAAATTCCCGAGGGTGTGGCGCCTGGGGAGATTTTGCGCGTGCGCGGCAAGGGCGTGCCGACGCAGAGCGGTAAACGCGGCGACCTGCTTATCAAGCTCATTATCAATCTTCCGAAAAAACTTTCAAAGGAGGCTAAAAAGCAAATTGAGCAGCTCAGAAAAGAAGGGGTATAGATATCCGTTACAAAGCAAAGGTGTTTGAAACGATGTCTTGTTTAGCTTCGTTTTGAACATATCTTTCTGATAAAACTTAATATGGCAGATTTACGCTCTATTTTGGGTGTGATAGCGGGAGTTATTACCTTTCTAGCCTTTGTTCCTTATATAATTTCGACCGTAAAAGGCGATACTAAACCCGAAAGAGCCACTTGGTTTATTTGGGCTGTTGTGGGTTTTCTCCTACTCACTAGTTATCACTATTCAGGCGCTGTCAGCACAATCTGGGCTGCAGTTACTTACTTTATCGGACCACTTATAGTGGCGTTGATTTCAGTTAAGTATGGGGTGGGAGGCTGGAGCGTTCTCGACAAGGTGTGTTTATCAGGAGCCGCTGTAAGTCTGATACTCTGGTATGTAACAAAGTCAGCCCCCGTTGCTCTTTACATAAATATTCTTGTAGATTTTTTAGGTTTGATACCTACTATTGTCAAAACATACAACAACCCATCTAGTGAGAGCAGGCTATCGTGGAGTATGAGTACAATAGGGAACTTCGTAAATTTGCTCGCTATAAATCGACTTACGTTATCCATAATTATTTTCCCGGCCTATTTTCTATTGAATACAGGCACAATATTATTGTTAATCTTATTTAGAGGGTCAAGGAAATTCAAAAATGTCTACGCAAAATAAATTGTTACCCAAATACGCGTTTTTTATTGCTGGAACCGGCAAGCACAAAGATAGACTGCAAGCTTTTGACCGCGCTCTGCTTGCTGCCGGCCCTGTTGCTCATAATTTAGTTAGCGTTTCGAGCATTCTTCCTGCTGAATGCAAAATCATACCCGCGGGGAAAGGTTTTCGTTTGCTGACTCCTGGCCAAATAACTTTTTGTGTTATGGCAAGGCAAGATACAAACCAAAAGAGAAGAATAGTCTCGGCCGCTGTTGGAGTGGCCAAAACCAAGGCGTCGAAAGAATTTGGATATATATCCGAATACCATGGAAATGCGTCTAGTAAATATACTGCAGAGGGAGCCGCAAAAAGATTAGCCGTTGAGATGCTCGCTAAGAAACTTGCGATTCCGCCCAGTCAACTCAATCTGAAGTTTACAAAGGCGGTGGCTGCTTCTATCAAACAACCGGGTGACGATAAATGGGTTTGTGCTCTTGCGCTTTGCGTGTTTGTTACCTGAAGTGTTTTTTGCTCACTAGATAATTACCAATTGCAAGATAGTCAATTTTTGTTCGCAAGAAAGTCTTTATCGCATCATCCGGTGAGCAAACAATTGGTTCGTTCTCGTTAAATGATGTATTCAATAAAATTGGTACTCCGGTGAGTTTATAAAAGTAGGTAATAAGTTTGTAGTAGAGAGGGTTTGTCTTCTTGTTCACTACCTGAATCCTGCTAGTACCGTCGACGTGCGTAACGGCAGGAATTTTTTCACGCCTTGACTTTTTGACAGTGAAGTTAATTTCCATAAACTCTGTTGACACGGATTTGCATTTTTTATGGCTAACGAACCATCTGGATACTTCATTAGCCAAAACACTTGGCGCGAATGGTCTGAATGATTCACGTTTTTTGATGCGCTCATTTAGGACCTGTTTCATGTCTGCCCGACGGGGGTCAACAAGGAGTGAGCGATTACCCAAGGCGCGCGGACCCCATTCGGCTCTTCCTTGAAACCACCCAACAATGTTGTCCTCTGTTATTTTTTTCGCTGACTCCAGAGCAATGTTATCAACTTTTCGGTAAGATTTAATCTTCCAGCGAATCAGAGCATCTTTAATTTCTTTATCAGAGTAACCAGGTCCCCAATAGACGTGGTTGAGACAGAAAGTTCTCTTCTTATGAAGAATTTGATTCCAGATGTAGTATGCGGCTCCCAATGACGTGCCCGCATCGTTTGATGCGGGTTGGATATATAAATTCCTATATATACCTTTATTCATTAACAAACCGTTGGACACGCAGTTCAAGGCGACACCTCCGGCCAGACAGATGTTTTTGGAATTTGTATTTTTCTTCAGAAATTGAGCCAGGTGGATAATGACGTCGTTGGTTATCTTTTGTAGAGCCGCAGCTATGTCTTCTTGATCTTTTCGAACCTCTGACGGCGAAAATATTCTCCTTACCCCGAATTTTTCTTCAAGTTGACTGAAGTCGTTGATGCGAAGACGTAATATGTTGTTATCTAACGCGAAATCTCCCGTGGGATAAAGTTTAACTATGTGCTGGAAAACCTTATAAAAGCGACTCGGGTTTCCGTAAGCCGCGAGACCCATTACTTTAGATGAATCATATTCGGTGAACCCCAAATATTTACTGATCTTCTCCCAGAGAAAGCCGATAGAATTGGGATAGAGTATTTCTTTTACGACTTTTATTTCGTTGTCTTCTCCGTAACCAAGCCACGTAGTTGAGAACTCGCCTATGCCGTCGATTGACAAAATGGCGGATTCTCTAAAGGGGGAGACAAAAAAAGCACTACTTGCATGGCATTCGTGGTGAGGTATCCAACTTATTTTTGTTGCTAAATCAGTCTTGGCCAGCTTGCTTAGTAATGTAGGAACTGTTTTGATTTTTCTTACAAATAGCTTTTCTCCACTATCGCTTCCCCAATCTCCCTTAATGAAGTAAGGATCAGTATTAATATTTTTAAGACGATCATCGGGTAGAAATGGAAGCCCAATGTAATCGACATCTTTCAGAGTAATTCCAGCGTAGTTAAGACAATATCGAATGGCTCTCTCGGGAAGGGTATCGGGGTTACTTACTAAAGCCCTCTTGCCTCGTTTAATGCGAGAAAACCTCTCCTCCTCAACCGCGGCCAGAAGCTTGCCGTTCTTAATTAGACAGGCTGACAGTTCATGGTAAGCGAAATTAAGCCCCAGAATATAGACCGGCTCCTTCATTGAGTATAGCTCTTTTTACAAAAGCACTATATTATATATAGTGAAATATACCAAAAAATGCCTAGGTCTGACAATGACATGAAGATAAGTATGGTCGGTAAAATACTTATCGCTGATTTTGCTATCGCACTGGGAGTTGTTGTCTGGCTATATTTGTCAAATGTCACAAGTTCGATACTTATAGATCTCTACGGTGTGCTTTTCTTGGGATTTATCCCCGTTGTAGGTGGAGTTAACGGATTAATAATTGCCAAGCGGTGGGGATCGTTTAAGAGTGCCGTTGGTAGAGCTGTTATTTTTCTTTCACTGGGATTAATTTCTTGGGGACTCGGGACCTATGTTTTTTCTGGGATCTATAACTTTTTGTTGCACGTTGAAGTTCCTTACCCGTCTATAGCGGATGTCGGATACATTTTGAGTTTACCATTGTGGGCTGTTGGAATGATACAGCTGTCCCGCGCCACTGGAGCGAAATACGGATTGCGTTCGAAGAAAGGCAAGGCGATACTTTTTGCTATCCCAATATTAGTTATACTTGTTTCGTATTACCTTCTTGTGATAGTAGCTCGCGGCGGGTCAATTGATCTCTCTGGTGGTGGAATTCCAAAAATATTCTTCGACTTGGCTTATCCGATTGGCGATGTGATAATTTTGACATTAGCCACTCTTGTCTATGGTCTATCTTATAACTACTTCGGGGGCATCTATAAAAAATCTATTTATGTGATACTTCTTGGTTTCGTAATTATGTATGCTGCCGATTTTCTTTTTTCCTATACTACAACCATTGAAATATGGCAGCCGGCAGACTGGGTAGATCTATTGTTCACAACGGCAGTATTTATATTGTCGATGGGTGTGACAATGCTTGACTCGCGAAAAGCTCTCGGAGCCTGATTTTTGTTCTGACCATGGCAAACTTTGATCAAATTGTAGTAAGAATAATTAAAGAACAGGAACTCATTATAGGGCCTCTTGCCTGGTCTGAAGCTGAAAGAGTCCAAGGTATTACGGTACTTGACAGAAAAAAAGCCGAGATTATTCTCAACAGTGCAGATCCGAAACACGTAGTAGATCAATTGGTTGGTCAATACGAACGGCTCTTTGGCAGAGCTTCACATGAAGTGTGTAAAGAGGCCGTGGTGGGGATACTTGCTGATCTTTTGCCAAACGAAATACCCGCCAGTTTAAAAGGCTAGGCAAATGGCTGTTATAGGAAAAGAAGGGGAAAACTCGCTAAACCACGAACAGGAATTAAAGACTGTTACGGAAAGCCTTTATAAGCAAAACCTTGAGCTCGCCGTAAAAAACAAAACTCTTTCGCTTCTCCGCCAGCTCTATCAAATAAGCATTCTAACTCTTGAGCCGAAAATACTGGCAGAAAAACTTGGGGACACAATCCGAGAAACATTTGAATACGAATTAGTTGGTTTTTTCTCCTTTGACAAAGAAGAAGACACATTCATACCAATGTATTTTTCGCAGTCGGATCGCTGTGCCAAGGCTAGTTCCCGGGCTGAAGTATCTTTCATTTCTCTTCGGCTCAATCAGGTCTCTCGACACAACTTGTTTGCCCAAGTGCTCAAGGGCAGCATGGCTTATACCGAAAGCTTTCAGGATGTTTGGGGAGAAGCAATTTCAGGAAAAGATTGGACGGTAATTCAAAATGAATCTCGCGTCAAGGGCGTGCTTTTCTTTCCGCTTTTGATAGATGAAAAAGTCATTGGTGTATTAACAATTGCTCTCAACAGAAGATATAAGGAGCTCATCCAATTTGAAAAAGATTCAATTCAGAGTTTTGTCAATGTTTTGGCCGTGGCACTTGATCGCGCTTATTTGTATCAAAAATTAGGAGTTACAAACAAAGAATTGGCCGAAGCAAATGACCGCTTGAAAGAGTTGGACAGATTAAAATCTGAATTTCTTTCTTTTGCCAGTCATCAGATTCGGGCACCTCTCACCGCCATTGGTGGCTATGCTTCCATGCTCCTGCAGGGAGATTTCGGAGAGATGCCGGAGCAGATACGAAATTCGGTGAAAACAATAGATATATCTTCAAAGGAGCTTATTAAAGTTGTCAATGATTTTCTTGATATTTCCCGGATAGAACAGGGAAGAATGAAGTACGAGATGACAGATTTTGATTTTAGGAAAGCGATTGAAGAAATTATTGATGAGTTTCGACCCAACATGGGGAAAAAAGGACTTTCCTTGGAATTTGAGGCTGCTGAAAAATTATCATATATGATAAGTGGGGATGCGGGTAAAATAAAGCAAGTTGTGGGGAACATAATTGATAATGCCATTAAGTACACAGAACACGGGGGAATAAAAATAAGTCTAGAGCGCACAGGCAGTAATATACGGCTTGCAGTCTCCGATACCGGCATTGGTATTGCTCTCGAAGATATCCCAAAACTTTTTTCTAAGTTCAGCAGGTCGAGAGATGCGCACAGAACTGACGTTACCGGCACAGGGCTCGGTCTCTACCTTGCCAAGCAACTCATCGAAGCTCATAAGGGCCGCATTTGGGTAGAGTCGGAAGGAAGAGGGCACGGCTCAACATTCTTTATCGAACTTCCAGCAAACGTATACCCCGTGAGATAATAAAGTTTATGTACTACCCCTTGATGCGGGCAGTATCTAGGTCTAAAGAGATGATTAGCCAGTAGCCTATTGAGTATCTCATGGGGTATAGCTTGTCATAGGAGACTTGTGCGTCTTTCAAAAAAAGCTCTGTTTTGCTATCATTTTTCGATATGAGCGTCAAAAAAATTCTTCTTTCCGGGATACAACCGAGCGGACGGGTTCACATTGGGAACTATTTCGGCGCCATGAAGCAGTTTGTTGACCTTCAAGATACCTATGAAAGTTACATTATAATTGTCGATCTCCACGCCCTGACTTCCACCCAAAATCCTGAAGAACTTCGACAAAACATCATTGATCTTGCCATTGACTATCTGGCCGTCGGCTTGGATCCGAAGAAAATTACTCTCTATAAGCAATCTGATGTGCCGCAAGTGACCGAGCTGGCGTGGATTTTTGAATGTATTACCACTATGCCGTATCTCTCCCGCGCTCACGCCTTTAAAGACGCGCAGACGCAGGAAAAAGAAGTGAATGTCGGAACCTTCAACTACCCAATGCTCATGGCGGCTGACATTCTGATTCAGGACACGGACATCGTTCCGGTTGGTCAGGACCAGAAACAGCATGTTGAAATTTCCCGCGACACCGCCGAGAAGTTCAATCGAACTTTCGGTGAAACGTTTAAAATTCCAGAGCCGTATATTCTCCCGTCTGTGCAAACCTTTCCGGGCACCGATGGACAGAAAATGAGCAAGAGCTACGGAAACACCATTGGTCTTTTCGCCTCGGATAAGGAAATCAAAGAAGCGGTAATGAAAATTCCCACCGATTCAAAAAGTGTTGACGAGCCGAAGAACCCGGAAACTGACAACGTCTTCGCTTTGCACAGATTTTTCACCGCAGGACCGGAGTTTGACGAATTGCGCGATCGCTACGAGGCCGGCGGCATCGGCTATCAGGAGTCGAAAGAGATTCTTGTCAGAAATATCAACCGGTTCATCGCTCCCTTGCGCGAGTCACGGGGAAAACTTGAGAAGAATATGAAGATGGTTCTGGAGGTGCTCCGTGAGGGAGGGAAGCAGGCGAGCAAGCGGGCAGAGGAGAAAATGAGCGAGGTTCGAAAGCGCATTGGGATAACTTTACCGTAACGTGAAAAAGACTATCCACACGCGAGAAGTTTCGGCGCACGCCGGCAAGACGGTAACGCTCCAGGGCTTTGTTCATGCTCTTCGAGTCCAGAGCAAAATAATTTTTTTGATTCTGCGTGACGTCACCGGTACTATTCAGGTAGTGATTCCCGAATCGTCGCATCTTTTTGAGCATGCCAAAAACCTCTCTCTTGAATCTGTTGTTCGCGTCGCTGGTTTAGCGAAGGAAGAGAAGAACGCACCCGGTGGTGTTGAGATTCACCCCGATACTCTTGAAGTACTCTCGTCATCTGCTCCGGAGCTTCCCATTCCCGTGGTCACCCTGAAGGGCGGTGATGAAACGGAGTCTCCGACTCGCTTCGATTTTCGCTGGATTGACTTGCGCAAGCCGGAGAAGATAAAAATTTTCAAGATCTGGACGGAGTTTGAAAAAGGATTTCGCAAATTTTGGTATGAGAATGACTTCATCCAGATCTATACGCCTTCCTTTATGAGCACACCGAGCGAATCAGGCGCTGATGTTTTTGAAGTTGATTATTTTGACAGGAAGGCATATCTTGCGCAATCTCCACAATTCTACAAACAGATGGCGATTGCTTCCGGTTTTGAAAGAGTTTTTATGGTCGGTCCCGTTTTTCGTGCCGAACCATCTTTCACTACACGGCATCTGACAGAGTTTACCGGTTGGGATTTTGAAGTGGCATATATTGACTCGCATCATGATCTTATGGATCTTGAGGAGAGAATGATTATTTCCGGCTTTCAGGCCGTGAGTCATACTTTTCCCGAGATCGCTCTTCCCATCCCGACACAGCCGTTTCCAAGAATTCCCATGGTTGAAGCAAAGAAAATTCTCCGGAGACTGCGGGTAATCTCGCCGGAAGAACACGATCTTTCGCCGGAGGAGGAACGCGCGCTTTCTGTTCACGTCACCAAGGAAATGAAGCACGAATTTGTTTTTGTCACCGACTATCACAAGTCAATGAGCGCTTTCTATCACATGCGTCATCCCGACGATCCTGATCGCGCCCGCCGAGCAGATCTCTTGTTCCGGGGCGTTGAAGTAACTACTCTTGCCCAGCGCGAACACCGACCCGAAATTCTTGAGAAGCAGGCAAAGGAAAAAGGATTGAAGCTCGAGCCGCTTGCCGATTATCTTAACTTCTTCCGCTACGGCTGCCCGCCGCACGGTGGAGCCGGTATCGGACCGGGCCGCTTCATTATGAGTATGCTAAATCTCGGCAATATCCGCGAAGCTACTTTCCTGCCGCGGGACGTAAAACGTCTGAACCCTTGAGAAACTAGCAACCGACAACCAACAATTTACAACCGAAGTGGCTCATCAAAATTTTATAATTAAGACAGGGGTTTTTGAGGGACCGCTTGACCTCTTGCTTGCGCTTATCGAGAAGCGCAAGCTCTTTATCAGCGACATTTCTCTTGCCAAGGTGGCGGACGATTATATTGCTTATCTGGAGGGTATGAAGGAGTTTCCCATCGGGACGACTGCCCACTTTCTCTTGATTGCCTCAACCCTTCTTCTCATTAAATCAAAGTCGCTCTTGCCGTCCCTCGAACTCTCGGAAGAAGAGGAAAGCGGCATCAGTGATCTTGAAGCGCGTCTGCGTCTCTATAAGCGATTTCGCTCGCTGTCCGTTCACGTTGCCGCGCTTTTTGGCAGAGAGCGTATTTATTCTAGGGATCGGGAGCGTTTTATCCAACCCATCTTTTCACCGCATCCACAAATTTCCCCCGCCAACATTGTCGCCGCCGCGCACTCCGTTCTTGCTGATCTTCCTCTGGTTGAGGAAATACCAAAAGCTCTTGTCAGTAAAATCGTCAGTCTTGAGGAAATGATTGTTAAACTCACCAAGCGGGTCAAAGCAAGTCTCAAACTAAGTTTTGCCGAGTTTACTGCTTCAGGAGGAAGGGCGCCGGCTCGGCGCGCCGGCAAGCGTCTGGCCCGTGATGAAAAGCTCAATATCATTGTCAGCTTCCTTGCTTTACTTGAGCTAGTGAAGCGAGGTGTGGTCGAGGCACAGCAGAGAGAGCCGCGAGAAGATATTCACATTGAGTCGCAGGATGTTGGGGTTCCGAACTACGGGCAAATTTGATAATCTAAGACGCCATGATTCTTCCTCTTGATGTCCAAATAGAAGCCGTTCTTTTTTCTCGGAGCGAGCCAGTGAGCGTTCGAAAGCTTGCCGAGCTCTGCCTGGTCAGTGAAAGCGAGGTGGAAGAAGCACTTGCGACGCTCCGCAATCGGCTGACGGGTTCCGGTTTGGGACTGGTGATGCACAAGGGAGAGGTGCTCTTGGGCACGGCGCCGGAAGCAAGCGCTCTTATAGAGAAAATCACCAAAGAGGAACTCTCTCGCGAGCTTGGACGCGCCGCCCTTGAGACTCTTGCCATTGTGCTTTACCACTCGCCTGTTACCAAACGTGAAA
Organism: Patescibacteria group bacterium; assembly: GCA_004322205.1. Lineage (GTDB taxonomy): Bacteria > Patescibacteriota > Minisyncoccia > Phycocordibacterales > Zambryskibacteraceae > SCSN01. The sequence continues at coordinate 42,689 of SCSN01000009.1, forward strand.
TTGATTACATTCGCGGCGTCAACTCGAGTTTTATCCTGCGCCATCTTCTCATTCGCGGGCTTATCGAGCGGCAAGAGGAGAGGGGAGTGCGCGGCTATCTCTACAATCCCTCCCTTGATCTCCTTTCCTATCTTGGGGTCGGGGGGGTTAACGAGCTTCCCGAATATGAGACCGTCGAAAAAGAACTAGAGAAAGCTTCAGCTTCAAGTGAAGTAAATCGGCAGGACGCTCCGGAATAAATATGACGGAAATGACAGACGATACAAACACCACAGAAATTAGGCGGCAGACTCCGACGAGTAGCAAGCTCATCTACTTAGGGCTGTCTCTTCTGCTTTCACTTTCATTAATTGTCCTAGTCTCTAGAGAGAGCTCGCGCAGCCTCTCCTCTTCCCGAGACCGCGCTAGCACTGCCCAGAGAAATCCTTTCGAGACTCTCACACTTCAGGCGCGCGCGGCGCTCGTCTGGGACATAAAAAATCAGAAAGCGCTTTTTGAAAAAGATCCTGGCGCTGTCTTGCCGTTCGCTTCGCTTACGAAAGTCCTTGTCGCGCTAACTGCTCTTGACTTGATTCCTGACACTACCGTTATTACTCTCGATAAGTCATTTTTGGCGGAAGAAGGGGATGTCGGACTTTTTGTAGATGAACGTTGGACTCTTCGTGATCTCGTCGATGTGAGCCTGGTTTCCTCGTCGAATGACGCCGCCACCGCCATCGCGGCAGTGGCTGGGGCTATTGAGGCAAACGCCACAAGCTACGATGTCGGGCGCGGGCGGTTCATTGAGCTCATGAACAAGAAAGCACTGGAGATTGGCATGATGGAAACTCGCATCTTCAAGGAAAGCGGTCTTGATGCCGGTAGCGGTCAGGACGGGGCTTACGGCAGCGCTCGCGACATCGCCAGGCTTTTTGAGTTTGTCCTGCAGCACCGCCCTGATATTCTCTCAGCAACAAAATATGCCGCGGTGAAGAATGTCTCCATCAACCGTCTGCCGCATACCCTCAAAAATACAAATCCGGCAGTTGACGCTCTGCCGGCCGTTCTTGCGTCAAAAACGGGCTTTACTGACGGCTCGGGTGGAAATCTGGCGGTGGTCATTGATCCTGCTATCGGCAGACCTCTGGTTGTGGTGGTGCTGGGCTCGGGCTACGACGAACGGTTTAGCGACGTGGCGGCGATCGCCGAGGCGGCAGAGAGATGGGTTGCTTCGGGCCGCTAGAATTCTTCTTTTGCACTCATTATTCCAAGCCGTATAATGGGGGCAACTGCTCTGTCTGCCTTTATGATTCGAGGGTGGCGATGAATGCAGTTTTGTCAGATTAGTCATTTCAAATTTTATTTTATTGGCATGATTACTGATGTTGTCAAAATCTTTCTGCCGGCCGTTATCTCATTCTGTCTTGGCATTGCCATCGCCCCCCCTCTCGCCGACTATCTTTACGGGCGCCGAATGTGGAAAAAGAAATCGGGGAAAGTTGATCTCTCCGGCGCCGCCACACCCATTTTCAACGAACTTCACAAGGACAAAGAAGTGGGAACTCCGCGCATGGGCGGAGTCATTATTTGGCTCTCATCATTCATTACCATCATCACCATTTGGGTAATTTCATACTTCTTACCGTCAGAGTTCTCTGTCAAGCTGGATTTTTTGAGCCGAAAGCAAACTTGGTTGCCACTCGCCACTCTAATTTTCGGTTCACTTATTGGTTTGCTCGATGACTGGCTTGAGATTCGCGGCAGCGGCAGTCACCTTGCCGGCGGACTTTCACTCAGGAAGAGACTCTTGATTGTCAGTCTGGTCGGCCTTTTCGTCGGCTCGTGGTTTTTCTTTAAGCTTGATGTCTCCGGCATCGGCTTACCCGGTGGCGGGATCTTCCCGATGGGTCCTTTCTTTATACTTTTTTTTACCGTTGTGACGGTGATGCTCTATTCGGGAGGAGTTATTGACGGGCTGGACGGTTTGGCGGGAGGCGTCTTTGCCACTATCTTTTCTGCCTACGCCGGTATCGCTTTTTTTCAACAGCAGATTGATCTTGCCGCCTTCGCTCTGGTGGTGGTTGGCGGGATACTCGCGTTTTTGTGGTTTAATATTCCTCCAGCGCGCTTTTACATGTCGGAGACCGGCACTATGGGACTCACTATGACGCTTGCAGTAGTGGCGTTTATGACCGACAAGCTTGGTGGCGGCTACGGCGTCTTGGTTCTTCCAGTCATTGCCTTGCCGCTTGCCGCGACCACGCTCTCGGTCGTAATTCAGGTTCTTTCAAAAAGATTTCGAGGCAGGAAAATTTTTTTGGTGGCGCCGCTCCACCATCACTTTGAGGCTCTTGGCTGGCCAGCTTACAAGGTGACCATGCGCTATTGGGTTATCGGAGTGGTTTTTGCCATCCTCGGCGTTATTCTTGCCGTCATTGCTTGATAATGAAAAGACTTACCGTTGACAAACCGTTTGTTGCATCGGTCCTCATCCTCGTCGTCGCCGGCTTTTTTATTTTTAATTCAGCCTCACTCGGGCTTTTGGCGCAAGGAGGGGAGAAATACAGCAGTGTTGCTTTCTCACAAACCTTTTTCGGGCTTCTCCTTGGCACTCTAGCTCTGCTTATCACTTCACGCTTCCCGTACAAGAAGTGGAAGAAAGTGGCGTTTTTCCTTTTCCTAATTTCTATTGTTCTTACTCTCCTTGTCTTTGTGCCCGGACTCGGGTTCGAGCACGGCGGGGCGCGCCGCTGGATTCTTGTCTTCGGCGTTTCCTTTCAAACCTCCGAGCTTCTCAAATTTGGTTTCATTATCTACTTCGCTGCCTGGGCGTCGTCGGTCAAGGAGCGAATTACAACCTTCAAGTTTGGCTTAGTGCCGTTTTTACTCATGCTTGGAATAACCGGAGCGATTCTCCTTCTCCAGCCTGATACTGACACTCTTGCCGTCATTTTTGCCGCCGGCTGTGCCATGTTTCTCGCCGCCGGCGGTCGTTGGCGGCACGTTGTTCTCCTCCTTATAATTGCTGTTCTCGGCTTTGTTGCCATTGCCCAGTATCGTCCCTATCTCCAAGAGCGTTTGCAGACATTCCTGCATCCGGAGGAGGAGAGTCTCGGAGCAGGATACCAGATTCAGCAGTCACTTATTGCTATTGGCTCCGGCGGATTCGGGGGGAGGGGATTCGGCCAGAGCATTCAGAAATTTAGCTTCCTACCCGAGCCGATCGGTGATTCGATTTTTGCGGTGGCGGCGGAAGAATTCGGTTTTCTCGGCAGTCTTGTTCTGATTTTTCTATTTCTCTTTTTCGCTTTCCGCGGTCTTAAGATTGCAAAAAGAACGGAAGATTCATTCGGTAGACTGCTTGTTGTTGGAATTGTTATACTGATTGTATCCCAAGCTTTTGTCAATATGGGCGCTATGCTTGGGATTTTGCCGCTCACCGGTATCCCGCTTCCTTTTGTCAGTCACGGCGGCACTGCTCTTCTCTTTACTCTGGCAGAAGTTGGCGTGGCGTTCAATGTCTCGCGATTTGCCCATAAGTTTTCAATTAAGCGCTAAGTGGCAAGTAATTAATTTCTAACGGGATGAAAATTCTCTTTACGGGCGGGGGGACCGGTGGTCATTTCTATCCGATAATTGCCATCGCAGAAGAGGTGAGCGACATTGTCAAAGAGCACAAGGTCGCTAACCTTGAGCTCTACTATATGTCTCCGATGCCGTATAACGCCGGCATTCTCTTCGATCATCACATCAGTTATAAAAGAAACTATGCCGGCAAACTGCGTCGCTATTTCTCCATTCTCAATTTCCTAGATCTCTTCAAGACTTTCTGGGGAGTGATTAAATCGGTCTGGGACGTTTATCTCATCTACCCTGACGTTGTCTTTGGCAAGGGCGGATACGCAAGTTTCCCGGCGCTTTTTGCCGCCAGGATTCTACGGATTCCCGTGGTCATTCACGAGTCCGATGCCGTGCCGGGGCGCACCAATCTCTGGGCGGGAAAGTTTGCAGAGCGCATCGCCCTCTCTTTCTCTGAAGCGGCGCAGTATTTTAAAGTAGAAAGTAAAATTGCTTACACCGGACAGCCAATTCGCAAGGAACTCTCTATGCCGCGCTCAAGCACTGGTCATGCCTTTTTGGGTCTAGAGGCAGATCTGCCGGTAATTCTTGTTCTAGGAGGGTCGCTCGGTGCCAGAAAAGTTAATGATGTTATTCTCGAAGCCCTGCCGCTTCTGGTCGAGAAATATCAGGTTATCCATCAAACCGGCAAAGACAATTTTGATGAGATCCGAGAAACTGCCAAGGTAATTCTTGAAGCAAGTCCGAATCGCAACCGCTACCGCCCCTATGCCTATCTTGATTCCCTGACACTGCGCGCAGCGGCCGGTGTTGCTTCACTTGTCATCTCTCGCGCCGGTTCGACACTTTTCGAGATTGCTCTCTGGGGTCTACCAAGCATTGTTGTTCCCATTTCTGAAGCGGTCAGTCATGATCAAGTTAAAAATGCTTTTGCTTACGCTCGAAGCGGGGCGGCGGTAGTTGTTGAGGAGACAAATCTCACAGGTAATATCCTCGCCGCCGAAATTAGCCGAATTCTGGGGAGCCCGGAAATTGCGGGGAAAATGAAAGCTTCGGCCCGTGAGTTTGTCAGACCCGACGCCGCCCGCAAAATTGCCGAAGAGCTTCTCAAAATTGCATTGAGTCATGAAGTCTAAGATGAAGGAAAGTCGAATGGAGAGAGTCATTACCCGTTTTCCACCGTCTCCGACGGGACTCCTTCATATCGGCAATGTCCGGACTGCACTTTTTAACTTTCTATTTGCGCGCCGACACGGCGGACAATTTCTCGTTCGCATTGAGGATACTGACAGAGCGCGGTCGAAAAAAGACTACGAAGACGATATTTTAAGCGGTTTGGAGTGGCTTGGTTTATCGTATGACTCTAAACTCTGGCGTCAGAGCGAACGCACGGAGATATATCGATCTCACCTGCGCAGATTAATTGATGGTGGGCATGCCTACCTCTCGGCGGAGGAGGAAGGGGAGCGCCGTGAAGTGGTGCGCTTTAAGAACCCCAATCGAGTTGTGAGTTTCACTGATCTCATTCGCGGCACCGTGACTTTTGATACCACGGAACTCAAGGACTTTATCATCGCCAGAAGCGCTGACGAGCCGCTCTATCACTTGGCGGTCGTGGTTGATGATACTCTATCAGAAGTGACGCATGTCATTCGCGGCGAAGATCATATCTCAAACACACCTCGTCAGATTTTGATTACGGAAGCTCTCGGCGCGCCGCTCCCGACCTATGCCCACCTGCCTCTCATTTTGGCTCCTGACCGTTCAAAACTTTCAAAACGCGAGCACGGGGAGATCATTGCTCTTCGCCACTACAAAGCAAAAGGCTACCTGCCCGAAGCGATGGTAAATTTCTTGGCGCTCCTCGGCTGGAACCCGGGCACCGAACGGGAGATCTTCAGCATGGATGAGTTAATTGAAGCATTTGATCTTTCAAAAGTTCAAAAAAGCGGCGCCGTCTTTAATGAAGAGAAGTTGCGCTGGATCAACCGCGAATACCTCAAGCAACTTCCTCAAGAAAAAATCAAGAGCGAAATTGAAACAGCTCTCAAGGGTACTCGACGCTTTGCTCTCCGCGGCTGGTCGCTCTCTGACGAGCTAATTGAAAAACTTCTCCCCGTTCTTTTTGAGCGAATCCATGTCTGGAGCGATATAGCTAAACTGGCGAAATCGGGTGAACTTGATTACTGGTTTGAGGCGCCTCAATATGAGACTGACAAACTGTATTGGAAAGAGAAGAAAGAAAACGTGGCTCTGTCACGTCTTCTCCAAGAAGCAGTGTCTCTTCTTGAAGGACTTTCGGAAGGGGAGTTCCGCGCGCATCGGATAAAAGAGACATTGATGCAATTCGCCGAGTCTCACGGCAGGGGAGAGGTGCTCTGGGCACTGCGCTTTGCCCTCACCGGCAAAGACAAATCTCCCGACCCCTTTACCGTCGCTTGGGTGCTTGGGAGAAGTGAAAGTTTATCGCGTTTGTCAGAAGCAGTTAGGAAGCTGTCAAATAAATAAATGAAGTGGGGAAGAATACTCTTGATGGTGGCGCTGATATTTCTCTCTGCGACAGAGAGCACGCAGGCGTTTTCCATTAGTGAGTTACGCGACCAGATTGAGAAGAAACGACAGGAAAAGGAGAAACTCGAGGAAGAAAACAAGAAGCTTGAAGCGCAGATTGACGAAGCGAACAAGAAGTCCCAGTCGCTTCAGGGTACGGTCAAAGCTCTTGATACCACTCAAAAGAAACTCCAAAATGACATTAAAGTGACCGAGAATAAAATTGGCACTACCGAACTGTCAATCAAAAAAGTGGCGCTTGAGATTCAGACAAAAGTGTCCACTATCACCGCTGATAAAGAAGCTCTGGCCAAGACAATTCGTAATCTCCAGTCTGCTGAAAGCCATTCAACAATTGAAGTTTTTCTTCAGTATGACACTCTCAATGAATTTTGGAGTACGCTTGAAGCGATGAGTCAGTTCCAGGGAAGTGTTCGGGATCACATCGCGGGTCTCAAAAAGGTCAAACTTGAGCTCGAAGGTAAACAGGTGGAATTTCAAGGAAAAAAACAGGAGCTCGTCGAGTTCAAAGGCGAGCTCTCTGACCGCAAAGTCATTGTTGATCAGAACAAAAAAACCAAGAGCACACTGCTTGCTCAAACTAGAAACCAGGAAACCGAATATCGCCGCCTGCTAGAGCGCAACATTGAGCTTGGAAGAAAATTCGAAGCTGAACTTTTTGAATTCGAGTCCCAGCTCGAGCGTGCCATTGACCGCAGCAAACTTCCGGCAGAGCGTCTCGGGCTTCTTTCCTGGCCGCTCGAGAAGATTATCATTACCCAAAGGTTTGGAAAAACTGTGGAATCGCGTCGGCTCTACGTCTCCGGCACCCACAACGGCACTGATTTTCGAGCATCGGTTGGAACGCCGGTGATGGCTGTTTCCGGAGGAGTTGTAGAGGGGATAGGGAATACTGACGAACAAGCCGGCTGCTACTCCTACGGCAAGTGGATTTTAGTCAAGCACGGCAACGGGCTCTCTAGCCTCTACGCTCATCTTTCTGCCATTAAGATGAGCTCTGGGCAAACTGTCGGTCAAGGTGAGATAATTGCCTACAGCGGAGGTCAGCCGGGAACATTCGGCTCGGGGTTTTCGACCGGCCCTCACCTTCACTTGACGCTTTATGCATCTGATGGTGTAAAGATACAGCGCTACGAAGCAAGCAAGTTCTGTAAACAAGTGAGCATTCCTACAGCAAGCGCCAGCGCTTACCTTGACCCTCTGGCGTATCTGCCGTCTCTCTAATTTAGTATGAACGCCAGAGATTACAAACGCGGTTTTATAAGCACTCTGCTTGTTCTCGTTCTGGCTCTTATTCTGCTTAAATTCGTTTTTGACATCAGCCCATTGGATATTCTGAGGCATCCGACAGTGGCAACGGTTTTGTCTTATGTCAAAAAATTCTTTATCATTGTCTGGGACAAATTTATTGAGACTCCGGCGCGCTTTGTCTGGGACAAAATTATTGTGGAGATTATCTGGAAATACGGCAAAGAAGTATTAGAGCTTATAAAGCGCTGGATTGACAGTCAGTAAAGCATAAACATTAACTTCCAATGGGACGACGAAGATGAAACCAAAAGTTATCCTTTTCTTTCTGCTTGCTCCGATTTACGTGCCACTATACCTATTTCTACACTTAACTTTTAAGTGGTGGGAGAGTTTGTTGGAATAGTTTTAGTAAATAGTAAGTAGTAAACAGCTAGTCTAGAAATTAAAAAATACGGTGGGGAAGTGGTTCTAATAGAAAAGACCTTAGACTTCCATGTCTAACGGCGTAAAAGGTATATTGTGCGACGTATGCCACAATAATAAATAAAATAAAAAGGCCTCTCCCCTATTGAATATATGATATTAAACAACTTCTTCATCCCAATGGTATTTTGTGTTATTCGATCAAATTCGTAATATTCGTATTTAATATTTTCTAATCACTGCCTTCACCACCGCGGCTACGCGGAAACTTTCTCTCGGGTATATCGGCTTGTATCTTTTATTGGCCGGCTCAAGCCAAACTTTATTTCCTTGCTTGCGGAAATATTTCATTGTCCAGCCGCCGTCGATTTCCGCGATTACAATGTCTCTATCCCGCGCCTCCCCTCGCCTCTCGGCCAGAACATAGTCGCCCTCATCAATATGGGCGTCAATCATCGAGTCTCCCTTGACTTCAAGAATATAAGTTCTTGCCCTGTCTTCAACGAGAAAATCTTCAAGACTGACGGTATCAAGGTCAATCTCATCGGCATCAGCTGGAAGCCCCGCCTCAACCAATCCCACCAGAGGAATTTCACTCTCAATGCGCTTCGGCACAATTTTCCCACGCGAATCTTTTGAAACTATTCCCTGCTCCACTAACCAACCAATCAGCTTGTGAACGGAGTTTTTCGACTTGAAGCCCAGAATCTGCATTATCTCCTTATAACCCGGCATCCGCTTGTGCTTTTTGTAGAAATCTATAATTTTTGTTTTTTGTTCCTCTTTTCTCATGCCTTTATGTCATAAGTTGGTCGTTTGTTATTCATCTTTCATTATAGTGAACCACAGTTCACCCAACAAGAGTTAGCTGTGGATAAATAAAATACCTCGCCAGCAAGCTGGCGAGGTATTTTATCTTTGAGAACCGACGGTTCTCAACGCTCGCCTCGCTCGCTGCTCTCCTCCGCGGGGAACCGGACGCGGTTCCCCGACCCCCCCACTCTTTACACATTCCTCCCCAGAGGAGGGCTCCGGGGTATCCTGTGCAAAAAATGAAAAAGAAAAGGACTCGACGCCAGTCGAGTCCCGTCACCTCACTACTTCAGGTGTTTTTCACCAACTCCGTTGGCCCCTAGCCAATCATTCTGTCAAGCTCTGAATTACCGAGCGGGCTTTTCACAGGCTCCATCAGACGCCGCGCCAGTTCAATGCTTTGTCCAGCCACGTCTAGCGAGAACTGCGCGCGAGAGTCAACTTTCACTATCCTACCCTTCTTGAGAAGAGGACTAAGTCTCATGACTTTACTCGCCTGTTCAATCACCGCGAAGCCGCCACTCTTCAGAAAAATGACAGCGCGATCTTCTGGAGGGAAGAAGAAAGCGCGATGAGTGAGATGGAGATGGACCTGCCCCTCAATCACCCTAAGCATATAACCTCCATGGCTTTATTGTGCAAGTTTGCAGGGGTGCTCCACAATTAGATTACAACAAATTTTTAAAAAATCAAATGCAACTTTCTTTTAGTCCATTTTCTTATGTCCCTTATTCGAGCGAATAAGGGACATAAGGAAGAATTAAAAAATTGTACGCTAGTCCAATCAGTTTTCTTTTCAGAGCCATAATTTTGTATTAAGATGACCTATATGAAGAAAAACGTTTGGCTGATTGGTTTTGCAGTAATTTTGATAGGTGCCTTTGGAGCGATGCTGGCGGCGCGCAAAAACGTCAATATCCCCTCCCCCACGAGCACGGCGGCGCCGGAAGCCCAGTTTGCGATTACTGCCGAAGACCACATTAAGGGCGCGCAGTTTGCAAAAGTCACCATCATCGAGTTCAGCGATTTTCAATGTCCTGCCTGCCGTGCCTATTATCCCCTCTTAAACGAAGTTCTCAAAAACTATCCCAATAATGATGTAAGAGTGATCTATAAACACTTTCCTCTGGTAAACACCCATATTGGTGCAGAGCCGGCGGCTCGCGCCTCGGAGGCCGCGGCCCTGCAGGGTAAGTTTTGGGAGATGCATGATCTAATTTTTGACAAGCAAGAGAGCTGGGCAACAAGGCCGACAAGGGGCGCCTTTGAAGATCTTGCTCGAGAGCTTAATTTAGATATCAACGCTTTCAGACGCGACTATGATTTACCTGCGCTGAAAAACCACGTTCAGAGAGATCTCAAGGAAGGTATTGATTTAGGGGTAAATTCCACCCCAACCTTTTACCTCAACGGCAGAAAAATAGAAAACCCGCGGAGCTTGGAGGATTTCAAGGCGCTTATTGACACTGCTCTTGCGAACCCTTTATGACGCCCAGAGCGCTTGTCATCACTTTTATCGTTGTTGCTTTTTTAGGATTCCTTGATGCCGCGTATCTTACGGCAAATTACTTTTTAGGCACTGCCCCGGCCTGCTTTATCGCACAAGGCTGTGATGTGGTTACTACAAGCGTTTATTCGCGCGTTTTAGACGTGCCGGTGGCCCTCCTCGGCTCTCTCTACTATCTGGCAATGTTTTTTGCCGGCCTTTACCTCCTGGAGTCCAAAAACGCTCGTTTTGCCCGTTTCCTCCCCTACTTCACTGCAACCGGCTTATTGGTCTCAATTTGGCTGATATACGCTCAAATTGCCCTTATAAAAGCCCTCTGTGTCTATTGCCTTCTCTCTGCTCTAACCTCTACAGCACTTTTCATTCTATCTTTCCCGATTTCTAAGAAGCTTGAGTTGCAGGTGTGAAGTTACCTTGCATTTCCCCATACATTCCCATTGTTATCGTAGGTGTAGGGAGCATTGTAGATTTTGGTGACGGCATGAGGATTGGTGTAGCCGGCATCAGTATAGGTGTAATTCCCTTTGTCGCTCTTCCTTGTGATGTTCCCTATGGCATTGTATGTAATGTCATGTCTGAAGTTAGAGCCGTAGATTGCAACAGTTGAGGAAGCGATGATGAGCCTATTCAGATCATCGTAATACAAGTCCAGCGTCTTTTTGGAGTTTGTCCCCGATTGATCCACGATCTTTGTTATATTCCCCACCGCATCATATGTATAGGTGATGTCTTGCAACACATCAGAGGAAGAGGCGTTGACGTAGTTTATTTCCAAATACGGGTCAGACGATGTACCCGCTTGTTCGGAGCTGTACATGTGTATACCGTGGAAAACAGTTGGAGTGGAGCTGGCGATGTCATGGTCGGCTTCTTCTGTCACAGCTTGATTTTATCAGGATTTTCGTATTTTTTTATCAAGATTAGAGTTTGCTCATCCAGTTCGATATTTGGATTGAGTTCTTTGAGGTGTTTAACAATTTTAGCACCAGTCTCTTCCGTAAATGATTCATTTGGTAGTTCGAGATATTTCATTTTTCCATCTGAATCACTTATGATGTATAGTGATTTGTAAACGTCCCCAAAGCTTTTATCTAGGTTAAAAGTAGGCTGTCTTGAGATCCGTTTAATATGCTCTATATTAATACATTTCTTAATTACGAAGCAGTCAACCTTGCAGGCCGATTTATTGCCAACTGATAAATATATACCAGAAAAAGCGTTCAAAATTAATAAGAGACAAGCTAGAGCAAGACCAATTACGGTTGAGTTATAAAAGTTTCTCCCTGAAAGGAAAAAGGCTAATAGAAAACCACTCCCTAAGAGCACTGCGATTGAGCCAGCCCATTTTTTACTTGTTCTGTATTTTATCTCCTTCATCAATTTCCACCAAACGCATTCCTAAATCTAATCAATTTCTGCTGTTGTCGATAGGCTGCCTGTTGTATTGCGGTAATATATTGTTGGAGCGACATACCTGAACCTCCCGAACCACCTCTTAGAGATTGCAGTGCACCCCGTGCTATAAAACCAGTACCGGCTCTGAAGACACCCTGTACTGTGGTGTATTGAATCTGCCTCGTCCATAAATCTGAACTTATTCCTTCTGGTTTTTTTAACAGGACACCCTTAACAGGAGCTTGACCTACTCCAAACTTGAAAAGACCTCGCGCAACCATTGAGTTTGCAGCAGACACAGACGCTTTTTCAAAGTCTAGCGGTTCCTTGCCGGCAAGATCTTGAACGAGTGATCCTACACCAGAGGATAAGCCAGATGAAACAATCGATGTTCCAAAAAATCTCCCTCCTCCAGCCGCGAAGAGTTGAGCCACTATATACTCGCCCGGAGAGGAGCTAGGTAAATACTGATCAATACCACTAACATTATTCGTTCTATTCTCCATAATATCCACCGCCCACTTTGCAAGGGAAGCGACACCTGCACCGATTATCGGTACAGCATACGGCATCAAGGGACACAACACGACAAAACACAACCCTTGTGGATCCTTGTACACATAAGGGCTATTGTTGGCATAGCTGTAGCTGTTTAAGACTTGTGGATCAGAAAGTAATTTCTTTAGGTCTTGGTTTGAGAGTTTTGTGGCTTCAGGTGAGCCCAACCATACGAATATAGGATCTTGTGAGGCAAACCTCCCAATACGGCCGTCATAGTAGCGTGCATTGAGACATGAGAGAGCTGTATCATCATCGTATTCCTGTCCAATGTATTTTATGAGTAGCTTTCAGCTTTTAGCTGTTAGGAAATACGAATAACGAATCAGGAATTATGAGTTAGGAAGGACAAGGCGCGGAGGCTTTTTTAAAGAACAAGCTCGACCTTTGGTCCTAGCTAGATTTTAGCAGAACTTTCGTACTTCTGTATTAGATTCTCTGCATTTTCGTCTAATTCTATTTTCGGATTGAGTTCTTTGAGGTGCTTTACTACTTTGACAATAGTCTTTTGTGTGAACCCAATATTCGGCATCTCAATATATTTACTTTTATGATCAATCTCACTAGCAACATAAAGTGATCTTGCACTTCTTCCAATGATAAAGGTTGGTGTGTATGATATTTTCTGAATTGAATTGATTTCCAAACATCTTTTTAGAATAAAACTATCAGTACGGCAAATGGTTCTATCGCTGATATGCACATAGGTACCAAGGAAATTATCAAGTGCGATAAATATTAATAAAACAAAAACAAGTAGTATAATTGGCTCAATTCCTTCTGAAATTTGTCTTAATATAGCCGGAAAAATGCCGATTAGTAGTAGGACAGCTATCATCCCAGCCCAGGCTTTATCAGTTCTGTATCTCATGGCTTCTTTGAGTTAAAACTAGCAATGAGACTCCTCAGGGCTGATATGAATTGATTCATATTAAACGGCCTCCCATTTACCTGTCCTGAACCTTGAGCTGCCGGCCTACTTGAACCGCCAGAGGAGCGTCGTAATTCCTGGGCCCCCATACCCGGAAGTGTTTGCAGGGCCTCTTGCCCAACCGCATATCTAGCACCTTTATCCAGAAGTGATGATGATGTTTTCTTGAATAAATTTGGCAATCCTTCTTCTGCCAATTCATCAAATGGTGATTGTCCAGCTGCAGATTTGAAGAGTTTTCCACCTATCCCCGCAGAAACTCCGGTTAGTACAGCTTTAATTGGATCAATAGGTCTTCCCCCAGCATAATCTTGAATTACCGAGCCTGCGGCCGCTATTACTCCCGAGGTCACAGCTTTTGTTCCAATTTGCACTGCGGATGCAGCACCGAAACTTACACTGGTTACGTATTCAGAAAACGAAGACCTTGGCGCAAACTGTTGCCAACCCACAACACTCGCAGCTTGATTTTCCCTAATATCAGAATACCAAGTACTGTAAAACGCTACTGTCCCCCCTATTAAAGCCAGGATACAAGCAGGGCACAAGCCATTCGGATCTTTGTTAACAATAGGGTTATTATCCGCATATGCATAGCTATTCAATGTCTGTGGATTTGAGAGAAAGAATGATTGATCCTGTCCGGTTAATTTCTTTAATCCCTGAGAATATCCAATCGCCAAGAAACTCGGATCCTGACTCACAAACCTCCCAATACGTCCATCATAGTATCTGGCATTGAGGTATGAGAGTGCGGTTTCAGTGTCATACTCCTGCCCTATGTATTTCCTTGATTCATTGTATGTTGTTTGTTTCTGATCTGTTCGGAGTTCACCGAAGGGGAAGTAGTCAATGAGTTCACTCACTGTGCTACTTGCGTCTGTAATTACCGTTGAACCTTGAAGGTGGTCAGTGTGCACGTAGTATGTACTCGTTCCTGTATTTGTTCCTCGTACTGAAGCTAGGAGGGTATTGTTAGCGTAAACGTGGTGGTCTCTCGTACTAGAATAATTAGTCATAAATAGTGCCTGACCCCATAATCCCATGAATCCCCAGGACTGAAAAACCCAGCAAGAAATGTGGAGTTTGCGAAGTTTTCTGGTTTATCAAACACTTTGAATATCGGGGTTAGCATCTATGAGAGATTTGGGTGCACGATAATAATACCAGTTTTTTTCTCGCGTTAAATTATGTTTTTGTTCGTGCGCCAACCCACAAATATTTTCTTTTATTTTTATGGTTTTTTCTTCGAAGAGTGAATCTGGTAAAACAAGTTTTTTTTCAACTTCTTTTTGTTCTTCTGAACTTAATTCGGTAAGAACAATGTCAATCGCACTTCTAACATCAAGATTGTTAGTATACTCATATATATCATCTTCCATTTCTACATCTTCCGTTATTTTTTCCCATCTGGGAATTAAATAGTTTAAGCCGTCCTTAACTATAAAGTCGGCGTAACCTTCTAATCTTTTTTTTATTTTTTCTGTATGCGGGTAGGGCATAATTTGTATCTGACTTATAACTGGTTTTGAATTAATTGCTTCTCCCAAATCGCCGAGAAAACCTTGCGGCTGCTTGTTGCAACCTAATAACTTGCGCCTGTAACGAAGACACGTCAGAAGCAGAGAGACTTAATCCGTTGCTCCAACCAGAATATGAAGCTCCACTTGAAGGTTTGAAGTATGTATGCATTGTGACACCCCCAGTATTTTGATTCATGCTGAAAGACGCGAAGGAATTTGTTCTCGTGTCATAAGTGTTAATTCTTCCTCTGGTTTTATCAAACCTAAGTGGATACTTACCACTAATAGCATCTGTAACAAACTCACGAGCTGATTCTACATACTCTTTTGTATTTGTTGTTCCAAAGTCAGCAGCATGATCTGCCGCGTGTTTTGTAGCATTTGCAGCGCGATTCGCCATAGATCCTTTGCTCCAAACGCCTTCAAAATTAATATTTGGCTTCGGCGAATTTGGCACTGGTCTAGCACCGACGGTTGCGAGTGGCGCAGCATCAAAGTAAATCTGTGGTTGACTAGCCGCTGCATATGCTTCTGGTTCGTACACAGGATCTGGAGATAGGGGACGAGGCATAAACAGTAACATTCCAATAATCCCCCATGGTGTAGGTGGAACTTCTAATCCCTGTGGATCCTTGTTTACAATTGGGTTATTATTTGCATAAGCATAACTATTCATTTGCTGGGGATTGGAGAGAAATATTTCTAAGTTTTGAGTGCTTAATCGTTCAAGGAGCGAAGAACCAATTTCTAAAAACACCGGATCCTGACTGGCAAACCTCCCAATACGACCGTCATAGTATCTGACATTGAGGTAAGACAATGCGGTCTCTGTATCATACTCCTGCCCTATGTATTTCCTTGATTCATTGTACGTTGTTTGCTTCTGGTCTGTTCGGAGTTCTCCAAAGGGAAAGTAGTCAATGAGCTCATTTAGAGTTGATGAGGCGTCGGTAATAACTGTAGAGCCTTGGAGGTGGTCGGTGTGAACGTAATAAGTGGAGGTGCTTGTCGTACTGGATCGAATGGAAGCCAGTAACATTCCGTTGCTGTAAATATGCTTGTCTCGTGTAGTGGTGGCTGATACGTCATAGTACATGTTGGGGTAGTAGGTGGCGGTAGTTCCCACCTGATACTTGACTCTAGCTCCAGCATGATCGTAGGCCATCTGCATCGTACTCGTCGCCTTCGTTATCTTTGTAATCCAATTGTTGTAATTCCAAGTACTTGTCGCTATCCCCCCTATCCCCAGCATATTCCCATTGTTGTCGTAGGTATAGGGAGCGTTCCAGACTTTGGTAACAGCCTGGGGGTTAATGTAGCCAGAATCAGTGTAGGTGTAATTCCCTTTGTCGCTCTTCCTCGTAATGTTCCCTATGGCATTGTACATCACATCATGTCTGAAATTGCTCCCGTAGATGGCAACAGAGCTTGAAGCAATCACCAATCTATTCAAGTCATCATAGTAGAGATCCAGTGTCTTTTTCGAATTTGTGCCTGATTGATCCACAATTTTGGTTATATTCCCCACCGCATCGTAGGTGTAAGTGATGTCTTGCAACACATCAGAGGAAGAGGCGTTGACGTAGTTTATTTCCAAATACGGGTCAGACGATGTACCCGCTTGTTCAGAGCTGTACATGTGGATGCCGTGGAAGCCGGGTGGAGTGGAGCTGGCGATGTCATGGTCGGCTTCACGGATGGCGATGAGGGTGGTGGAGGTGGGAGAAATCCAGCTTGTTCCGGTGGCATTGAGGTACCATTTGTTGTAGCCAATGAGAAAGTCAGCGCTGTTTTTTCTTGTTGCTCCCTCATCGGGGTTATTGATAGTCATTCTGGAATAATCGGAATTTTGTAGGAGTGTGGTAGAGGCTTGGTTGCTTTTAACAATTGCCATATTACCTCCATCTTGCTTGGCGTAGACATAGATATTAAGAGATGCAGATGTAACAGTAGCGTTTGAGCCAAGAGAGGAAGTGTCAAAAACGTAGAACTGACGAGAATTACCAAGATAATAGCCAAAATCAGTATATGCTCTGGCCGTCCCTTGATATGAATCCCCTCCATAGTAATTGGCAGATGTTGTAGCTCGAATATATGACCAAGGGCGACATGCACAAGCATCGCCGCCATATGCGGAATCGTCGATAAATGCCAAGCCGCCGTCTCCAGAGCCTGAATATGGGCTAAGGGTGAGATCGGTGCGGACCGGAAAGACTGTCGTTTTGAAGTAAGAGGCCGGGAGAATCTTGGTAACTTGAATGTTTGTACCTATTTTCTCGTAACGAATTGAGATGGGCCGTAAATGCGCTCGATTGGCGTCAGAATCATCTATGTACGGGGCGCGAATATACGAAACTCCTCCGCGGTCATCAATGATTTTTGCAGGATTGGCGGAAACAATTGTTCCGGCTTGGCTTAATCTTTTACCTTCTACCTCAATGTCCAAATCGCCTGAACTGGTGATTTCAAATAGTATTTCGTAGTCAGTGCCCGTGGCGAAGGTTTGGAGCGTCTGACTATTTGCAATCACAAACTCTTTGGTAAGTGATACATCACCAAGCGACACTACCATGTCGGCGCCGGACCCCAGATAATTTTTATATGTAACTCTCTTCCCTGCCCACATGGGATCGGTCAATTCCTTTTGGACCGTAGCCGATGAAGTTGCCGCCTGCGGGAATGTAAGTGAGAGTATTTGACCACCGTTTTCAAAAGTGATGGGAGAGTTTGTCGGCGATTTATCAAGTGTCGCTTTATACGGAGCCTTGTACATAAGCCAATTGTTTTGGCCGTCAATGAGGATAGTGTCTATCTCCGAAAGATTTCCTGCGCTGTCCCGATAGAAGATGTCGCCGGAGTAAAACTGCCCTTGGCGGATTTCATTGCCTTGGGGGTCAAAACCTATGAGGTAAGTCTTGCTTCTGGAAGTTCGCAGGTCATCTTTTTCAAACGGTTGATTGAGTATATAGTTCCCGTTTTCATCCACGACAGACTGCTCCGCCCGCAGATAGTCCTCCATACTTGCATAACCCATAAATCCCTCTCCGCCAGTTCCGCCCACTTTAGTTGTGATTTTTTTCTGAAGGCGATAGAGTTCATCGGGGTTGTAGACGAAGTAGCTCTCCGTATTGTTGGCGTAGTAAATATATGAAGGTTGGCCAGTCGGAGCATAGTCAATGTCTGAAACCACATCCGTAAAGCCGCCGCCGGCAGTTTCTTTCTTCTCAACTTTCTCAACCTGTCCGCCGTTGTTGTACGTGTAGCGAGACTCAAAGAGGTCGGGATAGACGATGTTTACGATATTTCCCTGCCTGTCGTAGGCGTAGGTAGTTGTTAGATTATTGGAATTTATCTTTTTCAGTTCTGTTACCACACGGCCGAGGGGATCATAGGTATAGACTGTATTTGCTCCAGTGCTTGTGGCCGCACAGAGTTGCCCCTTGCCGTTGGTACAGCCGTCGTAGCTGTACGTTACCTCTACTCCGGTCAGTCCTGTGAAGTCTTCCGTCAGAACTCTGTTAATTCCGTCGTACGTAAAATTAACTTTCTGGTTTTTCTGATCATAGCGCTGGACAAGATTACCTGCGTTGTCGTAGACATAAGTTGTTGAAGCAAACGTGGAGTCAGCGGATGCGTGGAGATCCTCTGCTTTTGTACGCCTGCCGAGGCCGTCGTAGGTGAAGTTGCGGACGTTTCCGAGCGCGTCGGTGATTTTCGTCAGATTTCCGAGCCCATTATAGAGATAGTTGGTCGTGTAGGTGGACGTCGCGTTAATCTCATCTACCTTTGTGAGGTTGTCATACGCGTCTTTGTATAGCTTCTTTTGCTTGCTGCGGGCATCGGTAACAGTCAGCACCCAATCGTCATAGGCGTTAGTAGTACTCCCCACTGCATTTGTAATCTTTGTCACTCTTTCCAGCGGGTCATAGGTATAACTGATCTCGAGCTTCGAGGCGGTTGAGGTGGAAGAGCGGCTCGAGCCTTGGGCAAAGTACGGCAGAGTTTCTTTATCAAGAAGGCCGATGTTGTTGTAAGTATATTCCTTTACAACAAATTCGCTCGTATTCTCCGCCTCTTTTCTCTCTTGGAGAATGCGGTTGAAGCCATCAAGGTATGAGTAGGTATCTACGATGTTGGAACTATCCAGGTAGTCACTTCTTTTTACAACTGTCGGAACCGTATTGTCCGTATAAGTGAAGGTTGTTTTTGTCTCAAGGGTGGAAGAGGTTGAAGTGCTTGGCTGTTTTTCTTCTGTCACACGATCGAGGCCGTCATAGGTTGTTTGGAAAACGAAATTATTGGGATCAGTAAATTGTTTTACCTTGCCAGAGGAGTAGTCATATTGGTATCCAAAGTTTTGGCTTACTGCGTTTGTTGTTGTTGCCGGGTAAAGATTGTTCGCATCATATACGTAGGTAGTGTTGTTCCCCCTTGGGTCAGTATCGGTAGTGACTAAGCCGTAGCTATTGTATGCCTTTGTGGATGAGGCGTAAGCCGAGCCAGTTTTCCAGAGTTCCTGCTTGGTAAGATTTCCTTTATCGACATTGCCGTAAGAGAGGGTGTCGTAATAGAGCTTTGTTTCTTTGACTTTATTTGAGCTCTGGTCAAACATTCCCTCTTGGGACAGGAGATTCACTGAAACGGAGCTGGTGGCGGAGCTTGTGGCGTAGGTGTAGTTAAAGGTGAACTTGTCTGTGCCCGCATCTGTAAATGTCCCGTCATCGCTTGCAGTTACTTCACCCCAGAGAGTCTTTTGAGAGAGATTGCCGGCGCTGTCGTCATAGACATAGCTTTCGGCCTTGTGTTTGGAATCAGCATCACCGTCCTGCGCCCAGTCAATAGTCTGCGTAAGCTTTACATAGTGGCGATCGTTCGCTAACCCGACATTCTCCCACTTGTTAATCTTTTTAGAGTAGATGTTGTTCGACGCGTCAGTGATTTCAGTCCTATAGGTTTTACCGATTTTCGAGACGTGATCACTAAATTCGCCGAGAGATGAATCTGTGGTGTTTCCTTGGTGGTAATATGTTTTAACTTTGGTTCCAGCATCGTTACTCCTCGTGGTACTGGCAAATCCAGCTAGACGTCTGTCACGGCCAGTGTTGAAATAGAATCGCCCATCGGAATAGGTGTAGCTAACTGCTTCAGTATTGTTGACTCCGTTGCTCTTGGTGATTTGGGAAACTGTGTCAAGAATAATCGGAAGCTTGGGATTAAGAAGGTTTCCTCCGGATGCTGTATACAGCGGAGTTTGTTTGTAGGTAATATCGTGAGTGGCTCCTTTATCTGTAACAATTTTTATTAGTTGATCCGTTCGCGAAGGATTGGCGAGACGAATAGTATTTTGCGTTGAGTTGGCACTCCAGTATATCGACTGCAAGATATCGGGTATGGCATCCCCGTCAACATCGGCCATGCGCACCCCCTCGTCTTGATCAAAACCATTTGCAAAGTCTACGGGCGGGTCCCAAGAAGGATCGGTTATCTCTACCCACTGTTTCCCGGTATTTTTAGAAGTGCCGCGGAGGGTAAGCGGCGGATTACCGTTATAGACGTAGGAGGAAATCATATCCGTCAAGTTGTCGCCGTTGACATCGGCATAACGCACTCTCATGGAAACCGATGCGGTGTAGCCAGTCTGGCTTTTCCAGCCATTGCCTGTATTCATGTGAGTTGTAGTGGAAGTGAGAAAATCATAAAGCCCGTCTGCATTGACATCCAAAAGCTGAATATCATCGGTTATCCCATCCGTGGCAAAGGACATGGGGTTTTTCCAGCTGGCTGATTCCGTCCAACCGGCGCCGTTATTCATATATATTTTGTTGAATTGCTGGGTGCTGGTCGCATGAGAATAGAGAATATCTACGAGGCCATCGCCGTTTACATCACCTAAACGAACCCCATTGTCTTTCTCGGCGGCAATAAAGTATTCCGGCGGCTGCCACGTTGAACTTTCAGACCAACCAGAGCCAGTGTTTAAATATGTTTTCTTTGTAGTCGAACCACTGCCTGCATCAATTGCCCAGAGAACATCGATGAGAAGATCCCCGTTTACGTCTGCAAGTCTCACGCCATCGTCTTTCCCATCTTTCACAAAGTGCACTGGGAATTGCCAGCTTGAATCGTAACTCCAAGTGAGGTTGCCTCTATTAT
Source organism: Patescibacteria group bacterium (assembly GCA_004322205.1). GTDB lineage: Bacteria > Patescibacteriota > Minisyncoccia > Phycocordibacterales > Zambryskibacteraceae > SCSN01. The sequence goes on from SCSN01000009.1 coordinate 63,372, forward strand.
TGAGATAAATTTTTTGAGTAGAGGATGCAGAACCTTCGAGCTCTGACCAAATGAAATCGGCGAGCGCGTCCCCATTTACGTCTGCCATACGCAAACCTTTGTCGGTGCGCGAGGTTCCGTCCTTGATAAACCACATCGGAATGGTGCCGGAGGCGGCAGGATTCGGATCCCACCCATTAGCAGTCAAGGTATTTCCATAAGTAAAGGAGGTCTGCGGAAGAGTGATTTCCGTCCCCAAATCATCCTTGCCAGTTTCCACAATGCCTCCCAGCAGTTTTCTTTCTCCGTTTTCAGCCAAGGCAGAATTGAAGGTGTATTTTCTAACCCAAGAACCGTTAACTTTGGCTTGCACTTCGTTTATGAAATACTTGGTAACAACTTCAAAGGCGGGCCGGCTTGAGGTGGCGTAGCCGGCAGCGCCGCGATTCTGGCGGAAGAATTCAAGCTCGAAGATACCGTCTGTTACTCCGTTGCCGGTGTATTTGATTTTTGAGGGGTAAATGTATCCTGCTCCTTTGTAATACTCGTATTTTATGTAGTTATCATTTCTGTCTCGCACTTCCTCAAGCATCCAGCGATAGATCTTCGTTCCATCAGATGGATCATCCATTCTTGTGCTAGTGGAGTAGCCGAATTTGTATTGTGTCCCGCTTTTGTCTGTTACAAGCCACGTATTACTAGAAAAGGTATATGCCCTGAACGCCCCATTTTCGTACTTCGCTCCGTAAGCCGTAGTTGTAGTAGAGGTTGTGGCAAGTTCCCCGTCAAAGGAAGAGGTAAAATAAGTTGAAGAATATAGATTGTCGGAGCCGGTGCGATTGAGACGCTCAATGTACGGAATATCCAAGTTCCAGCCGTAGCCGAACCAGTTTACGTCGTCTGCCGTTTGATTGTTGTAGTAGAGGGTGGCGCTTGGAGTCAGACCGTTTCTGCCGGGCGACACAGTCAGTTTGTATTGATAATTGAACGAACCTGCATAGGAATCCAGTGTGAAAGCGATTCGCAGTTCTTCGTCTTTGCTCCGATCCCTAATCGGCAAATCAGAAGACTCGCCGAGAAGCGACAAGATACCAGCTTCCCCTTCTCCAGCGGGCTCTTCATCTGTTTTCTGCTGGGGCGCTCCGTTCTGGTTTGTCTGCTCGCCCGCGACCTCGCCGGGCGGAGTACTGGGGTTGCCTGCGGCTTGCCCCGCCGATTCATTTTGATTTGCTTCTGTCGGCTTGTTCCCCGATATCCCGGGAGTAACAGAAAATTCAACATCAGCCGGACTCTCAACAGGGATATTTTGAAGAGCACCGCCGACATTCGGAGTATTCGGCTCTTGGTTCAGAGTCGCCGTCTCTTCCTGCGCGGAAACAAAGAGCGGCTGGAGGAAAAAAGAAAATACTAACGTCAAAGACGTTAGTATTTTCAAGCACTGCCGCACCTTGAGAAAATCAAAAGTACGCCTCGCCCTCATAAATTTATCTTATGCGCTTTTGCGATATAAAACAGTGCCGCATCTGTGGAATACATGTGGAAAACAAAACCACGCCCCGCGGTTGCGGGGCGTGGTTTTGTGTGGATTACTTACGGGCTATTTCGTTAAACTTCGCCCAGCAGGGAGATGACGAGAGCCACGGTCTGGTACCTTCCCTCTCGTAGAGATACCGCGCGTAAGCGAGATTCCCCCCCAGAGAGTGGATGTCAAAGCCGAGACGCTCCGCCCTCTCGAGATGATAGAGTTCGTTAATCTGCATCACCCCGACGTCAAAGCGGTTGACTTTACCGCGATGAATTTCCCCGTTGACACCAGTCTGGCGAAAATGCGACTCGCAGCGAGCGATTTCAACCATAATCGGCAGATCGGAGAAGTACTCGACTACTTTTTCTTTGGTGGTCGGCGGCTTCACCTCGGAGACCGCAGTCTCCTCGATGGGCGGGGCCGCCGCGGGATTTTCTAACATCGCAGCCGGGGCGCCCAGATAGCTGAAGCCGGAAATGACAGCAAGCAACCCAATACTGGCAAGATTTAAAATAAGCTAATGGTTATTTTTAATTCTGTCGTTGCGGTAAAAAACAAAATTCAGCTTTCGCTGAATATTGTAATAATAGCATATCTGATTTAAATAGTCAATAACTTTATACTCAAAATTCTCAAAATATCGTTGTTATTAGCCACATTTAGACAACATAACTTAATTTGTGTAAAGGAAATATCTCTAAAGCCACGGAATGAGTAACTTGCAAAACTCCGGGAAGAGCGCCCGGTCATAGATAAGTCTCTGGAACGCCTCCGCCTCCCAGATGGCGCCGTTTAGCCCATTGTGCGGCTTGGATTCTGTTGGAATGCCGACATACTCCATCACTTTGTCTGAATCGAGATTGGATTTCCGGTTTTCCAAGGGTGGCGCAACGCCTCTTCGCAGCATGTGATAAAAAGTTACCGAATGCAAGTCAACAATCCGCTTGGAGAGCGGGGTGGATATGCCAGAGCGCTGCGCCGCCGCCTTGACGAAACTCACATCAAAATCAACATTATGACCCAGAATCACCATATCATCTCTTTCTCCCAACCACTTGAGAAAATTGGCAGCCATTTCCCCTTCACTTTGCTTCCGCGCGTCTTTGATTTGCTCCTCGCTGAAACCGTTTCGCTCGAGCGCCACCGGATCAATATGCGCGCCGTCCCATATTCGGCATTCCTCGTAAAACTGAGCTTCCGGATGCGAAAATTCAACCGCCCCAATACTCACTAATGAGTTTTTCGCGAGGTCTGTTCCTGTTGTTTCTACGTCGAGGACAATCATGGTAATTAGTAATCAGTAATCAGTTACTGTCTACTTATTTACTGTCCACTGTTCATTATTTTAATCCTTTGCAATTCGCCGCCGGACTAAAGCCGGCTTTGCGGGCTTCTTCGGCTGAAGAAAAGACAATTCGGTTTTCCGCAGATATTCTTTTTGCGCCTGAACACCACGGAAAGTGATACTTATCGCTGTTTTTTGACGCTACTACGGAGCCGGAAGTTTCTACGGCGGCGCCTTTTACTTCGGCTTCTATTTCTGCTTGTGCTTCAGACGGCGCGGAGTTGGAAACTTCCTCAAGTGTCTGTGAATCTAAACGAAGAGTAACGGGAACTTGCTTCTCCGAATAGAAAGACAGCCTTCCCAGCCCAAAGGCGGCCGTCGCGACAGCCACGAGCACGGCCGCTCGGAAGAGATGTTCTTTGAGGTTCCGTCCGCCCGATTTACCGACGGCAACAATGTCAAATTCTTCTTCAAAAATCTTCGTTTCCTGGCTCTCCTTCCCTTTTTCTTTATTCTGCAGTATGATAGTTATATTCTAAGCTAATTAGTTAATAAAGCTAATTAGCTAACAAGCTAAGAGAATGGCAACAAAAAAAGCCACAGGTTCAACAAAAAACAGCAGAGATTCCAATCCGAAATATTTGGGAATCAAGATTACTCCTGGAGCCGTCGCCCGAGAGGGAGCTGTCTTGGTGCGCCAAAGAGGAACAAAAATTCTCCCCGGCAAAGGGGTCGGCATGGGGAAGGACTACACCCTTTTCGCCTTGCGCAAAGGCACTGTTTTTCTTACAACTCGCCGCAAGCCTCATTTCGACGGCAAGACAGTGAAAAAACACGTCTTCCACATAGTTTAGAGTTAGTCACGTTTTTTAAAGTGTCCACAAATTCTGTGCTATAGCACAGAATTTGTGTATGTCAGAAATATGAGAAATGCAGGCAAACCAACACCTTTCAGCTCTGGATAGCGATGGGAGAGCAAATGGCAATTAAAAATATGATAAATTTCCCTGCCCCCGGTTACTTGGCGGTTCGGTCGCCGAGTTGGTTATACGATTTCACTTAGCCCTTACTGAAAGTTCAAACGGCACGATAGTTTCGTTTATCTTCACAGAGAGTGCATAGTCCCCGACTGTTTTAATTGGTTTTTCTAGCTCGATGTACTCCGAAGGTATATCTAGTCGGGTTTGTTCTTTGATCCTTGCCGCTAGTTCTTCTTTGTGAATGCCGGCAAACAAATGGCCTTTGTCGTTTGCCGCCTCTGTAATCTCAATTGTTGTCCCATTGAGATTCTTTATATTTTCCAGTAAAAGCGTTTCGTTGAGTTTACGTTTTGCTTCCTCTTGCGCTCGTATAACCTCAAGTCGCTTCAAGGCACCCGCAGTCGCGGTCTCGGCGAGCTTTCTGGGAATAAGAAAGTTGAGGGCGTGGCCGGCAGCCACCTCCTTGACTTCATATTTCCTGCCGAGAGCGACAACGTCTTTAAGCAGTATCACCTTCATCCCGTGCGAAATTTAATAATTAAATTTTGGATGGTCATTCTATGTTTTCGCTTTGATTCTGTCCATTCCCAAATAAATAAGTCTAGATTAAATTTCTAACGGGACAGACCCCGTAAGAAGTAGTCCCGCAAGGCTGGACGTTAGTTCGTTCAGAGTCAATTCAGCAAGATTTCAATCGCTTTTTCTTTTTGCGGATCGCGATTTTTCTCCGCATCTTCTTTTGTAATTTTCACCGCAAAATCCGGTGTTACACCGCTCTCCGAAATTGAGATTCCGTTTGGCGTCAACCATCTTGCAATAGTGAGTTTGAGCGACGTTTCAGAGGTGATTTTGATTAACTCCTGAACCGAACCTTTGCCGAAAGTTCGCTCTCCCACCAGCTTGGCAATACCGTGGTCACGCAGAGCGCTGGCCAAAATCTCCGAAGCGGAAGCAGACCCGCCGTCAACCAGAATGACGAGCTTAAGATTTTCGTTGAAAACGTCATAGCCGCGGCTGCGGTAAATCACATCATCCTGTTTGCCGCCGAAATCTTCCCGCACCACCACTTTACCGGCGGGCAGAAACCAGCTCGCCATATCAATTGATGCCTCCAAGTAGCCTCCCGGGTTGCCGCGCAGATCAATGAGCAGTTTATCGGTATTGGCTCCAATAAATTCCCGAAGCGCTTTGCGGAAAAGGTCTGGAGCATTAGCGGAGAAACTGTAAAGTTCGATAAGGAAAATCCTGTTGGGCAAGAGTTCGGTGCGGATAGTCGGGATATTAATCGTTTCGCGCACCAGAGTGAATTGAAGCGGTTCCTTGAGACCGTTGCGCGCGACGGTTAAAGTAACTGTTGTCCCGCCCTGCCCGCGAATGAGAGAGACCGCTTGTTCGGTAGTCATGTTAACAGTCGGCTTGTCGCCAATTTTGATAATTTTATCGCCCGCTTTGATGCCAGCGCGATAAGCCGGGGTGTCTTTGAGCGGCGCCACGACCGTCACGACTCCATCGCGAATACCAATTTCCATCCCCACACCCTCAAAATTGCCGCGAACGTCGCTTTCGAAGAGCTCCGTTTCAGTGGGCGGCAGAAAGACGGTGTGAGGATCTTTGAGAGATTGAGCCAATCCTTCAATGGCGCCCCAGACTTTCTCCTGATCACTTATCACTCCGGTCGAAGTGGCTGGAGAAACGAATTTCTCGTTGATGACGCTCCAAGCTTTCCAAAACGGCGAAAAATCAACAGTTTGAGGCTTATTTTCCTCTTTGTTAGTAACTTCAGTGACCTGCTCAATGGCGGGCACCGATCCCCTGCCGATCGAGACGCCGGCGTAGAAAATCAAAGCTGCAATGACAAGCCAGCCAACAACTTTGCCGAGTCTCTGATCAGTTCCCTTCATAGAAAGTACCCGTTAGTATAGCAAATTTATCATCGCCGTAAAACACCAACCTTAGAAACCTTAGAGCTGTGATATACTGATTTCATGATTTATCGTCGGCGATACAGAGAAGCTCTCTGGGTTGACGCCGTCAATCCGACCCACCAGGAGTTGAACGGCTTGGCAGACGAACTGCGTTTCCATCCGGCGGTCGTAGAAGAGCTCGCCTCTCCATCGCTTAAGTCCCGAGTTGAACTCTACGACCAGTATCTCTTTCTTATCCTTCACTTCCCTGCCGTGAAGCTAAGCCACCGCGACAGCATTCAGGAAATAGACTTTGTTATCGGGCGGGATTTTGTCGTTACGGTACGCTATGACACAGTGGACGCCATTGACGCCTTCGGGAAGATTCTCGAGGTCAAAAGCATTCTCGACCGCGGCCCGCGCGAGCATCCGGCGGGCTATATTTTCTTTGGCATCACCCAGGAGATTTACCACTCGCTTTTAAGCGAACTTGAGTATGTCGGCAACTGGATTGCAAAAATTGAGGAAGGAATTTTTGCCGGACGCGAGCGGGAAATGGTCATGGCGCTATCGGAAGTCAGCCGGACTCTTCTCAATTTCAAAAAAGCCACGGACTTTCACAATGAAATCCTCACCTCTCTCCACGACCTCGGCAAAAAAGTTTTTGACGAGCATTTCTCGTACCACGTCGAACGCCTCCTTGACGAATATCATAAGGTTAGACACGTTCTGAACGGAGATATTGATTCGGTGGCAGAACTGCGTGAGACAAACGATTCTCTCCTCTCCACCAAGCAAAATGAGGTTATGAAAGTTCTCACTATCGTGGCTTTCATTGCTCTTCCTCTTTCGCTTATAACTTCTCTGCTCCAGATTGACGCCGTTTCCAGGCCAATTATCGGGCGTCCGAATGACTTCTGGATTATTCTTGCCGCCCTGCTAGCTCTTGGGGTGCTTCTTTTCGCCTACTTTAAGCACAAAAAATGGCTTTAATCAGCTAACAAGCTAATTAGCTGGTTAGCTTTTTAATGAAAATGCTAAGACTTACCAATACTCTCACTGGCAAAAAGGAGGAGTTCATACCGATAAAAGAAGGGACGGTTAGCATGTACCACTGCGGTCCGACAGTGCACAACTACGCTCACATTGGCAATCTGCGCGCCTACATTTTTGCCGACGTTTTGAGACGCACCCTTGAGTTCCTGGGCCTAGACGTCCATCAGGTGATAAATGTCACTGACATCGGGCATCTGGTCAGTGAAACGGATGAAGGTGAAGACAAAATGACGCGGGCGCTTTCGCGTGAAGGTAAGCCCCTGACGCTTGCGGCAATGCGAGAGCTTGCTGATTTCTATTTTGAAGCCTTTAAGAATGATCTCATCGCTCTTAACATCAAGCTTCCGGAGCATTTCCCCTTTGCCAGCGATCATATTGCCGAAGAAGTCGCTCTGGTCCAGAAACTCATCGAGAAAAACCGCACCTACCAGACGAACGACGGCATCTACTTTGATACTGCAAAAATGAAAGAATACGGCAAACTCGGCGGCCCTACTGCAGACAACAGTGAACACTCCCGAATACCTCCGAACCCTCAAAAAAAACATCCTCGCGACTTCGCTCTCTGGAAATTCTCCGCTCAAGGTGGGGAGCTTGGCTACGACGCGCCTTTTGGCAAAGGTTTTCCCGGCTGGCACATTGAGTGCTCCGCTATGTCAATGAAATATCTCGGCGAGACGTTTGACATTCACACCGGTGGCATTGACCACATTCCAGTTCACCACAACAACGAAATCGCCCAGTCAGAAGCCGCAACCGGAAAACCTCTGGCGCGCTACTGGCTTCACAGTGCCTTTCTCACTGTTGAGAGCGGAAAAATGGCAAAGTCGGAAGAGAACTTCGTTCGACTTCAATCACTTATTGATCGCGGCATCCATCCACTCGCCTACCGATTCTTCATTCTTCAAGCTCATTACCACTCCCCGCTCATCTGGAGCTGGGAAGCTGTTGAAGCCGCCCAGAGTGGATTTGAATCTCTCGTTCTTCGGGTGGCAGATTTGCAGACGGAGGTGAAGAATGTTTCTCATCAGGCGCTTCCCACTGACCCAGACTTTTTTTTAGAAGCTATCACTGATGATTTGAATACTCCGCGGGCAATTGCACTACTGTCTTCTTTCCTAGAGGAAAAACTGCCGCCCAACGCCAAGCTCGCTACTCTCTACCACCTTGACGAAATTCTCGGCTTGCGGCTCAAAGAACTGGCAGAGAAAGTAAGAACTATCCCCTCTGAAATTCTTGCCGTCAAAAGAGAGAGAGATACACTCCGGCAAGGGAAAAAATTCCAAGAGGCTGACGCCCTCCGGGAAGAAATCAGCTCCCAATATCTTGTCCGCGATCTCGAGAGTGGAACTGCAATCACCCGAAGACTTGACCCTTCTCTCTAGTACTTTCTCTCCCCAGATTAGACACATCTTACCCAGAAGTAAGTCTTTTTGCCTTCTTCGTTGGTGTGGTAGGATAGTGCCTGTATGACAGATGGCATCCGAGAGAAAATCCGCGTTCCCCCGCAGAGCCTCGAGGCGGAGCGGGCGCTCCTCGGCTCCATAATGCTGCGTCCGGAAGGCATTTACGAAGTCATTGATCTCATTACTCCCCAGTCCTTCTACTCGCATAAGCACACCCTCATCTTCGAGACAATGCTTGAACTTTTCCTGAAGCGTCAGCCAATTGACCTTCTCTCGCTCTCTTCGCGCCTCAAGGAAAAGAACCTCCTTGAGGAGATCGGCGGGGCAAGCTATTTAACGGAGTTGGTGAATGTCGTCCCCTCTTCGACCAATCTCAAGCACTACGCGGAGATTGTCCATAAGAAATACATGATGCGGCGGCTAATTGAGGCGTCCGAATTTATCGCCGGGCTCGGTTACGAGGAAGCACATGACATCGAAGAGATTATCGACAGCGCCGAAAAAAAAGTTTACGAAATAACTTCGGCGGGCGGCATCCAATCATTCACCGAACTGCGCGAAGAACTTGCCGAGGCCTGGGAACGCCTCGATCGGCTCCACAACACGAAAGGCGGACTGCGAGGCATCCCGACGGGATTCCCGGAAATTGACAACAAACTTTCAGGCTTGCAAAAAGCAGATCTCATTATTCTTGCCGCCCGCCCCGCCATGGGGAAAACCGCTCTAGCGCTCGATATTGCCCGTCAAACGGCAGTCAACCACAAAGTGCCGGTCGGTATCTTTTCTCTCGAAATGAGCGCCCAGCAGCTGGTGGATAGAATGCTCGCCGCCCAGTCCAATGTTGACGCTTGGCGGTTGCGCACCGGTAAGCTCTCGCGAGAGGAGGAATTTGCCGCCATCCGTCAATCACTTGACGTCCTCTCCCAAGCTCCCATTTACGTTGACGACCAGCCGGCAAATAACATCATGAAAATGCGCTCGGTGGCGCGACGCCTCAAGAGCGAAAAAGGTCTCGGACTGCTGATCGTTGATTATCTCCAGCTTATGGTCCCCACTCAGTCGCGCACAAACGATAACCTTGTTCAGCAAGTCACTGAAATTTCCCGCTCCCTCAAAAACCTGGCGCGGGAACTTAATATTCCCGTTCTTGCTCTCTCCCAGCTTTCACGTGCCGCCGTGCAAAGCGGCGACAGACCCAAACTCCATCACCTCCGCGACAGCGGAAGCCTTGAGCAGGATGCCGACGTGGTGATGTTCATTCACCGCGAAGACAAGTACAAGGACGACAGCGAAAAGAAAAACATCGCTGAAATTCTCATTGAAAAACACCGCAACGGAGAAACCGGAAAGATTGAATTGTACTTCAACGAGAAGCGAGTCACATTTCAGAGCATTGAGAAAAGCCGTTTTAGCGGCACCGAAGAGGAGGAGCTTGAGACAGTAAGCTATTAATCGGATGAGTGCGCTTGAAGAGCTTGAGAGGTTGTTTCGGGAATTCCCCGGCATCGGGCCGCGGCAGGCAAAGCGGTTCGTTTATTTTTTGCTCACCCGCAATGGCGACTTTCTGTCTAGTCTCTCGGAAAATATCAAAAAACTCCGTCGAGAAGTAATTCTGTGTAATTTGTGTTTCCGCTACTTCCCTACAGGTTTGAAAAAAACTCATCTCTGCTCCATTTGCTCCGCCGAGAACCGCGATCATGGCACACTGCTGGTCGTAGCGCGCGACAGTGATTTGGAGACCGTTGAGAAAAGCGGCGTCTATCGGGGTCTCTATTTTGTTTTAGGCGGCACGCTTCCAATCCTTGAAAAAGAACCGGGGGGGGAAATTCGCATCCATGAGCTTATGTCTCGCCTTGAAAAAGATGGTGAAGGAAAAAAACTGAAAGAGATTATTTTTGCTCTTAATGTAAATCCTGAAGGAGAAAACACGGCCGACTATATACGAGAAAAAATTGAACCGCTCTCAAAAAAATATGGCATTAAAATATCTCTCCTTGGCAGAGGACTCTCCACCGGCCTGGAACTCGAATATTCTGACCCCGAAACTCTCAAGTATGCTCTTAAAAACAGAGAGTAGAGAATATAACGGATTTGGGAGCTGGGCTCCCAAGTTGTCCCGTTACAGAGACTAGAATATCTCTGTAATCTCCACCTCAAAAAATGGCTGGCGGTGTCCGTATTTTTTGTAGTAGCGGCTTTTGGCTTTGTAGTGAACAACGTTTATTTTTTTTGCCCTGCCGATTTTAAGAAGTTTTGCGTCAACCCTGGCGTCTGAAATGTAAGGGTCTCCAACTACTGTCTCTTTTCCGTTATCACGAAGGAGAACCTTGTCAAATGTGAGGCTGTCCCCTTCCTTGAGGCCACCTTTTATTTTCTCAATTCTTATTTTATTCCCTGCCGATACGAGATATTGTTTCCCCCCCGTCGCAATCACAGCAAAGCCAGAATCTTTATTTATTCCGCGGGCCTTGCTCTCTTTTATTTTTTTTGTTGCTAGCCGTTTGTCGCCTGCCTGCCGGCGAGGCAGGTTGGTCGTTAGTTCTCTTGGCATAATGCGCTCCATTCTACACAGCCAACAGCGATTGACAAGCGCGCCATGCCGAGAGCTTTGGATTCCCGCAGTCTACTCCGTGGTTGGCTTATCAATGGCGAGTGGTTCGATTCCGGGTGCCGCGCCGCTAATTTTCATAACATCTTTATCGACTTTTCCGAGTTCCTTGTAAGCGGCATTGTAGTGCGAAACGCTTGTCGAGAGAGCGTTGCCAAGCCGCCCCATATAATCCTCATAAGATTTTAAGTGCCGCCCCAAATCCCCTACCCGCTTCATAATTTCCTTGGCAGTTTCCTCAATTTTAAAAGCCTTGAAGCCGTACAGTACCGATTGGAGATAGGCAGAAAAGGTCGTTGGCGAGACGATAATAACTTTCTTCTCATTGTAAGCGTAGTCTATGAGGTTGCGCGTATTTACCTTAAGCGTCCCGATCTCATTGACCAGAAGATCGTAGTAAATCGCTTCCGCCGGGATGAACATAAAAGCAAACGGCAGGGTTCCCTCGTTTGGTCTTACGTATTTTGCCGTCTCGTCTATGCGTTTCTTTAAGTCGTTGCGAAATTCTTTTTCAAGCTCTTCTTTCTCCCTGTCGCCAACAGCGTGAACGATTCTAGTGTAGTTATCGAGAGAAAACTTTGCATCAATGGGAATTTTACCGTCTTTCGTAATAATAACCGCGTCTACGGTGTCACCGTTCTCGAAACTGTACTGCATTCGAAAAGCGTCAGGCGGGAGAATGTTGGAAAGGATGAGTTCAAGCGAGGCTTCGCCGAGATTTCCTCTCTGTTTCTGGTGTTTGAGAACTTTTTCAAGATTTGCAAGCTGCTCGGCAATAGACATAAACTGCCGTGTGGCTTCATTGGTTTTAGTTTGCTCTTTTGCCACCTCAAGAAGATTTTTGCTCACCTCTTGGTTAATTTCGCGAATTAGGCGCTGAGACTCCGAAAACTGTATCCGGACCGCATCCTGCATCTCCCGACGGGAGTCAGAAAGCTTGGAGTCGAGTGTCCGCATCAGTTCATTGAGCTGATTTTGCAGCAAGACAAATTCACCCTCCCCTGATACACCCTTTCGTCGGTGGACGCGCCACAGAAAAAAAGCGTTAAACAGGAGAATAACAAACATAACAACAAGAACCGCAGTCAAAGTAGTCACGATGAGTCAATTATAACAGGAATTACTGTTTGCTTATAGCTTTGCCTCTCCAGAAAAAACCTTATAATGATTATTATGCCTTTGACTGAAACTATACGAGAAGAAATGAAAAAAGCGATGTTTGCCAAGAATGAGTTGCGGCTCAATACCCTGCGAGGGCTTATTGCCGCCTTCACCAACGAGCTCGTCGCCACCCGCCGCAAGCCCACGGAAGAGTTTCCTGACGATGATGCTCTTGAGGTGATTCGGCGTGGAGTGAAACAGCGCAAAGACTCAATTGAGCAGTTTGGCGCCGGTGGGCGTCAGGATCTGGTGAAACAGGAAGAGGCGGAGATGAAGATTCTTTTGGAGTTTCTCCCCGCCGCTATGCCGGAAGAAGAAATTCGCAAACTTGCGGAAACGAAAAAGGCAGAGCTTGGTATAACAGACAAATCAAAAATGGGTATGCTCATTGGCACAGTGATGAAAGAATTGAAAGGAAGAGCGGACGGAGCGGAAGTCAAAAAAGTTGTGGAAAATCTATTCCGCGACGCTTGAAAATATTCATTTTTTTGACTTTTACAATCAATTATGACAAAATTTAATCCAGAAAAAGTCCCAAAGAAGGAACCGATGCTTCCTGACATTGCAGTAATGCGCAGTATTACGGAAGAAGCACGCAGGATCTGGAAAGAGGAGGACCGAATGGCAACCAATATGATCAACTCCTCAATCCAAAGAGCTATGGAGAAGTTTGGGTATCACCCTGACCGTGACCAAGAGCTGAGGCGTGTCATCGGCGAATCGTTCGCCGAAGAGAGCGCCAAAATGGTTGCCGCCACCCTCTCTGAGCGCAAGCGTCACTTCCCGGGAGAGCGCATTGGTAGAGACGGGCGCACCTACCGCGCCCAAAACGCCTACCAGCCAGAGCGAGACGACTACTGATGTCTCGCTCTGTTTTGTTTCTTTCTTTACTCTATTGACTTTATGTTTAAGATGTACTATCCTAAAATTAGGATATGTATGCTCTTAAACATTCCGGGAGGGACCCTAATGTACTACGGGATGACGAAACACCAGAAGCGCTTCGTTAATCTCGCCTCCAAGATTCTTAGAAAAGACGAAGCGGGGAACGGCAAGGAGGCGGCCATTCGAGCCCTTCAGTTGGAAGGAATAGACCCTTTCGACAATTCCTCGCTTGTATCCCGCATCTGCAGCGAACTGGGGCGACGAGGGGCCGCGGCGCGCAAGCGCGCCGCCAAACGAGCCAATGGACGTTGGCAAGAAGAGATCGCCGATGCCCGAGCAGGATTCGAACGTTGAATCCTGCTTTTTTGTTACAATGAAAACATTAATAGTAACTCAAACGCCATGCTCAAAAACAGCATTTATAACCTTCTGCTCCAGCCCACCGAAGAGAACAAAAGTCTGTGGCGCATTAAGAATATGTATCTTAAGGACTCCGAAGGCAACGAGGGGGTGCTAACATTCTGGAAGAAAATGGAAACTGGCAAGGAAAATCACACTAAGGAATTAATTGAACTGGTAAATGGGATCTTAAAGGCCAGCTAATTATCAGCAACTATAATTCAGTATATGCAACAATTCCATGGAATTGTTGAGTGAGAACAAATTGAAATTAAAAATTATAACTAAATCTGCGGGGCTATTTCCTCATTAGGAATAGATGATTTTTGATATTTTTTCATAACTTCTGCTTCAACTTCTTCAGCTGGACGGCCAAAACGCTCAAACGACGCCTGTTTGATTGTCTGCGGATCACTTATACCCTCTTCTGCTACAGATATTGTTTCAATGCTAAAGGGCCGCTCCGGCCTGCCGTTTACAAGAAGTTTCAGGTGGGCGCGGCGATTTTCGATATTGACGAGCCCTTGGGCGGTAAAGACCGGCTCAAACTGCTTTGCCAGATATTCAGCATCATCGCTTCCCACCCGGAAGGCAGCAATGGTGCCAACATTTCCAAAGACGGCGTTTTTAATGTTTTCCTCAAGCTGACCGATGAATTGGTGGGCAATAGTGAGAGAGAGCTTGTACTTGCGAGCTTCGGAAAGAATGGTGGCTATGGAATTGGTTGTGATGTTTTGGAATTCGTCGATATAGAGATTAAATGTCGGCAATCCGTCTGCTGGCGGACTAGCGAGTGAGTCCACGCGCGAGAGCGCCGCCATCAGAATTTTGCCGACGAGAACCAAACCAATTAGATTAGCGTTGATGTCACCGAGGCGGCCTTTTGAAAGATTGACCAGAAGGATTTTGCGATTATCCATAATCTCCCTAAAGTTAAAGGCAGAGTGTTCTTGAGCAACAATGGGACGCATGATGTCGTTTGCCAGAAAGACGTCAAACTTGCTTGTGATATACGGCACGATATTGGCAAGGGCCGCCTCGCCGCCAGCTTTTTCGGCAACTTCCTTCCAGAACTGCACCACTACCGGGTTACCGCAGCGCGAGAGTTTGAGCTGGCGGAATTCCCTATTGGACAGCACCCGAGAGACATCAAGAAGTGTCGAGCCGCTTTCCGGGTCTTCAATGACAAGCATTGCCGAATTGCGGAAATATTGCTCAAACATCGGCCCCATTGACTCCGGCACCGCCCCATAGAGTTTCTGGAAGATATTGAAGAGCTCGTTTACCACAAATGTTTTTTGCTCGGGGAAACGCGGATCGTACTCGAGCATATTGAGCCCCATCGGTTTCTGTGTATAGGCTGGATCGAAATAAATCAGGTCTTGAACGCGCTCCGGCGGAATGTGCCGCAGAACATCTTCAATATCAACTCCGTGCGGGTCAATCATGGCCACACCTTGACCTCGGGCGATATCCTGAATAATCATGTTCTTGAGAAGAGTGGACTTCCCTGTTCCCGTTTGACCAATGGTGTAGAAATGACGCAAGCGGTCGTCATCGGTAATATATACTTTCCGCTCAACTCCTTGGAAACGATTGACGCCAAGAAGAGTACCCTCGGCGGGAAGATTAACCGGCACCGGGGCATCGTGTGCTCGAAGAGTGCGAAGTTGGGCCACGCCGGAAAGTGCTTCAGTATGAAAATGCACAAGCGAAGTCAGCTCTTTGAGATTGAGTGGAATTGCTTCCTTTGGCAAGAACAGCCGGAAAGCGAAATGCCGCAGAAACCGCTTTAACCGACTGCCAGAGGCTCTCTTAAAGCGCAGTGACAGCCCTTGGGGATTGTCAAACTGCTTAAAAGCTGATTCCAAGTCGCCAAGGATTGCTTCGGCCCGTTCCCGGCTTGCCGCCGAAGCCGCCAAACGAAGGGAGGCCGAGACAATGGGGGCGGATAATTTTTTCTCCACTCGCTCTACCGCCGCCTGATCAACGGTCTTTGGTTTACCGTCATCTTTCTTCTTTTTCTCCGAAGAGAAGAGTTCTTTGAAAAGACCGAAGGCCTCTTCGGTAAAGGTGGTAGAAATTTTTGTGGCTTCTTTTACCGGAGCACCTTCCTTTATTTTCTTTAGCGCATAACCAAATCTTTTGGCGTAGATCTCACCGGCAGGTTGGATAAGGAGTTGTAAACTCGCCCCTTCCCCTTCCCGATTAATTTTGGAAAAGACCTGAAGAACAATGTTGAGCGGATCGTGGTCGAATTCGTCATAAGTTTTAAGTGGAAAAACCGGACTGCCTTGGGCAACGGCATATGAGCCGGCAGAAGCACCTTGCTCGTTAAAAATGTTGTAGTCATTGACCCGTTCGCGCAGTTGAGCTCCGGGGAAAATGGAAAGAATTTGTTTTTCAAAGAGAGCTTTTTTTGATTCGGGAACTGCGGCGTAGAAAACAAACTCCTCACTGCCGTTTTCGTTGGCGATTTCCAGAACCAAATAATTTTCCGCCGGCTTTTTATCCGGAGAGACAGCAAGCATCCCCGCGTAAAACTGCTCCATTCCCGAGAGAATTTCTTTAAGCGTACGCTCACGCTCGTTGCTTGCCTGCGGGATTACAATCTCAAAAAGTGCCAGCGACAGGGCTTTGTAGAGTGGTTTTCGTTTAGAAATACCCTTCACTTCAAAGCCGCTCTTAATATACTGTACCAGGTAGCGATGGAGATCATCCTCGACGTGAATGTCGCCGAGTTTTTCCAGCACCGAAAGAGCATTCTTGATTCCCTTTTCATTGACAAGTTTGATGAGTTCCTGAACGCGGCTGTCGTGGCGCTCCGGCGCCAAATTGAGAGCGGCAGCTTCAACCTGCGCGCCCGGTAAACGAAACGATTCATCGAGGATTTGTTCGCTCGGTATTTTCTTGTACTCCTGTATCTTTTCAGTAATAACAGTCTCACGATCGGAGGCAACGCCCTGCTCGGTCAGCTCCCGCTCTCGCCGAATAACTTCTCGAGTGACATGCGATAGCTCTTCTTGCGGACTGCGTAAATACTCCCCGGAAGATGAAGGTTTCTCCATAATTACTTAAATTTATTTCGACGATCGAGGGTAGCGGGCAAGTCCTTGGCTTGCCCCGAGGAACCTTCATTATAGCATTTGAATTTCCAATAAAACAAAGCTCCGCGAGATGTGGCAATTATACGCTGTCTCGCGGAGCATTTTGTTTTATTGTCTGGCTTCTCTGCTATTCACTTCCTCCGCGTATTCCATGAGTTCATGCGCACTATGGATTTCGGTGATTGTTCCGTCCGGCCCGTTTATCCTCATTGGAAATAATTCTGATCTTTCATACGACTCTTTGTCACCACCCAAAGCGCTATCTTCAATTGAATCTGGCATATTGAATATTTAAGACTAATCTTGCACAAGAGTATTGACTAAATACCCACACTATATTAATATATACACTAGAAACCAGCAACAATCAAGGAGGAAGTCGTGATAAACCGAGAGCCGCTCGCAAACCTCGACATAAGTGAGATCCCGCCGGAGCGAATCATTCTCCTCAAGGGAACAATCGATTGGCCGCGAGTTGACGCTATCGTCGAGAAACTGCATGAACTTAGCGCCAAGCCAACACCTGTTCTCATCGAGTTCAACTCAAGAGGCGGTGAGTTCTGGGACGGACTGCACCTCTACGATCGCTTTCGTCTCTCGGCGGTGCCTGTGGTCGGAAGAGTCATGGGGGTTGCCCATTCGGCTGCTCTCACGGCACTTCAGGGATGCCACCTCCGCATTGCTTCGGCAAACGCCAGATTTGTCTTGCACGAGCCATACATGGAATTGCGGACACGGTTGAAACGCCGAACCGGCACCTCCGTTCTTGAGTTCGTGGCTACGCAGATCGACGCCGTAAGCGAAAACTCGCTGCGAGTGCTCAACATTCTGCTCGAACGTGTCGGCGCCACTGCCGACGAGGTTATGCGGAGGAAAGTTGAGAATTTGTTCTTTGGCGAGGAGCGAATCCTCACCCCGGAAGAGATTCTCGAGTTCCGGTTTCTGGACCGAATTGTCTGAATCCGCCCCGTGGGATGCGTGCAAGCGCTATCCTGCGGGGTTTTTCCTACTCTCCGCCTATATATATTCCACTTTTTACTTCCTCTTTTCTTTATTTTATATACCCCTCCTCAACTAGACGTCGCCGCTTTGCGAGATTGCCCTCACGGTAGCCACCGAGTGAGCCGTCGGAGTGAATGACGCGGTGGCATGGGATTTTGGGACTAGTGTTTTTATTCAAAATATTCCCCACCGCGCGGTAGGCTTTTGGCCGCCCCGCCCGCCGCGCTACTTCCTTATACGTTAAAACCTTCCCTCTCGGAATCTTTTTTACAACCGAGAAAACTTTTTTCTGAAAGGTCATTGCCAGATTATAACAAACAAAATCCGCCCCATGCGAGATGGGGCGGACAGCGGATGGATCGGTGAGCTAGCCGAGCTGGGCTACTGTCTTGACAACCCGGAAGAGAAGCTCATCAGAGCAACGCCGCGGCTGATTGCCGTGCTCGCTCACGAAGACCGTGAACTTGAGATCGAGCTGTTCCCGGCTCAAGACGGCATGGGTGAGCAGACGTTCGTCGCACTCGTATAGGTTACGAGTTGTGCCATCCGCACAGAACATACCGCTGTAGTAAGACGTGGGCTCCCAGATTCTCCCCGCAAAGTACTGTTCAGTGTTGTTGTCGTGCGCTTCCACGAAAAAACGCCGCGCCGGCACCGACCTTCGACCGCGATGTGGCATTTTGCCCTCCGAGGAACTGTTTAGTTTCCAAGGAAAAGAATACAACTTTCCGCAGATTAGATCACAAATTGAAACTTGGTCGGAAGTGAGCGCAAAATCTGGGCGCGCCGAAGGCGCGCTGTATGGCGAGAGAATGAAATCCGTCTTGCGGGCGCGGGCGAATTCGGAGGGCGGGCGGAAAGCAAGAAATGAGATCTTAATAGTTTCTTTTTTTGAATCCAAAACCTATTTATGAATAAACCAAAATATTTTCTCTATGCTCGCAAGAGCACCGAAGATGATGATAAACAAGTGATGAGTATTCCGGCTCAACTTGTGGAGCTTCGTGAATTTGCGAGCAGAGAAAATATTGAAATTCTTGAGGAATTTCAAGAGTCGAAAAGCGCAAAGAGCCCGGGACGAGAAGTGTTCGGCGAAATGATGATGCGTATTGAAAAAATGAATGGTGTAGGCATTCTCGCGTGGCATCCTGACCGACTAGCGAGAAATAGTATTGACGGAGGACGCATCATTTACGCCGTAGACACTTCTAAAATTGTCTCTTTGCGTTTTCCGACATTTTGGTTTGAACCCACACCGCAGGGGCTCTTTATGTTGCAAGTGGCGTTCGGACAGAGCAAATATTACTCCGACAATTTGAAGCAAAATGTCGAGCGAGGTATGCGCCAAAAATTGCGACGAGGAGAATGGCTGACCCGCGCTCCATTCGGGTATGTGAACAATCCAACCACGCGCAATATCGAACCTGATCCGGTGAAATCTAAAATTATCGTGCGAGCGTTTGGTGAATATGTTAAAGGAACACATACCCTCATTTCGCTGTCGCAATTTTTGGCTGACCACGGTGTTGCTCAAAAGTCCGGAACGCCACTTGGCAAAGCTTCCGTGAAAAGGATATTAACCAATCGTGCGTACTTGGGATTTACCAAACATCGTGAGGAGTATTTTCCCGGAAGCTTTGCGCCAATTCTTTCTCCGACACTATTTGAAGCTGTGCAAAAACAACTTTCCGTGCGAGCGCATCCGAGGCATAGCAAAATATCTCACAATTTTCCTTTCACCGGACTTTTTCGTTGTGGGGAATGTGGCTCGATGATAACCGCTCAATGGTGTACTGGAAAAATGGGCGGTCGCTATCGCTATTATCGTTGTACGAAAAAGAAAGGAAAATGTTGTCAAGGATATTTGCAGGAAGATGCGCTCGCATTCCAAGTTAAGGAACAGCTTCAATCAGTGTCGCTTCCCGAAGCGTGGGCAGATTATATGCTCAAAAAAGTGGAAGTTTTTGAGCATGACGAAATCCACGCTTCGGGAAATCGTCTCGGACAGATGAAGGAAGATTTGAAAACGCTTGAAGCTAAGCTCGACGCACTCGTGGATTTATACTTAAACCACGATATTGAGCGCGACATATATCTGACAAAAAAGGACGCGCTCATGCGTCAAAAAAGCTCGCTTCAAGCAAAATCTTCATCTGCCCGAGCCGAGAGAAAGAATTGGGTCGAACCCCTGCGGAAGTGGATTTTGGATTCAAAACGCGCGGGGTTTCTCGCTACGAGTGAAAATCTCCACGAGATGCGAGATTTTCTTCGTTCCTTCGGAACGAACCCCGCGCTGAAAGATAAAACTATTTCGATCTCATTTTGCCCGCCCTCCGAATTCGCCCGCGCCCGCAAGACGGATTTCATTCTCTCGCCATACAGCGCGCCTTCGGCGCGCCCAGATTTTGCGCTCACTTCCGACCAAGTTTCAATTTGTGACCCTATCGGGATTTGAACCCGAGTTTCCAGGATGAGAACCTGGCGTCCTAGACCGGGCTAGACGATAGGGCCGCGCAGAACAAGAATACAGAATCAAGAACGAAGAATCAAGAAAACCTCTTCTTCAAAATCACTATTTTCTAATTCGTACGAATTAGAAAATAAGGAATGACGTTAGTAAGGTTAGACTTTATTGGTTTATTCATTACGTCTGGTCTGCGCTTGTTCTGTGCAGTTCAGCGTTTAGCCCATTCTCTCTCCTGCCTCACTAAAAGTTTTTCTTTTCGGCTCGGGTCGGCGAGGACTTCTTCAACTGCTCTCTCCATGCGCATTCCCTGGGAGCCCTTGATGAGAACAACGTCTCCTTCAGCTACCGTTGTCTCCACAAATTTTCCAGCCGAGCGCGAGTCTTCAAACTGAAAAATATTTTTCTCGTCCATTCCGGCATTGAGCGCTCCCTCGGCAATTCCGCGCGCTCGAATGCCAACCGTCACAAGAGTTACCGCGGCAGATGCAGCATGAACGCCAGCTTTTTTGTGCTCTTCCGCCGAGTACATTCCGAGCTCAAGCATATCGCCAAGAACAGCAATTTTTCTGCCGCTGGTCTCAAGAGCCCCAAGAGTTCGAAGAGCTTCCTCAAGCGCTACCGGCGAGGAGTTGTAAGAGTCGTCAATAATAATTGAACCCTTGACCCCGGCGAGCACCCGCATCCGCCCGCGCGCCGCCTCATATTTTGAAAGCGCCCCGGCGGCTCTCTCAAAAGAAAGCGAGAGACCAGCCCCGACAGCAAGCGCTGCCAGCGCCGTATACATTTGCTGGACACCAAGCACTCCCTTTAAGTTTATTTGCTTCTCTTTTTTCCCAATACGGGCAGAAAAGACGATTCCGCTCGGTTCTTTCTTCCCTCCTCTCTCCTCGTAAGTAATCTTGTATCCGCTTCCCACCACATCGGCTTTGACCCCGGTGCCGTAAAAGATTTTCTTTACGTCCATAAGCCCCGCGAAAGCAACCACGTCCTCATCGTCGCCATTGAAAACCAGCAGTCCGTCGCGCCTCACATTTTGCACCAAAAAGCTTTTCTCGCGGACCAGCTCCTCAACCGAGTGAAAATACTCAACATGCACAGGCACCTTCGAGAGCCGCGTTATCACCGCGATATCCGGTTTTATCCAACTGGCAAGAGTCCTGATATCCCCCGGACGATCAGCTCCGATCTCGAGCACCAGCCATTCCGGGTAATGGTTCGGAAGAAAAATCAGAGCAAAACCTTCAATGATGTTTTGAATCCAGCCGATAATACTCCCCCAAGCGTTTGGCCGTCCCAAAATCGTGAGCGGCGCGCCAATCTCGCTGTTGAAACTTTTTTCACTCTTGCGGACAAAGTAGAATTCCGACAGCGCCGTATAAATAGCGTCTTTGCTGGAGGTCTTGCCGACACTCCC
Organism: Patescibacteria group bacterium; assembly: GCA_004322205.1. Taxonomy (GTDB): domain Bacteria; phylum Patescibacteriota; class Minisyncoccia; order Phycocordibacterales; family Zambryskibacteraceae; genus SCSN01. The sequence goes on from SCSN01000009.1 coordinate 84,550, forward strand.
CGTAATTGCAACTATCTTGGGTTTGTACTTCTCAAGCACGCTTTGCGCCTGCCACGTCAAAATCGCAACGAGAGCAGTCTTGAGTATTTTTTTTACCATTAAGTCGGGGGCTGTAGAACCCCAATCCTAGGTCGTGACCGTTTTTATAATACACGTAGAGTGGTTTGCGTTCCACGCCCGTGCGTCTATCTGTCTGGCGGGATCTCGTAATAGTTGATAAGGAATTTCGTAATATCCATAAACGATTCAGAGAGAGTCTCGGAGGCAAAGCGCACGCCTTTCGGATACATGGTGTATAGAAAGACAATAAAGCGCGGCTCATAGGCTGGAAAATACCCGAAGAATGAGTGCAGAAAGCGGTCATCGTAATAGCCGCGGCTGCCCTCGCGCACCACCTGCGCCGTCCCGGTTTTGGCGGCAATGCTGTAATTGGGCACCTTGAGGGTCCCGCCGCGCAGAGCTTTATCAACCACCACAACAAGCATGCGGGTAATTTCTTCTGATGTCTCTGGTTTGAGAACTTGCTTGGGCGGATTAGGACTTATCTTTTTTGAGCCGCCGATTTTATAGTTGACGCGCGTTGCAATGTGAGGGTTGACGAGATATCCGCCGTTACCAAGGGCGGCAAGAGCGCGAATCGTGCCAATTGGTGTGAGCGCAATTCCCTGACCAAAGGCGGCGGTGGCGTATTCGATGTCGCGCGGACTTTTAAGATTTTCAACAAGTCCGTGCGTTTCATTAGGAAGGTCAATACCCGTTTCCTCGCCGAGGCCGTAGCCAAGCATGTAGCGGGCAAAATTTTCTTTGCCCATCGTTCGCACCACAAAAGCCGCGCCGGTATTGAGTGACTGATTAAGCACCTCCTGCATATTGACCGTGCCGCGGCCCTTGGCGTCAAAGTTTGAAATGGTCTTGTTGTTGAGGGTCAGCGTGCCGGCGTCAAAATATGTTGTGCTGGTTGTCACCGCTTTGCTATCGAGTCCGGCCGCCATGGTCAGCGGTTTTATAATCGAGCCCATTTCATAGACACTTTCAACGAGATAATTTGAAAACAGCCGCGGATTTGTAACTTCCTGAAAGTTATTGGGGTCAAACGAAGGAGAGAGCGCCATTGCATAAATTTCGCCATTCATTGGGTTCATAATGATGCCACCCGAATATTCGGAGTTCCAAGTTTCATTGACCTCCTGTAATTTTTGCTCCAGGTACGCCTCGACTGACGGCTCAATACTTGTCACAATGTCACCTTCCAGAGATTTTTCTTTGGAGAGTCCTCTCTGAATATTCGAGAAAATTTCCGCGAAGAAGTTTACAAAAGCGCTTTCGCTGTCCCTTCCGAGGACATCCTCGTAGTAACGCTCCAAACCATAACGTCCCGCCAAATCGTTCTCCCGATAGGCAAGAAAACCAAGCGCCTGGGCCGCCATGGAGTCGCCGGGATAAAACCTCCAGCGTTCTTTATGCGCCTCCACGCCGGGAAGCTTCGCGGCTGAAATTGACTCTGCGGTTTCGCGCGGCAGACGGCGGGCAATTTCACGATAAGTCAGATCTTTCCTTGCCGCCTTTTCAAAAAAAGCTTTTTCATCAAGCGGAATAATCTGTTCCAGTTTCTCATAAACTGATTGCGGGTCAGTGATAAGCTTCGGGTTGATTGCAGCCAAATAGCCGGTCTTGAGAGTTGCGGCAGAAACTAGATTGCCGTCCTTACTCTGAAAAAATATTGTCCCGCGATCGAAGAAATCGTAATTTGCCTGCGTGTACTGACGGTCACCGCGGTTGCGGAACTCTTCACCCGAAACAATTTGAACAAAATAAAGTTTACCGATAAGAAAAAGAGCAAACAGAAAAATGAAAACCGAAAGTTGTCGGATGCGCTGTGAGGGAGTCGTCCCCATTGTCTAAAGTCTGTTATTGAGCTCTACTCGAAGCCGTCTCTGCCAGCGCCACGCCGGACTTTCTCGAAACAAACTGCGGCTCGGATACAGTGCGAAAACCCATCGAGCGAGCAAGAGAAAGAGTAATAGTATTTTTAAGCGAAATGTATTTAAATTCAAGCTCTCCAACTTGGCTGGAAAGAGTGGCGAGCTCAGCAGAAACTTTTTGACGGTGCGCAACGTTGCGCACCGTGGCATTGACAGCAATAACATAAAAAACAAGCGAAAGCGCAATAACGCTGGCAGATGACCAGAAAATAAGTTTTGCGTGATGGTGAATGAGAACTTTTGCCTTTGTCATATCATCGTTTCTCGATAATCCTCAATTTTGCGCTCCGGGCGCGGGGATTTGCTGCCATCTCCTCCTCCGATGCCGCTATGGGCTTTTTCGTCACAAGCTGCCCTTCATAAGCCGCGACTTTCCCCCGAAAGAAGCGCTTCACGATCCTGTCCTCCAAACTGTGGAAAGAAATGACCGCCATTCTCCCCTGCTTTGAGAGCCGCTCAAAGCCGGCGGCAATCCCCTCGGAAAGAGCTGTCAATTCATCGTTTACGGCTATACGGAGGGCTTGAAAGGTTCTGGTGGCGGGGTGGATTCTTCCGTGGCGATAGCTCGCGGGAACGGCTCCTGCAATAATTTCCGCGAGCTCATCCGCCTTCTGAATCCGCTCTTCCTTTCGAACCGAGGCGATTTTTGCTGCGATTCTCCCCGCATAGCGCTCCTCACCATAACGCCGGATGATGTCGCGAAGCTCCTCTTTACTTGTGAAGTTCACAAGCTCATAGGCAGTGAGGAAGCTTTGGCGCGGAGGAGCGAAGGTCATGATGAGCGGCTCGGAGCGGCGAAATGAGAATCCTCTTCCCGACTCTTCAATCTGGAAACTGGACATTCCCAGATCAAAAAGAATTTTATCGACATTGTGCACTCCAAGTCCTGCGAGAATGGCGTCGAGATTTCGGAAATTGTCTTCGACAAAAGTGACGTCGCATTCAACTTCCGCGAGACGCGCCCGTGAGCGCTTGATTGCCTCGGCATCAGCATCAATGCCTACGATTTTGACGCCGCGCCCGAACATCTCCGCCACTCGCGCACTGTGCCCGCCGTCGCCCAGCGTCGCGTCAACAAAGATGTCGCCGCTGTCGATATCAAGCCCCGCTATCGCTTCCTGTAAAAGAACACTGACATGCGTCATACGAATCAGCGAATAAATGCAAATCTACGAATAGTTACGAATATTCGTATTGATTTGTATAATTCGTAACATTCGCATATTCGTATGTTCCGACTAAAATACTCCGATTTCGCCGAGTTTCTCCGCCATGGCGTCGGCGCTTTTCTCGATCCGCTTTTTATACTCGGACCAAGCCCTGTCGTTCCAGATCTCAATGCGATCGTAGACGCCGGCAAAGATTACCTTGCTCTTGAGATTGGCGTAGTCGCGCAAGAATTCCGGGATGAGAATCCGACCGATGGAATCCACTTCGACTTCGACCGCTCCGGCGAGCATGAAACGGCCAAAAGCACGGGTATCGCTTTTGGCAAGCGAGAGAGCGCCCAATTTGCGGGCAATCACCTCCCAGGCCTTGAGTGGGTAGAGAAGGAGGGAATTATCGAGGCCGTGAGTCACCACAACTTTTTTGCCGAGAGCTTGACGAAATTTCGACGGCAGCGAGACCCGTTTCTTTTCGTCAACAGTGTGCGTGTATTCTCCGATAAATGCCACGATAGATTTTCTTGAACCTTGAGCGAAGCAGTTAGAAAATCATCACCCAGCACTTATTTACGAAGACTGACAATAAGATGTAAAATAAAGGGTATTGACCCTTTATTTCAACTTCGCTCGGACATCGTGAGAGATTATTCTCAACATGTCTCTCGCTCGTTGAAATAAAACGGCAGCAGGTTTTACTTTCCTAAACTTCAGTCTCCGCGATAAGTGCTGGGTGGTGAAAAACATGTTTTCCGCCAACTAACGGATCATTGTTTTTCTACCACTTTTTCCCACTCACTTTAAATCGTATAACACTTATTCCCACTGCGTGAAACCTTTTATCCACACTTTTGGTGAACTATGGTACACCTTCTCACAAAAAACCCGACTCGAAGTCAGAGCTTCTCGTCGGGGCCGCATCGGCGTACAACCTTACCGTTTGTTGACAAGATACAGAGCCAGAGCGGCGAGAGCGACGCCAAGCCATTGATGCGGTGTAAGCCGCACACCGAAGAACACCGTACCCAGAACCATCGCCGCCACCGGAAAGAAACCGGTGATGAGAATGATCGCGGCTGTGATATTCTCGTTTGGCGCGTGATTCAGCGCAACATTGAAGAACAGCAAGCCGGTAACACCAAGCACGGCTCCCAGAACCTCGTTTCTTGCAGACAGTCCGGTAATCTCTGCTGTCGTCAGGACAAACTGCCCTCTGCCAAAGAAAAGCAGAGAGACAGTCAAAATGATGTAGCACATGGTATTTAGAAAAATATTCACTCCAACGCCATGTACCACCACAACCCTGCGGCTGTAGAAGCCAAACAGGGACCACGTCATATTCTACTTTACTCGCCTTTGCGAGGCCGTAAGGTCGGAAAGAGAATCACTTCCTTGATATTTTTTACATCAGTCAGAAGCATTGCCAGGCGGTCAATGCCGATGCCGATGCCGCCGTTTGGCGGCATGCCGTACTCCATCGCCTCGAGATATTCTTTATCGCTTGGAGAAATTTCCGCCTCTCCTGCTTGTCCCTTTTTATCCTCTTCAAGATAGCGTTCGCGCTGATCGAGCGGATTGTTTGTCTCGGAAAAAGCATTGACTAGCTCCAAACCGCCGATTACAAGCTGAAATCGGTCAATAAGCGATGGATCGTCTTCTTTTCTTTTGGCGAACGGGTTGGTGGCAACCGAAAAGTCAACGACAAAAGTCGGTTGAATAAGTTTCGGCCGCACCACTTTTTTGTAAATATTGTCTAGAATTTTTTCGAGCGCTTCCTCGTCCACCACTTCTATTCCCAGCTGGCGAGCGCGAACTGCCACTTCGCTTCGCGTGATTGATTCAGGGTGTATGATAAGTGCCCAGCGCCGCAGCAAATCATAAAATGTAACGACGCTGAATTTTTTGCCGAAATCTATTTCCTTGCCGCCGTAGATAATTTTTGTCTTGCCAAAAAGTTTTTTCACCACCTGTCTGAAAAGTTTCTCAATGAAATCCCGCTGGCTTTTGGCATCGGCATAGGCTTCGTTGGACTCAAGCATGGTAAATTCCGGGTTGTGCAAATGGTCAATGCCTTCGTTTCTAAAACGCCGCCCCAGCTCATAAACTTTTGCAAAGCCGCCGGCCAGAAGCTCTTTGAGATAAAGCTCTTGAGCCGTGGGCAAATAAAAATCCGCTTCAAGAGCGTTGTGGCGTGTGACAAAGGGCCTGGCCGTCGCTCCGCCGGCAAGCGGCTGGAGCTCCGGCAGTTCAACCTCCAAGTATCCAGCGGCATTGTAAAACCCCCGAATTTCCTCAATCATCCGAATCCGCAGGAGAAAGCGTTCTTTAACCCCGGGATTCATAAGAATATCTAGATAACGCCGACGGAAGCGCTCCTCTACGTCCTGAAGCCCGTGCCATTTCTCCGGCAGAGGCCGCAGAGACTTGGCAAGCATCCGCCAAGAGTGAACAAGGATTGTTTTTTCCTTGCGCTTAGTGAGAAAGAGGTTACCTCTGACTTCTATGAAATCACCGACGTCAACCGTTTCACCGAACAGCAGAAAATCTTCGTTGGTTACCTTTTCACCTCGTTTGAGAGCTCCTTGAAACTTCTCCGTATCGTCAAAAAAATGGAAAAAAATGAGTCCGCCCTGCGCTCGCAATGACATAACGCGCCCGACAAGAGAAATTGCCTTTTTCGATTGGGAGAGCCTGCCGAAATTTTTCACAACCTCGGCGAGCGTATAGTCTTGTCTTGCAGAAACAGGGTAAGGGTTAATACCCTTTTCTTGCAGGAGTTTGAGTTTTTGGAGCCGCGTATTTCTTATTTCATCTAGTGAAGCCATGATAGATTTTCTTGAGCAAAGTGATTAGAAAATCATCACCCAGCACTTACAACAGAATCTTTTATCCTTTGCTTTAATCTGGATCTCGCTTGGTCGTAATCTTTCAACTTTCTCTCTCGCCATCTAGCATCGCTTTCAGATAAATATTCTTCGTAGTATATCAACTCCCAATTCCTTCCGTGCTCCTTAGCTCGGCGGCGGAGATTATCAGTATAGCCATAATATAGCTCACGCCTGCCATACTTATACTTCAGGCAGTAAACATAATACATGTAAGTGCTGGGTTGTAGAGATTAAATAAAAACTGCGTTTTTATTTAATCTCTACAACCTTATACGTCATTGTACCAGAGGGTGTGGAGAATGAGAATGTTTCCCCTTTTTTCTTGCCGAGAACCGCATGACCGAAGGGAGACCGGACCGAGACTTTTCCGTTTGCCATGTCGGCTTCCTCGGTGCCAACAATGGTGAGTTTCTTTTTTTCTTTGTCGCTGTCTTTGACAACAGTGACAACAGAGCCGATCGTTACCGAGTCGGTAGCATGAGATGAGACAATGGTTGCCGACTTCAAAATGTTCTCGAGCTTGGTAATACGCTCTTCGGTGCTCGCCTGCAGGTCGCGCGCTTCGTGATACTCAGCATTTTCAGCAAGGTCGCCCAATCCTTTGGCGTACTCCAAACTCTCCGCCACTTCCTTACGTTTGACGGTTTTGAGAAACTGGAGTTCTTTTTGGAACTCCTCGTATTTTTCTGGGGTCAAGTACTCGTGTTCCTGCATAAGAATGAAAGACAATTGTACACCCCGCGCCGGAGCTGTCAATGAAAATAAGACCCGCAAGCCAACTCTGGAAAAGCTGTGGGTATTTTGGGGAAAAAGTTGCTTGACAACCGCGGTAGCTTTGAGAGATTAGGTAGCGGAACCATGGTTCGCCTAGCGTTGTGGCTTTGAGCCTCGGGGATTATCAAGGTCCGGATAGGACTAAGACAACCACGAGGGTTCCTGACTCGAGCACCGCCTCAGAATACCGCTGTTGATGAGGTGGCAGTACGCAAGGCAAGGGGTGGTAGTGGACCATGGTGCTTCCCGTCAGGGAGGCAACCCGGGGGATCACCCGCAGACAACGGACACTAGCACGGCAGAAATGCCGAGCAACGTGGGAGCTGTCGGCGCCCTCACTGTAACGCAGGCTTTCAGGAATCAGCTGGTGCGGTACTCCGAGGAAACAAGGGGAGCCAGCAAAAACCTGGGTTGCAGTTCGCACATTCCCGGCGCTTCGCGCCGTTCACAGGCACTCCCTTGAGTTCTTCGGGGAGTGCTCTTCTTTTATGTTAATTTCATGCAAGAATTAAGATGGCGTGTTCAAACCCAGAAGTCCAAATACCCTATCAACCCTTGACGGGTAGCCCGGAACGGGCGGTCTCTGGTCGACGGAAGTTCGCCAGAGACTTTTTGTTTTCCTGAAATCTGATAAAGAACCTCGCCCCAAGGGACGAGGTATTAGGAGCCCCTTGAGGCGAACCAGGGGGGTTCTTTGTTGCAGAAGTGCGAGCTCCGCTCGCGACAGATTATTGCGCGGCCATTTATCCCCGCCGCAAGCGGACGGGATGTTCTGGCCGCTTGCAATAAGCTAACAAGCTAATCAACTAATAAGCTATCTAACATATTCCGGCGTATTGACATACATCCACTCCAAAAGTTCTCTTATGACTAATGTTGCACCGACCTGATTGTAACGGGAACCCCGTTCCATAAGGACAGCAAAGGCGTATTTGGGATTATCGTATGGAAAATAGCCGATGCTCCAAGAATTCACGAGTTCCTTTGAGACACCGAGTTCAGCGGTGCCGGTCTTTGCCGCCACCGCAATGCCGGGCATGGAGAGTCCGGCGGCGGTGCCGTCAGTCACGGCCAGACGCAATCCTTCACGAATAATTTTGAAATACTCATCGCTAAACGGCAGTTTCGGCGCATCGGGTAACGTTTTTTCCTCTCGCTTGAGAATTGTTAGCGAGAGTAAGTATCCGCCATTGGCAATCGCCGCCATCGCTCGGGCCTGCTGAAGCGGCGTAACCTGAAAACCGTATTGACCAATTGAAGTGTTGTAGGTGTCGCCTAGGCGCCACGGGTCGCCGTTGAAGGTTTTTTCTTTCCATTCCTTGCTTGGCACAAGACCACCTTCTTCTCCTTCCAAATCAACATCTGTCGGTGAACCAAAACCAAACGATGAAAGGTATGAGTGGATTTTTTCTATGCCAAGCCCGCGTTGATCGCCGAAGCCGCCGCCCACCGTAAAAAAGTAAACGTTTGAGGAAACAGCAAGCGCCTGACGCAGATCAACCCAGCCGTGAGCCTTCCAGTCTTTGAAGACGCTTTTTTTTGTCGGGTCATAAGGATTAGGCAACGAGATCGAGCCGGTGCTTAAAATTTTCTCCTCCGGTGAAATAATTCCCTCTTCAAGCACTCCCATGGCGATGTAGGGTTTGACTGTTGATCCAGGGATATAGAGACCGGAGACAGCACGATTGAGAAACGGATTGTTTTTCTGGTTTAGTAATTTCTGAATGTGCTCCTTATCCTTCCCTTGGGTCATGACATCGGACTCAAATTCTGGAAAACTCACCAGCGCGAGCAATTCCCCCGTTTCAACATCCGCAATAACCGCGCCACCGCCGCTGAAGCCGTACTGCCGCGCCGTTTCACCCATAAGCGAGTAAAGTTTCTCGGAAACTCTGGCGTCAATGGCAAGCGTCAGATTCTCACCGTCGCGCGGCGGTCGCAGAAGATTTTCCGACTGCACCTCTCCGACCGCGTCCGTCTCGGTAATCTTTATGCCGTTCCGTCCCGAGAGCTCTTCGTCATAGCGGGATTCAACACCGCCGCGGCCAAGATATTTCTCCTCATAGTACACGCCAGAAGCGTCTTTTGAAGGGTATTTGAGAAAGCCAAGAACGTGAGCAACTCCGGAAACGGCGGCGTAGCGGCGCAGCGAGAACTCGTCATCGGGATTTATTGCATTGCCGGCAAGAAGCGTGCCTCGGCGGTCAAAAATAAGCCCGCGATTGGCAAAGATAGTAGTATGCTTGAGATTGTTCCCTTCGGAGCGGATAGCGAAAGAACGTCCTTCAAGAACTTGAAGCTCCGTGAGCTTGCCAAGAATTACAAACCCGATAAGAATGAAAACGAGAATTAAAAACAGAAAAATTTTTCGTTCGACTGGTTTCTCGATTCTGCCCTCAAACTGATGAGTGTCAAAACGCGGCAGATTCGAAGAATCAAGAAAAATTTCATCGGGATCAATCTCCCGACGGGCGGCAGGCGTCAGTTTTCTTCTGGAAAACCATTTTTGGATCATAGCTAAGAGCGCTGAAAATAAATGACACGTTCTTTTACCCAAAAGGATACGAGAAAGAGAGCGAAAAATCCAATGAAAAACGGGTGGGAGGAGAGAAAATTCTCGCCGCTTGCATAGAGAGCGTCGAGAATTGCCCCGAAAAGCAGAAGCTCCGCGAAAAAAGGAAAAACAAAAAGAAAAATAATGAGGAGAGCGAGCGGAATCCACCACGGAAAGAGAAAGATGGAGAGAAACAGAAGAATGTCAGTTCCAGAGCGTTTCCAAAAGCTACTCATGGCAGCAAAATTTCCACCCACTGGAGCTCGAAGATGTTGACCGGGCTACGCAGGTAGATTGCCTTAAATGATTCAGTTGGCTTCGACTCAACCGCCGCTACTCGCGCCAGAGGCAGACTCGTCAGTTGTGGAATGACCGCAATGTCGTTAACTTTAACTGCGACATCACTTGGCAAGGAAGCGCTGAAGTTGCCCGCCCCTTTTCCTTTGAGCTCTAGAGTCAAGCCGCTTCCGAGCAATTCAGCAAAAAGTGTTTCGCCGGGAGAGGAGTAGAGCTTTACTTTCGAGCTATGAGTATAAACCTCTGCCACTTCACCCAAAACGATGCCGCGAGAGACCACCCTAGCGCCGACCACCGCGCCCTCGCGTACTCCCGCGTCAATAAGGAGCGTGTCGTAGGGAGATTGATAGGGTTTGAGAAGTACCCGCCCGAGCACTCCGCCCTTCGTCACTTTTCTCCCCCACTCGGCGAGCAGCCGCTCTTCTTCCTCGGCAACCGATTGAAGAGCAAGCAGTTCGCTTTCCAGATTTTCCACTCTCCGCTCTAAGGCCAGATTCTCCCCCGCCAGCTTGTGCTTAGAGACAAAAAATGATCCGACTGACTGCATTCCGGAATTAAGAATGTCGCGAAGGCGAAAGAGCGGCTCGGCGACCGGTCGAATGATTTGAAAGAGAGCCACCGGCGCAAACGCTTCAAGGAGAAAGAGGAGCAGAAGAAAGACAAGCGCCGCTAACAGAGCGCGGCGAGGAAGCGACCTTCTTCTATTTGGCAGCAGGTAATTCGTCTTCATTTGCAATAAGCACGTCGCGATAATCCTCTAAGTTTTCGAGAATCACTCCTGCCCCGCGCGCCACGCAGGTAAGTGGATCGGGCGCCACAAAGATGGGAATCTTAATTTCCTCATGAAGAAGCTCGGCAAGACCGCCAAGAAGCGCTCCGCCACCGGCAAGGTATATCCCGCGGTGCATAATGTCAGCCAGCACTTCCGGCGGTGTGGTCTCAAGCACCTCTCGCGCCGCTTCAACTAAACTTGCGATTGACTGGGAAATGGCTTCGCGGACGTCGGCATCGGTAATAACCACTTCACGGGGAAGTCCCGTCACCAAGTCTCGACCTTTGACCGAGGCTTCTAGCGCAGCTTCACGAGGGATGACAGAGCCGATGGCAATTTTAATGTTCTCCGCTGTTTTCTCCCCGATAAGAATTTTGAATTCGTTGCGAATGTAGGAGATAATATCCTGATTTAATCTATCGCCCGCCACCCGCAGATTTTTTGAGCGCACCACACCGCCCAGGGAAATGACGGCAATATCTGCAGTTCCCCCGCCAATGTCAATGACCATGCTTCCTACCGGGTCTTTGACGGGAAGCTTGATGCCGATTGCCGCCGCCATTGGTTCCTCAACAATGTGAACCTCCCCCGCCCCGGCATTGCGGGTGGCGTCGCGAACGGCGCGGGTTTCAACATTGGTGATGCCCGACGGCACGCCAACCACCACCCGCGGTCCGATAAATTTTCGATTGCCTTCCTGGGCTCGCCGCAGGAGATGAGTAATCATCTCCTCCGTCACCTCAAAGTCGGAAATGACACCTTCAACCAGAGGTTTGACGGCAATGATGTGGGTCGGAGTGCGCCCGAGCATTTGCTTGGCCCCGTTTCCAATCGCCACCACCCGCCCCGTTTTCTGATTAATGGCGACAACGGAAGGTTCGTTAATGACAATACCGCGTCCGCGCAAATAGACGAGAGTATTGGCTGTGCCCAGATCAATGCCAATATCGTGGGCAAGCAGCCGACGAATGTTTTCGAACCTTTTGCCGCCTATCATGAATTGAAGGCGCGATATGTCCCCTGCGAGATGAGCGCCTCCTCGGAGATGATTTTTGTCTCCCCTGTGGCTCGCTGCTTAACCTCGACAGTTTTACCCGCCTCGCCTTTCTCGCTCACAATAACCTGGTACGGAATGCCAATCAAGTCCGCATCAGCGAATTTCTCTCCGGCTCGCAGATCGCGGTCGTCATAGAGCACCGAGGCACCTCTTTCAAGTTTAGCCGCAATGCGCTCTGCCCGTTTCTTCACGCTCGTTCCACTGCCGGAAATTTCAATAAGATGACAGTCAAAGGGAGCAACAGGTTCCGGCCAGACAATACCCCGCTCATCGGCAAATACCTCAACGATAGTGCCCATCAGCCGACCCGGACCAATTCCATAGCTTCCCATCACCACCGGGTGCTTTTCCCCCTTCTCGTCGAGATACAAAAGTCCGAAGGCTTCCGAAAACCGAGTACCGAGACTAAAAATATTTCCAACCTCAATCGCTTTCTTTTCAACCAGATCTTTTTCCTTTATTTTTAAATCAGAAAGCACCTCTGCTGTCATTACCTCTTTGTTCACTGCAATTCTTCTTTTAACATCAAGATAGATGGTGTCCTCACCAGAATCCGCAAGCGTCTGAAACTCATGAGAATATTTGCTAAAACTCCCGCCGGAAGCAAAGGTAATAAAGGTCCTCTCCCCAATACCAGCTCTGTTAAAGATTGCCTCGTATGCTTGCTTGGCTTTTTCGTAGAACGCTTTATGTTGAGCCTCATTTCGACAGAACGAATACAAATCCTTCATCACAAACTCCCGCCCCCGTAAAATCCCGCTTTTCGGGCGTTTTTCGTCCCGAAACTTCGTTTGAAACTGGTAGATATATACAGGCAGGTCTCTGTAGGAACTGATATGCCCAGTCATTAAAAGCGCAAGCGGTTCTTCGTGAGTAAATGCCAAGCCGTACTCGCCGCCAAATTTTGATTTGGTCTTCAGCCAGATGTCAGTATCTTCGTCCGCCCAGCGTTTTGTTTTCTTCCAAGTTTCCGGGTTCTGGAGTGAAGAAAGAAAAACTTCCTGCCCGCCGATTTTGTCCATCTCCTCGCGGATGATGTCCTCAATCTTGCGCAACACCCGCAGGCCCAAGGGCAGAAACGAGTAGACCCCTGCCATTTCTTTGTTAATAAAGCCGCCGCGAATGAGAAGAGTGGCATTGCGGGTGACTTCATCGCTCGGCGCCTCCCGGCGGGTTTTAGTGAAGAGTTGCGACTGTAACATTGCCAAAATACTAGCGCAGAGAGAGACTTTGAGCAAATAAGATTTGACAGGATAACTTAGTCGGGATATTAATAGTCTGGACAGAATACTCGCAACTCCAACCGGTGAGGTAACAAATGTCGAGTTTTGCCACTTCAGTTGACACCTTTCTCATCTTATTCGGGATCGGGGATCAACTGTGGCTAGTCAGTCATGAGTTTGACGAAATTAGAGGGCCGTACACAATCACTAAGTTCTCTGGAGACTCACGACTGAAGACCCCTTCCAAATCGCGTCCGGCTGTTAAACTCACAGATCAGAGAAATAAACATTCTTCTCATTTCATTGATGAGATCGCCGGCGGAAGGAATACTGCGTTCCTAAGTCGAGAGGAAGCTGAAGAGTATCTAGACGATCGCATGGTCAGGAATGATCCATGGGTAGATCCCCAGACGTGAGACCGTTATGCTATGTCTGCGCGCAGGTTTGCTTTAAGGCGACCCTGCGCGCTGTTTTTATTTCGATGAGCGAGGATGGCGCGCAAGCTCTCGGCTTGCATGACATACGAGCGAAGTCGAAACAAAGGCAGAGTACCGCTTTATTTCGATGAGCGAGGATGGCGCGCAAGCTCTCGGCTTGCATGACATCCGAGCGAAGTCGAAACGAAGGTAGAATACCTCGGGGCTTGCCCCGAGAAACCTTCATATAAAATTAGGCAGCTTTTTCTTTACCTTCTGATTTCCGGAGCTCTCTTACAAATTCGTCTACAACCTCTTCCAGATTTTGGGCGCAACGCTCGAGAAATTTTGGTTCACTTTTGCGTCTATTAAATAAAAGTCTAAATTTTTCAGAATTTTCTTCTATCCATTGAACACGAGATTCGCTACTAGCGTCAGAGCCTATAAATTTCTCCATTACTCCGCACTGAATGCCCGCCTTGAGGTGCATTGTTTCAGCAGAATAATGTTCAAATTTTCCTTCGCTCATTATTTAGAACAATTTCACGATATCGTGAATCGTCACCACAATCATGAGAAGAATCAGAACCGCAAAGCCAATGCCGTTGACCGCTCGCGATACCGCCGGCTTAATCGGCGAACCCTTAATAGCTTCAATAAGGAGAAAGAGAATTCTGCCACCGTCGAGCGCCGGGAATGGCAGCATATTGATAACTGCCAGATTGACAGAAATGAAAGCAGTGAATGAGAGTACGTAAATAAAGCCGAGCTCCGAAACATCGCCGACAAGCCCCACAATGCCCACCGGACCGGTTATCTGCGAGAGCTTCCCTTCGCCCCGGAAGGCGTCCACAATAAATTTGCCGATGCTTTTGGCGATGGCGATTGTAAGGTTCACCGTTGTCTTTGCCGCCTCATAAAACGCTTGGTGAACCGGTAGTTTTTGAATGCCGATAATGTCCATACCGACGCCGATGGCGCGCCTGCCGGCAATAATTCCTTCTTTCGGCACGAGAATCGATTCATAAGTCTGCCCGCCGCGCGCATGCACGACGGTGATTTGCTCCCTGCCGTGCGCTTCGATGAAATTGGAAACCGTCTGGGGAGTGAGCTCCTGCAGACTATTACGCCCCGACGATACAGAAATAATTGCGTCTCCCGGTTTAATCTCTGAGCGAGCCGCCGGCGAATCGGGAGTAACAAGCGTCACAACAAGCCGCGGGTTGCGAATCTCCGTCTTGGCTTGCGAAATCGGGGTCGGCAGACCACTCATATAACCAAGAGAAATAAGAAGCCAGGCAAAGGCAATATTAAAGAAAACGCCGGCGGCAAGCACCGTTGCCTGAATCAAACGAGATTTATATACCATGCTCCGCGCCCGCTCTTCGGCGGAGACGTCCTCATCGTGCGGATCTTCTCCCAAAATTTTCACAAAACCGCCGAAGGGGATGAGATTGACAGAATAGGTGGTCTCGCCAGCTGTCTTCCTCCAAAGGCTCGGCGGGAAACCGATGCCGAACTCCTTAACCTTGATGCCTGCTCGCTTGGCAGCCAGAAAGTGCCCGAGCTCGTGCACGAGTATCAGAACCGCTAAGATGATAATAAAAATTAAAATTGACATACAAATCTACGAATAACACAAATGATACGAATCGCTGCGAATAACACAACCATTCGTAACCATTCGCAGATTTGCGTTCATTTGTGTATTCGTTTGTTTACTGAAGGATCTCTTTCTCTTTCCTCTCAGCTAACTCATCAAAACGTTTGTTGGTTTCGTCAACGATTTTCTGCATTTCACTCTTGAAGCGAAACTTTTCATCCTCTGTTATCCCACTCCTTCGCTCCATTGTCTGAATCTCTTCCCAAACGCGGTCGCGCTCAAGCCGCAGAGCAATGCGAGTCTCTTCATGCTTTTGCTTGAGTAATCTGGTGAGAGCGATTCGACGCTCGCTGGTGAGTTCGGGGAAAATCACCCGCAATCCTCTGTCGTCTGGAACCGCCGAAAGTCCCAAATTTGCAGCCTGAATTGCCGTCTCGATGTTTTTAGTTTGAGTCTTGTCCCAGGGAGCAATGCGGATGGTTTTCGGGTCCTCGACGGAAATACTAGCGAGCTCGCGAATCGACATTCTGCTGCCGTACGAATCAACTGAAATGATGTCAAGCACCACCGGGCTGGCTCGCCCCGTTCGGATAGAAGCGAACTCTTTCTTAAGCCGCTCTTCAATCCCCGCAAGGCTTTGCTTAAACAGAGCGAAATTATACGCCATACAAACACATTCTACCAGATAGAGGAACTCAAAAGAAAGTGAGTGAAGCGGCGAGAATTACAACCACAACTTGGATGCCGATACCAAAAGCTGCTGCCCCGTTCAACTTCGTCTTCGAGTGGAAATAGTCGTGAAGGCGGCGGAAGAGAGTAAGCGGCTTCCAGGGAAGCTTCATTGCCAGATACTGGAGAACGTCGGGAACAATTGAGCCGATAATAGCCCAGAATACGCCTTTCGTCACCACCCCTCCCAAGTCCCGATGGAATACAAAAAATAGAAGAGAGAGCAGAACTCCCAGACCGATGTCACAGCATATCCAAAAGATGTCGCGCACAAACTGTAGATGTCTAACCTTCTGGCCTTCCTGCTTGCTGAAAGACGGCAAGAGGTGGAAATAGTCCCAGTGAGGGAAAGCATCAAGCAAAAAGTGGCTCAAGAATCCAATGAAAAAACCCGTGACCGGATTCGCCCGCGCCACGGTTGCAAGCGCCCCCGCCACAACGCCGTGCACTGCTAAAACCATACTACGAATTATACGGATAAAATCGAATAATGTGAATGAAAATGTGAATATCGTAAAAACTTGGAATCAAAAGCTAAACAATCAAAGCAATATGATCAAGGAGCATTTTGACTGACGGAGAACGGTCGCGCAGATAACTGCGCGCTCTTATGATTTCTTCAAAAACTCCTGCGTATTCCACGAGCAGTTTGGTGTTTGCGTCTTTGTGCAAATATCGCTCAAGAGAACCAAGAAATGCAATCGCTCTGGTTTTATCTTTCTCCTCAATAATTCTTTGAATATAAGAGAGCCGCTCTGCCGGAGAAGAAGTGAGGAATTTTCCAAGGTCCTCAAACTCTCGAGCTTCTCTCATATCAATAACAGAAAGGCGGGAGCGCAGTGTCGGGAGCAAAATCTCTTCGGTGGGAATGATAAGAAAAAAATGAGTCTTGCCGACCGGCTCTTCGAAAACTTTGAGAAGGGCGTTTTGTGCTTCACTGGTAATAAAATCAAACGAAATGACAAAGAACTTTCGCTCCCCCGCCGCCGGCTTGAGATATTGAATTTCCTTAAGTATTCGGCCATCGTCAATGCCAAAGG
Source organism: Patescibacteria group bacterium (assembly GCA_004322205.1). Lineage (GTDB taxonomy): Bacteria > Patescibacteriota > Minisyncoccia > Phycocordibacterales > Zambryskibacteraceae > SCSN01. The sequence goes on from SCSN01000009.1 coordinate 101,048, forward strand.
TTTCATGCTCGCTCACCCAGAGGTCGGGATTCCCGCGCACCGTAATTCCAATTTCTTTCTGCATAAAAGAAAGGAGTTCGGGAAGTACCCGCTCTCGCCGCCCAACAAGGGCGTAAGCATGGTGGAGAAAGTTCAGATTCTTCCAGATAAGCACAAGTTCGTTCATCCTAGCGTTTTGCGATAATGCTTTTCTTATAGGTATCGAGGTGCTCGAGAGCAATACCGGTGCCTCTAGCGACACAGTAGAGCGGGTCTTTGGCAAGGACTGCCTTAACGCCGGTGCGGCGGAAAACAAGCTCCGGAATGTTTCGCAGCTGCGAAGTTCCGCCGGTCATGATAATGCCGCGGTCAATAATGTCAGAGGAGAGTTCCGGCGGCGTTTCCTGTAGGACGTCTTTGATCGATTTTATAATTTCGCGTAGTTCCTTCCCTATTGATTTGACAATCTCATTCGTTTTAATCTCGACCGAGCGCGGCAAACCAAGAACGTAATCACGCCCTTTGATAATCATGGAAAGTTCTTCGTTGAGCGGCAGGGCGGAACCGATTTTTATTTTCACCTCCTCCGCAGTCCTGTCGCCAATGGCAAGATTGAACGTTTTTTTAATGTAGTCGGTAATTGCCGAATCAATCTTATTGCCGGCACATTTGACAGAGGTCGAAGAGACAATGCCGCCTAGAGAAATCACGGCCACATCAGTCGTCCCGCCGCCAATGTCAACGATCATATGTCCCAACGGCTCATGAATGGGAATGCCCGCTCCGATCGCCGCCAGGACCGGCTCCTTGACTACATAGGCATTCTTGGCTCCGGCTTTTATCGCCGCCTCCACCACCGCCCGCCGCTCGGTTGAGGTTACGCCGGCGGGAACAGAAATCAAAACGTCGGGGCGAAAAATATTCCACCTGCCGAGCGCCTTGGCGATATAATAGCGAAGCATTGCCTCGGTGGTGCGGTAATCAGCAATCACTCCGTCCTTAAGCGGCCGATGCGCCATAATGCTCCCCGGAGTTTTTCCGATCATCCGCTTGGCTTCAATACCGATGGCAAGAATTTTGTTGTCCTCCTGTGAGACAGCGACCACCGAGGGCTCATTCAAGACTATTCCCCTACCGGGCACGTAGACGAGAACGTTGGTGGTGCCCAAATCAATACCCAGCTTGTTGGAGAAGAATGGCATACCGCATTAGCTTATAGCGTCAGTTGGTAAAATACAAGAACGCCCCGTGAGATGCCGCCCCGCGCATGCGGGACTATCTCACGGGGCTTCAAGAACTTGGCGATGCTATGATAGAGCCGTATGCGCATATACTCCGTCCTGCCAATCGCCAAGGGCTTGGGAAAAGAAACACTGACCTATTTCGGGCGCGACGGAATCCCTCTCGGCGCTCTTGTCACCATACCGCTTCGCAAAAGAAACATTCCGGCAATTGTAGTTGAAGAGAGCGACGCCTCGAGTGCCAGAGCAAAAATCCGCTCTTCCCGCTTTGCACTCAAAAAAATCAGCTCTGTTGAGAGCGGGCAGTTTCTGCCCGCGGCTTTTCTCTCCGCAGCACAGGGAGTGGCGCAGTATTTTGCCGCCAGTACCGGCGCTATCCTCTCTCACCTTATCCCACAGATCATTCTCAAGAAAGTAAGGGACTTCGCTCCCAAACAGAGCACGGACTCCCCCGCTTATTCTGGAGAAAAATTTGTTATTCAAGCCGATGATGAAGAACGCTTCGCCCATTACCGCAGTTTTATTCGGGAAGAGTTCGCCAAGCGCTCATCGGTTTTCTTCTGTGTTCCCACCCGCGAAGACATCATCCACGCACGGGAAACCCTCAACAAGGGCATTGAGCAATATACCTGCGCCTTTCATGGTGACCTTGGCGCGCGAGAGCTCAAAGTTATGCTTTCAATTCTCAAAACCAAAGACCACCCCGTTCTTATCGTAGGCACCGTCCCTTTCCTATCTCTTGCCAGGGAGGACGTCGGCACCATTATCCTCGAGCGGGAAAATTCGCGCGGCTACCGCACCATCGCCCGCCCTCTTTTTGACCTGCGCAAATTCGCAGAAGAATACGCCAGAGGGCGAAAGGTTAAATATGTTGTCGGAGATACTATCCTTTCGCTTGAAACATTTTGGCGTTTCAAAAACGACGAGTTTATCGAGTTCTCCCCTCTCAAGGTAAGACTGGTTTCCACGGCACGAGTGGAGGTTGTCGACATGAAAACCCGCGCCGGAGAGAAAAACAAAGAGTTTCGAGTGCTTTCTCCAGCGCTCGAGTCACTCGTTGCCCGCACCAAAGAAGAAAAAGCAAACCTTTTCATTTTTGCCGCGCGCAAAGGAATCGCGCCAATCACTGTCTGCGGCGATTGCGGTACTCTTTTGTCTTGTCGCCAGTGCGGCGCGCCGCTCGTCCTTCACCGCGCCAGCAGGGCGCAAACCATCTATATCTGCCACAAATGCGGCGTCGAGCGCAGCTCTCTGGAGAAGTGCGCAAACTGCGGAAGCTGGAAACTTGTCCCGCTTGGCATCGGCATCGAGCGCGTGGAGGAGGTCATTAAAAAAAGGTTTCCCGATCTGCATCTGCTGCGGCTCGATAAAGACATTGCGCCGGGAGCCAAAAAAGTGAAAGAGATCCTCGAGAAGTTCCTGGCTTCACCGGGAAGTGTGCTTCTCGGCACCGAGCTCGCCCTGCTCTCTCTTCACGAATCCCTTCCCTACGCTGCCGTGGCCTCCGTTGACTCTCTTCTCTCTATCCCCGATTTTCGCATGAATGAAAGAGTTTTTCTCATTCTTCTCAAAATCCGCTCGCTGGCGGAGTCGCATTTTCTTATTCAGACGCGGGGCGCCGAAAATCCCATTTTCAAGACGGCGGCTGACGGCAATCTCTCCGAATTCTATCGCACCGAGATCGAGGACCGCAAAAAGTTCAACTACCCGCCATTCTTCACCTTCATAAAAATTTCTCTCACCGGACGAGAGAGTGCGGTCAGAAAGGGAATGGCAGAACTTAAGCGGATGTTTACTGGACAGGAAGTTTCAATTTTCACCGGCTTGCACGGCGGCATTGAGAGGTACTTCATCATGCACGCTCTCATCCGTCTGCCGCGAGAGCGCTGGCCAGACGAGCGCCTGGCGGCACTTCTGAAAGCTCTGCCGCCGCAGTATCTCGTTCAAGTAGACCCTGAAAGTTTGCTGTGATAAAGTTTCCAGAATGGTAAAAGTTCTCGGACGAGACGAACCGCTCTTGCGCAAAATTGCCGTTGAAGTGCCAGTCAAAGAAATTCAGACGGCAAAAATCCGAAAAATCATTGCCGATATGAAGCGAGCACTTACCCGAGAGCCGGATGGTGTCGCCATTGCCGCGCCCCAGATCGACGTTCCTCTTCGCATCTTCGTTGTCTCTGGAAAAATGCTCCGTTCAAACCACAAAGCCTACGTTGGGAGAGATATTGTTGTTATTAACCCGAAAATCACAAAGCTTTCAAAAGAAAAAAAGTACATGGAAGAGGGCTGTCTCTCGGTTCGATATCTCTATGGAAAAGTAAAGCGTTCCAGCAAAATTCAGATCGAAGGATATGATGAGAAGGGAAAATTTTTCAAGCGCGGCGCAAGCGGTCTTTTAGCACAGGTTTTCCAACACGAAACAGACCACCTCGAAGGCATTCTCTTTACCGACAAAGCCAAAGACGTGCAGGAAATCCCGCCCGAAGTTTGGGAACAGGAACTCGGAAGAAAAGATTGGCCAAGCAAATAAGCAGCTAAAGCGAATAAATAGCTAGAGAAGACAAACAGCTAAAACGATCATCTTATAAAAAAGTTCTCTTAGTATATCATATATGATACACTAAGAATGACGAGAAATCAGGAGAAATCAGTCGCTTATGCAGAAAGAAAAAATAAAATTCGCATTCTTCGGCACTCCGCAATTTGCAGAGATTGTTCTTGAGACTCTCAAACAAGAAGGGCTTCTGCCGCGACTCATTGTAACCCGCGAAGACAAACCGGCTGGTCGCCATATGGTTCTCACTCCCCCGCCGGTGAAAGTCTGGGCACAGAAGCACAACATCCCATTCATCCAGCCCAAGTCACTCAAGGACCCCAAGCTGGGATTCGAGCTTCGAGCTTCGAGCTTCGAGTTTTTTGTCGTTGCCGCCTACGGCAAGATTATCCCAAAGGAAGTATTTACCATCCCTCGCCGAGGAACCTTAAACATCCATCCTTCCTTGCTCCCTGAGCTTCGCGGAGCGTCACCCATCGAAGGCGCTATTCTCTCCGAAAATGAAACCGGCGTCACCATTATTGAAATTGACGAAGAAATGGATCACGGGCCGATTGTGATACAGAAGAAAGTTGCAGTTTCCGAGTGGCCGCCGTACTTTGAGGAGCTTGAGAAACTTCTTGCAGAGGAGAGCGCGCGGCTTCTTGCCAGAGTCCTACCCGACTGGATTGAAGGAAAAATAAAGCTGATTCCCCAAAACCACAGCCTCGCCACATTCACAGAGAAAATCAGCAAAGAAGATGGCCTTATTGACTTAGACGACGAACCGGAGAAAAATCTGCGGAAAATCCGCGCATTTCAACACTGGCCCTCCGCCCACTTTTTTATTGAAAGAAAAAATAAAAAAATTCGCATCATTGTGAAAGCGGCTGAATTAGACAGCGAAGGAAAACTAAAAATCACTCGGCTGGTGCCCGAAGGAAGGAAAGAAATTAGTTGGGAGGAATTCGCCAGAGGATTCCTGAAATAGATTCTGCGCCGCCGGCTCACAACCCATTTAGCATCAGCGACAGACTTGATTCCGGAATAATGCCCCGATAGTAAAGCTCTTGGGCCCGCTCTTCAGTTTTTAGCAGGAAATAAAGAATGCCGGTAAGACAGACGGCACCGATAAAAAAGCCGACACTAACTTCCCGACGAATTCTCTTTCTCCAGTTCATCTATTTATTTGAATTTTTTCCGCGGCCACTTGAAGCGGCGTCGAATATCACCAATGCCTCTTATAAAATTTTTGAACTGAAGAGCCCCCCTCTTCATAAGTGTGGCGCTCTTGTCTTTATGCGATTTCAACTGGCGAAGAATTTCGTCCCGAACTTCGTCAATCGCCGCATACAAGTCATCGCGTTCAGCAAAAGCGTAAAAACTCTCCCCCGGCAGACGCAGGCTGACCTCGGCGCGGAAGACGTGACCGGAGCGGTGGTGCTTGGTGGTCTTACCCACCTCGGCTGCGTAGCTTGCCGCCGCCTGGTTTTTGCCGACAAATTTGTCGAAAGCAGAGAACCGCTTTTCAATATAATCGCTTATGGCGGCAGTCAGTTCGATATTTGTCGCCTTGATGTTTTTTTGCATGGTTTAAATATCTCATTGCTCATCGTCCGCGAGCGTAGAGCCCGACAAGCTCGATTTGGTCGAGAATATGGCCGCGCATCGCACTCTCAACTTCTCCCTTGCTGCTGCCGGCGGGCAAGTCAAGCATGACATCAAGAGCATAGAGCTTGAAAAAGTAGCGGTGTGTGCCGGAGGGCGGGCAGGGACCGCCGTAGCCCTTCTTGGGCCAGGAATTGTTGCCGGCAATTCCCTCTGGTTCAACTCCCTCCAGTATTCGATATGACTTCTGTTGTTGGTCGTCGGTTGTCGGTCGTATGTTAAACACTACCCAATGATCCCATATGCCGCGGGGTGCGTCTGGATCATCCATGATAAGTGCCAGCGACTTTGCATCCGCCGGTATGCCGGAAATTTCAAGCGGCGGGTTAATGTCCTCGCCGTCGCAGGTGTACTTTGACGGTATCGTACCGTTTTCTTCAAAGACCGGACTTGTGAGTTTAAGTTGAGACATGGTGCTTGCTTGGCGGCTCTCCTTGCGTGTGGATAGTATAGCAGTGAGCGCCGCAACAGCGATGATAAAGAGGGTGCCGACGACCAAAAACTTCTTCATAAGCCAATTATAGCCTACCGCCGTTCCTTGAAAAAGCTCATACTTCGGGTATTCTTATATGTATGAAACTCCTGCGCTGGCTCGACAGACTTGAAGACCGGGTTCGCCATCACTTAAGCAAGAGGCCGCGTCTCTACGCTCTGGTGGCGGGTATCGCCATTGTTCTCTTCTGGCGGGGCGTCTGGCAACTAGCAGACCAGTTTGACTTTTTGACGCCGGGCACCTCGATTGTAATCGCCGTTTTGCTTATGCTTCTCACCGGCACCTTCGTTTCCTTCTTCATCGGCGGACGTTTGCTCATCTCCGGACTTATGGCGGACAAGCGCCTCGATGAAAAAACTGCCGAAGAAATTAAACAAGAGGAAGAGGACATACTCCGCTTGAGAGAGACAATAAAGGAACTGCGAAAAGACATTTCAGAGATAAAGGACAAGTTGAATTCTCTCTCCTCAAAATAAAAACCGGCCTTTAATTTCTTCTATTTTCCTGATATCCTGGAGTCCATTCCGGAGTAGCTCAGTGGTAGAGCGAGCGCCTGTTAAGCGCTTGGTCGCAGGTTCGAATCCTGCCTCCGGAGCAAATAAATTAGATACGAACTCATTTTTTGAAAATGAGAGTGTTCGCTCGCCCAGCCCCGCCACAAGCGGGGCTGGGCTCGCTTTCGCGACGGCTTCGCCGTCGCTCTGGCGGGAAATGAAGCGAATTTTA
>SCSN01000010.1 GCA_004322205.1 Patescibacteria group bacterium
TCGCGGAATATGCTCAAGGTCTTCTCATCCCTCACGCGAGCGAAGCGGTTCGCTCGCTCCGACGCATTTTTCACTTCGTTTCAAAATGCAGTATTCTTGAATTAGTCCGAACCCATTTCGTGGGCGGCCGCAACGGCCGCCCATTGAATTTTAGGCGAAGAATCAAGGCCGCTCGGCGGCCGGATGGCCGCCTCGCGATTGGCCAAAACGAGGTTCGGCTCCCATGCGATTTTGAAATTCTGTCTCGTTTTTAGTATCTGCTTTGCCATAAAAAGAATTTTTGCTATAATGTGAGTGTACCCAACTGACCGATTGCTTATTTTAATGGCCGTCTTAGTCTAACTTGAGCAATCGAGTTGGGTACAACTAGGGCGGCCATTTAAGTTTTCGAAATTATGAACAACACTATCACTTCGCAAAAATTCTTTTTGTACGCCCGCAAGTCAACGGACGTTGAAGATAAACAAGTCCGTTCTATCGAAGACCAGATTGCAGAATTGCGCGCCTTTGCGAAACAAGAAAATCTGAATGTCGCTGATGTCTTTATTGAAAAGCAGTCCGCCAAAATTCCGGGCCGCCCGATATTTAGCGAAATAACGCGCTCTGATTATCCGCAAGGCTTTTGAACTCTACGCACAAAACAATTCAAGGTTAGAAGATATCTCAAACTTTTTGGCGCAAAACGACATATATTCCTCCGGCGGCAAGCGAATCAAACGAGACAGAATTTCTTTTATCCTTTCCAATCCATTCTATGTTGGTTTATTTCGCTATGCTGGCGAAATCCATGAGGGCAAGCATCAGCCAGTCGTCTCAAAGAAAATTTTTGACAAGGTACAGGAACTTTTGAAGCAGAGAGGACGGCCGCACCACAAAACTAAGAACGAACCGCAAGCGTTTTGCGGACTTTTGAAATGTGCGACTTGCGGCATGGGCATAACCGGCGAATACAAGGTTAAGCGACAAAAGAACGGAAACGAACATTACTATGTTTACTATCACTGCACGCGGAAAAATAAATTGGTGAAGTGCAAAGAACCTTGTATTCGCCAAGAAAGTTTAGACCAGCAAATTTCCTCTCTACTTCAAAAATTTTCTTTGAGAGAAGATTGGGCGGAAGACTTACTTAAAAGGTTGGAAAGAGATAAAATAGAAACCGCCCAATCTTCTGCCACTTTTGTTCAAGAAAACAGAAACAAGGTTGTGGACATTCAAACCAAGCTCCAGCGACTTTTAGACGGCTATTTGGAGCAAGACATAGACCGAGAAATCTATCGTACTGAAAAATCTAAACTCCTTTCTGAAAAGAAGTCGCTGGAAGAACAAACCACTAATCTTGAACAAAAGCGGACTGGCTGGATCGAACCGATGTCAGAATGGATAAAAGAGGCAAGTTCCTTGCCTAAAATCGCGCTGGAGGGCAACCTTTTTGCCAGAAAGGTTGCCGCCAAAGAAATTTTTGGGTCGAACCTCGTTTTGGCCAATCGCGAGGCGGCCATCCGGCCGCCGAGCGGCCTTGATTCTTCGCCTAAAATTCAATGGGCGGCCGTTGCGGCCGCCCACGAAATGGCGTTCAAAAAATCAAATAGTTTTGTCTTGGAGCGAAGCGGTTCGCTCGCTCCGACGCATTTTTCACTTCGTTTCAAAATGCGTCGGGAGGGATTCGAACCCCCGAAGCCCGATGGGCGCTTGGTTTACAGCCAAGTGCGATTGTCCACTCCGCCACCGACGCAAGTTAAATTTTCAAAGTATTTTCTAACAAAAATTTGATTCTCTCTTTCCAGCCTCGGGCTGGCCGCCAGCGACGCAACAGAGAAATTGTAATTCAGCTGTTCTTTTTTGCAACCTACGTCAAAATTATCCTATAGGATAATTTTGACGTATTGACGTAGGTAACGTAGATTCGGTTTTTCCTTTACTTACTCTCTTATCTCAAAACTAAAAGATGAAAGCTGACAATCCCGAAGCTTTAGTCAGGATCCCGACCGTAGGTCGGAGCTGAAAATCACTTTGCTTTGGCGGCTCTATCTTCTCTCTCTACCACACCTTCCGTCCAGAGACTGCCCCTTCTTCCCTTTTTAACGTCAAAAGTAAATTCGCTCCCCTTGACGCCCACTGTCACAGTCCCACCCTTCATAATCCCTTTGGAGACCATAAGTGAAGCAACTGGAGTAAGAATCTTGTTTTGAATCAGGCGCTTGAGCGGGCGCGCGCCGTACTGCGGGCTATATCCTTCTTTGGCAAGCAGAGCAAGTGTCGCCGGCGTTATTTCAAGAACAATTTCCTTCTGGTTGAGGCGCTCTTTAACTTGCGCAATCTGAATTTCAACGATTCGGCGGACTGCATCCGGGGAGAGGATATTGAAGACGATTATATCGTCCAGACGATTGAGAAACTCGGGGCGGAAATGATCTTTGACCGACTCCAGCACCTTGGTCTTGGCATCATCGTAGTTTTCCCTGTCTTCCGTCTTGTCAGAGAAACCCATCTTCTGCATGCGATCAATAAACTGGGCGCCGATGTTTGAAGTGAGAATAACAACAGTGTTTTTAAAGTTCACCGTTCTGCCCTTGGCGTCAGTCAGACGGCCGTTGTCAAGAACTTGAAGAAGAATATTGAACACCTCCGGATGAGCCTTCTCAATTTCGTCAAAAAGCACCACCGAGTAGGGGCGATGACGAACCATTTCGGTGAGCTGTCCCCCTTCCTCATAGCCGACATAGCCCGGCGGGGAGCCGATGAGCTTGGAGACGGCGTGCCGCTCCATGAACTCCGACATGTCCACGCGGATGAGCGCTTTTTCATCGTCGAACATAAATTCAGCCAGTGCTTTGGTGAGCTCCGTTTTACCCACTCCGGTCGGACCGAGAAACATAAAGGAACCGATGGGGCGATTGGGGTCGGCAATGCCGGCGCGCGCTCTCTTGACGGTGTCTGCAATTTTGCCCACCGCCTCGTCCTGCCCGACGATGCGCCGCCGCAGAAATTCTTCCATGCGCGCTAGTTTCTCTGCCTCGGCTTCAAGCATCCGTGCCACCGGAATACCCGTCCAGCGCGAAACCACATCAGCCACGTCAGCTTCCATAATTTCTTCTTTGAGGATTCGCCGAGAGCTCTGGAGACGCTTGAGACGTTTGCTCCTACTCTCGAGTTCCCGCTCAAGTTCGGGCAGTTTGCCGTAACGGATTTCCGCCGCTCGCGAAAGGTCGGCGCGCGCCTCTGCCTTTTCCGCCTCCAGGCGAAGTGTTTCAAGTTCCTTTTTTATGCGCTTTATTTCGGTTACCGTTTCCTTCTCGTTTTTCCACTTGAGTTCAATCTCGGAAGTCTTTTCTTTAAGATCGGCAATTTCTTTTTCAATTTCCTTAATCCGGCTTTTGGTCTTGGGGTTTTTGGAATCGGTGAGTTCTCGCTTGAGCGCTTCTCGCTCTATCTCCAGGCGCATAATCTTGCCGTGGGTCTCTTCAAGCACCGGCGGCATATTCTCGAGAGAAATTTTGAGCTGGGAGGCCGCTTCGTCAATAAGATCAACGGCTTTATCAGGAAGAAATCTGTCAGTAATATATCGGCTCGCGAGATTAACAGCGGCAACAATGGCGTCGTCGGTAATCCGCACGCCGTGATAGAGCTCGTAGCGCTCCTTGAGGCCGCGGAGAATTGCCACCGCGTCGTCCGGCGTCGGTTCGCTGACATAGACCGGCTGGAAGCGGCGAGTCAGCGCCGGGTCTTTCTCAATGTGCCGTTGATACTCCTTGAGAGTAGTGGCACCGACAGCACGAAGTTCGCCGCGCGACAGGGCAGGCTTGAGCATGTTGGAGGCGTCAAGTGAACCTTCGGCGGCGCCGGCGCCGACAATAGTGTGAATCTCATCAATAAAGAGAACGATTTTGCCCTCCGAGCGCTCAATTTCTTTCAAAATATTCTTGAGGCGTTCCTCAAACTCGCCGCGGTATTTGGTGCCGGCGATGAGTAAGCCGAGGTCAAGCGAGACAAGCTCCTTGTCTCGCAGAGATTCGGGAATATTGCCGCCAACCATCCGAAGAGCCAAACCCTCGACGATGGCAGTCTTGCCGACTCCCGCCTCACCGATGAGAATTGGATTATTCTTTGTGCGGCGGGAGAGAATTTGGATGATACGGGAGATTTCATTGTCCCGCCCAATGACCGGGTCGAGTTTATTTTGCTGGGCAAGTTTGGTGAGCGAGCGGGTGTATTTGAGAAGTGACTTGAGCTTCTTGCCCTCTTTCTCTTCAGGCGTGCGTGAGCTTCGGAGTTCTTCAAGAACACGCAAGACGGTGCTCTTATCAATTTTAAAGCGGGAGAGTAGGTCGCGCGCCTGACCCGGAATGTCAAGCACGGCGATAAAGAGGTGTTCGGTTGAGACAAACTCGTCACCAAGCTCTCCGGCGGCTTTGACGCTTCCTTCCAGAATCTGGGCAAGTTCCGGGGTGATAAAAATTTGGTACGAAGGGGCAACAACGGAAGAAGTCTCGGGCGCCTCAAGCGATTCAAGAAGCGAATCGGTCAGCAAAATGGTGTCAATGTCTAGCTTATCGAGGATAGAAGTGACCATGCTCTCTTCCTGCAGGATCAAAGCAGCCAGAAGGTGCTTGGGATGAACATGATTCTGCCCGCGCTCAATAGCAAGCTCATGAGCTTTCTTAATCGCCTCTTTGGCTTTGGTTGTAAATTTACTAAAAGGAGGCATGGCATTAAATAATACAACGCCAAAACAAAACGGTCAATTATTTGGGAACATTAGTAAGACCTTGCTTGAGAGCGGTGAGAGAAATGAACGATTCACTACCGTCAGACGTCAAGCCGGAGATTCGCACGCCAACGACTTCACCCGAGAGATTAACAAGCGGCCCTCCCACTGCCAGGCTTTTGGGAAGAATATCGGAGTTGATTCTGAAAACCTGCTTTTGCGCTTCATCAACATAACCGAAACTTGTCACTCTGCCTATCGCCACGATATCTTTGCCCTCTCCCTCGATTGTAATCACTGTCTGACCCAACTTCGGCTCTGTTTCCGCCACCGCCACCGGCGAGACGGGGAGATTTACTTTCGAGCCTGTCAGAATCCGGAAAAACACCAAGCCTGAGGGACCGTCTTGATGAACCACCTTAATTGTAAAAACAGCTCCGTCAGCAAAAGTGGCAGTATAAGTCGAGCCTGGATTGAGAGTCTCCCTATAGGCTGAAGTAATGATACCGTCCTTGTTTACCAAAAATCCAAGTCCGTAGAAAGGACTGACGCCGTCAATGAGCGCATTGTCCTTGATCCGCACCACGGCCTTGGAATTCTTGCCGATAGCATCAATAACCAAATCTTCTTCCTTGACCACCACCGTCACTTCCTTGACCCGCTCCCCCGTGCCTTCAGCGGGCACCACTCGTTCAATGGTCTTTTCCACCACCCGATTGATAGTCTGGGTGACATTGGCTGGCGCCTCCTGAAGCAGAGAGACGGTGATTATCCCCGTGGCAATCGAGGTCACGAAGCTCACCAGGAGAGTTAGAAGAATAAGTTGTGTTTTATTGAGATCTTCCATCCCGTTAGAAATAGGAAATCTTCAGATTTCCGTTGCTAGCCGATGATAACGTATAACATTCGACACTCATGATAATGCTTACTCGCTTTTCAAATTCCTAACCGACTGATTTCTAACGGGATCTATTCTCCGGCTCTTTGCCTCATATTATAGCAGGAAGAAGAGCTCTCATCAAGAATGCGGCAGACACTGGCGGAGCGCTTGGAGGAGTGCTTCTATGTCCCGCTTGGTTGTGCTTCTGCCAAAGCTGAGCCGCAGTGAAGATTCGGAGCAATGTTTTTTGCCGAGCGATTCGATAACATAGGAGCGAACATTTTCGGCAAGCGTCCGGCAGGAACTTGAGGCAGAGGCAAGAATGCCGCGAGCGTCGAGCTGTAAGACTAAAAATTCAGCGTCGGCGCCCGGGAAGCAGACATTGACGATATTAGGCAGCGATCTTTCTCGAGCACCAGAGAGTTCAGCACTCGGAAAGAAATCGAACAGTTTCTCAAGGAAGTAACGCTTGAGAGCCGAGAGTCTAGCGCTCTCATCCTCTCGATCCTTTTGGACAATTTCAAGCGCCAGAGTAAAGCCGGCGATAGCGGGAAGATTTTCCGTCCCCGATCGCAATCCTCTCTCCTGCCCGCCGCCCACGATCTGCGCGGCAAGCGCCAGAGTGCGCCGCACAAAGAGCGCGCCGACGCCTTTGGGCCCGTAGATCTTTGAGCCATCAAGAGTCAGGAGATCCACTCCAAGTTCCGGCACCGAAAGAGATAAGTAATTTGCCGCCTGGCTGGCATCGGTATGAACGTAGGGAAAAAATTTTAGAGCCTTCTTCTTCCGAAAATGACGAACAACCTTAGTGATTTCGCGGATAGGCTGGATTGTCCCGATTTCGTTATTGGCATACATGATGGAAACAAGAACGGTCTTTGCCGTAAGAGAGCGCGCCAGTTCGCCTGGAGCGATGAAACCCTGGCGGGAGACCGGCAGATAGGTTACCTTCCCGCCGCGCTTCTCAATGACGCGGAGCGCTTCAAGAATCGCCGGATGCTCGATTGCGGAGGAAATGAAATGAGGACAGGGAAAACGTCGCCGCGCCGCTTCAAAGACTCCGAAGAGAGCGAGATTGTCCGACTCCGTGCCACTGCCGGTAAAAACAATTTCGTCACTGTGGGCAGAGAGCGTTTTAGCGACCCGCCTGCGTAGCGATTCGAGTTCGCTTGCCGTCCGCACTCCTTCTTGGTAGAGCGCCGAGGGGTTTGCAAAAAAATTCGTAAGATAGGACGAGACGGTCGAATAAACTTCCGGCAGGAGCGGAGTAGTCGAGGCATGATCGAGGAAAATTCGCCTCCGTGTTTTCTTCACAGTGAGAGAATTGTAACCAAATCGGGTCTCGGATAAAAGATGGAATAAACGCCCGAATTCTTGTATAATACTCTCCCACCCTAGCCGCATCATGTTTACCCTCAACACAGAGACAATGATCTTCCTTGTGCTCGGACTTCTCTTGGTCCTTGCCCTCTCCCTTATTCGGCTTGAGCTTCGAATCAGAAAGCTGACGAGAGGATCGAGCGGCTCCCTAGAAGAGACGCTCGTCGAGCTGCGCCGAGACGTCAAGGAGCTTTTGCAGTTTAGGGATGATTCCATCGAGTACCTGAAACTCATCGAGAAGCGTCTCAAGCGAAGCATCCAATCAATTGAGACAATTCGTTTCAATCCATTCAAAGGAACCGGCTCGGGAGGAAATCAGAGTTTCTCCACCTCCCTTCTCAACGAAAAAGGTGACGGTGTTGTCCTCTCTTCTCTCTACTCGCGCGACCAAGTGAGCGTTTTTTCAAAACCGATAAAGAAATTTGCTTCTGACTACGAACTTTCTGACGAAGAGAGAGGTGTGGTGGCGCAAGCCAAAGAGACACTTAGCGGCCAGAGCCCCCACTCGTCATGAATATAGAGAGTAAGGAAAGCACCGCGCGTCCGCCTGTTGTTGTGGTCATGGGTCACATTGACCACGGCAAGTCAACTCTGCTTGACTTCATTCGAAAAAATGTTGCCGAGAAGGCCGCTCCCGACGAGCCTCGCCCGGTAGCAGGACGGGAAGCCGGCGGCATCACCCAACACATCGGCGCCTACGAAATTGTCCACGTTGGCAAAGACGAGAAGGTTCATCGTCTGACTTTGCTGGACACTCCCGGCCATGAAGCCTTTCGAGCCATTCGGGAGCGAGGAACGCAGGTAGCAGATTTGGGAATTCTTGTTGTCTCTGCAGAAGAAGGGGTTAAAGCGCAAACCAAAGAAGCAATCGAGCGGATGACGGCAGACAAACTGCCGTTTATCGTCGCCGTCAGTAAAATCGACAAACCGAGCGCCGACGTTGAGCGAACGAAACAAAGCTTGGCCGAAAACGGCGTCTTTCTGGAAGGATACGGCGGGCACGTGCCGTGGGTCGCTCTCTCCTCTAAAACCGGCGAAGGTGTCTCGGAGCTTCTTGACCTGCTCATTCTTTCGGCAGAGCTCGCCGAATTGCGAGGTGCTCCGGGTGAGGAGGGCGGCGGAGTGATTATTGAGAGCCATCTCGACTCAAAAAAAGGCATCTCGGCCAGCGCCATTATTCGCAGCGGCACGGTGCGGCGCGGAACATTTGCCGTTTCGGGAAGCAGTTTCTCTCCCCTTCGGCTGATCGAGGACTTCCGCGGCAAGCCGGTGGAATCCGCCACCTTCTCAAGCCCCATTCGCATTATCGGCTGGGATACGCCACCTCGTGTCGGTGAGACATTCCAGACGTTTGAGACAAGGAAAGAAGCAATTGAGGCGGTCAGTCAGGCGACAGAAAAACCGGCAAAGCAGCCTGCAATGGCGTCAGCGGCAGGGGGCGAGACGCGAGCGGTGGTGCCGATTATTATCAAAGCAGACACTGCCGGCAGTCTCGAGGCTCTGCGGCACGAGATTGAGAAACTCATAAGCGATCGAGTTGTCCCCATAATTATCTCCGCCGGTATCGGCGCAGTTACGGAAAGTGACATGAAGCTTGCCGCCACCAATGAGAGTGCTTTAGTTATTGGTTTTCAGACAAAAGTTGATCCGCCCGCGCAGACCTTCTCTCTGCGAGCTGGTATCCCCATCAATAACTTCGAGGTGATCTATGTGCTCACCGAATGGCTAACAAAGGCAGTTCGAGAACGTATCCCCAGCCGCGAAGTTGAGAAAATATCGGGTCGAATCAAAATCCTCAAAACCTTCGGCCGAGAGAAGGACCGGCAAATCATAGGCGGCAGGGTGGAGAGCGGCACCGTTGCCGCCGGAGAACAGGTGAAGATTATCCGGCGAGACGTCGAAATTGGACGAGGCAAGCTTCGAGAGTTGCAAGTAATGAAACAGAAAGTTTCGGAGGTAGCAGAAGGAGCAGAGTGCGGTCTTCTCATTGAGTCAAAAATCGAGGTCGCTCCCGGCGACGTAGTCGAATCATTTGTTTTAGTCAAAGAATAATGCCTCATCGTAGGGAAAAATTGCCTGAACTTCTCAAGCATTTGGCGGCGGAATTCATCGAACGAGAGAAGGTGAGCCGCGCTCTCATTACAGTCACAGACGCCGCGCTCTCGGAGAGCGGGGAGAAAGCAAAAATTCTTGTGACAGTCTATCCCGAATCAGAAGAAAAAGCGGCGCTTGAGTCCCTCAAGCGGCAGAAAAGATATTTTCTCGAGTACGTTGACATGCATGCACGGATCGGGCGAATACCGTCGGTTGCCTTTGATATCGACGAGGGCGAGAAGAATCGCCAGAGAATTGAATTTTTGTCACAAAACCACTAAACTTTTCAAGATGGCCAGGTAGCCAAGTGGTAAGGCGAAGCTCTGCAAAAGCTTTATACAGGGGTTCAATTCCCCTCCTGGCCTTAACTAGTTGCTAGCAGCAGTTACACTAGTTGCTAGTGTTGTGCCCGGGTGACGTAACTGGTAGCCGTAAGGGACTTAAAATCCCTGGACCGCAAGGTCATGTGGGTTCGACCCCCACCCCGGGCACCACA
The DNA here is from genome assembly GCA_004322205.1 of Patescibacteria group bacterium. Lineage (GTDB taxonomy): Bacteria > Patescibacteriota > Minisyncoccia > Phycocordibacterales > Zambryskibacteraceae > SCSN01. The sequence goes on from SCSN01000010.1 coordinate 9,556, forward strand.
TAGGAAATTGCAAGCGGTTTTGGTTCGCCTCGTTTCGCTCGGCAATCAATTTGTATTCAATTTTGGGGGCAAAAACGAATTGGCGGTTTCGTAAAATATGGTTCGAGCCGATGTTTTTCAGAAATGTTGGCAACTCAGAAAGATTATCCGATTCAATCAATTTAGCGGCTTGATTTAAGGACTTTACGAACTCACGAGCCGGTTCGAGCCAAGACAACCCTTTTGTCTCAAAATCGGTGATTTTCTCCGAAAGCCTTACCTTTTGGGAAAGCAAACTTTGCTTTTTGGTGGCGTATTCTTCTGTGGATAAAGCGTCAGCAAGATAGATATCCAAGAGCTTTTGAAGTTTTACCTCAACTTGTGCTAATTGCTCTTTCAAAACTTTAACCTCGGCTTGTGCCGCTTGCTTTGCCTGTTCCTGTTCATTGTCTAACGCCACCAAAACTTTTTCTGCGTCTTGGCTCGACAAAGAAACTTTTTTAAGAAAGGAGGTAATTTGCTCGGTTAACGCTTCCTCACGGAGATAATACTTTTCTTGGCACAAACCTTTTTTCTTGGTGCAACGATAATAGTTATGACCTTTTTGTCTTTCGGCGGTGATGCTCGCTCCACAGGAAGCACACTTTAGCAAACCAAGAAAAGCGAAACTATGCTTGCGAACTTCCTTTACTTTGCCGCGCTTCGTCATAACCTCTTGGCATTTATCAAAAAGTTTCTTTGAAATTAACGGCTCGTGTTGTCCCTCAAAAATTTCCCCTTTCCATTTCATCAAGCCCAAATAGAAAATATTTTGTAGATTTTTCTGAATGTTTGCGATAACAAGTGGCTTATTTAAATTTCCACGCAAACCATTTTCCTTACACCAATTTGCGAGAGAATGAAGAGTATAATTTCCGGTGGCATATAGCTCAAACATTTTCACTACTTTAGGAGATTTTTCGGGGTCAATGTCTATACCGCGAGTGTTGGGATTATTAAGATAGCCCACCGGAGCCCAGCCGGGCCAAACACCATTCCTAATTTTTTGTCGCAAACCTCGCTTCACATTCTCTCGCAAATTATCTACAAAATATTTTGACTGACCGAAAGCGATATTGAGCATAAATAAACCTTGTGGTGTCGGTTCAAACCAGAAAGTGGGAAATTTGAGGGACTTAATCAAGCCGCGATCTACAAAGTGAATAATCCTTCCGCCGTCCACAGAATTACGAGCTAATCTATCGGGGTGCCATGAGATAATTCCATCGGCTTTGCCTTTCTCCAGCATTGCCAACATTTCAGCGAATTTCATTCGCCCAGGTTCTTTGGCAGTTTTTGCCTCGCACAGCGAGACGACAATTTCAAGTTTTTCTTTGGCGGCAAATTCTTTTAGCTCAACAAGTTGAGCTTCAATACTTAATACTTGTCGGTCATCTTCTTCAGTAGATTTGCGAGCATATATTATGTATTTCATAAGTTTGGATTAAGATTTTGAAAAATTTTTCTTTTCTGCTTTTAACGGAATCGGGAATTTCTTTTTGCCCCAAAAACTCCGTACGATTTGGTAGCCGAGCGGCGCGTTTCGCGCCGCGAGGCATTGACTTTTCCTACGTGGTGCTCCATTCTTAAAATAGTTCGAACGCATTTCGCCGCCGCAGGCGGCGAGGAAGCACCCCGCAAAAATGAGCGGCGTCGCCGCGAACCGAAAAACTGCCAAAGAACCTGTAAAAACACCGGCTCGAACCATATTTTGTAAAAGCAGAAAAGAAAAATTTTTCAAACACTCCCAAGAAGCGGCACTTGCCACCTCTTGACTTTTATGGTCTAAAATGCTAGCATTGAAAATCATTAACTTGCTGTGGCGTGGCCTCAGTAAGTTGATTATCCCAGCCACGAGGGAATCGTGGTAATCCAGTACCTCAGGAGGTAAGTGATGACAACCTTGCGTGACGTGAAAGCGGCGTGGACGAAGTTGAACGAATTCAGGAACAAGAACTCGTTTCTCGAACTTCAGGCTGCAACTCTGACTCCAGAAGACATCGAAAGGTTGCCCGAGGTGATGGCGGCGCGCCAACAGCTCAACGAACAGGCAACTTCTCTGTTTCAGGAGATTGGTAAGCAGGTCTGCGCGGACAACGGAGCCGAGTGGGGTGCACGACCGGAGGGTCTCACCGACGACGCGGCCATCTCCGACGACGCCGAGAAAAAGTTCCGCGCTTTCCTCGACTTCATCACGAGTCACTGACCATGACTCTCCGCAACATTCGAGCCCCTTGTGGAATTCATTCCACTTGGGGCTCTCACTTTTTATAAATTTTGATTTAAGAATTTTCATAAAAGAATTTGCCGCCAAGACTGAAATTCGTTAGAATTTCAGTAAATCCGAATCCGCCAAAGAAAAACTTGAAATTGTCAGTGGTGCGGCTCCGCCGCCTTTCGGATTTTTCGCAGGGGGTTTTCCTCACCGCCGCAGGCGGCGAAAGCGGTTCGGACTAATTCAAGTATCCTGCATTGAGCCGCCCATAGCTCAACTGGTAGAGCAGCTGCCTCTTAAGCAGTTGGTTGCAGGTTCGAGTCCTGCTGGGCGGACAAGATTAGACGTTCCGATTCTGACAGAGAGGTTGCCTCGCCGCTTCGCGGCTCGGCAGGGCCGCTTTGCGCAAGGCGCAAAGCAGCAAAATCCCACGGCGGGCGGAACGAAAAGAAAGCAGATTTGTCCAAAAGTTGATGGTTCGTTCCGATTTTTTGGACAAATCCTTTGATTTCGGGAAAATTGTCGCTTTGCGACAATTTTTCGGCTTTCTGTATGTCTAAAATCCAACTCCGCAAGGGTTCGTTCCAATTCTTTCCCGTTCGTCCAAAATCTTCTTTTTGTCCGGTGATAGACGCTTTCCGGCGCATGAGCTCGTCTTTTTTGGCAAGGTAAATGTCTTTTGGTATGTCTCCGTCAATGTAGGCAGAAACGAGTTTGTCCAGTTTCTCTTGCGTCTCCCGCAGTTTAGAATCAAGATTTTGGACAAACGAGCGCGATTTGTGCACACCTTCTTTCTCCCACTCATCAACCTGCCGCAACATCTCTTTTATCCACAAATCGCGCATAGCAACGCTTTGAATCCGTGTCTTGAGTTGCGCTGCAAGAGCAGTTTCCTGTACATACGATTGCGAGCACTTTCCTTTGCGTTTGGTACAGCGATAGTAACGATATATGCCGCCGTGGCCGCGCGCGAATTGCGCCGAAATCGCACATCCGCACTCGCCACAAGTAAGCAATCCGGTAAATGGGAAATCGTGCCGTTTCTTTGATTTTCTCGGCCGCGATTTTCGGCGCAATACTTCCTGCACGGATTCAAAAAGCGTTGCGGAAAGAATTGGAACAAAATTTCCCGGATACCATTCACCGTGATGCTTCACAAAGCCGAGATACGCGCGATTGGTGAGAAGATGATGAATACCGCATCGCGCAAGTGGCGTTCCGTGTTTTGTAACTACGCCGAGTTCCGCCAAAAACTTCGCCAGAGATTCGTATGAGTGCGTTCCTTTCACATATTCCTCATATACTTTCGTTACGATTTTTGAGTTAGTAGGGTGCGGCTCAATCTGCCGAGTTTTCGGATTGTTCACATATCCAAATGGCGCGAGAGTAAGCCATTCGCCACGGCGGAGTTTTTGGCGGATGCCGCGCTTCACATTTTCAACGAGATTATCCGAGAAATACTTGCTTTGCCCGAACGCCACTTGCAACATGAATTTCCCTTGCGGAGTTGGCTCAAACCAAAACTGCGGAAAGCGCAAAGAAACGATCTTACCGATATCCACGAGATAAATCACTTTGTCGCCGTCAACACTGTTTCGTGCCAATCTATCGGGATGCCATGCGAGAATACCTACGCCATCCATTTTTTCAATCTGCGCAATCATAGCGGCAAATTTTTCTCGTCCGGGTTTCTTTGCGCTTTTCGCCTCGGTAAATTCTGCAAGAATTTCTAGATTTTCTCTACGCGCGTATTCCCTCAATTCAAAAAGTTGAGCTTCAATACTCATCACCTGATGGTCGTCGTCTTCTGTAGACTTTCGAGCGTAGAGGAAATATTTTGGTTTGAGCATAATGCTTTGCATTAGGATTTTAGACATTCAATTTTCCGCTTCCTTTTCGTTCCGCCCGCCGTGGGATTTTGCCGCTTTGCGCCTTGCGCAAAGCGGCCCTGCCGAGCCGCGAAGCGGCGAGGCAACCTCTCTGTCAGAATCGGAACGTCTAATCTTGTCCTCAATTCTAAACCACGCGCGAACCTATTTTGAGCGAAGCGACTGACTAATGCCGCGCCTGCGGCGCGGCATTCCCGCCCACCACCCAACGCTCGGGCGGGGCGGGCAGGAAAGGG
>SCSN01000011.1 GCA_004322205.1 Patescibacteria group bacterium
GGCGGACAAGTCGGGCGCGGCGGAATTCCCCCTCGCCTCGCTGAAGCTCCGGCGAAGCGGGCCCCACACCCCCCTCCGCCGCGCCCTCGCGGGAGAAGCGGAAATTTGCGGCGACAGGATATGAACCTTCTTTGCCCTAAAGTTCACAAAGCGGTATAATGATAATAACGTATGGAAGCTCTCACTTCAACAATCCAAGAACAAACTAGATTACGCTGGGATGATAATGTCTGGAAACACCTCCCGAAACGTTGGGGGCATTCTTTTCATCCAATGTGTTCATACCTGGCAATGTTTCCACCGGGGATACCTCGATACTTCATAGAACAATTTACTGAACCAGGCGATGTTGTTTTGGATCCGTTTTCAGGAAGAGGAACAGCTCCGCTCGAAGCATGTGTGTCAGGGCGCATTGGCATAGGAATAGATTTAAGTCCGCTCGCTCACATTCTTACGGCAGCAAAAGTTGACCCCCCAAGATTTGATTCGGTTATAAAAAGAATTAACGAACTGCGCGCAAGCTACAAACGGCCAAACATTGATGGCGTTCCAGACGACATCAAGATGCTTTTTGACGGCAGATTAACGCTCCCTCGAATAGTTTATCTGCGCAACGAGCTCTCGCATCGAAAAAGAGTTGATAGATTCCTGTTGGCGTCTCTGGCTGGTATACTCCACGGCGGCTACAATGACGCGATGAATGATTCGTCATATTTGAGTATCAGTATGCCAAATACTTTCAGTATGGCACCAAACTATATTCGCCGTTATGTTAGGAAAAACCATCTTCATAAATTGCCGCTGGACGTTTTTGAAAAATTAACCGCAAAAGTGCAGCGTCTGTTCAAGAATGGTATGCCATCAACAAGGGGTTACGCTTATCGCGCCAATGCCCGCAACTTTTCTTCGCTACAAAATCCAGAGTTCAAGACTTCCAACGTAAAACTTATTATTACTTCGCCCCCCTACCTCAAGGTGGTGAATTACGGCACCTATAATTGGATACGCTTATGGCTTTTGGGAGAATCAATCGAGAAAACAAATAAAAAATTACTTCTGGATGACAAACACGGCATCAATAGCTATGAAAATTTTTTAGGGGACGTATTGAATCAATGTGAGCGTGTGCTTCGGCCTGATGGCGTTTGTGCGCTAGTGATAGGTGATGTTGAGGAGCAAAATAAAAACGCGCAACGAAAATCCTATAATCTGTCAGAAGGGGTGTGGAACCATCTCAAACAAAAAACGAAATTGAATTTTCTTACGCTTATTGAAGATTCGTTACCAGAAGAAAATAAAGTTACTCGCATTTGGGGTAAAACTCAAGGCAACGCAACAAAAACTGACCGAATTTTACTGCTGTACAAGGATAAATTGCCGCACCCTCGCTATCCATTTTCTGCACAGAAAGTAATTTCAAAGTTACTTGTCTAATCCTCGCTCGCGGTAAGGTCAGCAACAGAACGCAGTAACAATAATACCGTTTGACTTACTCGTTCCATCTCGGTTTTGAGCAATTCTTCGGGTTGTTGTCCGCTCACCGAGGAGAAAGTCTGTGCTTGTTCACCATCAGTAGGTTTTGAGGATTGCTCGTGTTTGTGGTGCAAGTAGAGATGGTAAGCTACGTGAGCAAAATATCGCCGCCAAGCTCTTTCTATCTGCTCGGGACGTTCGCCAGCACTTCTTCTCCGCTCCAACTCTTCAGTCAACCTTGTGTGATTGCGACTCACGTAGAGATATAATTTGTCGCTTGCCTCATATTTCCCAACATAACTTTCATCCCACCCGAAACGAATCCAATTGTCGTCATCTTTTTTGACTTGAATGATTTCGTAGTTTGGCTCTGGTCGTTGTCGTGTGCCGCCTCCTCTTGGTTTCGGTGGTCGCTTTTCCGACGGCGGAATAACAACGCAGTCTCTTTTATCCTCAAGAACTTTACCGTCCGCGAGACGCAGTTTTATTGTTAATACGCCAACCGTGCCATCGCTAGTAGTTTCGGGGGTAAAGATACGTATCTGCATCCGCCCCTCGCTAGGCCCGCGCCGTCCCACTACATTTGCACCGGGGACAGAGCACTCTGATTCAAAGATTGCCGGATTATTTGTCCTAGTTAGGATGTCATCAGCAGCATCAGTGTAAATACTAATACTAGTTTTTCGTCCTCTGCGAAGGTGTACAGGAGATTCTTTTTTACCAGCAATACTTAAACGAGTTGGTGGTTCTGTCGCAGTGAACGGAGGGGGAGGAGGAACGACTATGAAATTTTTTTCTTCAGCTTTCAGTGGCGAGGGCAAATTATCCATATCCAATGAACACCGAATAATGCCAGTAGTATCCACTGGCGTATCTTTCGGAATGGTAATCTGAACACTGATCTTTCCTGACTTTGCCGGCCCGCGAGTAATTTTTGCTTTCGGAATACTCGAAAGATCAACAGTTAATGAAGCACGATTAGTTCTTCGCTCAAAAATGTCATCGGGCCCGTCCATCTCCAAAGTTATTTTTTGTGCTTCCCCGGGCAAAAACTCAATAGTGTCTTCCCCGTTTACAATTTCCAAATAAGTCGGCGGATCTTTGGGTTGAAATTCGGTAACTTGACCCGATCCTTCAGTTGATAGTGCTTCTGCGCCGCCTCGGAGACTTGCTTGGGGAGCAGTGATTAGCCGATCAAGAAGACCCCGAACCTCTTTCTCGCTTTTTTCGTCCATTTTCGAAAGCGTTGCCTCCGCACGTTCTTCTTCTAGCTTTTTCAGTTTCTCGTCATTTTTAAGAGCGTCTGCAACCACACGCTTAATCAAATCAAGACGACCCGCTCCCTCGCGAATCCTTTGTCTTGTAGCAGTAAAAATATCTTTCTTGCGGCGGAGAGAAAGACCTTCGCACTCAACCTGCACAAGGAGATAGTCGGCCAAAAAGGAAAGTCTAGTCGCGTCCTTAATAAATCGTTTATCAAGAAATTCCTGCCGCTGGCCGTTCAAAGTAATAGCGACGTTACGAGGAGATTTTGGTGCTTCAAGGTAGCTATCGAGATAGAATTTCTCGTCACCACTTTCGCCTCGTGGCTTCACTTTGAGAACCCAATACCTAACTAGCATTTTCCCGTCATCCCCAAGATTTTCCTCATACTCGTTCTGATACTCAACCTGGGATTTGGCGTTAGAATCTTCCTCTTCAAGTTTATGGAGCCGCCGCAGGTTTCCTGCGAGAGCTCGCCGGAATCTAGGTTCTTGTCGGTTATCTACCAACCAATAAGGGAGAACGGGGTCAAAAAGGCGATTCTGAAATAAACGGTAAGAAACAATGCTCGCCGGACCAGAGTAGCGATCAAGCTCATATCCTATATGGGCAATGTAAGTTCCGAATTCAAACCCGCCTTTTTCCAAAACTACCGGTTGAATCGTCGGAACTTTTTTATCTTCCGTAACTAAATATTCATAAATCGTCGTCTTGGCATCTTCGTAGTCCGGATTTTTGCGGACTATCGTCCAACCGATTAAATCTGGCTTACCATCGTTATGCCCAGGTCGGCGACGCGAGATGATAATTGTATAATCGCACCACGCAAAAGTGGACGAGCCTCCGTGACCATACGCGCCGCAAAGATAGTGTTTGCCGATTTTATTACTTTCACCGAGACTCAAAATTGTTGATGGCAGGTCAAAAGGATGTTGTCCAATACCATTGTCATGGATAATAACCGAGGGGTGCTTATCGCGACCGGAATCCCAAAAAGAAATTTCAACGTTATCGGCAAATTGCCTTATCTGTTCTTGATTTAGTGCATCAAGATGACCTCTTTTCACGCCGAGCCATTGCTCCGTGGCCTTTCTAGGAGAATCTGGAAGCTGTCCGCTACTTCTTTTTTCGGCTTCTGTTCTTTCAAGAATTGCATCTATGCCATTCGTTATTCTTTCGACGAGTGGAGCTACGGGCTCATTGGCAAGTTCGATGTCATTTGAATTTGACCTGCGGCCACCGACCGGCTCAAAACGATATTTACCGCCGCTCGCCATTATCTCTTCAACGAAAGCGATAATATCTTCCGGCTTCCGTATTTCTAAAAGATGAACAACCGGGTTATGATCCTTTTTCATAGAATTATAGTTTGAAGTCCTTTTTCTTTGGGAAGTGGAATTTTGCCTTAGCCTCTTTTACTTTCCGCTCGACTTCGGAAAAAATCTTGTCCACATCTTGCTCGTCATACTCATAGATTTGGCGATTCGCGCAGTTGCTCAAAACTTTTAACCGCTTCAAAACGGCGTTTGTCCGGAGAGTTGCAAGCCGCTTAAAGCGGTCTCGCGGATGTTCGTTTTTTTGGTCTTGTTTATCCATAGATTTTACGCTATTGTAATATATGTGTTATCCTTACACAAGTGTCGTCCCTTTGTAAAGAGCGTATCATATGTTAAATTTTAATACAAGGGAGTTCCCAAACCTCGCCCGCGCACTGGGAGGGTGGGGCAAGGGCGAGAATCCTGTCGCCGCAAATTTCCGCTTCTCCCGCGAGGGCGCGGCGGAGGGGGGTGTGGGGCCCGCTTCGCCGGAGCTTCAGCGAGGCGAGGGGGAATTCCGCCGCGCCCGACTTGTCCGCC
>SCSN01000012.1 GCA_004322205.1 Patescibacteria group bacterium
TGGGCAGTTTCAGGAACGCAGGGTAGTCATTCCGAGGTAGGGCGAATGACGGGGTGAATGACTAGGTAAATCAGTCGGGATTTTGCTCAAAATGAGTCCGAACAGTATCATACAAACACCGCCAAAGTGAATTTACAGAAAAATTGTCGCGGACGCTTCGCGTCCTCTCTCGCGTTTCAGCCAAGAACGAAAAGGGTTTTTGGAAATCCACCGAGAGCGTTCCCGAAGCAAGGCGGCGGTTCTATAAATAAAATTTGTTTTGCGTTATCACGCAAGAGCCGATGGGCTAAAATTAAAAATACATATGCGTATTAAATGGGTTTATGCCGTTCTGGCAATCTTGTTTTCTATAATAGTTGTGTTCGATTTCCTTATGCTATTTCAATCATGGGTTGATGGTGTTCAACTGCACCCGCAGCTACAGCAACATTTTTATTTTAACCCACCCATACTGATTTTCCTTTGGTATATGGCTTTGAAAAAAGATTTATAAAATTGTCGGTGTAAAGCATTATGATTAAATACTTCATCTATTGTCGTAAATCGTCAGAGGAGGAAGAACGGCAGATTATCTCGATTGAGGCCCAGCTAACCGAGCTTCGTGATTTTGCCAAAAATCAGGGCTTGTTTGTGGTAAAAGAATATACCGAGAGCCGCACAGCTAAAGACCCAGGCAGACCCGTATTTACTCAAATGCTCGAGGAGATAGAGAAAGGCACGGCACAGGGCATTTTAGCGTGGAATCCCGACAGATTAGCCCGTAACTCCATAGACGGCGGCAGGGTTATTTACCTCGTAGATACTGGTAAAATCCAGTCGCTAAAATTCCCTACCCACTGGTTTGAGCCTACGCCACAGGGCAAGTTTATGCTTTCGGTTGCCTTCAGTCAGGCCAAGTATTACACCGACAATTTAAGAGAAAACATTTTACGAGGCATACGCCAAAAAATCAGGCGTGGCGAGTTATCGGCAAAAGCCCCGCTCGGATATTTTAATGAGCCGCGGCTCCGCACGATTGAGCCGGACAAGAGAACTTTCGGAAAAATTAAAGAATGTTTAGTCGCTTTTGCCTCCGGGCAATACACGCTCACAGCCATACAGAGAAAAATGTTTTCTCTTGGGCTTGTTGGCAAAGACGGGAAGCCCTTACATCTCTCCTCTATCAAACATGTTCTTACTAATCCTTTCTACTATGGCGATTTCAAATATCGCGGCGAGGTTCATCAGGGTTCTCATAAGCCAATGATTTCAAAGAAACTTTTTGATGAAATACAGGCGGCACTTGTTCAAAATGGAAAGCCCCGCAAAAAGCGAGGACCAAAGAATTTTCAGTATCTCGGTCTTGCGACTTGCGGGGAGTGCGGCTACGCGATTACCGCCGAACGCAAAATCAAGAAGTCGGGGCGTATCTATCATTACTACCACTGCACATTCAAAAGTAAGGCTGTTGTCTGTTCACAAAACCGCTTTTTGCGAGAGGAGGAGCTAACTAAACAAGTTGTTGAGAATGTTCAAAAAGTTTCTTTGCCTGATGAGTGGCGAAAGAGGTATTTAGAGAAGTTGGATAGAGAGACGGGCGAAGCCCGCCACTCATCAGACCTTTTCGCTCAAAATCTGCGAGGCAAGATAGCCGAGTTGAAACTAAAGATTGACCGTCTGACGGACGGCTACCTTGCCGGTTCATTTGAACTGGCCGAATACCAAGAGAAAAAGAATACTCTCATGTCCGAGAAAAAGACATTTGAGGATCAACTATCCAATTTTGAGCGAAAAGGCAATTATTGGCTCGAACTCATGCGGAACTGGATTATGGAAGCCAACCAAGCCCAAAATCTCGTCAAACAAGAAAATCTCCCAAAGATGAGAGATTTTCTTGTGGCCATCGGCTCGAACCGCCGCCTTGCTTCGGGAACGCTCTCGGTGGATTTCCAAAAACCCTTTTCGTTCTTGGCTGAAACGCGAGAGAGAACGCGGAGCGTCCGCGACAATTTTTCTGTAAATTCACTTTGGTGGACCTAGCGAGAATCGCACTCGCGACTCGTCCATGCCATGGACGCGTGTTGCTACTATACCATAGGCCCGATGTGCATCATTTTACATAAATTTCTCGGCAGGTGAAGCGCCTCACTAAGTGTGTTATAGTTTCTTCTGCTCTAAAGCTGAAAGCTAAATGCTGACAGCTTATTATTAGATGGGCCCTTAGCTTAGTTGGTAGAGCGCCACATTTGCAATGTGGAGGTCACCGGTTCGAATCCGGTAGGGTCCAC